>NZ_JBSFDG010000008.1:38943-437033 GCF_053593775.1 Streptomyces sp. NPDC002092
GGGCGGGGGTGTGGGGGGGGGCGGGGCCGCCCCCCCCCCCCCCCACCCCCGCTTTCGGCCCGAACGGCCTCGTACTCAAACGCCGGACGGGCTGGGTGGGGCAACCCTCTCGGCCCGTGGGGAGTCGTACTGGGCAGCGCGGAAGAGGATCTTGAGCCTCACCGCGGTCAACTGTCCTTCAGATTCCCGGAGTCGACGTGTCCGAGTCCGTTGCAGTACCCAGAACGCGGCGTGCCGTCGCGGTCGCGATCGCTCTGCTCGCCGCGACCGGTGTGGTCTCGCCGCTCGCCCATGCACAGCCCGCCGCGTCGAAGAGTGTCCGGCAGGACTTCAACGGTGACGGGTACGAGGACCTCGCCACCGGGGCGCCGGGCGCCACGGTCGGCGGTAAGAAGGCCGCCGGCTATGTCGCCGTCGTGTACGGGTCGGCCCATGGGCTGAACCTTGCGAGCAGGCAGGTCTTCACCCAGGCGACGCCGGGTGTCCCCGGCACCCCCGAGGCGGGCGACCACTTCGGGGCGCATCTCACCGCCGGTGACCTGGACGGCGACGGCTACACCGATCTCGTGGTCCCGGCGGCGGGGGAGCAGTGGACGCAGGGCGGGGTGGCCCGGCACGGCAGTGTGACCGTGCTGTGGGGCGGGAAGCGCGGGCTTTCCGGCGGGACGATTCTGCCGGGCGCGCTCACCGACGGTTTCGCGCGGGTCGTCGCCGGTGACTTCGACGGGGACGGGCACGCCGACCTGGCGGGGCCCTCGTCGCTGGAGTCGGGGCCGTTCAGCCGGACCGGAGTGCCCGCCCGCAGCCAGGACATCTCGTTCACCGACGCCGATGTGCAGGTGCTGGACGTGGCCAGCGGGGACGTCGACGGGGACGGCATCGGCGACGTGGTCGTGCTGACCGGGCCGTACGACTTCGACGACCCGGGCGACCAGAATGTCGGGCACACCCTCCTCTACCTGCACGGCACCCGGAACGGTCTCGCCTCGCCGGTGCATCTGAAGGACGGCGAGGGACGGGAGATCGAGGGCGGTGAGAGCATCGCGCTCGGTGACGTCAACGGCGACGGACGGGACGATCTCGTCTTCGGGCGGCCCCGGGTCGCGTACTCCGGCGACGGCACGCCCGACCCGAGCGAGTACGGCGAGCGGATCGGCATTGTGCTCGGTACGGCACAGGGGCCGCAGGCCGCCGACCCGCGCACGATCGACCAGGACACGCCCGGCGTGCCGGGGGCGACGGAGTCCGGTGATCTCTTCGGTACGGACGTCGCGGTCGGTGACGTGAACGGCGACGGTTACGCCGACATCGCGGTCGGCATTCCCGGTGAGGACTTCTCCGGTGTGACCGATGCGGGGACGGTCGCCGTCGTTCCCGGCAGCGCGTCCGGGCCGACCGGCGCCGGTACGAAGGTGTTCAGCCAGAACACGGCGGGCGTACCCGGCACGGCCGAGCGCGCGGACCACTTCGGCGGGGCGGTCACCCTCCTCGACGGCGACCTCCCCCACTCTCGACTTCGCTCGAGCGGGGGGACCCCCATCGGCCGTGCGGATCTGGTCGTCGGCGCGCCCGGTGAGAACTCGAATGCCGGTTCGGTATGGGGATTCCGTTCCACTGCCTCCGGGGTCACCACCACCGGCTCCCTCTCCTTCGGCGCCAAGGCGCTCGGTACCGACCCCGAACTCGCGCGGCTCGGAAGCGAGTTCACCCGCTGAAGGCACCGGCTGAGTTCACGCGCCGAGCTCTCCGTCGGTTCACCGGGCGAAAACGTCTTCGACGGTGCCGGCTCGGGCGCGGCCGACGCCGAACTCGGCTTGAACTTCGCTCACTGAACAGCCCCCTGCCCGGTGTCAATTGACGGCATGTAGGGCCCGTTGCGGCAAAATCACGTTGTCGTGTTGTTCCCGTGTCGCAACGGGCCTTCTGTTGTCTGCCCATTTGTCATGCACGCGAAGGCCTCTGTTCAGCGGGTGGACCGCCCGGCTGCGTGAGCTTTCACGTGTCCAGGCTTGCGAGACAGGGGAGTTCGCGATGACCGGAGCAATCTCGCCCGACCGACGCCGCTTTCTGACCGCCGGTGCCGCCGTCCTCGGCGCCGCCGCGTCCGCCCAGCTCTGGCTGCCGGCCACGGCCCGCGCGGCCGAAGCCACCCTGCCCGACGGCGTGTTCAGCCTCGGCATCGCCTCCGGCGACCCGCTGCACGACGGCATCGTGCTGTGGACCCGGCTCGCCCCCGACCCCCTGAACGGCGGAGGCATGCCCGACACCGTGGTCCCGGTGGAGTGGGAGCTCGCGGAGGACGACCGGTTCAGAAAGCCCGTGCGCCGGGGTGTCGCCCAGGCCCGGCCCGAGTACGGGCACAGCGTTCACGTGGACGTACGGGGCCTTCGCCCGGACCGCACGTACTGGTACCGCTTCCGCACCAGCGGCCAGATCTCGCCCACCGGCCGCACCCGCACGGCCCCGCACCCGCACAGCAGGGGCGGCTCGCTGCGCGTCGCGCTCGCCTCCTGCCAGAACTGGCAGCACGGCTATTTCACGCCGTACGCCGACATGCTCGACCAGGACCCCGACTTCGTCCTCTTCGTCGGCGACTACATCTACGAGTCCGCCCCGTCGGCCACGGCCGTGCGCAGGCACGAGGGCACGGGAGAGCCGTACACCCTGGAGCAGTACCGCAACCGGTACGCGCAGTACAAGACCGACCCCGATCTCGCGGCGGTGCACGCGAGCACGCCCTGGGTGGTCACCTTCGACGACCACGAGGTCGACAACGACTGGGCCGGGGAGATCCCGCAGGACCCCGACAAGCAGCCGCACGACGCGTTCGTGGCCCGGCTGACGGCGGCCTTCCAGGCGTACTACGAGCACATGCCGGTCCGTGCCTCGGCGATCCCGAACGGCCCGCACATCCAGATGTACCGGCGGCTGGAGTTCGGCCGCCTCGTCCGCCTGAACGTCCTGGACACCCGGCAGTTCCGCAGTGACCAGGTGACCGGCCAGGCGGCCGCCGAGAACCCGTCGCTCACCATGCTCGGCGCCCGGCAGAAGGAGTGGCTCCTGGACGGGCTGCAGGACTCCCCGGCCCGCTGGAACCTGATCGCCTCGCAGATCATGATGGCCGAGACCGATCTGCAGATCGGCGAGGGGAAGCTCTGGTACTACGACGCCTGGGACGGCTACCAGGTGGAGCGCAATGCCCTGCTGGAGGACTTCGCCGACATCCGCAACCCGGTGGTGCTCAGCGGCGACCGCCACTTCACGATGATCAGCGACCTCAGGACCGACTACGACGACCCGGAGTCCGAGGTCGTCGGCGCCGAGTTCGTCGGGACGTCCATCTCCAGCAACGGAGACCAGGACCAGGCCGCCTTCCACGCCGAGTGGGACCGGCGGATGCCGGACAACCCGCACTGGAAGCTGATCGACGCCCACCGCGGCTACCACCTCTTCGACATCGACCGCGACGGCATCGACGCGCAGGTGAGGGTGGTGGACACGGTCCTCCGGCCGACCGCCGCGCCCAGCACGCTGGCGCGGCTGCGGGTGGAATCGGGCGAACCCGGCGTGCGGCTGGTCTGACCGGCCGCGCAAACTGTCGCTGCGGAAGCAATGTGTCTCCCCGGAATCCCAATACCGAAATCCGGGGCAATGGACTGCTTGACCGGCTGCATTCCAGGCTCGTTCATAACGGCGCGGGCATGCATATGAAGAACAGGTGCAGCCCGACGCCGCGGGACGTGAAGATCTCGACCGCGCAGTGGACCGTCGAGGCCGCCACCTGGACCACCGCCGAGATGATTGACCGCGTCGCCCATATGGGCGTACGGCCCCTCGGCGATCCGGCGCCGCCCCGCGCCGTCCCTGTGCAGTTACTCACAGCAATTCCGACGCGGCCGACGCAGGTGGTCCCACCGTCACCAGCAGTGCCAGGTGAATGACAGATGGCGCGCACATATGCAGCGAACAGCGCTCACCTTGCACAGCGGTAACCGCAAGTGGGACCATTTCCGCGTTCCCTGTCGCCCCAAGGTAGGTCCTCTGTGTCCCAGCACATAGCCAAGCCCCGTACCACCGCAGTGATCCTGGCCGGTGGTACCGGCCAGCGTGTGGGTCTTTCGATCCCCAAGCAGCTGCTGAAGATCGCCGGCAAGGCAGTCATCGAGCACACCCTGACCACCTTCGAGAAGGCCGACTCGATCGACGACGTCATCGTGCTGATGGCGCCGGGATACGTGCCCGACATCGAGAAGATCGTCGCCAAGGCCGGGTTCAAGAAGGTCAAGAAGATCATCGAGGGGGGCTCGACCCGGAACGAGACCACCGAGCGCGCCATCGAGGCCCTCGGCGAGGGCCTGGCCGAGGGCGAGGACCTCAACGTCCTGTTCCACGATGCCGTGCGCCCGCTGCTCGCGCAGCGCGTGATCGACGACTGCGTGGTCGCCCTCGAGCGCTACCAGGCCGTCGACGTCGCCATCCCGTCCGCGGACACCATCATCGTCACGCGCACGCACGGCGAGGACGGCGAGTTCATCACCGAGATCCCGGACCGGTCCCGGCTGCGCCGCGGCCAGACCCCGCAGGCCTTCAAGCTGTCCACCATCCGCAGGGCCTACGAGGTCGCGGCGGGCGACCCCAACTTCCAGGCCACGGACGACTGCTCCGTCGTGCTGAAGTACCTGCCGGACGTGCCGATCCATGTCGTCGCGGGCGACGAGTACAACATGAAGGTCACCCAGCCGGTCGACGTCTTCATCGCCGACAAGCTGTTCCAGCTCGCCTCCACGGCCGCGCCCGAGCAGGTGAGCGAGCAGGCCTACCGCGAGCTGCTCACCGGCAAGACCGTCGTGATCTTCGGCGGCTCGTACGGCATCGGCAAGGACATCGCCGAACTCGCCGAGTCCTACGGCTCCAAGGTGTACGCGCTCGGCCGCTCCACCACCGGTACCCACGTGGAGAACCCGGAGGAGGTCGACGACGCGCTGTCCAAGGCGTACGCGGAGACCGGCCGCATCGACTACGTCGTCAACACCGCGGGCGTGCTGCGCATCGGCAAGCTGGCCGAGACCGACAATGCGACCATCGAGGAAGCGCTGAAGGTCAACTACCTGGCCCCGGTGCAGATCGCTCGTTCCGCGTACAAGTACCTGGCGGAGACCAAGGGCCAGCTGCTGCTGTACACCTCCAGCAGCTACACACGCGGCCGCGCCGAGTACAGCCTCTACTCCTCGACCAAGGCCGCCATGGTGAACCTCACCCAGGCCCTGTCCGACGAGTGGGCCGGTGACGGCATCCGCGTCAACTGCGTCAACCCGGAGCGCACCGCGACGCCCATGCGCACCAAGGCCTTCGGCCAGGAACCCGAGGGTTCGCTGCTCTCCTCCGAGGCGGTGGCCCGCACCTCGCTGGACGTGCTGCTGTCCGAGCTGACCGGCCATGTCATCGACGTCCGCCAGCAGGACCCGACGGCGGGCGCGGCGAAGGCCTCCGGCTTCGAGCAGGCGCTGGCCTCGGTGCTGGACCGACAGGACGGCATGTAATAATCGACGGGAATTAGTCTTCCGTTATTCAGGCCTCTGCTTTCCGGTGTCAATGCAGTGTATTGACCGGGTGTTCGCAGGGGCCTGAATCCGTACACCCGACGAATTCCCATCGAATTGCCACAAATCCTGCGCACTTCAGAACAAAACCGGCACTCCCCCTCCCAGAGCAGGTTCTCCGTGATATCCACCGCTATTCGCGTCGCCCGGGTGGGCAGCGCGGCCGAACTGGCCGCGGCGATCCTCATGATGCTGGGCTTCCCGGCGATCATGGTGGCCGCGCTCGTCCCGAGCGTCTACGCCTTCGCGGCAGCGGCCGCCGTGACGTACCTGGCCGACCACTACCTGCACCGGAAGGGCAGTTATCTGGTCAACCGGCTGAGCAAGGTCAGAGCCGGTCTCTCGATCCGCTTCCTGATCCGAGAGCTCCTGCTGATCCTGCTGCTGGCCCGGCTGGACCTCGCGAACAACCTGATCTACTACGGAGCGATCGGCTGCTTCATCGCGTTCTACGGCCTCCAGGCCCCGCATGGCGCCGTGGTCACGCTGATCCGCAACCGGCGGCGGTTGCCGGTCGCCACCCGCAACGTCGATCTGAAGTCGCGGATCACCATCCCGGACGCCCCGCCGCTGGGGCTGCTCGACCGGTCGGCCGAGAAGATGCTCCACCTCGACCTCGCGGCCGTCGTCGGCATCCTGATCTCCGCCGTGGCGGGTTCGTCCGTGGCCGGCTTCGTCGGCATCGGCATCACCCTCGGCCTGGGCAGCCTGTACGTCCTCGCGCTCGTGCCGTACGTCAGTGGCCGCAAGATCCCGCCGGGCGCCGACAAGGTCCTCGCGGCCGTCGACGACTGGCTGCACGAGTACAAGCCGCAGACGGTGCTGTACTTCTCCGGCTCCAAGGACTCCGCCTACCAGGTCAACATGTGGCTGGAGACCATGGAGCAGCTGGACTCCCGGCCGCTGATCCTCTTGCGCGAGCGGATCATCCTGCAGAACCTGGCGCCCACCACGGTCCCCGTCATCTGCGTGCCCGGAGGGGTGCACCTGATGAACATGGACCTGTCCACGGTGCGGGTCGCGCTGTACGCCGCGAACGTGGGCAAGAACATCCACCTGCTGCGCGTGCCCACCATGAAGCACGTCTTCATCGGCCACGGCGACAGCGACAAGCTGGCCAGCGTCAACCCGTTCAGCAAGGCGTACGACGAGGTGTGGACCGCCGGCCGCGCGGGCCGCGACCGCTACGCCATCGCCGACGTCGGCGTCCGCGACGAGGACATCGTGGAGGTCGGTCGCCCGCAGCTGGCGCCGATCCAGGGGCGGGAGAGCGTGCCGCAGGGGCCCCGCGGCGGAGCCGCTGATGGGCGCTGTCCGACCGTGCTGTACGCGCCCACCTGGGAGGGCTGGGACGGCGACCCGGGCAACACCTCGATCATGCTCGCCGGCGAGAGCATCGTGAAGAAGCTGGTCAAGGCCGACCCGCCGGTGCGTGTCCTGTACAAGCCGCACCCCTTCACGGGCACGGTCCTGCCCAAGGCCGCCGCCGCCCACCAGCGCATCGTCGCCCTGGTCGAGAAGGCTGCCGCCGAGCGCGCCGCCGACTCCGGCTTCACCTCCGACGCCGCCGCGCAGGAGAAGGCGAAGGCCGACCTCGTCCGCATCGAGGCCCGGATCGCGGAACTGGTCGGCACCGGAGGTGAGCGGGCCGACGAGGCCGAGGCCACCCGTGACGGTGTGGTCGACGTCGACAGGTACGAGGAGGTCGCCCGGCTGCGCGGCGAGTGGAACGAGGCCTACTGGCGCTCCTTCCCGGCGTGGGAGCACCGTGTCATCGAGGGCGCCGAGCCGCGCCTGTACGACTGCTTCAACGTCTCCGACGCGATGGTCTCCGACATCTCCAGCGTGGTCTCCGACTTCATCGCGAGCGGCAAGCCGTACGCGGTCACGGACTCCGCCGGGCTGGGCGTCGAGGAGTTCAAGCGGCAGAACACCGCCGTGCGCGCCGCGGTGATCCTCTCCACCAGCGCCAAGGAACTGGGCGCACTGCTGGACGCGGTCCGCGACCCCGCCGCCGACACACTGGCGGAGGACCGCAAGGAGCTGAAGAAGTACCTGCTCGGCCCGGACGAGCCGACGTCCATCCAGCAGTTCAACACCGCGGTGGCGAACCTGGCGCTCAAGGCCGACACTCGCAACCGCGGCCAGGAGTCCCGGGCCGCCGCGGCCGGTACCCCCGGCGCGGACGAGCTGTCGGACGCCCTGTCGGCGCAGCCGCCCACCGCGTGAGAAGGCCGCCGCTCACGGTGTGAAACCAGTGAGAAGGGCCCGGTTTTCGAGGAGTGATCCTCGAAAACCGGGCCCTTCTTCGTAGGTTCATGTGTCCGTACCTGTCCGTTCGCCATGTGAACCGGATCACGAAAAGCTGACCATAGGGCAACCGCTTGACCGGGCCGGCCGTCTTTCCGGATAGCGAATGAGGCGATACGGGGGGAATATCCCGTTGACGAGGGAGAAACAGTGACCGTGACGCAGCCTGATGTGAGCGTCGTCATCGGGGCGTACGAAGCGATGCCGTATCTGGTCGAGTGCCTGGCGTCCGTCGAGGCACAGACCATCGACCCGGAGCGCATCGAGGTCATCGCGGTCGACGACGGCTCCACGGACGGGTCGGGGGAGTACCTGGAGGAGTTCGCGGCCCGCGCGGCGATGTCGGTCACGGTGATCCGGCAGGACAACTCCGGCGGCCCCAGCGGCCCGCGCAACGTCGGCCTGGGCAAGGCCGCCGGTCGCTATGTCTTCTTCCTCGACGCCGACGACCGGCTCGGTCCCGAGGCCCTGGAGCGCATGGTCGCCATGGCCGACCGCAACGGCACGGACGTCGTCCTCGGCCGCGTCGAGGGCATCAACCGCAAGCCGCCGGGGTCGATGTGGGGCAAGACCCTCGGCCGCACCGACGTCTACTCCTCCAACATCAAGTTCACGCTGAGCGCGCAGAAGCTGTTCCGCCGTGCGCTTCTGGAGCGGCACGGCATGCGCTTCGACGAGTCCCTGTGGACCGGCGAGGACGCCCTGTTCACGATGGAGGCGTATCTGCGGGCGAACGGCGTCTCCGTGCTCGCCGACTACACCTGCTACTACCTGGTGGGCCGCGAGGACGGCAAGCACGTCACGAAGAGCGGGGGCTACACCCTGCGCTTCGACTCCGCGCGCGCCCTCATGAACCTGATCGCCGAACTCGTCCCCGCCGGGGACAAGCGCGACATGCTCCTGGTCCGCCCCTTCCTGATCACGCTGCTGCCGCAGTTCGGCCCGAAGTACCTCACGGACAGCGAGAAGGTACGGCGGCACAAGTTCGAGCTGGCGAAGCCGCTGATGGAGCAGTTCTGGAGCGAGGGCGTCGCACGCCGCCTCAAGGTCGAGGAGCGGCTGCGACTGCACCTGGTCGCCGAGCAGCGGCCCGAACTCCTCGTGCCGGTCGTGCAGTTCGTGAAGGCGAAGAAGCAGGCGGCGCCCGTCCTGGAGAAGAAGGGCCGGGAGGTCTACCTCGCCTACCCGCACTTCCGCGACGCGACGGCCGCCGTACCCGACTCCGTCTACCTCGCCGCGCCCCGCGAGGCCAGGGCCGTCGAGGGCTACCGCGAACACTCCGCCGCCTCCGTGCTGAAGCGGGCGGTGCGCAAGGCACGCAGGGTGATGAAGGCCCGGGCGGGCGCGGGCGGAACCGCGGCGGCGGCCTGACGGCCCGCGTCCTAAGGCGCGCGGCACGTCCCCCGGAGCGGGGAGCAGGCGCTCTTGCCCTGCCGGACCGCAGCGCCAAATGGTCACGTGGCGCCTGTCCGGTGACTGGACCGGCGCGCGGGGTGCGGTCCCCTTCGCGTAGATTGCCGGGCGGGGGAGCCTGAGCGTGCGAGGGGACGGAAGAACAAGGTGGCAGGGGCAAGGCAGGCCGTGAGCGAGGCCCGCAGGATCGTCGTCAAGGTGGGTTCCTCGTCGCTGACCACCGCGTCCGGCGGCCTGGACGCCGACCGGGTCGACGCGCTCGTCGACGTCCTCGCCAAGAGCCGCAGCGGCGGGGAGAAGGAGATCGTCCTGGTCTCCTCCGGCGCCATCGCCGCGGGGCTCGCACCGCTGGGACTGCGCCGCCGCCCCAAGGACCTCGCGCGTCAGCAGGCAGCCGCCAGCGTCGGCCAGGGCCTGCTGGTCGCCCGCTACACCGCCTCCTTCGCCCGCTACGGCGTCCGGGTCGGCCAGGTCCTGCTCACCTCCGACGACATGAGCCGCCGCGCCCACCACCGCAACGCCTCCCGCACCCTCGACAAGCTGCTCGCGATGGGCGCGTTCCCGATCGTCAACGAGAACGACACCGTCGCCACCGACGAGATCCGCTTCGGCGACAACGACCGGCTCGCCGCCCTCGTCGCCCACCTCGTCCACGCCGACCTGCTGGTGCTGCTGTCCGACGTCGACGGCGTGTACGACGGCGATCCGAGCAAGCCGGGCACCTCGCGGATAGCCGAGGTACGCGGGCCCGAGGATCTCGCGCACGTCGAGATCGGCAGCGCTGGCAAGGCCGGCGTCGGCACCGGAGGCATGGTCACCAAGGTCGAGGCGGCCCGGATCGCGGCAGCCGCCGGTATCCCCGTCGTCCTGACCAGCGCGATCCACGCGGCCGAGGCCCTGTACGGTGGCGACACGGGCACCTACTTCCACCCCGCCGGCAAGCGCTCCGCCGACCGGCTGCTGTGGCTGCAGCACGCCTCCACCCCGCAGGGCTCCCTCACGCTGGACGACGGGGCGGTACGGGCGGTCGTCGAGCGGCGCAAGTCCCTGCTGCCGGCCGGGATCGCCGCCGTGGAGGGCGAGTTCGTCGCCGGGGACCCGGTGGAACTGCGGGACGCCGAAGGCCGCGCGGTGGCCCGCGGCCTCGTGAACTTCGACGCCAAGGAACTCCCCCAACTCCTCGGCCGCTCCACCCGAGAACTGGCCCGCGAACTGGGCCCGGCCTACGAACGCGAGGTCATCCACCGGGACGACCTGGTACTCCTGCACCCTTGACGCCCGCCGACGGCAAACGCGGCGCCCGGCCCTACGAAGTCGCCCCTGGCCCCCGGCCCCCGTATCTCTGGCCGCAGCCCCCAGGCCCCAGCCGAAAACGGGGGGAACGCCCCGCAAATCGACCCGTCGTGAGGTGGACGTTCCGCAAAACCGCCCCACGAGCCCTTGCGGCCTGCTCAACTTTGTCTCAGGGATACATTCCGCACGTCCGCCAGTCGATCACTGCGTGAAGGAGGCCGTCGTGAGACGAGTGCGCCCTGGGGCGGCGGCGTCCCGTGACGGCGCCCCCTCCCGCGCGGCCGGCGAGGAGCGCGCCCTGACCAGCGTCGCGGCCGGCGACCGGTACGAGGAGCCGGCCGACCTGCCGCGCCTGTGGCACGTCACCCTCAGCGTCTCCGGCGAGGAGGCCCCCCTGAAGGAGGTGCGGCGCGGCCTCGAACAGCTCGCCCACGACCACCCCTTTCTGCTGACCAGCCGGTACGCGGGCGACCACGCGGAGATCCGCTACTGGGAGGAGGCCCGCGACCTGCACGACGCGGCCGCCGTCGCCCTGCGCCTGTGGGGCGAGCACCGCCAGACCGCCAAGCTGCCGCCCTGGGAGATCGTCGGCCTGGAGGTCATCGACCGCGAGACCTACCACCAGCGGATAGCGGCCGGCTACGGCCCCGCGCCCGCGACCCCGGTCGGCGTACACCCCTTTTGATCCCGCACGGACCGTAACCACCAATTGAGGAACTCCCACGGCGAGCAACCACCTCCGCGAGAGCGGCGCCGGTTTAGGCGCAAATGGGCGCGTCTCGGGGTTTGGAATGGCTGCTGAACGGGCGCCCTCGGCGCACTACCCTTCCCTCATGACCACGCTTTCGCCGTACGACTCCATGTCCCCGGTCAACCGGGCCGCCTACCGCGCCAAGGCCGCCGCCGCCGACCTCGCCCCGCTGCCGCGCGCGGTCAAGGACGACGCGCTGGCCGCCATCGCGGACGCCCTGGAGGTCCGTACGAGCGAGATCGTCGAGGCCAACGCCAAGGACATCGCCAAGGCCCGCGAGGCCGGCACCAGCGAGGCCATCATCGACCGGCTGACGCTCACCCCGGAGCGGGTGCGCGCCATCGCCTCCGACGTGCGTGACGTGATCGCCCTGCCCGACCCGGTCGGCGAGGTCGTCCGCGGCTCGACCCTCCCGAACGGCATCGACCTGCGCCAGGTCCGCGTCCCGCTCGGCGTCGTCGGCATCATCTACGAGGCCCGCCCGAACGTCACGGTCGACGCCGCCGCCCTCTGCCTGAAGTCCGGCAACGCGGTCCTGCTGCGCGGCTCGGCCTCCGCCTACGAGTCGAACACCGCCCTCGTCCGGGTCATCCGGGACGCCGTCGGCGGCGCCGGACTGCCCGCCGACGCCGTACAGCTCGTGCCCGGCGAGGGCCGCGAGAGCGTGCGCGAGCTGATGCGCGCCCGGGGCCTGGTGGACGTCCTGATCCCGCGCGGCGGCGCCTCCCTCATCCAGACCGTCGTGACGGAGTCGATCGTCCCCGTCATCGAGACCGGCACCGGCAACTGCCACGTCTACGTCGACGCGAACGCCGACCTCGACATGGCGATCGACATCCTGATCAACTCCAAGGCCCAGCGGGTCAGCGTGTGCAACGCCGCCGAGACCCTCCTGGTCCACCAGGACATCGCCCCGGAGTTCCTGCCGCGCGCCCTGGACGCCCTCGCCGAGGCCGGCGTGACCGTGCACGCCGACCCGCGGGTGCTGGCGTACGCGAAGGACTCCAAGGCCACCGTCGTCGAGGCCACGCCGGAGGACTGGGACACCGAGTACCTCTCCTACGACATCGCCGCCGCCGTCGTCGACTCCCTGGACAAGGCCGTCGAGCACATCCGGCTGTGGACCTCCGGTCACACCGAGGCGATCGTGACGACCTCGCAGCAGGCCGCCCGCCGCTTCACCCAGCTCGTCGACTCCACCACCGTCGCCGTGAACGCCTCCACCCGCTTCACCGACGGCGGTCAGTTCGGCTTCGGCGCGGAGATCGGCATCTCCACGCAGAAGCTGCACGCGCGCGGCCCGATGGGGCTGCCGGAGCTGACCAGCACGAAGTACATCGTCACCGGCGACGGACACATCCGGCGCTGAGACCGCGCCCTCCCGGGCGGGTGCGCCGCACGAGAGGTGTCTCACAAGGCGGATGAATTTCCATACCGTCTGCCCAAATTGACCCCCCAGGTCTACTCTGGATCCGTGCCGGAGGACGTGGGGGGCACGCCGTTCCCTGACGGCTGGGAGCCCGACGACGACCACGACCGCGGGGTGTCGGACGAAGAGTTCGCCTCCGTGGTCTTCGACGAGGCCTTCGTACGGGCGGCCGTGGTGCACGAGCCGACCGCCGTCGAACGCCTCCTTGCCGCCGCCCAGGCGAGAGCGGAGGCCTCCGAGGCGGAAGCGCGCCGGGCCCACGGCAGGGGCGAGCGGTACGAGGAGGGGTACCAGCCCTCCGGTTTCGGCCATGATCCCGACCTGGACGACCTGGACGACACCGACCTCCTGGAAGGCCGCTACGGCGCCCCGGGGTCGTACGGGAAACAGGTCCGCTGGCACCGCCCGGTCGCCTGGATGCTCGCCCTCGTGATGGGAATAGGCATGGTCGCGCTGGCCTTCACCGCGGTCTACCGCGGCGCCTCCTCGGGCAGCCGGGACCAGGGACCGCCGCCGCCCGCCTCGACCGGCCTGGAACAGGGCAGCGCGCCGCCGCCCTCCGCCTCCGCCGACAACTCTCAGCCAGCGCTCTCGGTCATCCCGCCGACCCCCTGAGCGGCGGCCCGAGCGCCCCCTTCGTGCTCACTTTCGAACCTGGTGAGAACCTGTCAGAAGTTGTCGTGTACCAGGGCGTTTACCGGGGCTCCCGGAGACCTACCCTGAATATATGGGAGGGCCTGGAGACCCACCTGAGGGGACACCCGAGGGCGCCCCCGGCGGTGGAGGAGAGGACGAATACCGATCCGTCGTCTTCGACGAGTCGTTCGTCCGCGCTGCCCGCCTCCAGGAGTTCTCCGCGCAGGAGCGCATGGCCGACCACGCGCCCGCCGTACGCCGGCGCCCGCCGCTGCACAGAGGCCTGTCCCGGCAGGCGCTGATCCTGGTCCTGCTGATAGCGGTGGCCTTCGGCACCGCCATCTACATGGGTGTACGGCACCCGTACCAGAGCGCCACCGCCCGGCAGCCCGTCGAGCCCCTGCGGATGACCGTCATACCCCTCTCCCCACAGGGCAAGGTGCCGGGCGCGACCGATCCCGAGTACCTGTACGCGCACAGCCCCGCCGCGCAGTTCCGCGTCGGCGCCGAGGGCATACCGCTGCCCGCCGCGCGGCGCACCGCGCACTTCTCGGACAGCCAGGTGGTGGCCGCGCTGACCACCGCCAAGGACTACCTGGTCCGTTCCTCGCTCGACCCCGATGTGCTCAACAGCCAGGACGTCCGCGCCGCCCGTGTCCTGCTCGACGGCAGCCAACTCGACCAGTTCGACCAGAGTTTCGAGCACCCGACGGCCGACGGCCGCCACCAGCCCACCGGATGGCTGGTTCGCTTCGACCAGACCCGCGCCCAGCTCGCCGACGGCAGGATCCGCGTCCAGGGCACGCTGCAGGCCACCGAGACCGACTCGGCCACCCTCGAGGTCACCGCGGACCACACCTTCGTCTACGCGCTGAAGCCGACCGGCGCCGACGCCAAGGCCCCGGCCTCCCTGTTCACCGTCCGGCGCGAGCTGCACTTCCGCTTCGACCGCGACGACCTGCGCCTGCACCAGGCCCAGCTGGTGGTCTCCTACGTCCAGGCCGGCCCGCTGTCCTGCGCCGAGGACTCGACGAACCACTTCCACCCGCTGCTGGCCGGACAGACGGCCAAGGCGGGCGGCCCCGCGGGCACCGACCCCTACGCGACGGGCGGCGCCACCGCTCTCTGCGGCTCCCTGGCCCCCGGCGCGCAGCCCAGCGTATGAGCGACCGGCGGGGTGCCGCCGTCCCCGCCGGCTTCGAACCGCCGGATCAGTCCTCGTGGCGCGGCGGTGTGTCCGTGGGCGGCTCGTCCTGCGGCGGCCGCTCCTGCGAGGGAGCCGAGCTGGTGAAACCGTCGAACCCGCGCCGCATCCGGCCGCCGATGCCCCCGGCCCCGCCGGCGATGTCGCTGACCAGCTTCATCAGCGGGTCCTTGGAGCTCTTCACATTGCTCGCGTAGCTCGCCGCGGACTCCTTGAACGAGTCCGAGACCGAGGTGTCCTTGTCCTCGGTGCGCCGCGGGTAGTGGCCGTCCATGATCCGCTGGTAGTCCCGGGACTCGGACCACTTCTTCAGCTCGGCCGCCCGGATGGTGGTGAACGGATGCGAGCGCGGCAGCAGGTTCAGGATCTTCAGCACCGAGTCGCGCAGGTCGCCGCCCTCCTCGTACTCCTCGGCCTGCTTGAGGAAGGCGTCCACGTTCATCTCGTGCAGATGGTTGCCGCCCGCGATCTTCATCAGGCCGCGCATCGAGGCCTGCAGATCCTGCCCGGCGAGCAGTCCCGCCCGGTCCGCGGACAGCTCCGACTTGCGGAACCACTCGCGCAGCGCCGTCACGATCGCCATGATCGCGATGGTGCCCAGCGGGATCCAGGCGACCCGGACCGCCAGCTGGGTCAGGAAGAGCAGGATCGTGCGGTACACCGCGTGCCCGGACAGGGCGTGGCCGACCTCGTGGCCGATGACCGCCCGCATCTCCTCCTCGTCGAGCAGCTCGACGAGCCCGGTGGTGACGACGATGATCGGCTGATCCAGGCCGATGCACATCGCGTTCGGCTGCGGGTCCTGGTTGACGTACATCGGCGGGACCTTCTCCAGGTCCAGGATGTAACAGGCGTCCCGCAGCATGTCGTTGAGGTGCGCGAACTGCTGGTCCGAGACGCGCACCGAGTCGGACAGGAACAGCAGCCGGAGGCTGCGCTCGGGCAGCAGCCCGCTGAGCGCCTTGAACACCGTGTCGAAGCCGCTCAGCTTGCGCAGCGCCACCAGCGCGGAGCGGTCCGCCGGGTGCTCGTACGCACGGGAGGAGATCCCCGGGAAGCGCCTGCGCTGCCTGCTCGGTACGTTCTCGTGTCCGTTGTGCTCGTGGCCGTCGTCGGACATGTCTTCCCCCATGTGCGTGTAGTGGCCCTTTGCGGACCCTTGTGCGGCCCTTTGCGCCCCCGAAGCAAGCCCCAGCCTAGGCGGAGTTACCGTGGACGGGCACTACACCGAAGGAGTCCATCAGTCATGGAGCACACCCCCGCAGCCGCCTGGCTCGCCGAGGCCGCGAGCGCCGCCCCACACCAAGGGCCGGGGAATCTGCTCCGGGTCGTACTGATCGTGATGATGGTGGGTTGTGCGCTGACCGGGTGGTTCCTGTTGCGGGGCTACAAGCAGAAGGACGACTGACGACCGCCCAGGGTTCCCCGACCGCGGAGTCGGGGTGATCGCCCGGGAGGCGCCCGCTTACGATGGGCCGACATCTTTATCCCGCCCACACCGATAGGTCCTGTCGAGATGAGCTTCCACAGCACCGCCGCCCAGTTGGCCACCCTTGCCGCCGAGGGCGAGGGCGGCGCCAACCACGAGAGCCTCAGCCCCTACGTCACCGGTGGCAGCGCGCTGTTCATCCTGCTGCTCCTGCTGTGGATCACCACCCGTTTCAACCGCGACCGCTGAGGCGCCCGGTGCCCATAGCAGGGCACTCCGGGCATCCTCGGGGCGGCGCCCTCAGGCCGGGCCGGTAGGGTCTGCACGCATGGGAGAGCAGGACATGCCTACCGGTCCGGCGAAGGACGCGACGATCGGCACGGAACCCCGCCCGACGAGCGGCCCCGGCAACGGGCCGTCGAACCCGGGCAAGCGCCGGCTCGGCGTCATGGGCGGAACGTTCGACCCGATCCACCACGGGCACCTCGTGGCGGCCAGTGAGGTCGCCGCGCAGTTCCACCTGGACGAGGTGGTGTTCGTCCCGACCGGACAGCCGTGGCAGAAGACCCACCGCCATGTCTCCCCGGCCGAGGACCGCTATCTGATGACGGTCATCGCGACCGCCGAGAACCCGCAGTTCTCGGTGAGCCGTATCGACATCGACCGCGGCGGCCCCACCTACACGGTCGACACCCTGCGCGACCTGCGCGCGCTCAACCCCGACACCGACCTGTTCTTCATCACCGGCGCCGACGCCCTCGCCCAGCTGCTGACCTGGCGGGACACCGCGGAGCTGTTCTCCCTCGCGCACTTCATCGGGTGCACCCGGCCCGGCCACCACCTGACCGACCACGGTCTCCCGGAAGGCGGTGTCTCCCTCGTGGAGGTTCCCGCGCTGGCCATCTCGTCCACCGAGTGCCGTGCGAGAGTCGCCAAGGGAGACCCCATCTGGTACATGGTGCCGGACGGAGTCGTGCGCTACATCGACAAGCGCGAGCTGTACCGCGGCGAGTGAGCCGAGAGGGGCACCGGTGAACGACCGATACGACGCGGGCTACGGCGGCGACCACGAGGACCAGTACGAACTCGTCGGCTACGACGAGTACGGCCGGCCCGTCTACCGGCAGACCGCGCCGGGGCAGGCCGCTCCCCAGCAGCCGTACGACCCGTACGGGCAGCAGCAGGCGTACGGGTACGACCCGTACGCCACCGGCCGCCAGCAGCCGGTCCCCCAGCAGTACGACCCCTACGGCACCGGACAGCAGCCGCCCGTGCCCTCCTACGACCCCTACGGCACCGGCTCGCACCACGGCGGCGCGCCCGGGGCGCCGTACGACCCCTACGGGCAGGCCGCGGCGAGTGGTCAGCAGCCCCGTGTCGTCGCCGAGCAGACCGCCTACATCCCGCAGCAGGCCGGCCCGGCGGAGCCCGCCCCGAGCGAGAAGGCGCCGCCCCGGCCCGAACGGGACTACCACACCGAGCAGTTCGCCTTCGTCGAGGACCCGGACGCCGAGTCCGAGGACGTCATCGACTGGCTGAACTTCACCGAGAACCGCACCGAGCGCCGCGAGGAGGCCAAGCGCCGCGCCCGCAGCCGCATGATCGCCCTCGTCGTCGTCCTGGCCCTGGTCGCGGTCGGCGGCGTCGGCTACCTCTGGTACGCCGGGAAGCTGCCGGGCCTGTCGTCGCCCGGCTCCAAGAAGGGCGGCACCACGACGGCCGCGGGCGCCCAGAACCGCGACGTGATCGTCGTCCACCTGCACAACACCAAGAAGGGCGGCACCTCCACGGCGCTGCTCGTCGACAACACCACCACCAAGCAGGGCACCACCGTCCTGCTGCCCAACTCCCTTGCCCTGACGGACGACAACGGCAACACCTCCACCCTCGCCAAGTCGGTCCAGGACGACGGCTCCTCCGGCACCCGCGACGCCCTCAACACGGTCCTCGGCACCAACATCGAGGGCACCTGGCGGCTGGACACCCCCTACCTGCAGAACCTCGTCGACCTCGTCGGCAGCATCGACGTCGACACCAACGCCGACGTACCCGACCCCGACGCCACGAAGAAGGGCAGCGCGCCCCTCGTCCACCAGGGCAAGGACCAGACCCTCAGCGGCAAGATGGCCGTCGCCTACGCCACCTACCGCGCCTCCGGCGAGGCCCAGAACGCCCAGCTGGAGCGCTTCGGCCAGGTCATGCAGGCCACGCTGCGCAAGCTGTCCTCCGACCCGACGGAGGCGACCACCACCGTGCAGACGCTGGCGCAGATCCTGGACCCCTCCCTGACCGACAAGGACCTCGGCACCTTCCTCGCCAAGCTCGCCGACCTCGCCAAGGGCGGCGACTACAAGACCGCCCTGCTGCCCGTCCAGAACGACGGCACGCTGAGCGAGCAGGCAAGCGCCAGTGTGGTCAAGGACGTCCTCGGCGGTACCGCGAAGAGCCCCGACCAGGGCTCCGGGGTCCGGGTCTCCGTGCAGAACGCCAGCGGTGTGAAGGACAACACAGAGAAGGCCCGCGTGGTCCTCCTCAACGGCGGCTTCACCTTCCTGGAGGGCGGCACCGCCCCGGCCCCCTCGGCCACGTCCAAGGTCGTCTACACCGACGCCGCCGACAAGGAGAACGCCGCCGAGGTCGCCAAGACCCTGGGCCTGCCCGCCGCCTCGGTCACCAGGGGCCAGGCCACCGGCAACGCGAACGTCTCGGTGATCCTCGGCCGGGACTACAAGCCGTCGTCGTCCTAGCCGGCCGGCCGAGCCCCACGTGATCCCATAATCACGTGGGGTGCTGTCGGTGGTCCGTGAGACCCTTGGTCTCAAGTGACCGCCGACCGAAAGCCTCGTAGTGACCGCGACTGACCGCTCCATCGAGCTCATCACCACCGCCGCGCAGGCGGCCGCCGACAAGCTCGCGCACGACATCATCGCCTACGACGTCAGCGACGTCCTGTCGATCACGGACGCCTTCCTGCTGGCCTCCGCACCCAACGACCGCCAGGTCAAGTCGATCGTCGACGAGATCGAGGAGCGGCTCAACAAGGAGCTCGGCGCCAAGCCGGTGCGCCGCGAGGGCGACCGCGAGGCCCGCTGGGTCCTGCTCGACTACGTCGACATCGTCGTCCACGTCCAGCACAGCGAGGAGCGCGTCTTCTACGCCCTGGAGCGGCTGTGGAAGGACTGCCCCGAGCTGGAGCTGCCCGCCGACGCGAAGGCCACCCGCGGCAAGGCCGAGGAGCACGCCAAGCTGCAGGCTGCCGAGGAGGCGGCCGACCTGGGCGGTGAATGGTGATGAGCGCCACCGGTGAGGTGTCCGCGGGCCGGGCGGGCCGCGGCCGCCGCGTCATCCTGTGGCGCCACGGCCAGACCTCCTGGAACGTGGAGCGCCGCTTCCAGGGCAGCACGGACGTCGCACTCACCGAGGCGGGCCTCGCCCAGGCCCGCCGCGCCGCCCGGCTGCTCGTCTCCCTCAAGCCCGACGCGATCGTCGCCTCCGACCTGCAGCGCGCCGCGCACACCGCGGCCGAGCTCGCCGCGCTCACCGGCCTGGACGTCACCCACGAGGAGGGCCTGCGGGAGACCTACGCGGGCGTCTGGCAGGGGCTGACGCACGAGGAGATCATCGAGCGGTACGGCGAGGAGTACGCCGCGTGGAAGCGCGGTGAGCCGGTCCGCCGCGGCGGCGGCGAACTGGAGACCGAGGTGGCCGAGCGCGCCGCCCCCGTGGTGCTGCGGCACGCCGAGAAGCTCCCCGACGACGGCACGCTCGTCGTGGTCAGCCACGGCGGGACGATCCGCACCACCATCGGACGCCTCCTGGGCCTGGAGGCCCGCCACTGGGAGAGCCTGGGCGGCCTCTCCAACTGCTGCTGGTCCGTCCTGGGCGAGGGCGCCCGCGGCTGGCGCCTGCTGGAGCACAACGCCGGCACGCTCCCGGAGCCGGTGCTCGGCGACGACGACTGAGGCCCGGCGGTCCGCACACCCGGATTTCACTTTCCGGCAGGTCGCAGGCTAGAGTTCTACTCGTTCGCCCCGCTCAGCGGGGAGAGCGCAAGGGGCTATAGCTCAGTTGGTAGAGCGCCTGCATGGCATGCAGGAGGTCAGGAGTTCAATTCTCCTTAGCTCCACAGTTCGGTCGACGAAGATCCCGTCCCCACTGGGGGCGGGTTTTTTCGTGTTCCGGCACCGGCTTGAGTCACTTCGGCCCCGCAGGCGTATACCTCTGCGAAGGCGCCGTGTCCGGACTGGTACTGAGGCGTCGCTGACCGTATTGGTCCGGCCGTGGCAGAATCAAACGGCCGGAAGGGGGCGCGGCCCGACGGGAGGGAGCAGTGATGCCTGCGAGCATCCTCGAGGAGGTCGGCCACCTCCTCGAAGCGGCGTCGAAACGGGACACGGTCACCCGTCTGAGCTGCCCTTCCTGCGGTTCCGTCCATGTCGCCCAAGTTCTCGGCGACAACGGCGGAATCTCCTACGTGTGCACGGCCTGCGGCCACAGCTGGAGCTGAGCGATGGGTGCACACAGGCGAAAGTGCGACTGGTGCGGCAGCGGTACGCCGATCGTCCGCGACATGGAGCCGGTCAATCCGGACTACCAGTACTGGTGCGAGGAATGTGCGCGGGCGCTGATCATAAAGGGCGACCCGATCGAGACGTACCGTGAGCTCGAGGGCGAGCCGATCTACGGCCGCCTGCTCGAGGAGCACTGCACGCTCAAGCGGTTCTACTCCTTCGTCACCGCTTGACGCCCTCGGCCCTGCCCGGGGCCGACGGAAACGATTTGGTGTTCCACCCGGTGGACCGTGTAATGTTGGCGTCGCCGCCGGGGGAAACCCCGGAGGACCAAGCAAGGGGCTATAGCTCAGTTGGTAGAGCGCCTGCATGGCATGCAGGAGGTCAGGAGTTCAATTCTCCTTAGCTCCACAATCAAGATCCCGCCGGATCGTTTCGATTCGGCGGGATCTTCGTGTTTTCGGGGGCAGTTGTGCGAGAGGGGGGCCGCCCGGTGCGGGCGGCCCCCCTCCTGACGTCGGCTCAGCGGCCCAGTGCGCGCCGCCCGCGGCCCTGCGAGAGGACCGGCAGGTTGCGGGAGGGCGCCCGGTCCCTGGGCGTCTCCTCCTCGATGCGCAGGGCGAGTGCCGGGCAACGGCGCACCGCGCGCAGGGCCTTGGCCTCCGCGTAGCGCGGCACCTGCGCCTGGGCGACGGTCGGGAAGCCGTCGGCGCCGAGCTCGAACACCTCCGGGAGGATGTCCGCGCACAGACCGTGGCCCCGGCACAGGGTCCAGTCGACGTAGATCTTCTGACGGCTGGGGCCGTTCTCCACGGGCTCGCCGCCGCCCGGGATGCCCGTGGGCAGCTGCCCGCCCTCGAAGAGCGGCAGAACGCCCTCCACGGGCCGTCCGCAGCCGTTTCCGAGGACATGCGCCGCCAGGTCGTCGGTGAACGCCTTGATGGTCGACTCCAGGAACATCGCGGAGCCGTCCGGGTGCGAGCACGCGCCGCGCCGCTTCACGTTCTTGGCGACCTGCTTGAGCGCCTCCAGGGCGGCCGGGCCGCCGCCGTTGAGGATGTCCGCCATGCCGCGCGCGGCGGCCGGCAGACCCAGGTAGCAGGGACCGCACTGGCCCGCGCTCTCCTCGGCCAGCCACTGCGCCACGCGCAGCGACTCGCCCAGCGGACAGGTCTCCTGACTGATCGGCAGGATCGCGCCGGCGCCCAGCGCGCCGCCCACCGCGTCCAGGGAGTTGCGGGAGACGATCGCCTCGTTGACCGTCGCCGCGTCGATCCACTTGCCGTGGTAGCCGCCCGTCAGCACGCCCTGGGGCACCGGCGGGGCGCCGGCGAGCTGGAGGACGTAGCGCAGCGGGACGCCCGTGGGGACCTCGATCACCATGGGGCGGGCGACCGCCCCGGAGACCGTCAGCATGACCGTGCCCGGCTCGTCGTACAGGCCGGTGTTGCCGTAGCGCTCCGGGCCGATGCGGGCGGCGATCGCCAGCTGGGCGAAGGTCTCCGCGTTCGACAGCAGGGTCGGTGCGCCGCCGACGCCGTTCTGGGAGGCGCTGACCTTGCGGCCGGGCGGGATCGCCGGGCCGCCGTCGATGGACCGGATCAGCGAGGCCGCCGCTCCGGTCACCATGCGGATGGGGTTGCGCTGCACGCGCGCGCGTAGAACCGATCGGCGGCCGTTGCTCAGGCCGCGTTCGGCGAGCGCGGCCTCCATCGAGCGCTGTGTCGACTCACGGGTGACCCCCACCACGAGCGTGCGGGCACCCAGCGCCTCGGCGACCAGCAGAGCGCCGTCCAGGATGAGGTGCGGGGCACGGTTGATCAGCACCGTGTCCTTGCGACAGGCCGGCTCGTCCTCGCTTCCGTTGACGACGACGACCGGTCGCACGCCGCGCTTGATCGCCGCTTCGGCGACCGAGCGCAGCTTCTTGTGGAAGGGGAAGCCCGCGCCGCCCCGGCCCTTCAGGTTGATGTTCTCGGCGAGCTTCGCGAGCTGCTCGCCGCCGAGCGGTTCGAGCGGCCCGTGCACCTTGAGGTGCATGGGCAGATCGAGTCTTTCGACAAGGTCGAAGCCAGACGTGAGCTGGGGAAGTCCGACCACGCGGACTTCCGGGACGTCGGGCAGGGCCTCGTTCACCTATAGCCTCCGGAAGGCGTGTTCCAAGGTTCGCCCGAACCCGGTGCGTCGAACGAGGCACCGGGCGCTGGTTCATTGGCGGGACCGCTGTTGTACGTGTCGTTCGGGTTGTACGTGCCGTAGAGGGTGTTTGTCTCACCGGTGTCGTACATGTCACTTCCGCCGTACCCCGCGGCGCCCGGATTGCCATAGGCCGGGATGTTGTATCCGGTGTCCTGCATGGGGTCCCCGCCTGTGCCCGGACTGCCGAAGGCCGGGATGTTGTATCCGGTGTCCTGTAGCGGGTCGTACGCCGACGGGGGTGCCTCGCCGACCGGCGGGGGCGTGGGGACGGGCCAGCTGCCGGAGGTGCTGCCGCCACCGTCCATGCGCGGGATCGACTCCGTGGGCTGCATGTCCATGGGCAGGTCCATGCGGGCGGTCTGGTCGGCCCCATAGGACTGCCGGCCGCGCTGTGGTGTGACCGCACGGTAGGCGGCCGCGAAGCCGTTGGCGGGCTCCGGGGTCATGGTGCGGGCGGCGGGGGCGTCGTAGTAGGGCGCCGCGGGCGTGGTCATCGTGTCGGCGGGGGACGGCTTCGGCGCCCGCGCGTTCTCGTAGCCCGGCAGTGCGGAGGAGGTCTCGCCGATGCGTGCGCGGCTCGCTTCGAGCTCCTCGGCACGGGACGAGCCCGGCTCGTTGCCCAGGAGGGCGGCCAGCCGGTCGGCGACCCGGCGCTTGAACGGACGGGGAGCCGCCCGCAGGGCGAGCGCGGCGGCCACCGCGACCAGGCACAGCTCGTAGGAGATCATGAAGAACGGCTTCGCCGCGCGGCCCGCGAACAGGCCGTGGACCAGCGCCGAGCACCAGGCCGGGTAGGCCAGGGCGTGCATGGCGCGCCAGCGCGCCGCGACCGGCGCCGGGGAGGCGAACTGGTTGCGCAGGGCGCCGGTGATGCCCACGAAGATCATGAGCAGTCCGGCCAGCGAGCCCAGGCCGATGAGACCCGCGCTGCCCTTGACGCCGAGGCTGAAGGGGATCAGCGCGGCGATCAGCACCGTGTGGTCCAGCGCCAGCTTGACGGTGATGTGCACCAGCAGGAACGCGATCGAGCCGACGGCCGTCACCCGGTGGATGCCCTGGGCGATGATCCGCTGGCGGGTGTTCAGGATGAGCCGGTCCTGGGCCACCAGTCCCCAGATCACCGAGCAGGTGAGGCAGACGAGCGAGAGGACGCCCGCACCGAAGTTCAGGAACTGTTGCAGCCACCCGCCTCCGAGCAGCACGACGACGGGTATGAGCAGCAGTACGACAGCCGACGCCACCCCGTAGGCCGACCGGCCCGGCTTGGGGAGCGTGGTGTTACTACGACGAGGGTTCATGGGGGCAACTCCGAAGCAGTTCCGGGAAGGCGGTCCCGCTGCCGAACTCTAAGTGGCTCCATACCGATCGGTACGAGGTTTGAGTTATTGCGTTGTTATCCAAGGACAACGCGCTCGTTGCGATGTCCCGGTAGTGGGTGTTACGCGAAGTAACTTTTGACCTTGGTCCAGCTTTTGTCGGGTGGTGACAGTGGTGCCAAGGAGCCATACGGAAGCGCGTCGCATCGTGCTCAAGCGCTGCGGTACCCTAACGCCATGCGTGCTGTACGCCTTCTGCTTAGCGGGCCGCGCTGATCAGTCCCGACCACCGGGCGAATCGGATGGTCGGAATCGGCGCGGCGTCCCCTCCTGTGCGAGGGGATTTTTCGTTTCTCGAACGACACCGCTGCTGGCAGAGACGATCGATGGAGCTTAAGGATCATGAGCGAGACGAACCCCGCTGCCGCCGCCGAGGCGGCAGCGCCGCACCGCTACACGGCCGCCATGGCGGCCGAGATCGAGGCACGCTGGCAGGACTTCTGGGACGCCGAGGGCACGTACGCGGCGCCGAACCCCAAGGGCGACCTGGCCGGTGACCCCGCGGTCGTCGCCCGGCCCAAGAAGTTCATCATGGACATGTTCCCGTACCCCTCGGGTGCGGGTCTGCACGTCGGCCACCCCCTGGGGTACATCGCCACCGACGTCTTCGCGCGCTTCCAGCGCATGACCGGCCACAACGTCCTGCACACCCTGGGCTTCGACGCCTTCGGCCTGCCCGCCGAGCAGTACGCCGTGCAGACCGGCACGCACCCGCGGGTCTCCACCGAGGCCAACATCGAGAACATGAAGGCCCAGCTGCGCCGGCTGGGTCTGGGCCACGACAAGCGCCGGTCGTTCGCCACGATCGACCCGGACTACTACAAGTGGACCCAGTGGATCTTCCTGCAGATCTTCAACTCCTGGTACGACGACGAGGCGAACAAGGCCCGCCCGATCTCCGAACTGATCGCCCAGTTCGAGACCGGTGAGCGCGCCGTACCGGGACACACGCGCGCGTGGCACGAACTGAGCGCCACGGAGCGTGCCGACGTCCTGAGCGAGTTCCGCCTGGCGTACGCCTCCGACGCGCCGGTCAACTGGTGCCCGGGCCTGGGCACCGTGCTGGCCAACGAGGAGGTCACCGCCGACGGGCGCTCCGAGCGCGGAAACTTCCCGGTCTTCAAGGCCAAGCTGCGCCAGTGGAACATGCGCATCACCGCCTACGCCGACCGGCTGCTGGACGACCTGGAGGCGCTGGACTGGCCCGAGGCCATCAAGCTGCAGCAGCGCAACTGGATCGGCCGCTCCGAGGGCGCCCGCGTCGACTTCCCGATCGACGGCGAGCGCATCACGGTCTTCACCACCCGCCCGGACACCCTGTTCGGCGCGACCTACATGGTGCTGGCCCCCGAGCACCCGCTGGTCGAGAAGTTCACCCCGGCCGCCTGGCCCGAGGGCACGCACGAGGTGTGGACCGGCGGTCACGCGACGCCCGCCGAGGCCGTCGCCGACTATCGCGCCCAGGCCGCCTCGAAGTCCGACGTCGAGCGGCAGGCCGAGGCCAAGGACAAGACCGGCGTCTTCATCGGCGCCTACGCGACCAACCCGGTCAACGGCGAGCAGGTCCCCGTCTTCATCGCCGACTACGTCCTGATGGGCTACGGCACCGGCGCGATCATGGCCGTACCTGCGCACGACAGCCGTGACTTCGAGTTCGCGCGCGCCTTCGAGCTGCCGATCAACTGCGTCGTCGAGCCGACCGACGGCCGCGGCACGGACACGTCCACCTGGGACGAGGCCTTCGTCTCCTACGACGCGAAGATCGTCAACTCCGTCGGCGAGGGCGTTTCCCTGGACGGCCTGGGCGTCGTCGAGGCCAAGGCGCGCATCACGGAGTGGCTGGCGCGCAAGGGCATCGGCGAGGGCACCGTCAACTTCCGGCTGCGCGACTGGCTGTTCAGCCGCCAGCGCTACTGGGGCGAGCCCTTCCCGATCGTCTACGACGAGGACGGCGTCGCCCACGCACTGCCCGAGTCGATGCTGCCGCTGGAGCTGCCGGAGGTCGAGGACTACTCGCCGCGCACCTTCGACCCGGACGACGCGAACACGTCCCCGGAGACGCCGCTGTCCCGCAACGAGGACTGGGTCAACGTCACGCTGGACCTGGGCGACGGCCCGAAGCGGTACCGCCGCGAGACCAACACCATGCCCAACTGGGCCGGTTCCTGCTGGTACGAGCTGCGCTACCTGGACCCGCACAACAGCGAGCAGCTGGTCGACCCGGAGATCGAGCAGTACTGGATGGGCCCGCGCGAGGGCCGGCCGCACGGCGGCGTCGACCTGTACGTCGGCGGCGCCGAGCACGCCGTGCTGCACCTGCTGTACGCCCGCTTCTGGTCCAAGGTCCTGTTCGACCTGGGGCACGTCTCCTCCGCGGAGCCGTTCCACAAGCTGTTCAACCAGGGCATGATCCAGGCCTACGTCTACCGCGACAGCCGCGGCATCGCGGTGCCGGCCGCCGAGGTGGAGGAGCGCGACGGCGCGTACTACTACCAGGGCGAGAAGGTCTCCCGGCTGCTGGGCAAGATGGGCAAGTCCCTGAAGAACGCGGTCACTCCGGACGAGATCGCCGCCGAGTACGGCGCCGACACGCTGCGCCTGTACGAGATGGCGATGGGCCCGCTGGATGTTTCGCGCCCGTGGGACACGCGCGCGGTGGTGGGCCAGTTCCGGCTGCTGCAGCGGCTGTGGCGCAACGTCGTCGACGAGACGACCGGCGAGGTCACCGTCGTCGACGTCGAGGACGCCGACATCGACGTGGAGACGCTGCGCGCCCTGCACAAGGCGATCGACGGTGTGCGCCAGGACCTGGAGGGCCTGCGCTTCAACACCGCCATCGCCAAGATCACCGAGCTGAACAACCACCTGACCAAGGCGGGCGGCGCGGTGCCGCGCTCCGTCGCCGAGGCCCTGGTGCTGCTGGTCGCGCCGCTGGCCCCGCACATCGCCGAGGAGCTGTGGCGCAAGCTGGGCCACACCGACTCGGTGGTCCACCAGGACCTGCCGGTCGCCGACCCGGCGTACGTCGTCGACGAGTCCGTGACCTGCGTGGTGCAGATCAAGGGCAAGGTCAAGGCGCGGCTGGAGGTCTCACCGGCCATCTCCGAGGAGGAGCTGGAGAAGGTCGCGCTGGCCGACGAGAAGGTCGTCGCCGCGCTGGACGGCGCCGGGATCCGCAAGGTGATCGTGCGGGCGCCGAAGCTGGTCAACATCGTTCCGGCGTAGGCGCCGCGGACGGCCGGGGCGTGAGCGCCTCGGGGTAGTCCCCTACGGGCAGGTTCGGGGTTCTTCTGGAACTCCGGGCCTGCCCGCCTCGTTTACCGTGGAAGAGCGACGCGGGGTGTGTCGCGGCCGTCGGAGGAGGAGCGGTGGAAGCAGTGATCGCAGTGTTCGCCCTGCTCTTCGTGCTCTTCCTGGGGCTCGGCGCCTATGCCACGGTGAAGGCCGTCGGCGCCGCCAAGCGCAGCGTGGACCGCACGATCACCCAGGCCCGCCGCACCGTCGAGGACCACACCCTGCGGGCCAAGTCCTTCGCCCAGCCCGGAGCGGCGGGCGAGCTGGCCCAACTGCGGCTGAAGCTGCGCACGTCGATGCGCGCCACGCAGGAGGCCCTGCACGCGGGCGCGGCCGAGGACGAGTCCCTCAAGGAATCCCTCGGCCTCTTCGAGCGCCTCAGCGCGCACGGGCACGAACTGGACGGCGCCCTCAAGCGCCTGGAGGCCGAGCCGGACCGCACGACGCTCGCCGAGCGGCTGCCCGCCCTGCGGGAGCGCACCGAGCGCATCGTCCAGTCAGCGGACGCACTGCGCTGGGCGGCCCGCGACCGGGCCCGCCGCTTCGCCGACGACGACCTGGACTCGCTGAGCGCCCAGATAGACGTCGAGGCGGGAGCCCTGCGGCACTGGACGAAGGCGGAGCCGGCGCCGCCCCCGCCACCGTGGCCCGAGACCCCCGCCGCCGACACCGAGGCATCCCGGCAGACCTGGCCCGACGGGTCCCGGTCCAGCACCGCCGAGGAGGCGGCGCGGCCCGCCATCACCCCGCCCGGACGGCGCCCCGCCTACCCCTGGCAGAAGAAACCCCGCCCCGAGAGCACTACTTGATCCGGTCAAGGGCAGACCAGGTGAGAGGGGCCGGGCTGCCGTCCGGGCGCTACGGCAGGTAACCTCCAGCTCATGTCCCGCCATGTCGCGATCGTCACCGATTCAACGGCCTACCTGCCGCCGCGGACGATGGAGCGCCACGGCATCACAGCGGTGCCCCTGACCGTGGTCCTCGGCGACCAGGCACTGGACGAGGGCACCGAGATCTCGACGCGCTCCCTGGCCCAGGCACTGCAGAAGCGGCGCCCCGTCACCACCTCGCGCCCCAGCCCCCAGCTCTTCGCCGAGACCTATCGCAAGGTCGCCGAGTCCGGCGCCACCGGCATCGTCTCCCTCCACCTCTCCGCCGAACTGTCCGGCACGTACGACGCGGCGGTCCTCGCGGCGCGTGAGGCGCCGGTGCCGGTGCGGGTGGTGGACACCGGGGCGGTCGCGATGGCGCTCGGGTTCTGCACGCTCGCCGCAGCCGAGGCGGCGGAGGCGGGCGGCACGGTGGACGAGGCCGTCACGGCCGCGGAGAAGCGGGCCTCGGGCACATCCGCCTACTTCTACGTCGACACCCTCGACTATCTGCGCCGCGGCGGCCGGATCGGCGCCGCGCAGGCGCTGCTGGGCTCGGCGCTCGCCGTGAAGCCGTTGCTGCAGCTGGACGGCGGCCGTATCGAACTCCTGGAGAAGGTCCGGACGGCGTCCAGGGCGATCGCCCGCCTCGAGGAGATCGCGGCCGACCGCGCCGGCAGCGCCCAGGTCGACATCGCCGTCCACCATCTCGCCGCCCCCGAGCGGGCGTCGGCCCTCGCGGACCGGCTCAGGGCGCGGGTGTCCGGGCTGGCCGATCTGCATGTGAGTGAGGTCGGGGCGGTGATCGGGGCGCACACCGGGCCCGGGCTGCTGGGGGTCGTGGTCTCGCCGCGGTGACGGCTCGGCGCCCCTGCGCTCTCACCCGTGTGAGGGACGAAGTTATCCACAACTGGTGGGTAATCCCCGGGAATTGAGCAAGATCATCGCGAGGGTGGCGGAGTGCCCCATCGTCGTGGCATGGCACTTCGATCACGTTCACGCACAGCGACCGCGACCAGTGGTCCGGGGCGCAGCCCCGCATCCGACGGCCGGCTCCGTCATCGTCGCCCCCTGGCCCGCAGCCGGGTCCGGCATCGGCACCGGCATGCGCCGGCGGAGGACCTCCGACGGCGTGCGGAGGTGCTCTTCCCCGAACGGGCGGGGGAATGGCGGGAGTCGGGGGCAGGCCCGCCGCTCGCGACCGTCGAGGAGAGCAACGATCCCGTGGGCGGGGTGACCGCTGAGAGCCCGGACGATCACCGGTCCGCAGAGGCCTGGCGCATGCGGGCGGGGCTTGCGCTGCGGGAGCGGATGCCGCTGTGGCTGCAGGCGAGGTGCGGTCTGGAGCGGCGGAGCGTGGTCGCGCTCTCGGTGCTGCTCGTCGTTGCCGCGGTGTTCGCCGTCCAGCACTTCTGGGCCGGGCGGACACAGTCCGTGCGGGCGCCCGAGGTGGTGCGGGCGGCGGCTCCCTTCGCCGAACGGAAGGGGAACGGGCGGCCAGG
The DNA here is from genome assembly GCF_053593775.1 of Streptomyces sp. NPDC002092. Lineage (NCBI taxonomy): Bacteria > Bacillati > Actinomycetota > Actinomycetes > Kitasatosporales > Streptomycetaceae > Streptomyces > Streptomyces sp. NPDC002092. Next base: position 68,760 of record NZ_JBSFDG010000008.1, read on the forward strand.
TCCGGAGGCTTCGCGCGGGGCGCCGAGTGCCGCAGGCACGGCCGGGGCCGAGATCGTCGTGGACGTCAGCGGCAAGGTCCGCGAGCCCGGGATCCATCGCCTGCCCGCCGGTTCACGCGTGGCCGACGCGTTGCGCGCGGCCGGTGGGGTGCGTCCCGGCACGAGCACCGACGGGCTGAACCGGGCCCGTTTCCTCGTGGACGGGGAGCAGGTGATGGTCGGCGGTCCCGCCGCCCCGGCGCCCGCTGCGGCTCCCGGTGTCCCGGCCGGTTCGGCGGCGGGCGCCGCACCCGCCGCTCCGGTCCCGCTGAACACTGCCACCCTGGAGCAGCTCGAGACCCTGCCGGGCGTCGGACCCGTACTGGCCCAGAACATCGTCGACTACCGCACGCAACACGGGGGCTTCCGCTCGGTGGACCAGCTGCGCGAGGTCAACGGCATCGGTGACCGCCGCTTCGCCGATCTCCGGAATCTCGTACGGCCATGAGGCGCGCTCCCGATCCTCAGGCCGGACGCGCGGCCGTCCACGCCGCCTCCTCAGGACGGCTGGGAGCCGCTCACCCCCGACAGGAAGGGCCGACAGACCTGCGCCTCGTACCGCCCGCACTCGTGGTCTGGGCGACGGCTGCGGTGATGCTGGACGCGACGGCGGCGTGGGTGATGAGCACGGCGGTGGTGTGCCTCCTCGCGGCCGGTGCGCTGCTGCTCGTGCGGAGACGGGCAGCGGGCGGCGGAGGAAGCCGCGGTGGGCAGGGTCAGGGCGGTTACGGCGACGGTGGCGGCGCCTGGGGTGGAAACTCCGGCGGTAGCCGGCAGCGTGGCGGTGCTCCCGCCGGTGACCTGTGGGCGACCGGCGCTCCCGCCGGTGCCAGCCAGGGCCGCGGTCCCATGCCCGAGCAGTCGGCGCCGTTGCCTGTGCCCGCGGTCCGGGCTTCGCAGGCGGGGGGTCGACCGGAGCGTGCAGCGTGGCCGCGGGTCTCCGTCGCCGCCGTGCTGCTCTGCGTCGCCGCGGCCGCCGTGTCCGCGGGGCTGCACGGTGCCGACGTCCGGCGTGGCCCCGTGCCGGATCTGGCGCGGCGGTACGCCACCGTGACCGCCGAGGTCGAGGTCGGCTCCGACCCACGGCTCAGCCGGCCCCGGATCAGCGGGGACCATGTCGCCCCGGCCTCCGTGCTGATCGAGGGCGAGGTGCGGCGGGTGGAGGGGGCGGGCGGGACCGCGGCGGTGACGCGGGCGCCCGTGCTGGTCGTCGTCGACGCGGGGTCACGTGGTGCCGGAGGGGCGGGGCCACCTCGGTCGCCGTGGCTCGAGCTGTTGCCCTCCACGCGGGTGCGGGTCGTCGCGCGGTTGGCACCCGCGGCGGTCGAGGGCGACCGGGTCGCGGCCGTGCTGCGGGTGCGGGGGAAGACCGCGCCGGAGGTGGTTTGCGGTCCGTCGGGGGTGCAGCGGTTCGCGGGGCGGTTGCGGGCCGGGCTGCGGAAGGCGACCGAGGGGCTCCCGGCGGATGCCAGGGCGCTGCTGCCCGGCCTGGTCGTGGGGGACACCTCGCGCATCACCCCGGAGCTGGACGAGGCGTTCAAGGAGACCGACCTCGCCCACACGCTCGCCGTGTCCGGAAGCAACCTCACGATCATCCTCGCCCTGCTCATCGGGCCGGCCGGAACGGCTCAACTGGTGGAGCGCCGCGGACTCGCACCCAGGCTCGGGATCCCGCTCAGGACGACCGCGCTGCTCGGAGGCGCCCTCACACTCGCCTTCGTGATCGTGTGCAGACCGGATCCGAGTGTGCTGCGGGCCGCGGCCTGCGGTGCCGTCGTCCTGCTGGCCCTGGCCACCGGACGCCGCAGATCGCTCATCCCGGCGCTGGCGACGGCGGTCCTGCTCCTCGTGCTGTACGACCCCTGGCTGGCCCGGAGTTACGGCTTCCTGCTCTCGGTACTGGCGACCGGCGCCCTGCTCACGCTCGCGCCCCGCTGGAGCGAGGCACTGCGCCGGCGCCGGGTCCCGCCGAGGCTCGCCGAGGGGCTGGCCGCAGCGGCCGCGGCGCAGGTGTTGTGCGCGCCCGTCGTCGCCGTGCTGTCGGCGCGGGTGAGCCTGGTGGCGGTGCCGTGCAATCTGCTCGCCGAGATCGCGGTGGCGCCCGCCACCGTGCTGGGCTTCGCGGCGCTGGCGACGGCGCCCGTGCTGATGCCGGTGGCCAAGGCGCTGGCCTGGTGCGCGAGTTGGCCGACGGGCTGGATCGCGGGCATCGCCCGGACGGGAGCCGCCCTGCCCGGCGGGGGAGTGGACTGGCCGGGCACTTGGAGCGGGGCGGCGCTGCTCGCCCTGGTCACGGTGACCGCGCTGCTGATCGGCCGAAGGCTGCTGAGACACCCGTGGTGGTGCGCTGCCTGCGGGGTGCTGCTCGTGCTCGTCGTCGTGCAGCCGCCACCGCTGACCAGAGTGATCACGGGATGGCCGCCGCCCGGGTGGCGGTTCGCCATGTGCGATGTGGGGCAGGGCGATGCGACGGTCCTCGCGGCGGGGGACGGCAGCGGCGTGGTCGTGGACGCCGGGCCCGATCCCACGCTCGTCGACCACTGCCTGCGCACCCTCGGCATCACCAGGATCCCCCTGGTCGTCCTCACCCACTTCCACGCCGACCACGTGGCCGGGCTGCCCGGTGTGCTGCGCGGACGTCCGGTGGGCGCGATCGAGACGACGGACTTCGAAGAACCCGCGGACCAGGCGCGGTTCGTACGGAAGGAGGCGGCGGCACGGCACATCCCGCTCACCCACGCCGTGGCCGGGGAGCAGCGCCGGACCGGCTCGCTCTCCTGGCAGGTGCTGTGGCCCCCGCCCCGCCCGGCACCGGACCCGGACGGCCCGAACGACGCCAGTGTCGCCCTGCTCGCCAGGTCGGGCGGACTGCGGCTGCTGCTGCTCGGGGATCTCGAACCGCCCGCCCAGCAGGCGCTGTTGAGATCGCCGCAGGGCGCGCTGCTCGGCGGTGTGGACGTGCTCAAGGTGGCCCATCACGGTTCGGCGTACCAGGACCCGGAGCTGATGCGCAGGGTGGCGCCGCGGATCGCGTTGATCAGCTGCGGGGAGCACAACATGTACGGCCATCCGGCCCCCAGCACGGTCGCGGCTCTGCAGGCCGAGGGCGCGGTGGTGCTGCGGACGGACCGGGACGGGGCCCTCGCGGTCGCGGGGGAAGGCAGGGAGCTGGGGGTGGCGCGAGACTGAGGACATGAATGCAGCACAGGTCGATGCCTACCTCCGCCACCTGGGAGCCGAACGCCCGAAGCCGGCCGCCGGCGCCACCGCCGACGTGCTGCGCGAGCTGCACCTGCGCCACCTGCGGACAGTGCCCTTCGAGAACCTCTCGATCCACCTCGGCGAGGAGATCGTGCTGGAGGAGGAGCGGCTGCTGGACAAGGTGGTGGGGGCACGGCGGGGCGGGTTCTGCTACGAACTCAACGGCGCGTTCGGGGCCTTGCTGGGCGCGCTGGGGTTCGAGGTCACGCTGCTCGCGGCGCGGGTGCACGGGGACGAGGGGCGGCTCGGGATCCCGTACGACCATCTCGCGCTGCGGGTTCGGGCGTCGGACGGGAGCGAGTGGCTGGCGGACGTGGGCTTCGGGGCGCACAGCCACTACCCGCTGGCGTTCGGGGACAGGGGGGAGCAGAAGGATCCCGGCGGCAGCTTCCGGATCGTCGAGGCGGGACCGGACCTGGACGTGGTCGTGAACGGCAGGCCGCAGTACCGGCTGGAGGTGCGGCCCCGTGAGCTCGGCGACTTCGTGGCCGGGGCGTGGTGGCACAGCACCTCGCCGGCGTCGCACTTCGTGCAGTCGCTGGTGTGCTCAAGGGTGACGGAGGACGGAGGGAGGATCACGCTCAGCGGGCGCACGTTCAAGGACACGGGTGCCGACGGGGCGCGTCAGGAGCGGGAGTTGGGCACGGACGAGGAGGTGCTCGCGGCGTACCGGGAGCGGTTCGGGATCGAACTCGCCCGTGTGCCGACTGTGCGAAATCCCCTCGCGGTGACTGATTGAGGTCACATGGCGTCACATGGGCCCAGAGGGGGGTCAGTCGTTGCTACTCGTGCGTAGACACTGCGTGTTGCCTCGAAAGCCGCATCGGTGATCGAATGTCTCTTCGGCAACAGAAGATGTCGAGGCGCACAGGGGTGGCGTGGATGTTCGGCCGCTGGCTGGGAAACCGAACGAACAGGGTGCAACGGACGAGTCCCCTGGCGGCGGTGCAGATCCCGCCGAGTGCCGGGGTGCTGAGCTGCCGGGTGCTGGATCCGGTCCACGAGCCCGTGAAGCACGCGGAGTTCGCGGTCAGCGACGCCATGGGGCGCAAGGTGGTCGGCGGGGAGACGGATCCCTACGGGGCGTTCGTGACCACGGTGCCCGCCGGGGAGTACCGGCTCGCGGTGTCCGCCGAGGGATACACGCCCTACCGGGCCAGCGCGACCGTCGGGGAGAACGCGCTCGCCTCGCTGGGGGATGTGACGCTTCAGGTCGCGAGGCCGCCGGAGCTGCCGCCGGCGGGCGACTGGGAGATCGAGCCCACGCATTCCTCGATCGGGTTCACCGCGCGGCACATCGGGCTGGCCCGGATCCACGGCCGGTTCAACTCCTTCGCCGGAGCCGTCCGGATCACCGAGCCGGTGGAGCAGTCGGCGATGCATGTGGTGATCGACGCGGCGTCCATCGACACGAACGTCCGGATGCGGGACGAGCATCTGCGCTCCGGTGACTTCCTGGACGTAGCGCGCTTTCCGACGCTGGAGTTCTACAGCGAGCGGTTCGTGCACAAGGGCGGGAACCGGTGGGCGGTCACGGGTGCGCTGTCGTTGCACGGTGTGACGCGTACGGTCACGCTCGACACCGAGTACCTCGGGCTCGGCAACGGCATGGAGGGCGAGGTGCGGGCGGCCTGCCGGGCCACCACGGAACTGCACCGGGACGACTTCACCGTGAGCTGGCAGACCATGCTGGCGCGGGGGATCGCGGTGGTGGGGCCGAGCATCCGGGTCGACCTCGACGTGCAGATCGTGCGCAAAGGGTGACCCGCCGGCGCCCGTCGCGGGTGCCGGACAATGGCTGCCGTGAGCGATGTGAGACATGTGCTGGTGCTGCCCGACCGTGATGCCGCGGAGGCGGTGGCCGAGGCGCTCGGGGAGCGGTTCGGGGTGGCCGAGGAACCGCAGCTCGTACGGGACGCCCTGGCCGGTGAGGACGACGCGGAGGACGCCCAGTGGCTGGTCGTCCTGCGCGACGAGGACGGGCGGCTGGACCCCGGGGAGCTTGATGCGTTCGCGGGGGAGTGGGACGGGTGGCGGGAGGAGCCGTAGCGCTCCGCCGAGGGCGCCATGGAACTGAAGGGTGAGCGTCGGGTCCGACGTGGCTGGTCGCGCCCACGCGGCGGAGCCGCACATCTTTACGCCCCGCGCCCCTTCGGGGAACGGTCGTGGCGACCGCGTTGTCAGTGTGGCGTGCCATGCTTGTCGCGATGGCCAGGAAGACTGCTGAAGACGACCCTCTCGCCCCGGTGACGCTTGCCGTGGGCCAGGAGGACCTCCTGCTCGACCGTGCCGTGCAGGAGGTGGTGGCCGCCGCCAGGGCCGCCGACGCCGACACGGACGTACGTGACCTGACACCGGAGCAGGTGCAGCCCGGCACGCTCGCCGAGCTGACCAGCCCCTCGCTCTTCGCCGAGCGCAAGGTCGTGGTCGTACGCAATGCCCAGGATCTTTCCGCCGACACGGTCAAGGACGTGAAGGCCTATCTCGGGGCGCCCGCCGAGGAGATCACCCTCGTGCTGGTGCATGCGGGCGGGGCCAAGGGCAAGGCCCTTCTCGACGCCGCGCGCAAGGTCGGGGCGCGGGAGGTGGCGTGTCCGAAGATGACCAAGCCGGCGGATCGGCTGGCCTTCGTGCGCGGGGAGTTCAGGGCGGCCGGGCGATCTGCCACGCCCGAGGCCTGCCAGTCGCTCGTCGACGCCATCGGGAGCGATCTGCGGGAGCTGGCCTCCGGCGTCTCCCAGCTGGTCGCCGACGTCGAGGGGACCATCGACGAGGCCGTCGTCGGGCGCTACTACAAGGGGCGGGCCGAGGCGTCGAGCTTCACGGTTGCCGACCGGGCCGTGGAGGGACGGGCTGCCGAGGCACTGGAGGCGCTCAGGTGGTCCCTGGCCACCGGGGTGGCACCCGTGATGATCACCAGTGCGCTGGCGCAGGGCGTGCGGGCGATCGGGAAGCTCTCGTCCGCGCGTGGGGGGCGGCCGGCCGACCTGGCGCGTGAGCTGGGGATGCCGCCGTGGAAGATCGACCGGGTGCGACAGCAGATGCGGGGGTGGACGCCGGACGGGGTTGCGGTCGCCCTGCGGGCCGTCGCCGAGGCGGATGCGGGAGTGAAGGGGGGCGGGGACGATCCCGAGTACGCGCTGGAGAAGGCGGTCGTGGTGATCGCCCGCGCCGCCCGGTCCCGGGGGCGGGCGTAGGGCCCGCCGTCGAGAAGTACGGCCAAGAATGCCGAAGGCCCCGGCATCCCGCCCTGGGGAAGGGCTGGGTGCCGGGGCCTTCGGCTCAAGCTGTCGGATCCGCGCCCGCGTGGCGAACGCAGGCCGCGCGCGGATCCTTGGTGCCGGTCGGGGGCGGATGAGAGAGGGCCCGCTCTGGGTCCTTCCGGCGGTTCGGTCCCGTGGGACCGGTCAGATCAGTAAGAGGTTCAGCCCTTGATGGAGGCGACCTTGGAAGCAAGCGCCGACTTCTTGTTGGCGGCCTGGTTCTTGTGGATGACGCCCTTCGAGACGGCCTTGTCGAGCTGACGCGCAGCAGCGCGCTGGTACTCGGTGGCCTTCTCGACGTCACCCGCGGCAGCGGCCTCGCGGGCCTTGCGGATCGCGGTCTTCAGGGAGGACTTGACGGCCTTGTTGCGCTGCCGGGCCTTCTCGTTGGTCTTGATCCGCTTGATCTGGGACTTGATGTTCGCCACTGATTGAGCCTTTTCAGGTTCAGGCACAGGGCCAGGAGTACTCCGTGCAGGAGATGCAGGAGATACCGGGTCCCGTACCAGGTGATTTCTTGGGAGTTGTGCCTCGCGCTGAGAGGGCATGAGACACAGCCACCCAGAGTACCAGTGGCGGTCCCGGCGGCCCAAAACGGTCCCCGGTCGCCACCCGTGGGACCATGGAACCTACGTATCGATCCGACCCGAGGCATAAGGCGCCTCAAGAGACAGGACCCTGCGTGCCCGCGACCCCTAACAATGTGCCCGAGCCGAGCCGTACCGACCCGGCTCTGATCCGCAATTTCTGCATCATCGCGCACATCGACCACGGCAAGTCCACGCTCGCCGACCGGATGCTCCAGCTGACCGGTGTGGTCGAGCAGCGGCAGATGCGTGCTCAGTACCTCGACCGGATGGACATCGAGCGCGAGCGTGGCATCACGATCAAGTCCCAGGCGGTGCGGCTGCCCTGGGCTCCGACCCATGAGCCCGGCAACACGCACATCCTCAACATGATCGACACCCCGGGGCACGTCGACTTCACCTACGAGGTCTCGCGGTCGCTCGCCGCCTGCGAGGGGACCGTCCTCCTCGTCGACGCCGCCCAGGGCATCGAGGCCCAGACCCTCGCCAACCTGTACCTGGCGATGGAGAACGACCTCACGATCATCCCCGTACTGAACAAGATCGACCTGCCGGCCGCGCAGCCCGAGAAGTTCGCCGAGGAGCTCGCGAACCTCGTCGGCTGCGACCCGGACGACGTGCTGCGGGTGTCCGCCAAGACCGGTCTCGGCGTCGACGCGCTCCTCGACAAGGTGGTCAAGGAGATCCCCGGACCGCTCGGCGTCGCCGAAGCCCCCGCCCGCGCCATGATCTTCGACTCGGTCTACGACTCCTACCGCGGCGTCGTGACGTACGTACGAGTCATCGACGGGCAGCTCAACAAGCGCGAGCGCATCCGGATGATGTCCACCAACGCCACGCACGAGCTGCTGGAGATCGGGACCAACTCGCCGGAGATGCTCCCCGCCGACGGTCTCGGCGTCGGTGAGGTGGGCTACATCATCACCGGCGTGAAGGACGTACGTCAGTCCAAGGTCGGTGACACGATCACCAGCCTGCACAACGGCGCGACCGAGGCCCTAGGCGGGTACAAGGACCCCAAGCCGATGGTCTTCTCCGGGCTGTATCCGCTGGACGGCTCCGACTACCCCGAGCTGCGTGACGCCCTCGACAAACTCCAGCTCAACGACGCGGCGCTCGTCTACGAGCCGGAGACCTCGGCCGCGCTCGGCTTCGGCTTCCGCGTCGGTTTCCTGGGGCTGCTGCACCTCGACGTCATCCGGGAGCGGCTGGAGCGCGAGTTCGGGCTCGACCTGATCGCGACCGCGCCCAACGTGGTCTACCGCGTGCTCATGGAGGACGGGACCGAGCACACGGTCACCAACCCCAGTGAGTTCCCCGAGGGCAAGATCAACGAGGTGTACGAGCCCGTCGTACGCGCCACGATCCTCGCCCCCAGTGAGTTCATCGGCTCGATCATGGAGCTGTGCCAGACCCGGCGCGGAACCCTCCTCGGCATGGACTACCTGTCCGAGGACCGCGTCGAGATCCGCTACACGCTGCCCCTCGCCGAGATCGTCTTCGACTTCTTCGACCAGCTGAAGTCGAAGACCCGGGGCTATGCCTCGCTGGACTACGAGCCCACCGGCGAGCAGACCTCCAGCCTGGTCAAGGTCGACATCCTGCTGCACGGCGACAAGGTCGACGCCTTCTCCGCCATCACCCACAAGGACGCGGCCTACGCCTACGGTGTGCGGCTCGTCGCCAAGCTGCGCGAACTCATCCCGCGGCAGGCCTTCGAGGTGCCCATCCAGGCCGCCATCGGCTCCCGGGTGATCGCCCGCGAAACCATCCGCGCCATCCGCAAGGACGTCCTCGCCAAGTGCTACGGCGGCGACATCTCCCGTAAGCGCAAGCTCCTTGAGAAGCAGAAGGAGGGCAAGAAGCGGATGAAGATGGTGGGTTCCGTGGAGGTTCCTCAGGAGGCGTTCATCGCCGTGCTCTCCAGCGATGACAGCGCGGGGTCGGGCAAGGGCAAGAAGTAACCACGGGTAACCGTGGGTAACGACGGGTTGCGGCACCAATCCGGACACAACAGGGGCTCGGCGTACGAAAGTGCGGCGAGCCCCTACGCGTGCGTAGTGTCGCTCTCTGTATGAAGTGACAGGCCGCTGCCCCTTACGAACCGGCCGGTCGGGCTCTACCCTGATCTCTGCTCGATAGTTACTCGCGAGTTAAACAACGGTTCGCGAGTGGATACAGCCGCAGTCAATACCGCCGCACTTGAGCCAGCCGCGCTGCCGCGGGCCCCGGAGGATGTCGTGAGCGACACACAGACACTGATCGAGAACCGTCCGCCGAGCGTGGCGACCCTCTTCCTGGAACGCGTTGCAGCCACACCGGACGCGGAGGCCTACCGCTACCCGGTGGCGCCCGCCTCCGGTGAGGGCCCCGACGACTGGAAGTCGCTCAGCTGGGCGCAGGCAGCGGAGCGGGTCTACGCGATCGCGGCCGGTCTGATCGAACTGGGCGTGCAGCCCGAGCAGCGCGTGGCGCTCGCCGCCTCCACCCGGGTCGAGTGGATCCTCGCCGACCTCGGTATCCTGTGCGCCGGTGCGGCGACCACCACCGTCTACCCGCAGACCAACGCGGACGAGTCGGCGTTCATCCTCTCCGACTCCGACAGCCGGGTGCTGATCGCGGAGGATGCGGCCCAGCTCGCCAAGGCGGTCGAGAAGCGCGCCGAGCTGCCCGACCTCAGCCATGTCGTGGTGATCGACCCGGCAGGCGTCGAGACCAGTGACTGGGTGCTCACGCTCTCCGAGCTGGAGGCCCGTGGCGCCGCCCGTCTTGAGAAGGACCCCGAGCTGATCAAGGAGCGGGTCGGTGCGATCACGTCCGATCAGCTCGCGACCCTGATCTACACCTCGGGCACGACCGGCCGCCCCAAGGGTGTGCGGCTGCCGCACGACAACTGGTCGTACATGGCGAAGGCGATCTCCGCGACCGGCCTGATCAGCGCCGAGGACGTGCAGTACCTCTGGCTGCCGCTCGCGCACGTCTTCGGCAAGGTCCTCACCTCGGGGCAGATCGAGGTCGGGCACGTCACCGCTGTCGACGGCCGCGTCGACAAGATCATCGAGAATCTGCCGGTCGTGCAGCCGACGTACATGGCGGCCGTCCCGCGCATCTTCGAGAAGGTCTACAACGGGGTCGCGGCCAAGGCGAAGGCCGGCGGCGGCGCCAAGTACAAGATCTTCCAGTGGGCGGCCGGGGTCGCCCGCGAGTACGCCAAGGTCGCGCAGGACAACTTCCGGCGCACCGGCACGGCCTCCGTCCCGTTCTCGCTCGGCGCCAAGCACAAGGTCGCCGACGCGCTGGTCTTCGCCAAGATCCGCGAGGCGTTCGGCGGGAACCTGCGGGCGTGTGTCTCCGGGTCGGCCGCGCTCGCGCCCGAGATCGGCTACTTCTTCTCCGGCGCCGGCATCCACATCCTCGAGGGCTACGGCCTCACGGAGTCCTCGGCGGCCTCCTTCGTGAACCCCGGCGAGGCCTACCGCACCGGCACGGTCGGCAAGCCGCTGCCCGGCACGGAGGTGCGGATCGCGGACGACGGCGAGATCCTGCTGCGCAGCCCGGGCATCATGGAGGGCTACCACGGGCTGCCCGAGAAGACCGCCGAGGTGCTGGAGTCGGACGGCTGGTTCCACACCGGTGACATCGGTGAGTTGTCGCCCGACGGGTATCTGCGCATCACCGACCGCAAGAAGGACCTCATCAAGACGTCCGGCGGCAAGTACATCGCGCCCGCCGAGGTCGAGGGTCAGTTCAAGGCGGTGTGCCCGTACGTGTCCAACATCCTGGTGCACGGGGCCGACCGGAACTTCTGCACGGCGCTGATCGCTTTGGACGAGCCGTCCATCTTGCAGTGGGCTTCGGAGAACGGCCTGGCGGGCAAGTCGTACGCCGAGGTCGTCGCCGAGCCTGCGACGGTTGCTCTCATCGAGGGGTACGTCAAGGAACTCAACGAGGGGCTTCAGCGGTGGCAGACGGTCAAGAAGTTCCGGCTGCTGCCGCGGGATCTCGATGTGGAGCACGGTGAGATCACGCCGAGCCTGAAGCTGAAGCGGCCGGTTGTCGAGCGGGAGTACAAGCACCTCATTGATGAGATGTACGCCGGTACGCGGGAGGCGTAGGGGGTGGTGCGGGTTGCTTCGCGACTGACGGTTCGTCGTGGTTGATCGCGCCCGCGCGGCGGAGCCGCACATCGATACAGCCCCGCGCCCCTAAAAGCCAAAAGCTAGAAGCCGCGGCCCCTGGCTACAAGTTCCCGTAGCTCCCGGACCTGCACACGCAGTGCTGCCAGGTCCGGGGGCTTCTCCGGGTCCAGCTGGCTTTCCAGTTCGGCCAGCCGGCTGCCCACCTCCCCGTAATCCGCCTGCTCCTGTGCCACCAGGCGTTCCAGTTGCTGGTTCTTTCTGTGCAGGTCCAGGAAGACGGTGACCTTTGCCCGGAGGACCCAGGGGTCGAAGGGCTTGGTCAGGTAGTCCGCGGCTCCTGTGGCGTAGCCGCGGAACGCGTAGCCGGAGTCGTCCTCCGCGCCGGTCAGGAAGATGATCGGGACGTCCTTGGTCTGGTCGAGCCGCTTGATGTTGGCGGCCGTCTCGAATCCGTCCATGCCGGGCATGCGGACGTCGAGCAGGACGAGGGCGAAGTGCCGTCGCAGCAGTGCCTTCATCGCCTCCTCGCCCGAACGTGCGCGTACCAGCGGCTCGTTGAGGGACCCCAGGACGGCCTCCAGCGCGATCAGGTTGTCCTCCATGTCGTCCACGAGGAGGATGCTGGCGCGCTCGTTGGTCGTTGCCTCAGCGCTCATGATGAGTGTGCCTCATTCGGTGTTCGGCCCTGCCGCCGCTTCCTCGGTCGTGCCCGGCTGCGGGGCAGTGGTGTCGGTGGTCTCGTCCGCGCCCTCCGGATCCAGCAGTGCGCAGACGACCGTCAGCAGCTGATCGACGTCCACCGGCTTCGGTACGTAGTCGTTCGCGCCCCGGCCGATGGACTTCTCGCGGTCTCCGGGCATCGCCTTGGCGGTCAGGGCGACGATCGGCAGACCGGACCAGCGGGGGGTGCGGCGGATGGCGGCGATGGTCTCGTAGCCGTCCATCTCCGGCATCATGATGTCCATCAGGACCAGTTCGACGTCCGGGTTGCGCTCCAGCGTCTCGATGCCCTCGCGGCCGTTCTCCGCATACAGGACCGGCATGCCGACGCGGCCGAGGACATGGGTGAGGGCGAAGACGTTGCGGATGTCGTCGTCGACGATCAACACCCGCCGCCCGGGCAGGACTTGACCCGGCCGGCCCGTCTTCCAGGCCTCCAGTTTGGTGGGGGCCGGCCAGGAGTCGTCCACCTCGTGCGTGGCGGTGTACGGCTCGGCGGACAGCTGTTCCGGCATCGGTAGCGCATGTTCCTCGGGGGCCGGTCCGGTCGCCGGGTGGCCGGGGCTGACGACGGGGACGTACAGCGTGAAGGTGGACCCCTTGCCGGGCTCGCTGGTGGCGACGATACGGCCGCCGAGCAGGCCCGCGATCTCCCGGCTGATGGACAGGCCGAGGCCGGTGCCGCCGTACTTGCGGTTGGTGGTGCCGTCGGCCTGCTGGAACGCCTCGAAGATCACCGGGAGTTTCTCGGGCGCGATGCCGATGCCGGTGTCCGTGACGGCGAAGGCGATCACGTCGTCGCTGTCGCGGACATGGAGGCGCTCGGGGTCCTTGATCCGGGTCACGCGCAGCTCGACCCGGCCCGACGCGGTGAACTTGATCGCGTTGGAGAGCAGGTTGCGCAGGATCTGCTGGAGGCGCTGCTCGTCCGAGTACATCTCGCGCGGCACGTCCTCGCCGACCGCCACCTCGAAGGCGAGGCCACGGTCGAGCGTGAGCGGGCGGAAGGTGGCGTGGACGTAGTCGAGGAGCTTGATGAGCGGCAGCTTCTTGGGGCGTACGTCCATGCGGCCGGCCTCGATCTTCGACAGGTCCAGGATGTCGTTGATCAGCTGGAGGAGGTCCGAGCCGGAGCGGTGGATCGTCGTCGCGAACTGCACTTCCTGATCGGTGAGATGGCCGTCCGGGTTGTCGGAGAGCAGCCTCGCCAGGATCAGCAGGGAGTTCAGCGGGGTGCGCAGCTCGTGCGACATGTTCGCCAGGAACTCCGACTTGTACTGGGAGCTGGTGGCCAACAGGGCTGCCTTCTCCTCCAGTTCGGCGTTGGAGCGCTGCAACTCGGCCTGTTGCTTCTGGAGTTCGTCCGAGCGTTCCTGGAGCTGCATGGCCAGGCGCTGGGACTCGCCGAGCAGGGACTCCGTACGGGAGTTGGCGATGATCGTGTTGATCGCGACGGCGATGGTGTTCACGAACTGGTCGAAGAACGCGAGGTGCACGTCGGAGAAGCGGGAGAAGGAGGCCAGCTCGATCACGCCGAGGAGCTTGTCCTCGAAGAGGATCGGGATGATGACGACGCTGGTGGGGGCCGCCTCGCCGAGCCCACTGTTGATCTTGATGTAGTCCGGCGGGGCCTCCTCGACGAGGATCCGCTTCTTCTCCCGGGCCGCCTGCCGGACCAGTCCGTGCACCGGGAGGCCGCCGGTCTCGATGGTCGTGCCCTGGGCCGAGCCGTAGCCGGCGATGAAGGCGAGTCCCTTCGTGGGTACGGCGGTGCGCAGCCCGGCGCTCTCCTCGTCCGGGTCGGCCAGGAAGAACGCGCCGTACTGGGCGTTCACCAGCGGGGTCAGCTCGCGCAGCAGCAGGTCGGCGACCTCCATCAGGTCGCGGTGGCCCTGCATCAGCGCGGCCAGGCGGGCCAGGTTGGACTCCAGCCAGTCCTTGGCACGGGTGGTCTCGCGGAGATTGGCCACCATCAGGTTGATGTTGTCCTTCAGTTCGGCGACCTCGCCCTGGGTCTCCACGGTGATGGAGCGGGACATGTCGCCCTGGGCCACGGCGGAGGCGACCTCGGCGATCGCGCGGACCTGGGTGGTGAGGTTCGACGCCAGCTCGTTCACGTTCGTCGTCAGGCGCTTCCAGGTGCCGTAGACGCCCTCGACCCGTGCCTGACCGCCGAGTTGGCCCTCGGAGCCGACCTCGCGGGCCACGCGGGTGACCTCGGAGGAGAAGGAGGAGAGGGTGTCGACCATCGTGTTGATGGCGGTCTTCAGCTCCAGGATCTCTCCGCGCGCGTCGACGTCGATCTTCTTGGAGAGGTCGCCGTTGGCGACGGCGGTCGTCACCTGGGCGATGTTCCGCACCTGCGAAGTCAGGTTGTCCGCCATGTAGTTGACGTTGTCGGTCAGGTCCCGCCACACACCGGACACTCCGAGCACCTGGGCGCGGCCGCCGAGCCGGCCGTCGGTGCCGACCTCGCGGGCCACGCGGGTCACCTCGTCGGCGAAGGCGCGCAGCTGCTCCACCATCGTGTTGACGGTGTCCTTCAGCTCCAGGATCTCGCCGCGTGCGTCGACGGTGATCTTCTTGGAGAGGTCGCCGTTGGCGACGGCGGTGGTCACCTGGGCGATGTTGCGGACCTGCGAAGTCAGGTTCAGCGCCATGAAGTTGACGTTGTCGGTCAGGTCCTTCCAGACGCCCGACACGCCCCGCACCTGCGCCTGGCCGCCGAGGTTTCCTTCGGTGCCGACCTCGCGGGCCACGCGGGTGACCTCGTCCGCGAAGGCGGACAGCTGGTCCACCATCGTGTTGATCGTGGACTTCAGCTCCAGGATCTCGCCCTTCGCCTCGACCGTGATCTTCTTGCCGAGGTCGCCCTGGGCCACCGCGGTCGAGACGAGGGCGATGTTGCGGACCTGCGAAGTGAGGTTGTCCGCCATGAAGTTGACGTTGTCCGTGAGGTCCTTCCAGACGCCGGAGACGCCCCGCACCTGGGCGCGGCCACCGAGGTTTCCCTCGGTGCCGACCTCGCGGGCGACCCGCGTCACCTCGTCGGCGAAGGCGGACAGCTGGTCCACCATGGTGTTGATGGTCGACTTCAGTTCCAGGATCTCGCCCTGCGCGTCGACCGTGATCTTCTGGCTCAGGTCGCCGTTGGCGACGGCGGTGGTCACCTGGGCGATGTTGCGGACCTGCGAAGTCAGGTTCGAGGCCATGAAGTTGACGTTGTCGGTCAGGTCCTTCCAGACCCCGCTGACGCCCCGCACCTGGGCCCGCCCGCCCAGCTGGCCCTCGGTGCCGACCTCGCGGGCGACCCTCGTCACCTCGTCGGCGAAGGCGGACAGCTGGTCGACCATCGTGTTCACGGTCAGCTTCAGTTCGAGCAGCTCACCGGTCGCCTCGACGGTGACCGTACGGGTCAGGTCGCCGCGGGCCACCGCCGTCGTCACCAGGGCGATGTCACGCACCTGCGCGGTCAGCCGGGACGCCATCGTGTTGACGGCCTCGGTCACGTCCCGCCAACTGCCGGACAGGCCCGTCACCTTGGCCCGCCCGCCGAGCCGCCCCTCGGTGCCCACCTCGCGCGCGACCCGCGTCACCTCGCCCGTGAACAGGGAGAGCTGGTCGACCATCTTGTTCACGGCCCGGCCCAGCCGCCGCAGATCACCGCGCAGCTGCCGGTTGCCGTCATGCAGGTCGACCCGCTGGGTCAGATCGCCGCCGGCCACCGCGTCGAGCACCCGCGTCGCGTTCGCCGCCGGGGCCACCAGGGCGTCGAGGAGCTGGTTCACATCGTTGACCCGGGACGTCCAGGCGCCCTGCCCGGGGCTCGCCGTGACCCGCTCGTCGAGCCGACCGTGCCGTACCAACTCCCGCTTCACGCGCTGCACTTCCCCGTTGAAGTGCGTGCTGCGGTCCATGATCTGGTTGAAGACGGCCGTCAATTCGGCCACCATCCCGTGGCCCGTCTCCGGAATCTTCGTGAAGTCGCCGTCCCGGGCCGCGGTCATCGCGGCGAGCAGCGGGCGCAGCTCCGATGCTCGGAGTTGTTCCGGTTTTTGACCGTCTTCGAGCACACGCGTAGCACTGTTCTCACTCATGGCGGCCCACTTCAGTAACTCGGCGCTTATGGGCGGGGTCAGTCTGTCACTCTGTCGGCATCGACTGAGGCGAATTCGTCCGAACCGCTCGGGGAGCTGTCCATGGGGGCCATTCCGACGCAACGGGAGACCGCTTCCTGCGCTTGCGATGCGCCTGCACACCTGCACGCCACCGAGCACGGGAGGGTGCACCCGCGTGCGCAGACGTACACGAGCCTGCCCGGCAGCCCCCTCGCACCGGGTTCCGCCCGTGCCCTCGTACGCGCCACGCTCGCCGACTGGGCGGAGGCCGGGCTCCCCGGCGCCGAGCACCTCAGCGACCGGCTCGCCGACGACGCCGTGCTCGTCGTCAGCGAACTCGTCACCAACGCCGTCGTGCACGCGGGCACCGAGGTCGAGGTGGAGTGCCGCATGGAGGAGGCGCCCGCCGCCCTCGTCGTGGAGGTCTCCGACCACCACCCCTCCCGGGCACCCCGCGACTCCGACGCCGAAGGGCCGTACGAGACGGCCGAAGTGCCGTACGGCACACCCGAGTACGGCCGCGGGCTGCGCCTGGTCGCCACGCTCGCCGAGTCCTGGGGCGTCACCTTCCGCCGGGGCAGCAAGACGGTGTGGGCGCGACTGCCCGCCGAGCGCGACCCGACCCAGGGCGAGCCGGAGGCGCACGCCGGCCGGCAGGCACTGGAACGCGGGCTGCGCGCCGCCGAGATACTGGCGCCCGACCCGCAGCGCGCCGAGCGCGACCGGGACTGGCTGCACCGCGGTGCCCTGTCCTTCCTCGCCGAGGCGTCCGATCTGCTGGCCGGGCAGCTCGACGAGAACCTGGTCGCCGCACTCGCCGGACAGCTGATCGTGCCGCGGCTCGCCGACTGGTGCGCGGTGTGGCTGGAGGACGAGGCCATGGGCCGCGGAGGCTGGGCCGACGGCACCGGCGGCGCCGGGCCCCGCCTGGCCCGCGTCTGGCACTGCAGCGAGAACCGCATCGAGGAACTGCGCCGCGCCCTGGAGAAGGACCCGCCGCATCCGCCGGAGGCGATGAACGTCCCGACGGCCATGGCCGTCCCCCCGTCGGAGCGGAGCCGCGAGTGGGGGAGCAGCCGGGACTGGGGGACGTCCGGGCCGGTCGCGTACCCCTGGCCCGGCGAGGCGCTCGACGTACGCGACGAGCACGGCGCGGCGCTCGCCTACCGTCTGATCGCGGGCGGCCGGCCGCTCGGCACGCTCGTCATCGGACGCGCCGGGCTGCTGCGCTTCCCCGACGAGGTCACCGGGCTCGTCGAGGACCTCAGCCGCCGCGTGGCGCTCGCCATCGGCGCGGCCCGCCAGTACGCCCGCCAGGCCACCATCAGCCAGGTCCTGCAGCGCGGTCTGCTGCCCGCCGCCGTCGCCGAGATCCCCGGCGTACGCAGCGCCCTCGTCTACGAACCGTGCGACAAGGGCGGCCCCAGCGGCGACTTCTACGACCTCTTCCCGGCCGGCGACGGCCGCTGGTGCTTCGCCGTCGGCGACGTCCAGGGCAAGGGCCCCGAGGCCGCCGTCGTCATCGGACTGGCCCGCCCCTGGCTGCGTCTGCTCGCGCGCGAGGGCTACCGCGTCACCGACGTCCTGGACCGCCTCAACCGCCTCCTCCTGGACGACGCGACGGAGGCTGCGGACGCCGCCGCCCGCGCCCTGGTACGGCCGCCGGCCCCCGGCGACGGCCCGCAGACCCGCTTCCTCTCCCTCCTCTACGGCGAGCTGACCCCCTTCGACGGCGGCATCCGCTGCACGCTCGCCTCCGCGGGGCATCCCCTGCCGCTGCTCCTCGGCCCCGACGGCAGCGTCCGTACGGTCGCCCGCCCGCAGACCCTGCTCGGCGTCGTCGAGGACGAGACGTACACCAGCGAGACCTTCGAGCTCCGCACCGGTGACAGCCTCCTGTGCGTCACGGACGGCGTGACCGAGCGCCGCTCCGGCTCCGACATGTTCGACGACGCCGACGGCCTCGCGACCGCCCTCTCCGGCTGCGCCGGGCTGAGCGCCG
This sequence comes from Streptomyces sp. NPDC002092, assembly GCF_053593775.1. Classification (NCBI taxonomy): domain Bacteria; kingdom Bacillati; phylum Actinomycetota; class Actinomycetes; order Kitasatosporales; family Streptomycetaceae; genus Streptomyces; species Streptomyces sp. NPDC002092. Next base: position 86,889 of record NZ_JBSFDG010000008.1, read on the forward strand.
AGCTGATCGCGGAACGCATCCGCAGGCTGGTCCACGAGTTCGGCGGGCGCCCGCCGGAGGACGACCTGGCGCTGCTGGTGCTGCAGGCGGAGTGAGCATTTCGAACGGTGCTGGACAATGGAAGGCATGCCTTCCGCACTCCCCGACGGCGAGCCGGTCCCCGCCGACGGCGCACTCCCCGCCTCCGCGCTCGCCGGGGCCCCCGACCGCCCCCTCGGCTTCTACCTGCACGTCCCGTACTGCGCGACCCGCTGCGGGTACTGCGACTTCAACACGTACACCGCCACGGAGCTGCGCGGCACGGGCGGCGTCCTCGCCTCCCGTGACAACTACGCGGACACCCTGATCGACGAGATCCGCCTGGCCAGGAAGGTGCTGGGCGACGACCCGCGCGAGGTCCGCACGGTCTTCGTGGGCGGCGGTACGCCGACGCTGCTGGCCGCGGACGATCTCGTACGGATGCTGGGGGCGATCCGCGACGAGTTCGGCCTGGCGGCGGACGCGGAGGTCACGACGGAGGCGAACCCGGAGTCGGTGGACCCGGCGTATCTGTCCGTCTTGCGGCAGGGCGGCTTCAACCGCGTCTCCTTCGGCATGCAGAGCGCGAAGCAGCACGTGCTGAAGGTCCTGGACCGTACCCACACACCAGGTCGCCCGGAGGCCTGCGTCGCGGAGGCCCGCGCGGCCGGCTTCGAGCACGTGAACCTGGACCTCATCTACGGCACCCCGGGCGAGTCGGACGACGACTGGCGGGCCTCGCTGGAGGCGGCGCTCGGCGCCGGGCCCGACCATGTCTCGGCGTACGCCCTGATCGTCGAGGAGGGCACCCAGCTGGCGCGTCGCATCCGCCGGGGCGAGGTCCCGATGACGGACGACGACGTCCACGCGGACCGCTATCTGATCGCGGACGAGGTGATGTCGGCGGCGGGCCTCGACTGGTACGAGGTCTCGAACTGGGCGACCTCGGAGGCGGCCCGCTGCCTGCACAACGAGCTGTACTGGCGGGGCGCCGACTGGTGGGGTGCGGGTCCGGGCGCGCATTCCCACGTGGGCGGGGTGCGGTGGTGGAACGTGAAGCACCCGGGTGCTTATGCGGCGGCGCTGTCGGAGGGGCGGTCGCCGGGCGCCGGCCGGGAGCTCCTGTCGGAGGAGGACCGGCGGGTGGAGCGGATCCTGCTGGAGCTGCGGCTGCGGGAGGGAGTGCCGCTCTCGCTCCTGCGGGCGGAAGGGTTGGTGGCTTCCCAGCGGGCGCTGGGGGAGGGGCTGCTGGAGGGCGGGCCCTATGAGGAGGGGCGGGCTGTGCTGACGCTGCGGGGGCGGCTGTTGGCGGATGCGGTGGTCAGGGACTTGGTGGACTGATCACCCTGGCGGGTGAATCGGTGCGGAACGTCGGTTCGGTCCCTAACCTGGTTCGTACGCTGTCGCCGTAGTTGCACGGTGGCAGAAACCGGAGGGCTGCGGAGTGACCGCTGTGGACGACCGACCGATGACCACCGATGTCGTGGAGTTCTTCGAGAACCTCGAGGTTCCCGAGGGATACAAGGCCGAGCTCCTCCGGGGGGAAATCGTCATGATGGCGGCGCCAGACCTGGTGCATATCGACATCGTCGAAGCGGTTCTCGATCAGTTCCCGCGCCGGGACTGGCGGAGGCTCCAGACAGTGGCCGTCGCCATTCTTCAAGAGACCAGCGAGCCCCTGCCGGACCTCGTACTGGTGGAGCGAGGCGTCGGACCGCGTGAGGGGCAGCTGATGCCGTCCAAGGTCATCAGCATGGTCGTCGAGGTCGTGTCCAAGACGAGCGTCGAGCGTGATTACGTCGTCAAGCGTTCGATCTATGCAGCGGGCGGCGTGCCCGTCTATCTGATCATCGATCCGATCATGGGGCACTGTGTACTGCTCACCGAGCCGACTGGCACGGGTGAGGAAGCCGACTACCAGGTGCAGCGGGTGACCAAGTTCGACGATCCGGTGCCGCTGAGGATGCTGGAGATGCAACTGGATACCACCGAGTTCGGCACCTGCAAGGGCGTCAAGCCCCACCACCGACCGTGACGAAGTCGATCAGCTCCTCCACCCGCCCCAGCAGCTCCGGCTCCAGGTCCTTGTAGGACCCCACCCGCTTCAGGATCGCCTGCCACACCGCCCCGGTGTTCTCCGACGGCCATCCCAACGCCTGGCACACCCCCGTCTTCCAGTCCTGCCCGCGCGGCACCCGCGGCCAGCCCGCGATCCCCAGTGACGCCGGCTTCACGGCCTCCCAGATGTCGATGTACGGGTGGCCCACCACCAACGCGTGCTCGCTCGTCACCGCCTCCGCGATCCGCCACTCCTTCGTGCCCGGCACGAGGTGGTCCACCAGCACCCCCAGCCGCGCGTCCGGACCCGGCGCGAACTCGGCCACGATCGTCGGCAGGTCGTCGACACCCTCCAGGTACTCCACGACCACGCCCTCGATCCGCAGGTCGTCACCCCAGACCTTCTCCACCAGCTCGGCGTCGTGCCGCCCCTCCACATAGATCCGCCCGGCGCGAGCGACACGCGCGCGTGCACCGGGGACGGCCACCGAACCGGACGCGGTACGAGTGGGACGTACCGGAGCGGCCGAAGGTCTCACGAGGGTCACCACCCGCCCCTCCAGCAGAAACCCCCGCGGCTCCAACGGGAACACCCGGTGCTTGCCGAAGCGGTCCTCCAGGGTCACCGTGCCCGCCTCGCAGCGGATCACCGCGCCGCAGAATCCGGTGCCGGGCTCCTCCACCACCAGACCGGGCTCCGCCGGGACCTCGGGGACGGGCTTGGGCTTCTTCCACGGCGGGGTCAGATCGGCGGAGTACTGGCGCATTCGAGTGACGATAGGAGAAGCGGCCGGTCAGCGGCTACGACACGCCGAAACGTGCCGCCAGCTCGTCCCGCTGCCTCCGCACGAACCCCGCGTCCACCACCGCTCCGTGACCGGGCACGTACAGTGCGTCCTCCCCGCCCAGGTCGAGGAGCCGGTCGAGGGCGGCCGGCCAGTGCGACGGTAGGGCGTCGGAGCCGGCCTGTGGTTCGCCGGACTCCTCCACCAGGTCGCCGCAGAAGACGACCTCCGGGGAGCCCGGCACCAGCACCGCCAGATCATGGGCCGAGTGGCCCGGCCCCACGTTCGCCAGCAGCACCTGCCGGCCGCCGCCCAGGTCGAGCGTCCACTCGCCGGAGACGTGATGACGGGGCGCGACCAGGGCGTCGACCGCCTCATCGGCCAGGCGCGCGTCCAGTCCGTTGCCCACCGCGTCCGCCCGCAGCTCCTCGCGCGCGTGCCGGCCGTCCAGCACCGTGTCGATGCCCACGGCGCCGTACACCTCCGCGCCCGCGAACGCCGCCGCCCCGAGGACATGGTCGAAATGGGGATGGGTGAGCGCGAGATGAGTCACACGGTGACCGGTGAGCTCCTGCGCCTCGGCACGCAACCGTGCGCCCTCCGCGAGGCTCGACCCCGCGTCGATCAAGAGCGCCGTGCCCTCCCCGACGACCAGCCCCGTCGTGCAGTCCCAGCCCGGAAGACGGCACCGTCCGACTCCGGCCGCGAGCCGCTCCCACCCCAGCTCTTCCCAAGTCATCGTCATACGGCGACGCTAGCGGTACGCCCCGTTCAACGGGGGCCGACCTTGCCCCGGGTGTACCCCACCGCCGTACACTGGCCGGTAACGGCTGGCACTCGGACGGACAGAGTGCCAGGCGAAGCGCCTAGGGGACGACTTCTGGAGGTGTGCGCTGGATGCTGAGTGAACGACGGCTTCAGGTATTGCGCGCCATCGTCCAGGACTATGTCGGCACCGAGGAGCCGGTCGGGTCGAAGGCCCTGACCGAGCGGCACAACCTCGGCGTGTCCCCGGCGACGGTCCGCAACGACATGGCGGCCCTGGAGGACGAGGGGTTCATCGCCCAGCCGCACACCAGCGCGGGGCGCATCCCCACCGACAAGGGCTACCGGCTGTTCGTCGACAAGCTCGCGGGCGTCAAGCCGATGTCCGCGCCCGAGAAGAGGGCGATCCAGAACTTCCTCGACGGCGCCGTGGATCTTGATGATGTGGTGGCGCGGACGGTGCGGCTGCTTGCCCAGCTCACCCGGCAGGTCGCCGTCGTGCAGTATCCGTCGCTCACCCGCTCGACCGTCAGGCACGTGGAGCTGCTCTCGCTCGCCCCCGCGCGCGTGATGCTCGTGCTGATCACCGACACCGGCCGGGTCGAGCAGCGCATGGTCGACTGCCCGGCGCCGTTCGGGGAGGCCTCGCTCGCGGATCTGCGGGCGCGGCTCAACAGCAAGATCGCGGGCCGCCGCTTCGCCGACGTCCCCCGGCTCGTGGAAGACCTGCCCGAAGGCTTCGACGTCGAGGACCGGGGTACGGTCTCGACAGTGCTCTCCACACTTCTGGAGACACTGGTCGAGGAGAACGAGGAACGGCTGATGATCGGCGGCACCGCCAATCTGACCCGTTTCGGGCATGACTTCCCCCTCACCATCCGCCCCGTCCTGGAGGCGCTGGAGGAGCAGGTCGTGCTCCTCAAGTTGCTTGGCGAGGCGGGGGATTCGGGCATGACGGTGCGCATCGGGCACGAGAACGCCTATGAGGGACTCAACTCCACTTCCGTGGTGTCGGTCGGTTACGGTTCGGGCGGCGAGGCAGTCGCCAAGCTCGGCGTGGTCGGACCGACCCGCATGGATTACCCGGGAACGATGGGAGCGGTACGCGCAGTGGCACGGTACGTCGGACAGATCCTGGCGGAGTCGTAAGTGGCCACGGACTACTACGCCGTTCTCGGCGTGCGTCGCGACGCGTCGCAGGAAGAGATCAAGAAGGCCTTCCGGCGGCTCGCGCGCGAGCTGCACCCGGACGTCAACCCGGACCCGAAGACCCAGGAGCGGTTCAAGGAGATCAACGCCGCTTACGAGGTGCTCTCCGACCCGCAGAAGAAGCAGGTCTACGACCTCGGCGGCGACCCCCTGTCCCAGGCGGGCGGCGGTGGCGCGGGCGGCTTCGGCGCCGGTGGCTTCGGGAACTTCTCGGACATCATGGACGCGTTCTTCGGTACGGCGTCGCAGCGCGGCCCGCGCTCGCGCACCCGCCGGGGCCAGGACGCGATGATCCGGCTGGAGATCGAGCTCGACGAGGCGGCCTTCGGCACGACGAAGGACATCCAGGTCGACACGGCGATCGTCTGCTCCACCTGTAACGGTGAGGGCGCGGCGCCGGGCACCTCCGCCCAGACGTGTGACATGTGCCGCGGTCGCGGTGAGGTGTCGCAGGTGACGCGGTCCTTCCTGGGCCAGGTCATGACCTCGCGGCCGTGTCCCCAGTGCCAGGGCTTCGGCACCGTGGTCCCGACGCCGTGCCCGGAGTGCGCGGGCGACGGCCGGGTCCGCTCCCGCCGTACCCTCACGGTCAAGATCCCGGCCGGTGTCGACAACGGCACCCGCATCCAGCTGGCGGGCGAGGGCGAGGTCGGCCCCGGCGGCGGTCCCGCCGGTGACCTGTACGTCGAGATCCACGAGCTGCCGCACCCGACCTTCCAGCGGCGCGGCGACGACCTGCACTGCACGGTCACCATCCCGATGACGGCCGCGTCCCTCGGCACCAAGGTGCCGCTGGAGACGCTGGACGGCATGGAGGAGGTCGACATCCGGCCCGGCACCCAGTCCGGCCAGTCGATCCCGCTGCACGGGCGGGGCGTCACGCATCTGCGGGGCGGCGGTCGGGGTGATCTGATCGTCCATGTCGAGGTGCAGACCCCGACCAAGCTGGACCCGGAGCAGGAGCGGCTCCTGCGGGAGCTGGCCAAGCTGCGGGGTGAGGAGCGGCCGACGGGGCAGTTCCAGCCGGGGCAGCAAGGGCTGTTCTCGCGGTTGAAGGACGCGTTCAACGGGCGCTGACGGGGTGGCTGCGGGCGGCTTCTCTCGCCCCCGCCGCCCTTACCCTTCCCGTCCCTGGGGGCTGCGCCCCCAGCCTCCCGCTTTCGACCTGAACGGCCTCGTCCTCAAACGCCGGACTGGCTGGAATGGGCCCGATTCGGACTTGTTCGGAGGACGTGACAACATGCCGTCATGTCCTCCGCGCTGACCGGTCTCTTCCCTCATCCGATCGTGCAGGCCCCCATGGCGGGCGGTGTCTCCGTGCCGCATCTGGCCGCCGCCGTGTGCGAGGCCGGCGGGCTCGGGTTCCTCGCCGCCGGGTACAAGACGGCGGACGGCATGTACCAGGAGATCAAGCAGCTGCGGAGCCTCACGAGCCGCCCCTTCGGCGTGAACCTCTTCATGCCGCAGCCCGAGTACCCCGGTGCAAGCACCGGCTCCACTGGAGCGGCTAACGCCGCGCCCTCTTCTGGCGCCGTGGAGATCTACGCCCACCAGCTGGCCGGGGAGGCCGGCTGGTACGAGACCGAACTCGGCGATCCGGACAGCGGCCGCGACGACGCCTACGACTCCAAGATCGCCGTGCTGCTCGACAACCCCGTGCCGGTGGTCTCCTTCCACTTCGGGGTGCCGAGCCGCGAGGTCCTCGACTCCCTCCGCCGAGCCGGCACCTTCACGCTGGTCACCGCGACCACCCCCGAGGAGGCCCTCGCCGTGCAGCTGGCCGGCGCCGACGCGGTGATCGTGCAGGGCGTGGAGGCCGGCGGTCACCAGGGCACCCACCGGGACAACCCGGAGGCGGACGGTACCGGCATCGGGCTGCTCCCGCTCGTCGCGCAGGTCCGCGAGACCGTGAGCATCCCGATCGTCGCTGCCGGCGGCATCATGCGCGGCGGGCAGATCGCCGCGGTGCTGGCGGCGGGCGCGAGCGCGGCCCAGCTCGGCACGGCGTTCCTCGCCACCCCGGAGTCCGGCGCGAACGCCGTTCACAAGCAGGCGCTCACCAACCCGCTGTTCGTGCGCACCGAGCTGACCCGGGCGTTCTCCGGCCGCCCGGCCCGCGGCCTGGTCAACCGGTTCCTGCGCGAGCACGGCCCGTACGCCCCCGCCGCCTACCCGGAGGTCCACCACCTCACCGCGCCCCTGCGCAAGAAGGCCGCCGCCTCCGGCGACGCACAGGGCATGGCGCTGTGGGCGGGGCAGGGGCACCGCATGGCGCGCGAGCTCCCGGCCGGGCAGCTGGTGGAGGTCCTCGCCGCCGAGCTCGACGCGGCCAGGACAGCGTTGTCGGGCAAGGGGGACCTGCGATGACCGCGCCGGTGTTCGTCGTCGAGTCGCTGGCGGGCGTGGGGCCCGGCTCGATCGTCGAACTGGACGGCCCCGAGGGGCGGCACGCGGTGTCCGTACGGCGGCTGCAGCCCGGCGAGGACGTGGTGCTGACGGACGGTCTGGGCCGGGGTGCCGCCGGTGCGGTCGTGCGGACGGAGGGCAAGGACCGGCTGTTCGTCGAGCCCGTCGAGTTCCCGGTCGAGCCCGAGCCCAGCCCCCGTATCACCGTCGTCCAGGCCCTGCCCAAGGGGGACCGCGGCGAGCTGGCCGTCGAGACGATGACCGAGACCGGCGTGGATGCGATCGTGCCCTGGTCGGCGGCCCGCTGCATCACCCAGTGGAAGGGCGAGCGGGGGCTGAAGGCCCTCGCCAAGTGGCGGGCCACCGCCCGCGAGGCCGGCAAGCAGTCCCGCCGGCTGCGCTTCCCGGAGGTCGCGGACGCGGCGACGACCAAGCAGGTTGCCGCACTTCTCGCCAAAGCCGACTTCGCCGCCGTACTGCACGAGGACCGCGACTACGACAGCGAGCCGCTGGCGACCGCCGAGCTGCCCGACTCTGGCGAGATCGTGCTGGTCGTGGGCCCCGAAGGGGGCGTGTCCGAACAGGAGTTGGCGCTCTTCTCGGAGGCGGGCGCGAAGGCGTACCGGCTCGGGCGTAGCGTGCTGCGTACATCGACCGCGGGTACCGCGGCGACCGCACTGCTCCTGGGCCGCACCGGCCGCTGGTCCTGAACGATCACGGGGGAACACCATGGAACTCGCCCAAGTCCGGCTCCTCGTCAGCGACTTCGCCGCCTGCTACCGCTTCTACGCCGAGGTCCTCGGCCTCAAGCCGCAGTCGGGCGCGACCGCGGGCCCGTACGAGAAGTTCAGCCCGGCCACCGGCTCGGCGGGCATCGCCCTCCAGGACCGTTCGATGATGGCCGAGGTCCTGGACGAACTGGGCGACACGGCAACGGGCCACCGCTCCCTGGTGGTGCTGCGGGTCGACGACCTCGACACCTACTGCGAACAGATCGCCACCCGGGGCGCCGTCCTCCTGCGCGGTCCGGCCCCCATGACGGACCGCATGCGGGTCGCCCATCTCAAGGATCCCGAGGGGAACCTGGTGGAGTTGCAGGAGTGGCTGCTGCTGCGGGGCTGAACGGGCAGGGCGCGCGGGCGCTTTCGTGACCGTATGCGCTCTACCGCCGGACGGCACTCGGTGGCAGGCTGCCCTCCATGGGGGCTTTGAGGCGGATTTGGCGGCGGCCGCGGGCCCGGCGGGTGGCGGCCGCGATGGGACTTGCCGTGCTGGGTGCCGGTGGCGCCGTCGCCTGTGACCCGGGCGGGCTGAACTCGGCGTCCGTGGCGTACACGACCGACCAGACCGCGACCAGGGAACTGAAGCGGCAGCACGTCGACGTGCAGTGGCTCAGCTGCACCGCCAACTACGGCAACGACAAGGTCTCCACGCGCACGGCGCCCTCGGCGAGCGAGACCACCGTCGCCAACGTCGACTGCCAGGGGCAGACCAAGGACCGACGGGAGATCACCGTCACCGGCAAGGTCACCCGCGCTGTCGACGGCGCCTGCGTGCGCGGCGACCTCACCGCCAAGGTGGGCGGCAAACAGTGGTTCCATGTGACGGGGCTCGGCAACTGCAACGCGACACCGTCGCCCATCGTCAACAACCCCTCGGGCGGGAACGGCGGCCGGCCCGGCGCCACCGTCACCGTGACGGTCACCAGGACCATCTGGTGCAAGGGCGATCCGAAGTGCTGGCCCGTCGAGGGCAAGTGATCCAAACCGCTGACCCCGGGTGCCGCCGCTGCGTAGGGTGATCGGGTGACACAGCCTGCGACGCCTGCCTATCTCCGGTTTCCGCACCTGTGGGGCGAGTTGGTGGCCTTCACGGCAGAGGACGACGTGTGGCTCGCCCCCGTCGACGGCGGACGCGCCTGGCGGGTCAGCGTGGACAACACACCGGTCACCCTGCCCCGCATCTCGCCCGACGGCACGACCGTCGCCTGGACCTCCACCCGCGACGGCGCCCCCGAGGTGCACATCGCCCCGGTCGCCGGCGGACCCGCCGAGCGGCTGACCCACTGGGGCAGTTGGCGCACCCAGGTGCGCGGCTGGACCCCGGACGGGCAGGTCCTCGCGATCACCACGCACGGCCAGGCGAACCTGCGCCGCAGCTGGGCGCACTCCGTCCCGCTCGACGGCGGACCCTCCGCCGTCCTGCCGTACGGCCTCGTCGGGCATGTCGCCCACGGGCCGAGCACCGTCCTGCTGTCCGCACCCATGGGGCGCGAGGCCGCCTGGTGGAAGCGGTACCGCGGGGGCACGGCGGGCAAGCTGTGGATCGACCGGGACGGGAACGGCGAATTCGTACGGCTGCATGAAGAGCTCCACGGGAACCTGGAGTTCCCGGTGTGGGCGGGGGAGCGCATCGCCTTCCTGTCCGACCACGAGGGTGTCGGGGCGGTGTACTCCTCCCTCGCCGACGGCTCCGACCTGCGCCGGCACACCCCCCTCGACGGCTTCTACGCCCGGCACGCCGCCGGCGACGGCGCCCGTGTCGTCTACTCCTCGGCCGGTGAGCTGTGGATCCTCGACGACCTCGACGGAGCCGAGCCCCGACGCCTCGACATCCGGCTCGGCGGGCAGCGCGCCGAACGCCTGCCGTTCGCCGTCAACGCCTCCCACTGGTTCGGCTCGGCCGCCCCCGACCACACCGCACGCGGCAGCGCGGTCGCCGTGCGCGGAGCCGTCCACTGGGTCACCCACCGCTCCGGTCCCACCCGCGCGCTCGCCGCCGAACCCGGCGTACGGGCCCGGTTGCCGCGCACCTTCCGCGCCGAGGGCGAGGAATGGGTGGTGTGGGTGACGGACGCGGAGGGCGAGGACGCCCTGGAGTTCGCGCCCGCCACCGGTCTGGCACCCGGCGCCACCCCGCGCCGCCTCGCCGCCGGACAGCTCGGGCGCGTCCTCGCTCTCGCCATGGCACCCGACGGCAGCCGGGCCGCGGTCGCCGCGCACGACGGACGCGTCCTGCTCGTCGAGCGGGAGACCGGCGAGGTCCGCGAGATCGACCGCAGCGAGGACGGGGACGTCAGCGGCCTGGTCTTCTCGCCCGACTCGTCCTGGCTCGCCTGGTCCCACCCCGGCCCGCGCCCGCTGCGCCAGCTCCGCATCGCCCACACCACCGACCTGACGGTCACCGAGGCGACCCCGTTGCGCTTCCGGGACTACGCGCCCGCCTTCACCCTCGACGGCAAACACCTCGCCTTCCTCTCCAACCGCTCCTTCGACCCGGTCTACGACGAGCACGTCTTCGACCTCGCCTTCGTGGTCGGCGACCGCCCGCACCTGATCACCCTCGCGGCGACCACCCCCTCCCCCTTCGGCCCGCAGCGGCACGGACGCCCCTTCGACACCCCCGACAAGGACGAGACCCCCGACAGCGAGGGCACCCCGGCCACCCGCATCGACCTCGAAGGCCTCGCCGACCGGATCGTGCCCTTCCCGGTGGAGGCCGGCCGCTACTCCGGCCTGCGTGCCGCGAAGGACGGCGTGCTGTGGCTGCGCCACCCCGTGCAGGGCGTCCTCGGGGTGTCCAGGGCCACCCCCGACGATCCCGACCCCAAGACCGAGCTGGAGCGCTACGACCTCGTCCAGCACCGCCTGGAGCATCTCGCCGCCGATGCCGACCACTTCCGGGTCAGCGGCGACGGCAAGCGCGTCCTGCTGTGGACCGACGGACGGCTGAAGGTCGTACCCAGCGACCGGCGCGCGTCCAACGACGACGCCGGCGACACCAACATCACCGTCGACCTGACCCGGGTACGGCAGACCGTCGATCCCTCGGCCGAGTGGCGGCAGATGTACGAGGAGACCGGCCGCATCATGCGGGACCACTTCTGGCGGCCGGACATGAGCGGCGTCGACTGGACCGGCGTCCTCGACCGCTACCGGCCGGTCCTGGACCGTGTGGCCACCCACGACGACCTCGTCGACCTCCTGTGGGAGGTGCACGGCGAGCTCGGCACCTCGCACGCCTATGTGATGCCGCACCGCGGATACGGCAACGGACCCCGGCAAGGGCTCCTCGGAGCCGACATCTCCCGCCATGAGGACGGCAGTTGGCGCATCGACCGCATCCTGCCGACCGAGACCTCCGACCCCGACGCCCGCTCCCCGCTGGCCGCGCCGGGCGTCGCGGTACGGGCCGGGGACGCGATCGCCGCGGTGGGCGGGCAGCCTGTGGACCCGGTGACCGGGCCCGGCCCGCTGCTCGTCGGCACGGCGGGCAAGCCGGTCGAGCTGACGATCTCGCCGGCCGGCGGGGGCGAGCTGCGGCACGCGGTGGTCGTGCCGGTCGCGGACGAGGAGCCGCTGCGGTACCACGCCTGGGTCGCGGACCGGCGGGCCTACGTCCACGAGAAGTCCGGCGGGCGGATCGGCTATCTGCACGTCCCCGACATGCAGGCGCCTGGCTGGGCCCAGATCCACCGGGACCTGCGGGTCGAGGTGGCCCGGGAGGGCCTCGTCGTGGACGTCCGGGAGAACCGGGGCGGCCACACCTCCCAACTCGTCGTCGAGAAGCTGGCGCGGCGGATCGTCGGCTGGGCCGTGCCCCGCGGCCTGCGGCCGTACAGCTATCCGGCGGACGCACCCCGCGGGCCCGTGGTCGCCGTCGCCAACGAGTTCTCCGGCTCCGACGGCGACATCGTCAACGCGGCCATCAAGGCACTCGGCATCGGTCCCGTCGTCGGCACCCGGACCTGGGGCGGTGTCATCGGCATCGACAGCCGCTACCGCCTGGTGGACGGCACGCTCGTCACCCAGCCCAAGTACGCCTTCTGGCTGGAGGGTTACGGCTGGGACGTCGAGAACCGCGGGGTGGACCCGGACGTGGAGGTGGTCCAGCGGCCGCAGGACTACGCGGCGGGACGGGACGTCCAACTGGACGAGGCGATCCGCCTCGCGCTGGCCGCCCTGGAGGAGACACCCGCCAAGACACCCCCGAGCCTGGACTGACGTCCCTGGATACGATGCCCCCGTACGCGATCAGCGTGATCGGTCAACCGGCTTGAGGAGACCACATGGCAGGGGAGCCGCAGGACGACTGCCTGTTCTGCAAGATCGTCGCGGGGCATGTGCCGGCGACGATCGTGCGCGAGACGGAGACCACCGTCGCCTTCCGGGACATCAACCCCCAGGCGCCCACCCATGTCCTGGTGATCCCCAAGGCGCACTACAGGGACGCGGCCGCGCTCGCCGCCGGCGCGCCGGAACTCGCCGCCGACGTGCTCCGCGAGGCCCAGTCGGTCGCCGACGAGGACAAGCTGGAGAGCTACCGCATCGTCTTCAACACGGGCGCCGGCGCCGGCCAGACCGTCTGGCACGCCCACGCGCACGTCCTCGGCGGCCGCGGCCTGCAGTGGCCCCCCGGCTGACCCAGAAGGACGTAAGTCACCGTGTCCGTACGTGAATTGGTGGTCCTCGGCACCGCCAGCCAGGTCCCCACCCGGCACCGCAACCACAACGGCTACCTGCTGCGCTGGGACGGCGAGGGCATCCTCTTCGACCCCGGCGAGGGCACGCAGCGCCAGATGCTGCGTGCCGGGGCGGCCGCGCACGACCTCAACCGGATCTGCGTCACCCACTTCCACGGCGACCACTCGCTGGGCCTCGCGGGCGTCATCCAGCGCATCAACCTCGACAAGGTCCCGCACGAGATCACCGCGCACTACCCGCGCTCCGGGCAGCGCTTCTTCGACCGCCTGAGGTACGCCACCGCCTACCGCGAGACGGTCGGCCTCACCGAGGCCCCGGTCGACACCGACGGCCCCCTGGCCGTCACCGCCTCGTACACCCTCGAAGCGCGCAAGCTCTCCCACCCCGTGGAGTCCTACGGCTACCGGCTGACCGAACCCGACGGCCGCCGTATGCTCCCCGACCGCCTCGCCGCGCACGGCATCAAGGGACCGGACGTCGGCCGTATCCAGCGGGACGGCGCGCTCGGCGGGGTGTCCCTGGAAGACGTCAGCGAGGTGCGCCGCGGCCAGCGGTTCGCGTTCGTCATGGACACCCGCCTGTGCGAGGGGGTGCACGCGCTCGCCGAGGGCTGCGACATGCTCGTCATCGAGTCGACGTTCCTCGACGAGGACACCGGCCTCGCGGTCGAGCACGGCCACCTCACCGCGGGCCAGGCGGCGGCGGTCGCGCGCGAGGCGGGCGTACGGCACCTCGTGCTCACGCACTTCAGCCAGCGCTACCCCGAGGCTGGGGGCACCTCCCGGACGGAGTCTGGGGGAGAGTTCGAGCGGCAGGCGCGGGCGGCCGGCTTCGAGGGCGAGCTGACGATCGCGCACGATCTTCTACGAGTACCGGTTCCGAAACGCCGGTAAGGCAGCCGTACGATGCTTTGATGCCCCTCCCCAAAGCTGAACTGCACCTGCACATCGAAGGCACCCTGGAGCCGGAGCTCGCGTTCGAGCTGGCCGCCCGCAACGGCGTCGAGCTGCCGTACGCCGACACCGACGAACTCCGCAAGGCCTACGAGTTCGAGGACCTCCAGTCCTTCCTGAACCTGTACTACGAGCTCATGGCGGTCCTGCGCACCGAGCGGGACTTCGAGGACCTCGCGAACGCGTACCTCGCCCGCGCCGCCGCGCAGGGCGTGCGGCACGCGGAGATCTTCTTCGACCCGCAGGCGCACCTCGCGCGGGGCGTGGGCATGGGCACGGTCGTGGCGGGGCTGTGGCGGGCGCTGCAGCACAGCGAGTCGGCGCATGGCGTCTCCACCCGGCTGATCCTGTGCTTCCTGCGGGACGAGTCCGCCGAGTCGGCGCTGCAGACCCTGGAGGCCGCGAAGCCGTACCTGGACCGGATCACCGGCGTCGGCCTCGACTCCGCCGAGGTCGGGCACCCGCCGGTCAAGTTCCGCGAGGTGTACGAGGCCGCCGCCGCGCTCGGTCTGCGCCGGGTGGCGCACGCCGGCGAGGAGGGCCCGCCGGAGTACATCACCGAGGCGCTGGACGTGCTCGGGGTGGAGCGGGTGGACCACGGGCTCAGGTGCATGGAATCCCCCGAGCTGGTCGAGCGGCTGGTCCGGGAGCGCATCCCGCTGACTCTGTGCCCGTTGTCCAATGTCCGCCTCCGGACGGTCGACACCCTCGCCGACCACCCGCTCCCGGCCATGCTGGACGCGGGGTTGATGTGCACGGTCAACTCAGACGACCCCGCCTACTTCGGCGGCTACGTCGGCGACAACTTCGACGCGGTGCGCTCGGCGCTCGGGCTGACCGAGGAACGGTTGCGGGAACTGGCCCGCAACTCGTTCCTCGCGTCCTTCCTGGAGGACGACGAGGAGCGGCGGGCGCGGTATCTCTCCGAGGTGGAGGCGTACGAGTTCTAGGCGGCGGTGGTGAAGTCCGGTGCGGGGGTTGTTGTGGGCGTTGCTGGGGGCTGCCGCCCCCAGCCCCCCGCTTCGGCCTGAACGGCCTCGTCCTCAAACTCCCCCACTGCCTTAAGGGCGTGGGGGGACCCCCAACGGGCTGAGGTGCCCGCCACCGCGGTCAGCGGCACCGCGACAACAAGCAGCCCCACGGCCAGGACCGCACCCATCACCGGGAACCCCGCCTGCGCCGCCAGCACGCTCCCGGTCAGTGGCCCCGCCGCCGTTCCCAGCGAGGACGCCGAGCCGACGAGGACCGCCCAGCGGCCGCGTGGGTCCAGGGAGGCCGCCAGGCCGATCACATACGACAGGACGACCGGGTAGAGCACGTTCCAGGCGATCTCACCGCTCGCGAAGGTCGTCAGGTCGGTCGCGGACGCGCTGAGCACGATGCAGCCGGAGATCAGCGCCGTTCCCGCCCCGATGGGCAGCGCGCGTCCGAACCGCGGCCCGACCGCTCCCGCGCCGACGACCCCCAGCAGCCCCGCGCCGAGCGCCACCGCGAAGACGGCACCGACGGTGGCCTCCGCGAGGTGCGCCTGGGCCAGGCCGATGCGGCCGCTGACCCCCCACAGCGCGTTCTGCGCGAGCGACCAGCAGAACATGACGAGGGCGAGGACCAGTCCGGAACGCCGCCGGGGGAGACGGGTGCCGCCGAGGGGGCTGCGCGCGAGTGCCGTACGGACCGGGAGCCGGCCGGTGAGCGGCCAGACCGCGAGCGCGGTGAGCGCGATCGCGGCGAGGGGCTGCCCGTGGCCCGCGCCCAGGTGGGGAACCGCCAGATAGACGGCGCCCGCGAGCGCGGAGACGCCGAGCAGGCCCAGCGTGGTCGTCCGGTGCGGGTCCGGCTGCGCGGCGATCCCGGTGGCGGCGACCGTCGTCGCCGTACCGGAGCCGAAACCGCCGACGAGCGCACCCACGACGACCGCGGGGATCGAGTGGGTCAGCGCGGCGCCGCCGTAGCCGAGGACCGCGAGCACGAGACCGATGCGGGCCAGCGTGCGAGGGCCGATGCGGTCGACGCGGGAGGCGAGCAGGAAGCCGGCCGCGGCCGAACTCAGCAGCAGCGCACTGCCGATGGCACCCGCCTCGGTCGCGGAGAGCGGAAGCCCCGCTTCGAGCCGTCCGACGGTCGTCGGCAGCAGATACGGAGCGAGGTACCCGGCCGTGAAAAGGGCGACGAGGGGCCAGGGGGTGGTGCGAGGCGCGAACACGGGCGTTCCCAGGGCATGCGAAAGAAGCGGCTCAAGCAGGGGTGGGGCGACGACCGTCGACGGACAGGAACGCGCGGAGAATTTGTATCAAGCACGCGGTTCGGGAAAGAAACGCGGGGGGTGTGATGTGGCGCACGTTGCGTTTGGGGCGGGAGGGGCCGGGTAGATAAGCGCGCCAAATGGGCTGGTCGGGCGCCTCGACGCCAGTGTGCCGAGCCTCGGCACCCGGTGCCGTCGCCTCGATCTTCAGGCGGATCTCCCGCATCACCGCCACGATCCGCTCTCGGGCAGCTCCTCGTCGTCCCGCTCGGCCGGCAGTGCCTTGCCGAGCGCGCCCGCGTGCGCGGGCAGCCGACGGCCGACGCGGCTGATGGTCCGCAGATACCGACCGGACCGTTGACCGCTGCTGTTCGCATATCTAGGCTCTGTCTCCATACATGGATGGCATCTACATGGGGAGACGTCGTGACGGGTGAGGTGGAGCCCTGGTCGCTGCCCCGCAGGACACGTACCGGGATACGCCGTGTCGCCGGTCAAGGCGGCGGCCCCGAAGCCCTGCTCACCACCGGACCCGACCTCGTAGGAGCCGCCCTGTGAACCTCACCATCACCGACGTACGGCTGACGCCGATCCTGGTCGCCGACCCGCCCCTCCTCAACACGCAGGGCGTCCACCAGCCGTACACCCCGCGGCTGATCGTGGAGGTGGTGACGGCCGACGGGATCACGGGCATCGGCGAGACGTACGGCGACACCAAGTACCTGGAGCTCGCCCGCCCCTTCGCCGAGAAGCTGAAAGGCCGTCAAGTCAGCGATCTGAACGGACTGTTCACGGTTGCCGACGAGGTCTCCGTGGACTCCGCACGGGTCGAGAACCAGGTCGACGTCGGCGGACTGCGCGGTGTCCAGACCGCCGACAAGCTGCGGCTGTCCGTCGTCTCCGGCTTCGAGGTCGCCTGTCTCGACGCCCTCGGCAAGGCGCTCGGCCTGCCCGTGCACGCACTGCTCGGCGGCAAGGTGCGCGACGCGGTCGAGTACAGCGCCTACCTGTTCTACAAGTGGGCCGACCATCCCGAGGGCGTGGCCTGCGAGAAGGACGACTGGGGCGCCGCCCTCGACCCGGCCGGGGTGGTGGAGCAGGCCCGGCTGTTCAAGGAGCGGTACGGGTTTACCTCGTTCAAGCTCAAGGGCGGTGTCTTCCCGCCGGACGAGGAGATCGCCGCCGTACGGGCCCTCGCGGAGGCGTTTCCCGGCCATCCGCTGCGACTGGACCCCAACGGCGCCTGGTCCGTGGAGACTTCGCTGAAGGTGGCCGAGGAGCTCGGGGACGTCCTCGAATACCTGGAGGACCCGGCGCTCGGCACCCCCGCCATGGCCGAGGTCTCCGCCGCCACCGGGGTGCCGCTCGCCACCAACATGTGCGTGACGACCTTCGCCGAGATCAAGGAGGCGTTCACGCGGGACGCCGTCCAGGTGGTGCTGTCGGACCACCACTACTGGGGCGGGCTGCGCAACACGCAGCAACTGGCCGTCATCTGCCGCACGTTCGGGGTCGGGGTGTCCATGCACTCCAACACCCATCTGGGGATCAGTCTGGCCGCGATGACGCATGTCGCCGCCACCGTGCCGAATCTGCACCATGCCTGCGACTCGCACTATCCGTGGCAGTCGGAGGACGTGCTCGGCGCGCGGCTGACGTTCGACGGTGGGAAGGTCGCTGTCTCGGACGCTCCCGGGCTCGGGGTCGAGCTCGACCGCGCCAAGCTGGAGTTTCTGCATCAGCGGTGGCTGGACGACGACGGGGCGCTGCGCGAACGTGACGACGCCGCTGCCATGCGGGTCGCGGAGCCGGGGTGGGTGACGCCTGCGGTGCCCCGCTGGTAGATCGCCCCCGCCGCCCTTACCCGTTCCCGTCCCAGGGGGCTCTGCCCCCTGGACCCCCGCTCCTCAAACGCCGGAGGGGCTGAATGCCGCGACCGGCGTGTCGGCGGTGGGGTGGTGCACACTGGCCTGATCCGCACCATGTCAGGGAGTGCACCGTGAGCGCGTCCAACGGAAAGGGACCAGCACCCATCACAGCGGGACCGGAGTGCCAGGCGCAGGTCGACCCGCTGGCCGTACTGCGCACCCCGGACGATCCCCCCTGGGACGTGTATCTCACCGGCCCCGTCTTCCTCGACATCATCTTCACCGGGCTCGACTCCGCCCCGGTGCGCGGCACCGAGTCCTGGGCACGGGGGATGGGGTCGAGCCCCGGCGGCGTCGCCAACATGGCCACCGCACTGGCCCGCCTGGGCCTGAGGACCTCCCTCGCGGCGGCCTTCGGCGACGACCACTACGGGGAGTACTGCTGGGACGCCCTGGAGCAGGGCGAGGGCATCGACCTGTCCACCTCGCGCAGGGTCCCCGGCTGGCACTCCTCGGTCACCGTCTCAATGGCGTACGAGGGCGAGCGCACGATGGTCTCCCACGGCCACGAGCCACCGCCGGAGACCGTGTTCACCCTGGGGGGCGCCCCCGACCGCGCGCCCCGCGCGCGTGCCGCCGTCGCCTCCCTCACCCCCGGCAGGCGCGCCCCCTGGATCGCCCAGGCCGCGCACCAGGGCACCCGCATCTTCGCCGACGTCGGCTGGGACGAGACCGGCGCCTGGGACCTGGCGGGCCTGACCGACCTCGAACACTGCGAGGCCTTCCTGCCGAACGCGGAGGAAGCCATGCGGTACACCGGCGCCGCCTCCCCGAGGGCCGCCGCACACGCCCTCACCGAGCACGTTCCGCTCGCGGTGGTCACCCTCGGTGCGGAGGGCGCGTACGCCGTCGACCGGCGCACCGGGGAGACGGCCGAGGTGCCCGCGATCGCCGTGGAGGCCCTGGATCCGACCGGTGCGGGCGATGTGTTCGTCGCGGGCTTCGTCACCGGCACGTTGGCGGACTGGCCGCTGGCGGACCGGCTGGCCTTCGCGGGGCTGACCTCCGCGCTGTCCGTCCAGGAGTTCGGCGGCTCGCTGTCGGCGCCGGGGTGGGCGGAGATCGCGGCCTGGTGGCGGAGGGTGCAGTCGGTGGAGGGGCAGGACCCGGAGGCGCTGCTGCGGTACGCGTTCCTGGAGCGCCTGATCCCTCGAGGGGAGGCCGCGAGACCGTGGCCGCGGCGCAGGGCCGTACCGACGATCGGGTTCAGGTCGGCCTGACCACTGCCACCGGTGTGGAACAGCGTCTGCCGAAAAGGCCTACGGCGTTGTCAGTCCCCCGGCGTACCCTTGAAACCGCCAAGGCAGCCCCAGTGGCTGGCGTGCCGTTTCGAGGAGGACGAGCAAGGCCTACAGAGCCGGCCCATGACTCAGACACCCACAGCTCACACCCCCGCGCAGGGGCAGGCGAGAGCAGAGTTCACCGTCCCCGCCCAACACCCCATGGTGACCGTTCTGGGGTCCGGCGACTCCCTTCTGCGCGTGATCGAGAAGGCCTTCCCGGCGGCCGACATACATGTCCGGGGCAATGAGATCAGCGCGGTCGGCGACCCCGCGGAAGTCGCCCTCATCCAGCGCCTGTTCGACGAGATGATGCTGGTGCTCCGCACCGGGCAACCGATGACGGAGGACGCAGTGGAACGCTCGATCGCCATGCTCAGAGCGAGTGAGAACGGCGAGGGCGAAGGCCAGGAGACCCCGGCCGAGGTCCTCACCCAGAACATCCTCTCCTCGCGCGGCCGCACGATCCGCCCCAAGACCCTCAACCAGAAGCGGTATGTCGACGCGATCGACAAGCACACGATCGTCTTCGGCATCGGCCCGGCGGGTACGGGAAAGACATACCTCGCCATGGCCAAGGCCGTGCAGGCCCTGCAGTCCAAGCAGGTCAACCGCATCATCCTGACCCGGCCCGCGGTCGAGGCGGGCGAGCGGCTCGGCTTCCTGCCCGGCACCCTCTACGAGAAGATCGACCCGTATCTGCGCCCGCTGTACGACGCGCTGCACGACATGCTCGACCCGGACTCGATCCCCCGGCTGATGGCGGCGGGGACCATTGAGGTGGCGCCGCTGGCATATATGCGGGGCCGCACGCTCAATGACGCCTTCATCATCCTGGACGAGGCCCAGAACACCTCGCCCGAGCAGATGAAGATGTTCCTCACCCGCCTCGGGTTCGACTCGAAGATCGTGATCACCGGTGACGTGACGCAGGTCGACCTGCCGACCGGCACCAAGTCGGGTCTGCGCCAGGTGCAGGAGATCCTCGAGGGCCTCGACGACGTCCACTTCTCGCGCCTCACGTCCCACGATGTCGTACGGCACAAGCTCGTCGGCCGTATCGTCGACGCGTACGAGAAGTACGACAGCCAGCACGGCACCGAGAACGGCGCCCACAAGGGCGGCCGGGGCAGGCAGTCCGGGCACAAAGGGAAGTAGAAGCAGCAGCACCATGTCGATCGACGTCAACAACGAGTCCGGAACCGAGGTCGACGAGCAGGCGATCCTCGACATCGCCCGCTACGCACTCGCACGGATGCGCATCCACCCGCTCTCCGAGCTCTCGGTGATCGTGGTGGACGCCGACGCCATGGAGCAGCTGCACATCCAGTGGATGGACCTGCCGGGGCCGACGGACGTCATGTCCTTCCCGATGGACGAGCTGCGGCCGCCGTCGAAGGACGACGACGAGCCCCCGCAGGGCCTCCTCGGCGACATCGTGCTCTGCCCGGAGGTCGCCAAGAAGCAGGGCGAGGAAGCGCCCACCCAGCACTCCATGGACGAGGAGCTCCAGCTGCTCACCGTCCACGGGGTGCTGCATCTCCTCGGGTACGACCACGAGGAGCCCGACGAGAAGGCCGAGATGTTCGGTCTGCAGGCGGCCATAGTGGACGGCTGGCGCGCGGAGAAGGGCCTGACCGGTCCCTCCCCGGCCCCGACCGTCTCATGAGTCCCCAGATCGTCGCGGGCGCCATCGCCCTGGTCGTCGTGGCGTGGCTCGCCGCCTGCGCGGAGGCGGGCCTCGCGCGCGTCTCCAGCTTCCGCGCCGAGGAGGCCGTACGCTCCGGCCGGCGCGGCAGCGCGAAGCTCGCGCAGGTCGCCGCCGACCCGACCCGCTATCTCAATGTGGCGCTGCTGGTCCGCGTGGCCTGCGAGATGGCGGCCGCGGCCCTGGTGACGTACGCCTGTCTGCAGGAGTTCGCCGGCACCACCCGGGCCCTGCTGGCCGCGATCGGCGTGATGGTCCTGGTGTCGTACGTCGCGGTCGGTGTCTCGCCGCGCACCATCGGCCGTCAGCATCCGCTGAACACGGCGACGGCCGCGGCGTACGTGCTGCTGCCGTTGGCGCGGATCATGGGGCCGATCCCGTCCCTGCTCATCCTCATCGGCAATGCGCTGACCCCCGGCAAGGGTTTCCGCCGCGGCCCGTTCGCCTCGGAGGCGGAGCTGCGGGCGCTGGTCGACCTCGCAGAGGCGGAGTCGCTGATCGAGGACGAGGAGCGCCGCATGGTGCACTCGGTCTTCGAGCTCGGCGACACCCTTGTGCGGGAGGTCATGGTCCCGCGGACCGACCTGGTCGTCATCGAGCGCTACAAGACGATCCGCCAGGCCCTGACCCTCGCGCTGCGCTCGGGGTTCTCGCGCATCCCGGTCACCGGGGAGAGCGAGGACGACATCGTGGGCATCGTGTATCTGAAGGACCTGGCCCGCAAGACGCACATCAGCCGGGACGCCGAGAGCGAGCTGGTGTCGACGGCCATGCGGCCCGCCGCGTTCGTGCCCGACACCAAGAACGCCGGTGATCTGCTGCGCGAGATGCAGCAGGACCGCAACCACGTCGCCGTCGTCATCGACGAGTACGGCGGCACGGCCGGCATCGTCACCATCGAGGACATCCTCGAGGAGATCGTCGGCGAGATCACCGACGAGTACGACCGTGAGCTGCCGCCGGTGGAGGACCTCGGCGAGGACCGTTACCGGGTCACCGCCCGGCTCGACATCACCGACCTCGGCGAGCTGTACGGGCTCGGCGAGTACGACGACGAGGACGTGGAGACCGTCGGCGGACTGCTCGCCAAGGCGCTCGGCCGGGTGCCCATCGCCGGGGCGTCGGCGGTCGTGGAGGTGCCCGACGGGCGCGAACTGCGGCTGACCGCGGAGGCCGCCGCCGGCCGCCGGAACAAGATCGTGACCGTGCTCGTGGAGCCCGTGGAACCGGCGGACCTGCCCAAGGAGGAGGCGAAAGAGGAGTGAAGGCCGAGGAACTGCGCGGCTTCTGCCTGTCCTTCAACGCGGCGGTGGAGGACTTCCCCTTCGCCCCGGACATCTCGGTCTTCAAGGTGCTGGGCAAGATGTTCGCCCTGAGCCGGCTGGACGCCCGCCCGCTCACGGTCAACCTCAAGTGCGACCCGGAGGACGCGATCCGGCTCCGCGGCGAGTACGAGGGCCTGATCATCCCCGGCTACCACATGAACAAGCGCCACTGGAACACCGTCACGGTCGACGGCGACCTCCCGGACCGGCTGGTCCGGGAACTCATCGAGGACTCCTACGACCTGGTGGTGGCCGGACTGCCGCGCGCCGAGCGCCTCCGCCTCGACCGCTCCTGAGTACCTCCGCGTACGGCCGTGGCGCGGTACCGGTTCCGGCCGGGAACCGTGCACCCCGTGGCCGGATCGGGCCGGTGGCGGTACGTATGCTCGGCTCATGACCGACAGCAACGCGCTTGACCCCGAGGACCGCAAGATCGTCACCCTGGCCCGTTCCGCACGGGCCCGCAACGGTGTGCCCGAGGGGGCTGCCGTACGGGACGAGACGGGCCGTACGTATGTCGCCGGGACCGTCGACCTGGCCTCGCTGAAGCTGAGTGCGCTGCAGACGGCGGTGGCCATGGCGGTGGCGTCCGGGGCGAAGTCCCTGGAGGCGGCGGCCGTGGTGACGGAGGCCGAGTCGGCCTCGGCTCAGGACCTGGCTGCCGTACGGGATCTGGGCGGGGCCGGGACGCCGGTGCTCGTCGCCGGGCCCGACGGAGCGGTACGGACCATCGTCACCGCAGGCTGAAAACCGGCCGCTTCAGAGCCGTCCGGAATTCACCCTTGCCGTTTCTTCACCTCACGGGCATCAATGGAACCGGTAGTTCCGACGGACCGTCAGATCTGCTCCACCCCCCACCCGGCGCCCCGCACCGCGCCTGTCGGCTGTCCGTACGGACCTCTCCCATCCATCCCCACATGGCAGTTCCCAGCTTCGGGAAGGGAGCCGGATCCCCATGAGAGCCAAACGAATCACCACAGGTGCGGCCATGGCGGTAGGGGCCCTCGCGGCCGCCTCGCTCGCGTTCGCGCCCAGCGCCCTCGCCGTCACTCCGCAGTCGGCGACGATCACCGCCGACTGCGGAAGCTTCGGCGGCGGGGAGGCCACCCTCACGGCCACCCAGGACGGCACGGCGGCCACCATCACCGTCACGTCCGCCATCACCGCGCCGATCGCCCTGTCCCAGGACTCGATCTCCTCCACGCTCACCCTGGTCAACGCGAGCGGCGGTACCACCGCCTTCACCGGCACCAAGAACCCGGCGATGGCCGCCGGCGACCCCGTCACCGTCGGCCCGCTCTCCGGCACCGTCGCCTCCGGCGACAGCCTGGAGGCCTACGGCGGCTCGCTGCAGATGACCGTCTTCGGCATCACCATCACCTGCACCGCGACCGGCCCGCAGTCGCCGGGACCGTTCGTGTTCGACTGAGCCACTGTCGACGGGCCGTCAGTTCCTGGGAGACACACGGAGACACACAGGAACTGACGGTCCATCAGTTCATTTCGGCTTCTCCATTGACTTCTCACGCAATCCCCACATCAATGCCCCCAGTGAGCGCAGCAGAGAAGGGGGCACACCCATGGGTTCGACAACCCGAAGACGCCGTTGGGCGTCGCTGCTCGGCGGCACCGTGCTCGCGGTCACCGCGGGTGGTGCGCTGGCCTGTCCGGCCGGTGCCGCCACCAACGTGGACTTCGCCACGCACTGCATCCCGCCCGCGGTCGCGGGCATCCCGCCGATCGACGGTACGACGACCGCGAGCATCGCGGTGGACAACGCCAGTCCGAAGGTCGGCGACACCGTCACCGTCACCTACACCGTCGTCAAGCCCGCCGCCAGCAACCCCACCGCCATCGCCCTGCCGGCCGACATCATGACGCCCACGGGCAAGGTCACTCTCGGCGGTGCGCAGACAGGGGACGTGACGGTCGCCGGGCCCAAGAAGAACGATCCGGTGCCGGGCAACGGCGCCTTCCCGTCGTTCTCCATGACCGGAACCTTCAAGGTCACCGCGGCCGGTGCGATCACGCTCTCGCCCGGCGACTACAACATCCACACCAGCTACATCCTCGAGCTGGACACCCCGTGCACGGTGACCAACCCGCCCGCCCCGGTCTCCCAGACGGTCACGGCGACGGACGCCACCCCGGTCAACAACCGTGCCATCTCGCTCGGTTCGGCCTCCGGGAACGCCGGTGCCGGTGTCACCGTCAACGGCAGCAACTTCACGCCCGGCGCGACCGTCACCCTCGCCGGGCGCTCCGGGGACACCCAGACTGCGGACAAGGCGACGGTCACCGCCGGTACCGACGGCTCCTTCAGCGGCTCCCTCGTCGTCAACGACAAGACGACGACGGGGATCGTGGCGTACGAGGGAAGTGCGTGGAGCGCCGGCAAGGGGGCGGGTCCCGCGGCCTACGTCGTGAACGACACCACCCCTGTTCCCGCCGGCAGTCAGAAGGTCACCACCACGGTGAAGGCGGGCACGCTGTCCATGTCCCAGGCCGGGGACTCCGTCGCCCTCTCGGCGGTCGACTTCGGCAAGGGCGGGGCCTCCACCGGCGCCCTGAACGCCGTCACCGTGAAGGACTTCCGCGGCGGACCCGCGGGCTGGTCCCTCACCGGCAAGGTCACCGACCTCACCGGTCCCGGCGCCAAGATCGATGCCGGGAAGCTGAGCTGGACCCCTGCCTGCGCCACCAAGGCGGGCAGCCCCAGCACCTGCCAGGCCGGTTCGGCGGGCACGGTGGGCAGTTCGGGAGCGACCCTGGCGTCCACCCCCAACGGCACGCTGACCGGCGGCGAGTTCACGGCGAACGCGGGGCTCTCGCTGGACGTACCGGCGTTCACGCCCCCCGGGTCGTACTCGGGCGTGCTCACCCTGACGCTCAGCTGACCGTACGGGCGTCCGCACCCGCCCGTCCTTCTCGTACAAGTGGGGGGTCCGCACCCATGCGCAAGCCGTACGTCCTCCTCCTGGGCCTCTTCCTGGCCCTCTTCGTCGCGCCCGCACCCGCGCACGCCGCCGACAACGGCAGCTGGTCCGTCTACCCGGCCGCCTCGAAGGTGGCCGCCCGCCCGTACTTCTACCTCTCCGCCGACCCCGGGACGACCGTCGAGGACAAGGTGGTCGTGGCGAACAGGACCGGGCAGCCGCTGAGTTTCCGGTTGTATGCCGCCGACGCCTACAACACTCCCCGCGACGGCGGTTTCGCCGTCAGGACGGTGCAGGAGAAGCAGCGGGGCGTCGGCGCCTGGACGAAGCCCGCCACGTCACGCGTGACCGTCCCGGCGCACGGCAAGGTCACCGTCCCCTTCACGCTGCACGTGCCCGAGGGCGCCGAACCGGGCGACCACCCGGGTGCGCTCGTGGCCCTCGACGAAAAGATCGACAAGGGCGACGGCTCCCTCGCGCTCGGTGTGCAGCGGGCGGTCGCCGCCCGCGTCTACCTGCGCGTCGGCGGCCCCACGCTCCCCGCGATCGCCGTGGAGAACGTCCACATCGTCCACCACCAGCCGCTCGTGCCCGGTCTCGGCGACAGCACGGCGACGATCTCGTACACACTGCGCAACACCGGAAACGTCACCCTCGACCCGAAGGTGGAACTGCGCGCGGAGGGCCTGTTCGGCCGTACGCTCCTGTCCCGCAACCTGTCCCGCATCCCCTCCGAGCTGCTGCCCGGACAGCGCGTCCACCTCACCGAACCATGGCATGGGGCGCCCCAACTCGACTGGGGAGACGTCACGTTGACGGCCACCGCCCAGGACACCCGGGAGTCGGCGAGCGCGTCCTTCCTCGCGCTGCCGTGGGCGGCGGCGCTGGTGCTGCTGGCGGTGCTGGTGGTCGGGGTCGCGCTGGTGATCAGGGCGCGCAGGGCAGGGGGCGTCCGTGGTCGCGGCGCGGCGCTCGAAGCGGTCGTCGCCGCCGCGGCGCGGGGCGTCCGACGGGAGCGGGCCGCGGCGAGGAGGTGAGCTCCGTCACGCGGCCCGGGTGACGAGGGGTTTCAGAGCGCGTCCGGGCCGCGCTCTCCCGTCCGTACCCGTACGACCGTCTCGACCGGCAGCGCCCACACCTTGCCGTCCCCGATCTTCCCCGTGTGCGCGGCCTTGACGATCGCGTCGATCACCGCGTCCGACTCGGCGTCCTCGACGACGACCTCGATACGGACCTTGGGGACGAGGTCGACCTGGTACTCGGCGCCGCGGTACACCTCGGTGTGGCCGCGCTGCCGGCCGTACCCGCTGGCCTCGGTCACGGTCAGACCGTGCACGCCCAGCTCCTGGAGGGCGGTCTTCACCTCGTCGAGGCGGTAGGGCTTGACGATCGCGGTGATGAGCTTCATGCCTGGCTGTTGACCTTCTGGGTGGAGGAGAGGACGGAGGACGACACCGGGGCGCCGTGGCCCAGGACGCCGTGATCGTATGCCGTCTCGGCGTGCACCGTAAGGTCCAGGCCCTTGTACTCCTGCTCCTCGGTCGCGCGGAAGCCCATCGCCCGGTCGAGCAGCTTGCCGATGCCGTACGTCACGAGGAAGGCGTACCCGGCCACGACGACCACGGCCACCAGCTGCTTGCCGAGCTGGCCGAGCCCGCCGCCGTAGAGGAGGCCCTCGGTGGAGCCGGTCATGGCCTTCTCGGCGAAGACGCCGATGAGGAGGGTGCCGATGATGCCGCCGACCAGGTGGACGCCGACGACGTCGAGCGAGTCGTCGTAGTTGAGCTTGAACTTCCAGCTCACGGCGTACGAGCAGACGACACCGGCGGCGAGGCCCACGACCAGGGCGCCGAGCAGCGAGACCGAGCCGCAGGACGGGGTGATGGCGACCAGACCGGCGACGGCGCCGGACGCGGCGCCCAGTGTCGTCGGATGCCCGTCGCGCTTCTGCTCGACGAAGAGCCAGCCGAGCAGGCCGGTGCAGCCGGCGGCGAGGGTGTTGAGGAAGGCGGCCGCCGCGAGACCGTTGGCGCCGAGTGCCGAACCCGCGTTGAAGCCGAACCAGCCGAACCAGAGCAGGCCCGCGCCCAGCATCACCATGGGCAGGTTGTGCGGACGCATCGCGTCCTTCCTGAAGCCGAGCCGCGGGCCGAGGACCAGGCACAACGCCAGACCGGAGGCGCCGGAGGTGATTTCCACCGGGAGTCCGCCCGCGAAGTCGAGAGCGCCGAGGCGGTGCGCGATCCAGCCGCCGGGGCCCCACACCCAGTGGGTGACGGGAACGTATACGAGCAGCGCCCAGACCGGGACGAAGACCAGCCAGGCCGCGAATTTCACGCGGTCCGCGACGGCGCCGCTGATGAGCGCGGCGGTGATGATCGCGAAGGTGAGCTGGAAGGTGGCGAAGAGCAGGGTGGGCACGGTGCCCTGCACGCTGTCCGGGCCGAGGCCCGCCATGCCGGCGTGCTTCAGGCCGCCGATGAGCCCGCCGCCGATGTCGTCGCCGAAGGCCAGCGAGTACCCGGCGGCCAGCCACACCACCGTGACCAGGGCGATCGACACGAAGCTCATCATCAGCATGTTGAGGACGCTCTTCGTGCGGACCATGCCGCCGTAGAAGAGGGCGAGGCCCGGGGTCATCAGCAGGACGAGGGCGGTGGCGGCGAGCAGCCAGGCGGTGTCGCCGGTGTCGATCTGCGCGGCTTGTGCGGCAGCGAGGGGCACGGTGGTCTCCAACGATGTGGGGGCTCGTCAGAGGGTCACCGGCGTGCGTTTCCGGTTCTGCACGGGCGTGTTTCCGTGATGTTTCGTTGCGTGGAGGTTTCCTGAATCTCACACCGTGGGCGGTGGTCGCTCGGTTGTGCGGCGGGGCTCTGTGGATCAGGGAGAATGGGCGCCATGAGCGTTCGTACCCAGTCATCCGAGCAGCCGGCCGAGGCCGTCCATCGCGCCGGCTTCGCCTGCTTCGTGGGCCGCCCCAACGCGGGCAAGTCCACCCTCACGAACGCTCTGGTCGGGCAGAAGGTGGCGATCACCGCCGACCAGCCGCAGACGACGCGGCACACCGTGCGGGGCATCGTGCACCGGGAGGACGCCCAGCTGATCCTCGTGGACACGCCCGGGCTGCACAAGCCGCGGACGCTGCTGGGGGAGCGGCTCAACGACGTGGTGCGCACCACCTGGGCCGAGGTCGATGTGATCGGCTTCTGTCTGCCGGCGAACGAGAAGCTCGGCCCCGGTGACCGCTTCATCGCGAAGGAACTGGCGTCCATCAAGAAGACGCCGAAGATCGCGATCGTCACGAAGACCGATCTCGTGGACAGCAAGACCCTTGCGGAGCAGCTCATCGCGATCGACCAGCTCGGCAAGGAGCTGGGGTTCGAGTGGGCGGAGATCGTGCCGGTGTCGGCGGTCGGCGACAAGCAGGTGGACCTGCTGGCCGACCTGATCGTCCCGCTCCTGCCGGAGGGGCCGGCGCTGTATCCCGAGGGTGATCTCACCGACGAGCCCGAGCAGGTCATGATCGCGGAGCTGATCCGGGAGGCGGCTCTGGAGGGCGTGCGCGACGAGCTGCCGCACTCGATCGCGGTGGTGGTGGAGGAGATGCTTCCGCGTGAGGGGCGGCCTGCGGACAAGCCGCTGCTCGACATCCATGCGTTCGTGTACATCGAGCGGCCAAGTCAGAAGGGCATCATCATCGGCCCGAAGGGGCAGCGGCTGAAGCAGGTCGGTATCAAGAGCCGGAAGCAGATCGAGGCGCTGCTGGGTACTCCGGTGTTCCTGGACCTCCACGTCAAGGTCGCCAAGGACTGGCAGCGGGACCCACGGCAGCTGCGCAAGCTGGGCTTCTGAGTTCTCAGCCCGTCCGGCGTCTGAGGACGAGGCCGTTCAGGCCGAACGGGGGTCTGGGGGCGGAGCCCCCGGGGACGGGACGGGTAGGGGCGGCGGGGGCGGATCCAAGGTCTGCAGGCCCACCACCCGCAGCAGCTGCAGGCGTTCGTACGACTCCGTGCCCCGGCGGGCCGTGTGGATGACCAGCATGTGGTGGTCGTCCTCGTTGAGCAGCACCTCGCAGTCCAGCTCCAGCAGTCCGACCACGGGATGCCGGAAGCGCTTCGTCGACTGCCGGCGCACCGCCACCTCGTGGGCATCCCACAGCCGCCCGAACTCCTCGCTCGACGCACGCAGTTCGGCCACCAGAGCCGCCGGCTCCGGATCGTCCGGACGGGACGCCGCCACCGCCCGCAGATTCGCCACATGGGCGCGCGCGTGCTCCGCCACGTCCTCGGGAGGGAACAGCTCCCGGGCCGCCGGGTCCAGAAAGAAGCGCCGCAGCATGTTGCGGTCCCGAAGCGGACGGGCGGACACATCCCCGCTCAGCGCCCTCGACATCGCGTTCTGCGCGAGCACCTCACCGCAGTCGCTCCCCACCATCGCCGGGGTGTCGTGCAGCCGGTCCAGCACCAGCAGCAGACCTGGCCGTACATGCGAGGACGCGCCCCCGCGCCGCGGCGGCTCCTCGCCCGTCAGGTGGAACAGATGGTCCCGTTCGTCGTCCGTCAGCCGCAGGGCCCGCGCCAGCGCCGTCAGCATCTGGCGGGAGGGGCGCGGCCCCCGGGACTGTTCCAGCCGCGTGTAGTAGTCCACGGACATGCCGGCCAGCTGCGCCACCTCCTCGCGGCGCAGGCCCGGTGTGCGGCGGCGGGCGCCGGGCGTGAGCCCCACGTCGGACGGGTCGAGGCGGGCGCGGCCGCGGCGCAGGAAGTCGGCGAGTTCGGCACGGTTCACCCCTCCAGCGTGCGGGAGTCCGCCCGGCTTATCCAGGGACTGCCGATCCCCCGATCAAGAGGTCTCTCCCGCGCCCCGCCCCCTCGTCCAAAGCTGGTCGTCGACGAGAGGAGCAGAACATGCTGACATTGGTGACCGGTACGACGGGGCAGGTCGGGCGGCGCTTCGTGCCGAGGCTGCTGGCGCAGACCCGTGGCGAGGAGCGGGTGCGGGTCCTCGTGCGGGACGCGGCGCGCGGCGAGCGGTTCGCCGAACTGGGCGCCGAGGTCGTCGTCGGGGATCTGCGGGACACCGAGGCGCTGGCCAAGGCCGTGGCCGGGGTCGACGCGGTCGTGAACGTCGCGGCGGCCTTCCGCGGGGTGCCGGACGAGGAGGCGTGGGCGGTCAACCGGGACGCGGCGGTGGAGCTGGGCCGCGCCGCGCTGGCCGCCGGGGTGCAGCGGTTCGTGCAGGTCAGCACGGGACTGGTGTACGGCACCGGGCGGGGGCGCCCGCTGACCGAGGAGGACGAGAGCCGGCCCGGCGGGGCGATGTGGGGCGCCTACCCCGAGTCCAAGGCCGAGGCCGAGCGGGCACTGCTCGCCCTGGACGGCATGGACGTACGCGTCGGCAGGCTCCCCTTCGTCTACGGCGAGGGCGATCCGCACCTCGCCCAGTCCCTGAGGTGGGCCCGGAACTGGGCGGCGACCCAGCGGCTGCAGATGGGCCACCACGCCGACGTCGCCCAGGGGCTGCTGCGCATCCTGCACGCTCCGGGCATCGCCGGCCGGATCTACAACATCGCCGACGACACCCCCGTCACGGCGGTGGAACTGCACCAGCTCAACGGCGCCGAGATCCCCGCCGAGCTCTACACCCGCACCGACCCCGACCCGTGGCTGGTGATCACCTCGACCGAGCGGATCCGCCGGGAGCTCGGCTACCGCCCGCTGTATCCCAGCGTCTACGCGGCCAGGGAGGCCGGGGCCTTGTGATGCGGCGCGAGTCGCTTCGACGCGTCAGAAGCGCGCCGGGTCGTCGGGGACGGTTCAGTCCACCCCTCTGATGCGGCTCACCAGCACCGCCCCCGCCACCCCGATCACCGCCGACACCAGGTACAGCACCCGGTAGCCGCCGAGATAGGTCACGATCGGCGCGGCGAGGGCGGGTGCCGCGACCTGTGGCAGGGCGTTGGCCACGTTGATCACGCCGAGGTCCTTGCCGCGGTCCAGCGCCTTCGGCAGTACGTCCGTCATCAGCGCGAAGTCGACCGAGGTGAAGACGCCGAAGCCGACCCCGAGCACCGCCGCCGCGACGATCGCGCCCGGCCAGGTCTGCCAGCCCGCCAGCGCCGCCGTCGCCACCGCCATCAGCACGCCCGACCAGATCACGAACGGCTTGCGCCGCCCCGCCCGGTCCGACCAGACCCCGCCCACCACGACCGTGGCGAGCAGTGTCACCCCGTTCACGGCCGTCAGGATCAGCACGCCCTGGTCGGGGTCGCCGTAGTGGAGGCGGTCCCGCAGGTAGTAGAGCAGGTACAGCAGCACCAGTGCGTTGCTGAGGTTGATCAGGAAGCGGGTCAGCCAGGCCCAGCCAAGGTCCGGATACCGGCGCGGACTCAGCCAGAACCCGGCGGCGAAGGACCGCCACGACCAGTCCGGCCGGTCCGCCGCCGCCAGCCGCAGGTCCTCGTAGCGCAGGACGTACGGCAGCACTCCCACCACCGTGAACACCGCGCACGCCACGTACCCGGCCCCGAGGCCCCCGGCCACCGTCGCGAGCCCGGTCCCGCCGACCACGCCCAGGATCTGCGCGGCCCCGAGCCAGCCGCCCACCGAGCCCCGCTGGAGCCGTGGCACCCGGTCCGGCACCGCGGCCGTCACCGCCGCGAACGCCGCGTTCAGCGTCAGCTGGACCAGACACCAGCCGGCCGCCATGGTCCACACCCCGCCCGCCCCCGCGAGCAGCAGCAAGGACAGCGCGCCGCCCGCCGCCCCGGCCACGATCCACGGCGTACGGCGGCCCCGGCGGGACGTCGTCCGGTCGGAGAGGGCGCCGAAGAGCGGGTTGGCGACCAGGGACACCAACGCCCCGGCTCCCGTCACCCACGCCAGCATCGCCTCCTTGGACATGCCGGAGCCCGGTGCGAAGTCCTTCGCCTGGGAGGCCAGCAGGATCTGCAGGGGGCCGTACCAGCCCACCCAGATCGCCCCGTTGGCGAGCGAGAGGGCGGTCGTCCAGCCGCGGCCGACCCGTTCGACGGGCTCGGCGAGTGCTTCCGCGGGCCGGGTGGCGGTCATCTCTGCGCCCGCAGCACATCCCGGAACCAGCCGTACGAGGACTTCGGCGTCCGCTGCTGCGTCTCGAAGTCGACGTGCACCAGACCGAACCGGCGCTCGTACCCCTCCGCCCACTCGAAGTTGTCCAGCAGCGACCACACGAAGTACCCGCGCACGTCCACGCCCGCCTCGACGGCCTTGTGCAGGGCCCGGAGGTGACCGTCGAGGTAGGCGATCCGGTCCTGGTCGTCGAGGCCCGGATAGGAGCAGCCGTTCTCGGTGATGACGACGGGCGGCAGGCGGTCGCCGTAGCGCTCGTGGAAGCCGGTGAGCAGCTCGGTCAGGCCCTCGGGGACCACGGGCCAGCCGAAGTCCGTCACCGGCACATCCTCGATCTGCCGTACCGAGAAGGGGAGTTCGGCCGGGATGGTCAGTCCGCCGAACTCGATGTCCTCGCCCTGCGGGGCGCCCACCCGGGTCGGTGCGTAGTAGTTGATGCCGTACCAGTCGAGGGGTTCCGCGATGACCTTCAGGTCGGACTCGACATCGCCCGGCATCAGCTCGCCGATGCCCTCCGGGTACTGGCCGAGCAGCAGCGGGTCGGCGAACAGGCGGTTCAGCAGCAGGTCGTAGAAGCCCGCCGCCTCCACGTCCGCGCTCTCCTCGGAGGCCGGCCAGGTCGGCCCGTGCGAGTTGGCGATCCCGATGTCGGTGGCGCCGGACGCGCGCAGGGCCCGTACGGCCAGACCGTGGGCCAGCAGTTGGTGGTGGGCCACCGGCAGCGCGTCGAAGAGCAGCTGTTTGCCGGGGGCGTGCGCACCCAGGGCGTGCCCCAGCAGCGTGTGTTCGGCGGGCTCGTTGAGGGTGATCCACTTCTTCACCCGGTCGCCAAGCCGCTCCGCGACGACGGACACGTACTCCGCGAAACGGGAGGCCGTGTCCCGTTCGAGCCAGTCCAGGGCGAGCGGCAGGTCCCAGTGGAAGAGCGTGGGGACCGGCCGTACGCCCGCGGCCAGCAACTCGTCGACGAGACGGTCGTAGAAGTCGAGGCCGCCCGCGGAGCGCACCCGCGGCCAGGAGACCGAGAAGCGGTACGCGTCCACGCCGAGGTCGGCCAGGAGGGCCACGTCCTCGCGGTAGCGGTGGTAGTGGTCGCAGGCCACCGCCGCGGTCGAGCCGTCCTTGACCCGTCCCGGCTCGGCCGTGAAGGCGTCCCACACGGACGGCTCGCGCTCGTCGACGGCGCCCTCGATCTGGTGGGCCGAGGTCGACACGCCCCACACGAAGCCGGCCGGGAAGCGGGGTATCGGGTTGCCTGCATCAGAAGCCATGGGCGGGATCATCCTTACCGGCGGTAACGGAAGTCAACGCCCAGGAATGAACTGCCGGTTACGCCCCTTCCTTCAGTACCCGGCTGATCAGTTCGCGCTGCTCGTCCGTGAGCCGGGGATCGGCCGCGTACACCGTCTTCCCGTCCACCGTGATCTCGTAGCTGAAGCCGTCCGGCACCCCGAGGGGAGGCGTGCCCCGGCCGGACGCGAGCGCGCGTTCGGCCAGGGCGTGCCACTCCGGGGCGTCGGGCCGGCCCGAGGTGTCCACCTCGGCATGGCGCTCGATGCCCGCGAACCCACCCGTACGCCTCACCTGAATACGCATGGGTCCCTGTCTAGTACGCGGTCACAGGATCCGCACCCCTACCTGTTCCCACGCCTTCTGTACGGCCTGCAGCTCCTCGCCCTCGTTGAAGCGGGCCTTCGCCGCCGCGACCGTGAGCTTCGCGAAGTCGTTGAACAGCGCCTGCGAGGACAGCTCGCCGCCGGTCAGGACGTCGTACCAGATCTGTCCCGCCTTCTCCCAGGCATGGCCGCCGAGCGCGGAGGCCACCAGGTAGAACGCGTGGTTGGGGATGCCGGAGTTGATGTGGACGCCGCCGTTGTCGCGGCCGGTGCGGACGTAGGCGTCCATGGTCGCGGGCTGCGGGTCCTTGCCGAGCACGTCGTCGTCGTACGCCGTGCCCGGTTCCTTCATGGAACGCAGCGCCTTGCCGGTGACGCTCGGGGCGAGCAGGCCCGCGCCGATCAGCCAGTCGGCCTCGGCGGCGGTCTGCCCGAGCGTGTACTGCTTGATGAGCGAGCCGAAGACGTCGGACATCGACTCGTTCAGGGCGCCCGGCTGGCCGTAGTAGGTGAGGTTCGCGGTGTGCTGGGTGACGCCGTGGGTCAGCTCGTGGCCGATGACGTCGATCGGGATGGTGAAGTCGAGGAAGATCTCGCCGTCGCCGTCGCCGAACACCATCTGCTCGCCGTTCCAGAAGGCGTTGTTGTACTTCACGTCGTAGTGGACGCTGGCGTCCAGCGGCAGGCCGTCGCCGTCGATCGAGTGGCGCTGGTAGGCCTTGAGGTAGAGGTCGAAGGTGGCGCCGAGGCCCGCGTAGGCGCGGTTGACCGTGGCGTCCTTGACCGGTGCGGCACCCTCGGCGCGCACCTTCTTGCCGGGCAGGTCGGTCTTGTGCCCGGCGTCGTAGATGGTGCGCAGCGGCTGGTCCGCCGGTGCCTTTGCCTGCGGCGCTTCGGCGAGGTTGAACTCGGTGGTCACGCGGCGGCGGCCGCGCAGCTCGCTGTCGCGCATCAGGGTGCGCCGGGCGGGACCGGAGATTGCGGGGTCGTCGTGCCGGGCCAGCTTGTCGAGGACATGTGGCGGTACGACGGTGCAGAAGACGGGCTCGAAGCCCCCGTTGGTCGTCATGCCCGGCACCCTTGCACTCAGTTATGCCGGTGTCACTACCCGCAACCATGATTGGTGAAATATGCGGACAGGGAAGCGCACGCTCCGTGACGAAGTGGTATGGCGCACTTTTTGTCCCTTTTATCTTGCGGGTCCCGCATACTGATACGGCGCCCCGCATCCGAAGGGGCTCGGCTAGCATGCTGTGCATCATGCGTTTCGGGCTGCTTCTTCTTAGCTGCCGCGGCGAGGGCCTGTAGTCCAGGTCGACTCCCTCCCCGCGGAGCTTGGCGTTGCGTCGTCGGCCGTCCTTCCGGACACCCTGAGGAGCCCGAGTCATCATGGCGAACCGCCAGCAGCCCAGCACTATGCCGATCCACAAGTACGGCCGGTACGAGCAGGTCGACATCCCCGACCGCACCTGGCCCGAGAAGCGGATCACCCAGGCCCCCCGTTGGCTGTCGACCGACCTGCGTGACGGCAACCAGTCCCTGATCGACCCGATGTCGCCCGAGCGCAAGCGCCGGATGTTCGACCAGCTGGTCAAGATGGGCTACAAGGAGATCGAGGTCGGCTTCCCCGCCTCCGGCCAGACGGACTTCGATTTCGTACGGTCGATCATCGAGGAGCCCGGGGTCATCCCGGACGACGTCACCATCTCCGTACTGACCCAGGCCCGCGAGGACCTGATCGAGCGGACCGTCGAGTCGCTGAAGGGCGCCAAGCGCGCCAACGTCCACCTGTACAACGCCACCGCGCCGGTCTTCCGGCGGGTCGTGTTCCGCGGCTCCAAGGACGACATCAAGCAGATCGCCGTCGACGGTACGCGCCTGGTGATGGAGTACGCCGAGAAGCTGCTGGGCCCGGAGACGGAGTTCGGCTACCAGTACAGCCCCGAGATCTTCACCGACACCGAGCTGGACTTCGCGCTGGAGGTCTGCGAGGCGGTCATGGACGTCTGGCAGCCCGGCCCGGGCCGCGAGATCATCCTCAACCTGCCTGCCACGGTTGAGCGTTCGACCCCGTCCACCCACGCCGACCGCTTCGAGTGGATGGGCCGCAACCTGTCCCGCCGCGAGCACGTCTGCCTGTCGATCCACCCGCACAACGACCGAGGCACCGCCGTCGCCGCCGCCGAGCTGGCGCTGATGGCCGGCGCCGACCGCGTCGAGGGCTGTCTGTTCGGGCAGGGCGAGCGCACCGGCAACGTCGACCTGGTCACCCTGGGCATGAACCTGTTCTCCCAGGGCGTCGACCCGCAGATCGACTTCTCCGACATCGACGAGATCCGCCGAGTGTGGGAGTACTGCAACCAGATGGAGGTCCACCCGCGCCACCCGTACGTGGGCGACCTGGTCTACACGTCCTTCTCCGGCTCCCACCAGGACGCCATCAAGAAGGGCTTCGACGCGATGGAGGCCGACGCGGCCGCCAAGGGCGTCACCGTCGACGACATCGAGTGGGCGGTCCCGTACCTGCCGATCGACCCGAAGGACGTCGGCCGCTCCTACGAGGCCGTCATCCGCGTCAACTCGCAGTCCGGCAAGGGCGGAATCGCATACGTCCTGAAGAACGACCACAAGCTGGACCTGCCGCGCCGGATGCAGATCGAGTTCTCGAAGATCATCCAGGCGAAGACGGACGCCGAGGGCGGCGAGGTCACCGGCGGCGCCATCTGGGCGGTCTTCCAGGACGAGTACCTGCCGAACCCCGAGAACCCGTGGGGCCGTATTCAGGTCAAGAACGGCCAGTCGACGACCGACACCGACGGCGTGGACACGCTGCGGGTCGAGGCGACGGTCGACGGTCAGGACACCGTCCTGACCGGAACCGGCAACGGCCCGATCTCCGCCTTCTTCGACGCGCTGCAGAAAGTGGGCGTCGACGCCCGGCTGCTGGACTACCAGGAGCACACGATGAGCGAGGGCGCCTCCGCGCAGGCCGCCTCCTACATCGAATGCGCGATCGACGACAAGGTCCTGTGGGGAATCGGCATCGACGCGAACACGACGCGTGCGTCGCTGAAGGCGGTTGTCTCGGCGGTCAACCGAGCCGCCCGCTGACCCGTCTGACCGGCCGTTTCGGGGCCCTGATCGCCGTATACGGCGATCAGGGCCCGTCACTTATCGGCCATCTGTTCGTGGAGGTCACGGAAAGGTCTCTTCCAGGGTGCTGACTACGCCTCTCCGATGTGGCTAACATCACGGGCACCGCGACGATGTTGCCGCGGTGTTAAGGAGGTGCGACGTGCTGCCAGTACGGGGACGAAACGGCCGAGCCGCCAGGCCTGTGCGCCTCCTGGGTACCCGCACCGCGTGGACACCCGTCGGAGACGGCGAGTTCTTCTGCCCGGGCTGCGGGGGCGACCGCAACTACCAGCGGCTGACCGGCCACCGCCGTTTCATGCTGCTCGGGGTGCCCGTGCTGCCACGCGGCGAGACCGCGCCGGTCGTCGAATGCGCCGCCTGCCGCCGTCACTTCGGCACGGACGTCCTCGACCACCCCACCACCACCCGCTTCTCGGCGATGCTCCGCGACGCCGTCCACACCGTCGCGCTCGCGGTGCTGGCCGCGGGCGGCACCTGTTCCCGTACGGCCCTGGAGGCCGCCGCGAGCATGGTCCGCGCGGCGGGCTTCGACGACTGCACCGAGGAGCAGCTGAACGCGCTCGTCGAGGCGCTGGCCGCCGACACCGGCCGGGCCTACGGCCAGTCCTGCGGCGCCGGACTCGCCATAGAGCTGCACGAGGCCCTGGACCCGCTGGCCCCGCACCTCGCCCCGGTCGGCCGCGAATCGATCCTGCTGCAGGGCGCCCGCATCGCCCTCGCCGACGGCCCGTACAACCCCGCCGAACGCGACGTCCTGGCCACCGTGGGCGCGGCACTGACCATCTGCTCGGACGACGTGACGAGGCTGCTGGCGGCGGCGCGTACACCGTCCTAGACCCGGACGCGTGCCGGCTGAGGCGGTGGCCGCCGGCCCTTCCTCGCCGGCCGCTGCGGGGCCTGGGCCGCGCGGCCTCGGTGATCAGTGGTGCGATGCGGCGGCGACGAGCACCACGCTGACGGCGACGAGCATCTGAAGACAGGTGCTGACGACGGCGCGGAGCCGGTGGAGCGGTACGGCGGTGAGCAGGATGACGCCGCCGGCGGTGCCGGCACCCTTGCCGTGGCGGCGCCCGCAGTACTCCCCGGGGAGTAATCCTGTGACGGCGCCACCCCCGGCAGTACGCCCCAACTCGCCCTCACGCCCGACGAACCGTCCCCCGCGTGCCGGGAGTCTGGAACCGACCCGGACATCCCGAGCGGAGGGAGGCCCGTCGATGGGGGCCGCAAGGACAGGAACACGGGGACGGCGTGCCGTGCCCTGGGTGGTGCTCGGGCTGTGGCTGGCCGCGCTCGTGCTCGTCGGACCGTTCGCCGGGAAGTTCTCCGGCATCCAGCAGAACCGGTCCGTGGACTACCTGCCCGACAGCGCCGACTCCACCCAAGTGGCCCGTGTCCAGGACCGGTTGCCGGGCGGACAGGCCACCGACCTGGTGCTCGTCTACCACCGCGACGGCGGCCTCACCGCCGCCGACCGGGAGAAGGCGGGCGCGCAGGTCGCCGAGATCGGGAGCAAGTACGAGCTCACCGGCACCCCGAAGGGGGTCCCGTCCCGCGACGGCACCACCCTCATGTACCCGGTCTCCAGCACCCGGCCCGGCCAGGACGACAAGGCACGGGACGCCTTCGTCGACGGCGTGCGCGCGCTCGCGAACGGCGGCGCAGGGCTCAGCGTGGACGTCGGCGGGCCGGGCGGCCTGCAGACCGACATGAGCAAGGTGTTCGGCTCCATCGACGGCACCCTGCTCTACGCCACCCTGGGCGTCGTCACGGCCCTGCTCGTCCTCATCTACCGCAGCCCGTTCCTGTGGCTGGTGCCGCTCGCCGTCGCCGGGGTCGCCGCCGGCATGGCGATGGCCGCCGCGTACGGGCTGCACGAGGCGTTCGGCGTCACCGTCACCGGACAGAGCGGCGGCGTGATGACGGTCCTCGTGCTCGGCGCGGGCACCGACTACGCCTTGCTGCTCATCTCCCGCTACCGCGAGGAGCTACGACGTCACGTGCGCCCGTACGACGCCATGCGCGCCGCCCTGCGCGGCTGCGGCCCGGCGGTCCTCGCCTCCTCCGGCACCGTCGCGGCCGGACTGCTGTGCCTGCTCGCCGCCGACCTCAACAGCAGCCGTGGCATGGGCCCGGTCGGCATGGTGGGCGTGCTCGCCGCACTCGTCGCGATGATCAGCCTGCTGCCCGCCCTGCTGGTCCTCCTCGGCCGCCGCGTCTTCTGGCCGCTGATCCCCGCCTTCGGCAGCGAGCCCAAGGCACGGCGGTCGCTGTTCGCCGCGATGGGCGGCTCGGCCACGCGCCGACCGGTCGTCGTACTCGCCACAGGTGCCGTGCTCCTCGGCGCGCTCGCGCTGGGCGCCCTGAACCTCCCCGGCGCCCTCAAGCAGGAGGACTCCTTCACCCGGCGGCCCGAGTCGATCTCCGCCGCCCGGACCCTGGCCCGCGCCTACCCCGGGCACAGCAGCCAGCCCATCACCGTCATCGCCCCCACCGCCAAGGCCGACGCCGTCCTGGCCAAGGCCCGCACCACCGACGGGGTCGCCCAGGCGACGACCGGCCGCACCGGCTCCGGCTGGACGGAGATCTCCGTCTTCGCCACCGCGGCCCCGGAGTCGAAGGGGGAGACCCGCACCATCGAGGCCCTGCGGGCCGGGCTCGACGACACCTACGGCAGCTACGTCGGCGGACCCAGCGCCCAGCAGCTCGATTTGGCCGACAGTCAGGCCAGGGACCGGGATGTCGTCGTGCCGCTGGTTCTCGCCGCCGTGTTCGTGATCCTCGTAGGCCTGCTGCGGAGCCTGGTCGCGCCGCTGATGCTGCTCGTCGCGGTGGTCGCGGTGTGGGGCGCGGCGCTCGGGATCGGCGGGCTGGTCTTCGGGCCGGTGCTGGGCTTCGCGGGCACCGACTCGGGGCTGGGGTTGTTGTCGTTCGTGTTCCTGGTGGCCCTCGGCGTCGACTACGGCATCTTCCTCATGCACCGCATGCGCGAGGAGTCCGTCGCGGGTGCCGAGCCCGAGACGGCGGCGCTCACCGCCCTGCGCACCACGGGCGGGGTCATCGCCTCCGCGGGTGTCGTACTCGCCGCGACCTTCGCGGTGCTCGGCACGCTGCCGCTGGTACCGCTGGTCGAGCTCGGGTTCGTGATCGCGGTGGGTGTGCTGCTGGACACCTTCCTCGTCCGGACGTACCTGGTGACGACGGCGAGCGTGCTGCTGGGGCGCCGGGTGTGGTGGCCGGGGCGGCTGTCGCGGGCGCCGGAGCCGGTCCGGGTGGAACGGCAGCCGGAGCGGGTGTGAAGCTGACCCCCGTGCAGCAGACGACAGCGACCGGAACCCGGCGGGGCGAGCGGATCATGGCGGTGGTCAACCGCGACCCCCGCACCGCCCCGCACGGCACCCGCAACGACGCGGTCCTCGCCGTGGTCCTGGCCGCGGCGGGGGTGTGCCTGGCGCTGTTCACCGCCCCGCACGACCGCCCCGACGCGCTCGGCTGGACGCTGCTGCTCGGTGCGTACGTGCCGATCGTCTGGCGCCGCCGCCACCCGTTGCTCGTGCTGGCGGCGGTGGTGGCGCTGGTCGCCCCGTACCACGCGCTGGACAACAACCACGGCGCGCCCGTGCCCGCCACCTGCGTCGCGCTGTACACGGTCGCCGTCACCGGCCGCCCGCTGCGGACCGTGCTGACCGCGGTCGCCGTCCTCGGCGTCACGGTGGCCGCGATGTTCGCCGTCGACTACCACCAGGGCCTCGAACTCCTCCGCGTCTCCGGCTGGGTGATCGCCACGCTCTTCTGCGGCGTGGACGTCCGCTTCTACCGCCAGTACGTGGCCGCGATCGTCGAGCGCGCCGAGCGCGCCGAACGCACCCGGGAGGAGGAGGCCCGCCGCCGGGTCGCCGAGGAACGGCTGCGGATCGCCCGTGACCTGCACGACCTGCTCGCCCACACCATCACCCTCATCGGCGTGCAGACCTCGGTGGCCGCGCACGTGCTGGCCGCCGACCCCGAACGCCTGGACCGGGAGACGGTGGCGAAGGCCCTGGACGACATCGCCGAGACCTGCCGGACGGCGCGGGGAGAGGTGCGGACGACACTGGAGGTGCTCCGCGAGAACGACTCGCCGGACGGCCGCGGCCCCCTCCCCGGCCTCGACGGCCTGCCCGACCTGGTGGAGACGGCACGGCTCGCGGGCGCACGCGTCGAGCAGACGGTGCGGGTACGGCAGGCCCCGCCCGCCGTCGGCGCCGCCGCGTACCGCATCGTGCAGGAGGCGCTGACCAACGCGGTACGGCACGCCGGCCCCGAACCGGCCGTACGCGTCGACCTGTAC
Organism: Streptomyces sp. NPDC002092; assembly: GCF_053593775.1. Taxonomy (NCBI): domain Bacteria; kingdom Bacillati; phylum Actinomycetota; class Actinomycetes; order Kitasatosporales; family Streptomycetaceae; genus Streptomyces; species Streptomyces sp. NPDC002092. The sequence continues at coordinate 128,193 of NZ_JBSFDG010000008.1, forward strand.
GACGACGAGGGCGCCCTGCATCTGTCCGTCACCGACGACGGGACCGGACCCACTCCCGGCGGCACACCCGGCTTCGGGCTGGTCGGCATGCGGGAGCGGGCCCGCAGCGTGGGTGGCACACTCGACGCCGGGCCGCGGGCAGAGGGCGGCTTCGAGGTGACGGCCGTACTGCCGCTCACGACCACGGGGGAGACCGACGGATGACCATCCGCGTACTGCTGGCCGACGACCAGACGCTCGTACGGGCCGCGTTCGCCATGCTCGTCGAGTCGGCGCGGGACATGGCGGTCGTCGGACAGGCGGGAACCGGCCGGGAGGCCGTGGCGCTGGCCCGCGGCGAGCGCCCCGACCTGGTGGTGATGGACATCCGCATGCCGGACCTGGACGGCATCGAGGCGACCCGGCTGATCGCCGCCGACGAGGACCTGGCGGACGTACGGGTGCTGGTCCTCACCACCTACGACACCGACGAGAACATCGTGGAGGCGCTGCGCGCGGGGGCCTCCGGCTTCCTGGTGAAGGACACCCGCCCGGCCGAACTCCTGGATGCCATCCGTACGGTGGCCGCGGGCGAGGCACTGCTGTCACCCGGACCGACGGCACGGCTGATCGAGCGGTTCCTGCGCAGCCCGTCGGCGCCCGCGACCGGCGGGCCGGAATGCCTCTCCGACCGGGAGCGGGAGGTGCTGGCCCTGCTGGCGCGCGGGCTCAACAACACCGAGATCGGTGAGGCGTTGGGGCTGAGCCCGCTGACGGCGAAGACCCATGTCAGCCGGATCATGGGGAAGCTGGGGGCGCGGGACCGGGCACAGCTGGTCATCGTGGCCTACGAGTCGGGACTGGTCACCCCGGGCACCATCTGACGGTGACTCTCCTGCGCCACACCCTCCTCGCAGCCACCGTGCTCCTCACCCCGCTCACGGCCCTCACCCCGGCCCGCGCCGCCACCGGCTGCACGTCCTCCGTCCCCTACGCCTCGGGCGAGGGCGGCTACGACACCTACCGCATCCCGGCGACGGTCACGACCGGCCGCGGCACGGTACTGGCCTTCGCCGAGGGCCGCCACAACGGTGCCGGGGACACCGGGAACATCGACGTCGTCCTCAGACGCTCGGTCGACGGGGGCTGCACCTGGGGCCCGCTGCAGGTGGTGGCCGCCGGGAAGGGGGACACCCGGGGCAACCCCGCCCCCGTCGTCGACCCGCGCACCGGTGCGGTCGTCCTGCTGACCTCCTACAACAGCGGTACCGTCACCGAGGCGCAGATAATGCGGGGCGAGGTCACGGCGGGGCAGGGCCGGCGGGTGTTCGTGCAGCGCAGCCGGGACGGCGGGCGGCACTTCACGCCGCCGCGGGACATCACGGACGAGGTGAAGCCGCCTGGCTGGCGCTGGTACGCGACCGGGCCCGGCCACGCGGTCGCCCTGACCCGCGGCCCGCACGCCGGCCGCCTGGTCGTCCCCGCCAACCACTCCGCCGCCCCGCCCGCCGGGTCCCACGACACCGGCCAGGAGGCCAGGTACTACGGCGCGCACGCCCTCTACAGCGACGACGGTGGGCGGAGCTGGCGGCTCGGCTTCGTGAACTCCTCCTACGACGGCGCGGACAACGCGAACGAGTCCACGGCCGCCCAACTACCCGACGGGAGGCTGTACTTCAGTGCCCGGGACCAGAACGGGACGAGTGTCGGCAACCGGCTCGACGCGTACTCCGGTGACGGCGGGGAGTCGCTGGAGCGCCCGTACGCGGTGCAGCCGACATTGAACGACGTTCCGGTGGTCCAGGGGAGCGTCCTGCAACTCGCGGGCCGCAAGGGGCCCTTGTCGTTCTCGGGGCCGTCCGTGCCGACGGCTCGGCGAGCCATGGCGATCTGGCGGAGTGAGGACGGCGGGGGGACGTTCACGAAGGTGCTGACGGTGTCGGCGTTGCCGGCCGCGTACTCCGACCTGGTGCAGATCGATCGGGACACGGTGGGGTTGCTGTACGAGACAGGGGTGTCGGGGCCGTACGAGAGGATCGAGTTCCGCCGGGTGCAGGTGTCCGACCTGGGGTAGAGATCCCCGCTTTCGGCCTGAACGGCCTCGTCCTCAAACGCCGGAGGGGCTGGAAAATCCAGCCCCTCCGGCGTTTGAGGAGCGGGGGGCCGGGGGCCCCGGGTCGGGACCTCCTACAGGAGGCCCGCCGTCGCCAGGAACTTGCCGACCCGCTCCACCTCGTCGGGAGACAGCGGCACCTGCGGCTCAGCCGTCACCGGACAGTCGATGACGCCTCGCAAATGCAGCGCCGCCTTGAAGGCCCCAAGGGCCGACGAACTGCTGCCCATCCGCCCCGGATCCCCGACCCGCACCATCCCGAACAGCGCACACAACCGCTCCTGCTCGGCCCGCGCCCCCTTCCAGTCACCCGATCGGCACAGCCCGTCCAGGCGGACGTAGCCATGGGGGTCAACATTGGCGAGCCCGGGCACCGCCCCGTGCGCCCCCACCGCAAGCGCCGCGTCGATGATCAGTTCCGATCCGGTCAGAACGCTGAAGCCGGTGATGTCGGATCGATTGCGCGCGCCGCTGACGACCTCGCGGAAGCCCGCCAGATCGCCACTGGAGTCCTTGAGCCCCGCGAGCGCACCCTCGGCCGCCAGGTCGAGCACGACGGCCGCCGGAAGCTTCGTGTGCACGGCCGCCGGGATGTCGTACGCGACCACCGGCACCGGCGAAGCCGCCGCGATCAGGCGGTAGTGGCGAGCGATCTCCGCCGGATGCGTGACCGCATAGAACGGCGCCGTCACCACCACCGCATCCGCCCCCGCAGCCGTCACCGCCGCCACATGATCCAGCACCCTCGGCGTCGTCATGTCGATCGCCCCGGCCAGGACGGGCAGCTGTCCGGCCACATGAGCCACCACCGACTCCACCACCAGCCTGCGCTGCCCGTCCCGCAGAAACGCCGCCTCCGACGACGACCCCAGCACGAACAGCCCGTGCACCCCGCCGCCCACCAGGTGGTCGACCAGCCTGAGCAGTGAGGGGACGTCCACCTCGCGGTCCGGTGTCAGGGGCGTGCAGACGGGCGGGACGACACCGGTGAGCGGGGCGGGGACGGTCATGAGGGCTCCGTGGGGTGGTTCTGGCGTACAAGATCCTGCGTCGACTGGTTCTCCTCCACAGGATGGTGACAGAGGAGGGGCTGGACGTGACGATCCGCCGCCGCCACTTCCGCGGCACCGAGGCCCGTACGCTGATCCGATGACGGACACCTGGCATCCCGCGGACCCCGGTGTGCTGCGACTGCCGTCGGGCCGGCTGGTCCGCGGCCGCGGGCTGCGGCACCCCCTCGCCCCGGGGTCGCCCACCCCCTCGTACGCCCTCTGCCTCCTCGGCAGACAACCCCCGCCCGCCCCCTGGGAGTTCACCTGGATCCGCTGGCCCGACTTCCGCCTTCCCGCCGACCGTGCGGCCGCCCGCGCCGCACTGACGGCCGCCTGGGAGCGGGCGGCGACCGAGCGCGTCGAGATCGCCTGCGCAGGAGGCCGCGGCCGCACCGGCACGGCACTGGCCTGCCTGGCGGTCCTGGACGGCGTACCGCCCGAGGATGCGGTGGCCTTCGTACGACGCCACTACGACCGGCACGCGGTGGAGACGCCTTGGCAGAAGCGGTACGTGCGGAGGTTCCAGGCAGGGTGCGCGTAGTCGGCCACAGCCGGTGAACCGCCTACCCGAGGGCACTCGCCAGCACCGCCGCGGTCTCCGCGATCAACGCGTGATCCCACGCAGCGTCCCGTTCGGGCTTCGTCACCTGCACGGCCAGCACGATCGGCGTCCCGTCCGGCGTCCACGCGATGCCGGCGTCGTTGTTCGCGCCGTAGAACCCCGCACCGGTCTTGTCGGCGACCGTCCACGTGCTGGGCAGCCCCGCACGCAGCCGGTTGCCGCTGGTGGTGTTGGACAGCAGCCAGTGGGTGAGGAGTCCGCGGTCCCGGCGCTCCAGCGCGTCGCCGAGGACCAGGCGGGCGTACGAGCGTCCGATCGCGCGCGGGGTCGTCGTGTCGGTGATCCGCCACGGTTCCGCCGAGTTGAGCTCGGTCTCCCAGCGGTCGAGGCGGGTCACCGGGTCGCCGATCGAGCGGGCGAACCGGGTGACCGCGGTGGGGCCGCCCAGCTCCCGCAGCAGCAGGTTGCCGGCGGTGTTGTCGCTGTAGCGGATGGCCACGTCGGCGAGTTCGGCAATCGTCATGCCCTCGGCCAGGTGCTCCCTGGTCTTGTCCGAGCCGTCGACGAGGTCGGCCTCCGTGTAGTGGATGCGACGGGCGAGGACCTCGCCGTGCCGGTCCAGATCGCGCAGGACGGCCGCGGCGGCCAGGGTCTTGAAGAGCGAGCAGATGGGGAAGAGCTCGTCGGCGCGGTGGTCGACGGTCTGCTTCGTACGGACGTTGTGGGCGAACACGCCCAGGCGGACGCCGTGTTGCTGTTCCAGCTCACGCAGCCGGTCGCCGGTGGCGGCGTGGGCGGGTGCGCCGGTGAGGAGCGCTGCGGCGGTTGCGGTGCCTGCGGTGAGCAGGGTGCGGCGGCCTAAGATCTCGGTCTCCTTCGGTCGGTACCGGATGTCGATCTCTTCAGTGACCGACGCCGTACGTCATCCCTTGGTTGCCCGGCCGTAGACCATCGGCGGACGGCGGTGCGGGCGCGTCCTCGTCACAGTGAGGGGCATGGAGAAGACGAAGGGGATCAACCGGGCGCAGTTCCTGGCGGGGGCGGCGGCCCTCGGCCTGACGGCGGCGGTGCTGCCGGCCGGCCGGGCCGCAGCGACCGGACGCGGGCTGCGGCACCGCGGTGTCGTCTACACCGTCGGCGCGGGCGAGACGCCGGGGACCGCGTGGAGTGCGGCACGGATGCGCCGGGACATCCGTGCCGTCCGCGACCGGCTGCACGCCGACTCCGTCGACGTCACCGGCGACGGAGTCGAACGCCTCACCGCCACCGCCGCCGAGGCCGCCGAACGGGGGCTGCACATATGGCTCCAGCCGACCCTCGCGGACGCCCCGCAGCGCGACACCCTCGAACACCTGGCCGAGTGCGGCCGGTTCGCGGAGCGGCTGCGGCGGCAGGGCGCGAGCGTCGACTTCAGCGTGGGGTGCGAGTTCTGGCTGCTGGTGCCCGGGATCGTGCCGGGGGAGACGGTCCTGGACCGCGTGCAGAACATGCTGAAGGGCAACTTCGACCCCGCGACGATGCAGCGCCGCCTGGACCGCTTCACGGCGAGGGCGGCGGCGGTGGGCCGGTCCGTCTTCCGCGGCAAGCTGAGCTATGCCGCCGCCCAGGACGACAAGGTGGACTGGCGTCTGTTCGACATCGTGGGCATCGACTACTACTCGTACTTCCACCAACGCTCGGACTACGTACGTGAGTTGAGGAAATACCTGCGATGGGGCAAACCCCTCGCCATCACCGAGTTCGGGACCTGCACCTACGTCGGCGCCCCGGAGGCGGGCGGCATGGGCTGGGACGTCGTCGACTACGACAAGGACCCGCAGGAGATCAAGGGCCACCTCGTCCGCAGCGAACACACCCAAGCCGCCTACGTGACCGGCCTGCTGGACGTCTTCGAGTCGATGGGCCTGTACGCGGCGATGGCCTTCGAGTTCGTCACCCCGGACGCCCCGCACCGCACCGACAACCCGCGCTACGACCTCGACATGGCGAGCTACAGCATCACCAAGACCATCAAGGACCGCCCCGACGACCCCCGTTCGCCCTGGCACTGGGAGCCGAAGGAGGCGTTCCACGCGCTGGCGCGGCGGTACGGCGCTCATTGCTGATCAGAGGGTGTGCGTCATGAGGAGGCGGGGCTGGTGCCCCCGGTGTAGTGGCTGCGCGGCGCGCCGACCCGGGCGAAGCCGAGGGTTTGGAACTGATGCCACTTGACCGTGTACGAGTGCGCTTTCGCGAGCGTGCGTGAGCGCCGACATCGTCGGCCGGGGCTGCGAAAGGAGGTCTGGTCGATGGGAACGGGAGTGTGTGCATCGAATACGTGACCTTTGCGGGTGGGATTCGTTGGGCGGGTGAACGGGATCTTCGGTGCTGGGTGGGGGTGACGGGCTTGGGCGGGTTGCGGGAGGTGGCGGCGCCGTTCGTGGTGCCCGGCCTGTCGGGTGTCGCGATCCGGGACCGGCTCAAGGGCCTCACTCGGCGCCTGCACGTGCTGGAGGAACGGCTGGAGCGTGTCCGGGCCGACCGCGAGGCGGGCCGGGTGCGCGTCGTGCGGGGCGGGAAAAGCCTGCTGGGCACCCGTCACCACCTTGAGGAGGCGCAGCTCACCGAAACCCAGTGGCGGCAACGCTGGGAAGCGTCGCGGCGATTCCTCGCCGCTGACGGTGAGTCCGGGAAGCCGTACGGCAACGAGACGATCCGCGTCACCCCCGGCGGCGGAGTCACCCTCAAGCTCCCCGCCCCCCTCGCGCATCTGGCCAACGCGAAGCACGGCCGGTACGTCCTGACCGCGAAGATCTCCTTCCCGCACCGGGGCGACACCTGGCGCGATCGTGTCACCGCGAACCGGGCGGTGGCCTACCGCATTCACGAAGACGTGGACCGAGGACGCTGGTACCTGACCGCGGCCTGGACCATCCCCCCGGTCCAGGCCGTCCCTCTGGAGGCGGCCCGCGTCGGCGGCTTGGTAGGTGTGGACACCAACGCCGACCACCTTGCGGCCTGGCGCCTCGACGAGCACGGCAACCCGGTCGGTGAGCCGCGACGCTTCGACTACGACCTGTCGGGCACCGCCGATCACCGCGACGCGCAGGTCCGCCACGCGCTCATCCGGCTCCTGCACTGGGCCAAGCGGCACAATCTGGCGATCGCGGTGGAGAACCTGGACTTCACCGGGGAGAGCACTCGCGAGAAGCACGGACGACGCAAGAGGTTCCGGCAGCTCATCGCCGGCATGCCCGTCGCCCGGCTGCGGGCGCGGCTCGTGTCGATGGCCGCCGAACTCGGTCTGCCGATCGTCGCGGTCGACCCTGCCTACACCTCCAAGTGGGGCGCCGAGCACTGGCAGAAGCCCCTCACTAGCAAGAGCAGGAAGACCACTCGCCACGACGCTGCCGCCGTGGCGATCGGAAGGCGCGCCCTGGGGCACCCGATCCGGCGACGGACGGCACCGCCCCCGCACGACCGGAGCGATCGTGCGGGGCACCGGACCGTCCAGGCCGGACCGGGTACCCCGAGGCGTGAGGTAAACCGCCCCCGCATCCCCGGACCACGCACCAGATGCGTGCCGCCCGGACGCGGAGTGAACGCGGTCGACCAGGACACCCAACACCGTTCGGGGTGTCCGGCTGAGCACCGGTCCTGGCAACAGGACTCACTCCCGCTCAGTCTGTAGGAACGGTTTCTCATACCTCCCGCCGGTCCACGACCACCACCGCCACGACGGCCGCCACCGCCGCCCACACCGCGAACACGACCCACCCGCCCGCGACGGTGGCCGGATACCTGGGGACCAGCATGTGGGACCGCCCGAAGCCCACGTCCACGATCCGCTCCCAGGCGTTGAACGGAAAGGCGTGGCGGACCGACGCCGTCCAGTGGTAGCGGTCCGTGACGAAGGACGGCAGGAGCAGCAGGACGAACGTCGTCAGGACCATGGTCGTGGCGCTGTGCCGGATCACCGCGCCCAGACCCATGCCGACCAGCGCACACACCGGGGCGAGCAGGGCGGACGCCACGACCACCCGCCAGGCGCCGGGATGTCCGATCGGCACGCCCAGGCCCCGCCCGCCGAGGACGGCCTGCGAGGAGGCGTAGGAGGCGGCCGCAAGGAGCGAGCCGTACACCGTCATGACCGCCGTCAGCACGACCACCTTGGCCGCCATCAGGGCCCGTCGGTCCGGCACGGCGGTGAACGTCGTACGGACCAGGCCCGTCGCGTACTCGCCGACGATCGTGATCGCCCCGATGCTCGCGCACACCAGCACCAGGATCATGGCGGACCCCTCGGTGAAGGCGTCCCGCAGCGCCCAGTACACGAAGTCGTCGCGGATCGGGCCGCCGTAGTGCGGGTAGTTCACGTAGTCGGCGCGGGCCGCGTTCGCGTTGAAGCCGACCACGGCCAGAGCGCCGGAGCCGAAGGCCCAGTAGGTGGAGCGCAGGGAACGGAGTTTGATCCACTCGGCGGCGAGCAGATCGGTGAAACGGGCGGCGGGCAGGGCGAGGGTGGTCATCGGGTCTCTCCAGCCGCGTACTCGACGCTGTCGGCGGTCAGTTCCATGAAGGCCGCCTCCAGCGAGGCCACCTGCGTGGTCAACTCCCAGAGCAGGAAGCGGTGTTCGTGCGCCAGCTCACCGACCCGGACGGCGCTCGTCCCGTCCACCTTCAGCGTCTCCTCGTCGTACGGCGCCACCACCGCACCCGCCGACTCCAGTACGACGGCCAGGGCGCCCGCGTGCGGCGAGCGCACCGTCACCGTCGGCGCCGTGCCGCGCGCGGCGAACTCGGCGAGGCTCTCGGCCGCGATGAGCTCCCCGCGGCCGATGACGATCAGCTCGTCCGCGGTGTTCTCCATCTCGGACATCAGATGGCTGGAGACGAAGACGGTACGGCCTTCGTGCGCGAGCCTGCGGAACAGCCCCCGCACCCACAACACCCCTTCCGGGTCGAGTCCGTTGAGCGGCTCGTCGAACATCAGCACCGGCGGATCCCCGAGCAGCGCGGCCGCGATGCCGAGCCGCTGCCTCATGCCCAGCGAGAAGGAGCCGACCCGGCGCCGGGCGGCGGCCTCGGTGAGTCCCACCTCGGCGAGCACCTCGTCCACCCGCGCCCGCGGGATGCGGTTGCTGCGGGCCAGCGCATGCAGATGCGCCCGCGCACTGCGCCCGCCGTGCACGTCATGGGCGTCGAGGAGGGCGCCGACGTGACGGAGCCCGCGCGGATGGCGGCGGAAGGAGTGGCCGCTGATCGTGGCGGTACCGGCGCTCGGCTCGATCAGCCCGAGCAGCATCCGCAGGGTCGTCGTCTTGCCCGCGCCGTTCGGGCCGAGGAAGCCCGTGACATGGCCGGGGCGGACGGTGAAGGACAGATCGCGTACGGCGGTCGTGGGGCCGTACCGCTTGGTGAGCTGCTCGACTTCGATCATGCGGACCACGGTGGCGCGCGCGGCGGGTACGGGGCATCGGCCGGGCGCTGACACTCGTGCCGGACGGCTGTCGACCGTGGTTGTAAGCCCACGGGCCGATGACCGCGCCCCGCACCCGCGCCTACGATCACGGCATGTCCGCCACCGCTCCTCCGCCGCCCCTGGTCAAACGCGTGTCGCCGGCCGGGTGGACGGCGATCGTGTGGTGCGCGAGCACGCTGTTCACCCTGCTGACGACGTTCCGGCTGCCCGGTGAGATAGGACCCGGGCAGTGGCCGGCCGCCCAGTTGTACCGCTGGGACGGCCTGACGATCCTCGGACTGTCGACCGCGACGGCGTTCCAGGGCGGCAGACTGCTGCTCCGCCGGCCGCTGCTCGCGGTCACCCTGACGATCTTCGCCGCCCTCTTCGAGACGAGCACCCTCGGGGTCGCCCAGCTGCCGATGGCGCAGTACCTCACGACCATGGTGGCGCTGTACTTCGTCGCGGCCACCTACCCCCGGCGCACCGCGCTGATCGCCCTGATCATGGCCGTGGGCACCCTGATCGTGTACGTCTCCGTGCGGATGGTGCGGGACTGGCCGGCCTCCACCTCCGCCGAACTGGCCGTCTCCCTGGTCACCCTGATCGCCTGGCTGCTCGGCAACTCCACCCACCAGTCCCGGGTGCACGCCGAACGGCTCAGCGCCGAGCACGCGGCCCAGGCGGTCACCGCCGAACGCCTGCGCATCGCCCGCGAGATGCACGACACCGTCGCCCACAGCATCGGCATCATCGCCCTCCAGGCGGGCGCGGCCTCCCGGGTGGCGACCGCGCACCCCGAGGCGGCCCTGGCGGCGATGCGGGCGGTCGAGAACGAGGGCCGCGAGACCCTGGCCGGCCTGCGCCGCATGCTGGTCGCGCTGCGGGCGGCGGACGAGGGACGGGACCCGGACCTCGCCCCCGCGGGCCTGGCGGACCTCGACCGGCTGGCAGCCACGACCACGGCGGCAGGCGTACGGGTGGAGGTGCGCCGCCTCGGCGAGCCACGCGGGCTCCCCCCGGACATCGACCTGTCGGCGTTCCGTATCGTCCAGGAGTCGGTCACCAACGTCGTACGGCATGCGGGCACGCGCGCGTGCCGGGTCACCCTCGACTACCGCGAGGACGAACTCGCCCTGGACATCACGGACGACGGCCTGGGACGCGGCAGCTCGACCGACACCGGGTTCGGACTGGCCGGGATGCGCGAGCGGGTGGCCCTGCTGCACGGCGAGTTCACGGCGGCCCCGCGCCCCGAGGGCGGCTTCCGCGTCACGGCCCGCCTGCCGCTCCCGGTGGCCGTCCGATGACCGCGGCCCCGACGGTCCGGGTCCTCCTCGTCGACGACCAGGAACTCATCCGCACCGCGCTGAGCATGGTCATGGCCGACATCGAGGACGTGGAGGTCGTCGGCGAGGCGGCGACGGGCAAGGACGCGGTACGGCTGGCCGGTGAACTCGCCCCCGACGTGGTGGTGATGGACATCCGCATGCCGGGAATGGACGGCATCGAGGCGACCCGCCGCATCACGGAGACCCAGGCCGACGTCCGGGTGGTCGTCCTGACCACCTTCGACGACGACGCGTACGTGTACGGGGCGCTGCGCGCCGGCGCGGCCGGGTTCCTGGTCAAGGACATGGCGCTGGACGACATCATCGGCGCGGTACGGGTGGTGGCGGCAGGCGACGCGTTGATCGCGCCCAGCGTGACCCGCCGCCTGATCCACGACTTCGCCTCCCGCCCCGAACAGACCGTCAAACGCCGGGAGTTGAAGGCCATCACGGACCGTGAACGCGAGGTCCTCACCTTGGTCGGCAGCGGCCTGTCCAACGCCGAGATAGCCGCCGAGCTGTGCATCAGCGTGGCCACGGCGAAGACGTACCTCACCCGCCTGCTCACCAAGCTGGACGCGCGGGACCGGGTCCAGCTGGTGATCATGGCCTACGAGGCGGGGCTGGTGTCCCCCTGATCCCCCTGGACTCCCTGGTCCCCCTCATCCGTCGATCCCCTGTCTCACAGCCCCAAGGCCATGATCAACCGGTCCTCCCCGGGCCCGAAATAGCCCTTGCGCACCCCGCCCTCGAACGAGAAGCCCAGGGACTGGTAGAGCGTGATCGCGGTCGCGTTCGTCGGTTCGACCGTCAGGCGGACCTGGTGGACGCCCTCGGTGCGCAGCCGGCGTATCACCTCGAGCATCAGCCGGCGGCCCAGCCCGCGTCCGCGCAGTTCGGGGGTGACGGCGAGGCTCTTGATCCAGTTCACATAGCCGTCCGAGGTGGTGACGAACAGGACGTAGCCGTGCAGGCTCCGGCCGTCGTCGAGGACGAGGATGCGGTCGCCGTGGATGTCGTAACTCTGGCGCAGCTCGAAGTAGTGGTACGGCTCCTCGGGGAAGGCCTCCCTGTCGACGCGGTGCAGTTCCGGCAGGTCGGCCTCGACGACGCCCCTCATGGTCAGGGGGCGGTCGGTGCGGTCGGCCGTGGAAGGAAAACGTTTCTCTGGAAGAGCCGTCATACCGCCCCCTGCGGGTTGGGAGTCAAGGGTGCGTTGACACCCGTACGAGTGGTACGGGTGAGACGCCTGTTGTCCGCCTTTTCTGGTGTGTTCGGCAGAGTTCCGACCATCTTGAGCGGGACAATCCGGCCGTTCAAGGCCGGATCAGGCCGCGCGAATGCATTCGCCACGGTGCGCCCCCAGTGCGCCCCGTCCCCTGCCGGGGACATGACGCAATTCTCGGGACATTGACCGCAGGGGGATCCGGAGGGCCTCCGGTGTTGGTACCGTAGGTAAATGACCTTGAGATCGTCGGGGGATGCCCGGGTGAAGAATGCGGACGCACCCTGGGACTCATTCGACCCGATCGCCTACGTTCGGCACAACTACCGCTTCTTACAGGCGGAGGACGAGGAGATCCTGCATATCGTCCGGGGTCATTTCGGCGGTCATTTCCGGAAGCAGGGCGTCGGACCGGTCTACGGCATCGACGTGGGCGCCGGGGCGAATCTCTATCCGGCGCTCTCCATGCTGCCCTGGTGCGACGAGATCACCCTCTTCGAGCACTCGTTCGCGAACGTGGAGTACCTCGAGCGTCAGGCGGGGGGCTACGACGAGAACTGGGACCCGTTCTGGAACGCCCTGTGCGAGCACGAGGCGTACGGCTCCCTCGACCTGGATCCCCGCGAGCGGTTCCGCAAGGTCGTCAAGGTCGAGCAGGGCAACATCTTCGGGCTTGAGCGCTTCGGCGGGCGCTGGTCGGTCGGGACCATGTTCTTCGTCGCCGAGTCGATGACCACCTCCCGCCAGGAGTTCAACCTGGGAGTGCGGCGCTTCATGTGCGCCCTGGCCCCCGGTGCTCCCTTCGCCGCCGCCTTCATGGAACATTCGAAGGGTTATCACGCCGGGGAGGAGTTCTTCCCGGCCTGTGACGTGGGCGAGCCCGAGGTGCGCGCGAGCCTCGCACCATTCGCGGGCGACTTCGAGGTGCAGCGGCTCAAGTCTGCGGCAGGTGTGCGCGACGGGTATTCGGGAATGATCCTGGCCTACGGCTGGCGACGGAATACGGACGCAGGCATTCCGGCCGGATAAAAAATCTTCACAACAGAAAAGGGTCATTCCTCAAATGACGGCAGTGCGGCCTGTGTGAGGGGGCATGGGATGCAGATCAAGCCACGCCAGCATTTGCTGGACATCTGGCAGGCCATCGCCCGCCACTCCTTCGAGCGGGAGCAGTGGGCCTGGGGCGAGTGGGGCGGGCAGAGCAGCGTCGCCGACGCCGAGCGGCTGCTCTGCCTGCTGTACCCGGCCACGGAGATCCCGGCCTTCCGGCTGGACGACCCGGACACCACACAGGAGGACGTCCAGCAGGCGCTGAGGAAGGCCGGCGGGCGGCTCGACCTCCCGGCCAACCTCGTCAAGGCCGCGTCCGAGTTCATGCGCACCCACACCGGCGAGGACAAGAGGCCCACCTTCGCCGGGGGTTACTACTTCGGAGCCGAGGACAAGGCCCAGGGGGAGCCCACCGAGGAACAACGCCAGCTCGGAGTGGTCGACTCCTTCTCCATGTCGATCACCCTCTGCCTGGCCACGCTCGGCTTCCTCAAGGTCTACGAGACCAGGACCAGACGCAGCGACATCCAGGAGACGATCGCCGAGCTGCGCTCGGCCACCAGCAACCGGCTCACCGCCGCCATGGTGAGCCTGCTGCGCTCCTTCACCGTCAACGCCTTCGACGCCGACTCCGCCCAGGGCCGCAACCTGGTCGAACTCCTCGGCCAGGGACGGCTCTCGCAGCGGCAGGTACTGAACATGTACCAGAGCCGCTTCCGCGCGCTGCGCGCCGCGATCGTGGAGAGCCTCACCCTCGGCATCGACGTCCAGGCGGGCCTCAAGGACGAGAACCAGTTCTTCGAGTGCGGCTGGTCGTGGAGCCTGGTGAAGGACGCCCCCGAGGTCGAGACCGACGAACCCATCGGGCCGCAGCCCAAGGGCGCCGCCGACCCGGTGCCGTATCTCTACTTCACCGTGGTCGCGCTCGACGGCATCCAGGACCTGTTCTCCGAGCGCACCCTCACCCTGGGCCTGCTCAACGCCGAACAGCAGAAGCTCGCCGAGGCGCTCCGGCTGCGCTGGGAGCTGACCCAGCAGTACTGGTCCGGCATCGCCCGCTTCGACCCCGAGCGCTGGCCCCTGGAGGACATCCCCTGGCGTACGACAGGACAGGAACTGGAGTCCGAGTACTTCTCCCTCTCCGTCGCCGCCATCCTCGTCCACGACCTGATGCGGCGCCGGGCCACCGACGACGACCTGGCCCGCACCGTCACCGTCATGGAACGCCTCGCCGAACGCGGCCGTATCACCAGCCGTATGACCCGCGACGACCGCACGGTCTTCGAGCTGCACAACGCGGGCGTCAAACTGCCGCTGCAGGGCAGTGAGCGGCTCGGCCCGCCGATGGTGTGGTCCCTGCACGACTTCTCGGCACAGCTGCTGAAGCGGACCATCCAACTGCGGGCGCTCTCCCGCAACCTCGACTCGCACGACCGGCTGCTCAGACTCGCCGAGGACGTCTTCGACCACATGTGGCGCCGCCGTATCCGCGAGGGCGAGGGCACCGGCCTGTGGGACTACGTCCACGCCGCCTATCCCGAGGCGGAGATCGTCACGCGCCGGGTGCCGGTGTCGTGGAACATCACCGAGCGGGTCGCCGAGGTGATGGTCCAGGTCCACCAGATGTACCGGCAGCCCCCGGTCCGCAGCCCCGAACTCAACGAGCTGGCAGGGGCGTTGCTCAGCGAGTCCGCCCATCTGCTCGGCAACGAACAGATGGAACCCGCGCCCACCGACGACGGCCGGCACGGCATGCAACTCCGCAACATCGAGGTCAAGCTGCGCCGCGCCCGCAGTCTCCTCGACCAACAGCCCGGCACCGCATACGCGTTGGCGCTCGACGTGCTGGGACAGCTCGACGCGCTCACCCGGGCTCGCGAAGCCGCGGCCCAGGGGCGGTGACCGCGTGCTGATCTTCGCCGCCTCCGACAAGGGGGGCACGGGCCGCTCCGTCACCAGCGCCAACCTCGCCTACCACCGTGCGCTGGCCGGGGACGACGTGTGCTACCTGGACTTCGACTTCGGCTCGCCCACCGCCTCGGCCGTCTTCGACGTGGCCGACGCCCGTGCGGCCGTCGAGGACCGCGGCCTGCACTCCTACCTGATAGGGGAGGTCGGCGAGCCGGAGCGCATCGACGTCTGGGCCAGCACCGAGCACCAGGTGCTGCGCGACCCGCCGCCCGGCTGCGGCCGGCTGGTGCTGATGCCCGGTGACGTCAGCGGCGGCGAGTTCGCCACCACCGGCGACCACGTGCGGCTCTGCGTCGACCTGCTGATGAAGCTCTACTACGAGTTCGACCTGGTCGTCGTGGACCTCAGCGCCGGCCGCTCGTACGCCGTCGACATGGTCCTGGAGGCCACCGCACAGCCCGAGATGCGGGAGATCACCGCCCGCTGGCTGGTCTTCCACCGCTGGACCCGCCAGCATGTGGCGGCCGCGGCGAGCCTGGTCTTCGGTGAGCGCGGCATCGTCGCCGGCGGTGTCGACCGCGGCCACGAGGAGGAGGCGCTGCGCGGCGCCATCCGCTTCGTCCGGGCCGCCGTACCCGACCCCGAGTCGCCGCTGTGGTCGCAGGTCTCGCCCACCCAGTCGGCGTGGATGCGCAAGACCGACAGCGACCTCAAGCAACTCGCCTCCACCCACGGCATCGGCTACAGCCAGGTCCTCGGCTCCATTCCCCTCGAACCGGTCCTTCAGTGGCGTGAGCAGCTCATCACCGACGAGGACGTGCTCGACAGCCAGATCGCCAACATGGAGACCTGGCGGGCGCTGAACCAGCTGGCCGCCCGGCTCACCGACGACAAGTACTGGGAGCAGGCGTGACAGAGGCCGTCTTCCGGGAGACCACGGCGGAGCTCCGCACCCAGTCCGTGCCGCTGTCCCACCTCTCCCTGGAGCTGGGCCACCTCTACATGGAGGACTTCGAGGCGGGCCCCGAGCGACTGCGGGAGCACTTCGCCGAGGTGCGGCTGTGGGTGGACGCCGCCCGCGCCTCCGCCGCCCGGCGCACCGACGGCAAGCGCCCCCGGATCAGCACCTGTTTCCTCATCGACGACTACTTCACGCGCTTCTCCACCCCCGCCGAACTCGTTCCGCTGGTCCTCGAAGAGGCCGAGAAGGCCGGCCTGGTCATCGACTACCTGGCCCGCGAGTCGGGCTGCGCGGTCGCCGACCGGATCGAACTCGCCGAGTCCGTCATGCACCGCCTGGTCGAGTCGCCGCCGCCGGGCAGCTACGGCTCCCGCCCGTCCGTCAGCCAGACCGGCTGGCTCGCCAACGGACAGCGCACCCCCACCACGAAGCGCGCCGCCCTGGGCGAGGTCAAGGGCTGGGAGCCGCCCCAGGAGACCGCGGCCCGCAACCACTCCGTCTTCATGGACGTCGAGCTGTGGTCGGAGAAGGACGGCCGGCGGCTGTGGTCCTGCCCGTTCCTGGCCGCCGTATGGCAGCTGGCCAGGCTCGGACTGTTACGACACCTCGGTGAGCCCGTGCTTGTCCCGCGCCCCTGGAACGGCGAGGACTTCCCACAGGACTGGGACCGGCTGCCGCCCCTGCTCCAGCTCAACCCGCGGGCCGCGGCCTTCAGCGCCTACCGCACCTGCACCCTGATGCCGAACCGTTTCCTGGCCGTCGAGGACGCCGTCCGGCTCATCCTCGACCAGACGGAGGTCGACTCCGGGGCGCTCAGACAGGTCGCCGAGCGCTCGGCCCGGGAGGGGCTCGCGGTCCCGGCCGCGGTCGCCCAGCGCGCGACGTACGTCTTCTACGAGGAGCCCGTGGGCGCCCTTGCCACCGAGGGGCCCTGACATGACGACGGCCCTCGGACAGCCCGCGCGCCCGGTCCTCGCCTGTGGTGAGGTGCGCACCTGTCTGCTGCCGTCCTTCCAGGCGCTGGACGGCAGGGCCGCCGCCCAGCTGCTCAGACTGCGCGCCGACGAACACGTCCGGGTCTCCGAGCGGCCCAACCTGTACGCCCTGTCCCCGGAGGTGCTGACCGGGGTGGACTGCCGGCTGCCCACCTCCAACGGCGCCAAGGTCCGGGCCGTCGGCACGGTGGCCACCCGCGTGGTGCTCACCGAGGGCCGTCTGCTGCAGTCCACCGCGTACTTCAGCGCACCGGCCGCGGGCCCCGACACGCGCCGCCCCTGGGGGCACTACCTGGTACGGCCCGGGGTGGTCGAGCCGTTCGGGAAGCTGCCCGAACAGGCCACCGCGGAGGGCGTGCTGCGCGGCGCCGGGCGCGGTGAACTCGACCTGGGGATGATCGCCGAGTCCCTGCTGACGCGGCTGCTGCGCCACCCGCTCCTCGATCGCAAGGTTCCCTTCAAGTCCCGCCGCACACACCTGCGTTGGGTCGCCCGCCGGATCCCGGCGGGCGAGCGGGCGGAACTGACGCGGTTCACCCTGGCCGAGAACGGGCTGCGGACCGTGGAGCTGCGGCTGCCGGAGGACACGCCGGTCTCCGCGGCCGCGGGTCTGTGCGAGGACCTCGCGCTGCACGACTGGCTTTTGACGACGGTGGTGCACATGCTGGACAGCAGTCGGCTCGCCGCGGCGGACGGGCGCGCCGCTGTCCAGGCGCTGCGCCCGGCCGTCGACCATCTGCTGCATCTGTGGATGCCGCACGCGCAGGTGGACCGCTCACTGGTCCATCTGTGGGAAGTGCTGGAGCAGGAACCGGGGTTCACACGCCAGTGGCAGAACCTGGTCCAGCGCATCCGGGACCAACTGGCCGTCCAGGCCATACCGCTGCTGCACCAGGCACTGAGCACGAGCTGAGGGGCGGCACCCACCACATACCCGACGGGGGAGAGACATGAGCGGAGCGACGTTAGGGCCCGGGGACAACGGAGCGGGACCGCAGCGGCAGGGCATACCCAAGCTGTTCTGGAAGATCGTGATCACGGCGTCGGCGGCGGGTGGCGCCTTCCTGCTGACCATCCTGCTGAACGGGGACAACAACGACATCTGGCAGTGGGTGGCGTCCATCGTCCTCGGCAGCGCCACGCTGATCGTCCAGTACCTCGTGGACTTCGGGGAACGGCTGGAGGTGGTCGAGGAGAGCCAGCGTCAGCACATCGACGACATGAAGCGGAGCCTGGCCAACCACCACGCGGAGATGCGCACGGCGGTCGACCAGAGCTTCGCCAAGATCAACGAGGCGACGGAGCTGTTCAGCAAGGTGGACGGTTCCGTGCTGCGCTCCGAGGAGGTGAC
Organism: Streptomyces sp. NPDC002092; assembly: GCF_053593775.1. NCBI lineage: Bacteria > Bacillati > Actinomycetota > Actinomycetes > Kitasatosporales > Streptomycetaceae > Streptomyces > Streptomyces sp. NPDC002092. The sequence goes on from NZ_JBSFDG010000008.1 coordinate 146,163, forward strand.
CCGGCTGGTCAAGGCGTACACCCAGGTCGGCGACGAGGCGCCGGGGATCGTCAAGAGCTTCGCCGAGGAGGAGCTGAAACGTCTCGCCGAGCTGATGGAGGACCTCATCAGCGGAAGAGCGGACTCCTCGTTCGAGAACCACGAGTGGCTGATCGACCTCGCCCTGTGCGTCAAGAAGACCCTCTACGCCACGAGCACCACCGTCGACCGGGACTTCTGGTCCAGCGATCCCGCGAAGCGGTATCTCAGCGCGCAGGAGAAGGCCATCAAGACCCGTGGTGTGGAGGTCCGGCGGCTGTTCCTCGTGGACGAGCCGGAGGAGGTCACCGAAGCCCTCGAGCAACTCTGCGCGCGCCAGCGCAGGTACGGCATCGACGCGCGTATAGGCGTGCAGTCCCAGCTGGATCCGGGCGGCACGGTGATGGACTTCATCATCTTCGACGGGGAGCTGTCCTATGAGACCCGCCCGGACAACCACGTCAGGCCGGACATGACGATGCTGAGGATGAAGCACGAGCACGTCGAGGACCGCGTCAACCTGTTCAACGAGCTGTGGGCGGCGACGGAGCCGGACCACGAGCCCGAGCCGGAACAGGGGAGCGTCCGCCGGCGGCTGCGCCGGGTGGCCGACTGACTGCTTTTTTCATATAGGCGGCCGGTCGCGCCCCGCGCCCCGTCGAACTCCGTCAACCGCTCGAAAATACCGTCGGTTTTTGCAGGGCCTGGTCAATGCGCATCGCGATTTCGGGCTGAGGCTTTTCGAAAGGCCTGCTCGAACTCCCGGATTGCGAGCCGTGACGTGTGCGAAGCGTTGGCCATGGTCCAACCACCTCTCCCCGGCCTGCACTTGTGGAGCACAGACTCCAGCCGAGTGTAGGCGCAGCGACCCACGCCGGAGACGAAAAGCGTGAAACTCAAATGGAAAGGGGAGCACGCTGTAGGCGCAACGAACACGGTGCCCGCAATTATGAGTCGTGTTCGTTACGGTCGTTAAGGAGAGGAAATGAAACCGCCCGTCGGCACTCATGTCGTGGACACGCGAACTGGAAAGGTGGGAATCGTCATGGGGCACGAAGGGCCGTACGTGCAACTGAGACCGTACGGGGGCGGCAGGGAGTGGGACGCCGATCCCGCCGCCGTGCGCGGGGCCACCCAGGCGGAGCGGCTGAGCGCGGCGACCGCTTACGCCAACGCCCGCAGCCGGGGTGAAGTGCCTTGAGTAAGGTGCGGGCGCATGAGTCTGTCGAGCATACGGAGATGGCGCAGGCCGCGGGCCGCGCGACGCTACCGCGACCCGCTCACCGCACACCAGCTGTGGATGGTGTCGCTGAGCGCGCCGGTCAGCCGGGACCGCAGCGCCTCGCGGACCACTCTGTACCCGTTCACGCGGATCGATGACGACAGCGCCCGCAGCCGGCTGGCCGAGCAGTGGGAGATCACCTCGCGCGCAGAGCTGACGGACCGCCTCGACGGGTTGTCGCGCAGCGGCTACCGCGCCCGGGCCCTGCAGCTCCTCGGCGTCTCGCCGCTCGCCTGGGACGCCGCCCTGTACGCCGACATCACCCGGCTCGGCTTCGGGTGCGGGATGATCACCGAGGCCGAGGCCTGGACCGCCCTGAAGAACATCGTGCCGGCGGTCGTGGGGACGTATGCCTCCTGGCAGGAGTACGCCGACCACTACCTGCTGGGGCGGGCCGTGTGGCGCGACGGGCTGCGCGGCACCCAGGACGCGGCCTTCCCCGCCCCCCGGTCCGCCGCCGACGCCCATCTGCGCGCCCTCCTGAACCCGGCGAACCGGACCAGCCCCTGGAACCTGGCCCCCTGGGACACCATCAGCCACCCCGACCGTCCCCGCTGAGCCCGGCGGTACGCGAGAATGGACCTCATGAGTCTGCTCCGCGACGACGGCCGACCGGAACCCTGCGGGGGCCGGCGATGAGCCTGTTTCGGGATGACGGCATTGTGCTGCGCACCCAGAAGCTCGGGGAAGCGGACCGGATCATGCTGCGTCATCGCGGGGGGCGAGCCCCGCGCCCCCAGCCGGGGAGCTGTGGTGGTGTGCGATGAGTCTCTTTCGTGACGACGGCGTCGTGCTGCGGACCCAGAAGCTCGGGGAAGCGGACCGGATCATCACCTTGCTCACCCGGGGGCACGGCCGCGTACGCGCCGTGGCGCGTGGGGTGCGGCGTACGAAGTCCAAGTTCGGGGCCCGGCTCGAGCCCTTCTCCCATGTCGACGTGCAGTTCTTTGCGCGCGGGAGCGAGCTGGTCGGACGCGGGCTGCCGTTGTGCACGCAGAGCGAGACCATCGCGCCGTACGGCGGCGGGATCGTCGCCGACTACGCCCGCTACACCGCGGGGACCGCCATGCTGGAGACCGCCGAGCGGTTCACCGACCACGAGGGCGAGCCGGCGGTGCAGCAGTACCTGCTGCTGGTGGGCGCCCTGCGCACCCTCGCCCGCGGCGAGCACGCCCCGCACCTGGTCCTCGACGCCTTCCTCCTGCGCTCCCTCGCCGTCAACGGCTACGCCCCCACCTTCAGCGACTGCGCCAAGTGCGGAATGCCCGGGCCGAACCGGTTCTTCTCGGTGGCCTCCGGCGGAGCCGTCTGCGTCGACTGCCGGGTGCCCGGCAGCGTCGTACCCTCGCCGCAGACCCTGGAACTGCTGGGCGCGCTGCTTACGGGAGACTGGGAGACCGCGGACGCGTGCGAGCCGCGGTACGTCAGGGAGGGCAGCGGGCTGGTGTCCGCCTATCTGCACTGGCATCTGGAACGCGGGCTGCGCTCGCTGCGTTACGTAGAGAAGTAAGCCGAAGAGGAGACGAGAAGCACATGGTCGTACGCGGGATCCTGGGACGCCAGCGCCGCGAGTACAGGGCACCGGAGCCGCACCCGTCCGGCGCCCGCGCGCCGAAGCTGCCGGGCGAGCTGGTCCCGAACCATGTGGCGATCGTCATGGACGGGAACGGCCGGTGGGCGAAGGAGCGCGGGCTGCCGCGCACCGAGGGCCACAAGGTGGGCGCCGAGCGCGTCCTGGACGTGCTGCAGGGCGCCGTCGAGATGGGCGTCGGCAACATCTCCCTCTACGCCTTCTCCACCGAGAACTGGAAGCGCTCGCCCGAAGAGGTCCGCTTCCTCATGAACTTCAACCGGGACTTCATCCGCAAGACCCGCGACCAGCTCGACGAACTCGGCATCCGGGTGCGCTGGGTGGGCCGTATGCCCAAGCTGTGGAAGTCCGTGGCCAAGGAGCTCCAGGTCGCGCAGGAGCAGACCAAGGACAACGACAGGCTCACGCTGTACTTCTGCATGAACTACGGCGGTCGCGCGGAGATCGCCGACGCCGCGCAGGCCCTGGCGGAGGACGTGAAGGCGGGGCGCCTCGACCCCTCCAAGGTCACCGAGAAGACCCTCGCCAAGTACCTCTACTACCCGGACATGCCGGACGTGGACCTGTTCCTGCGGCCGAGCGGCGAGCAGCGCACCTCCAACTACCTGCTCTGGCAGAGCGCATACGCCGAGATGGTCTTCCAGGACGTGCTGTGGCCGGACTTCGACCGCCGCGACCTGTGGCGGGCGTGCATGGAGTTCGCCTCGCGCGACCGCCGCTTCGGCGGCGCCGTCCCGAACGAGGAACTGCTCGCCATGGAGCGGGACATGCGGGGCGGCCCGGCCACCTCGTAGCTTCGGCCGAAGCTGTTCACCAGGCGGCCGAAAAGCGCCTGTACTATCCCGCCTCATGGTCATGGACATGGGGCGGGACGCCGAACAGGGCGTGGTCGAGCTGGTGTATCAGCCGGTCGCGGCGGATTTCTCGGGGGCGCTGCGGGAGCGCAGACGGTTCAACCGGGCGGGGAAGATACAGAGGTGGACGGTCGGCTTCGTCGCCGTGGCCTTCGTCATCGAGATCGCGGCTGCGCTCACCGGGGGACACGTCGACTGGTTTCCGCTGATCTGGATGCCGCTGTTCGCGGGAATCCTGCTGCTCATGCCGCAGTTGACGGCCCGCACGGTCATCAAGATCGCCGCTCGCAACGGCACCTACCGCGCGACGGTGACGGACGCCGGACTGACGATGACGACCGACAACAGCACGACGTCGGTCAACTGGGCCGCGCAGCCCCGCTATCGGGAGACCAAGGACGCCTTCTTCACCTTCAGCGACGACAAGAACGCCACCTGCTTCACGGTCCTGCCCAAGCGCGGCCTGCAGAACCCCGCGGACGCGGACCGGCTGCGGGAGATCCTCGACCGCAACCTGACCCGCGTCTGAGGCTCAGTTCTTCTGCGTCGCGGCGCACTCCGCGCAGGTGCCGAAGATCTCCACCGTGTGCGCCACGTTGACGTAGCCGTGCTCCGCCGCGATCGCCTCCGCCCACTTCTCCACCGCGGGGCCCTCCACCTCCACCGCCTTGCCGCAGACGCGGCACACGAGGTGGTGGTGGTGTTCACCGGTGGAGCAGCGGCGGTACACGGACTCGCCGTCGGAGGTGCGCAGGACGTCGACCTCGCCGGCGTCGGCGAGGTTCTGGAGGGTGCGGTAGACCGTGGTCAGGCCGACCGAGTCGCCCTTGTGCTTGAGCATGTCGTGGAGTTCCTGCGCGCTGCGGAACTCGTCGACCTCGTCGAGCGCCGCCGCCACAGCGGCACGCTGCCGGGTGGCGCGGCCCTTCACGGGCGGTCCAGCGGTCGTCACCGGTTGCCTCCTCCTACGTCTGCGCTTGCCGGGCCATTGTGCCAGCCCGGCCCGTGCGCAGTCAGACGCCGACCTTCCCCTCGGGGGTGCGCGCGGCCGGAATTGCACACTCCGCCGGGTCGTCGGCGGGTTGTCCGGCCGCTGCGGCACGGGCGCGGCGGCGGGCCAGCGGGGCCGCCAGCGCGGTCAGTGCCATGAAGGCCGCGATGGTCAGCAGCACGATCGTCGCGCCGGGCGGCACGTCCTGGTAGTACGACGTGATCGTGCCGCCGATGGTCACGGAGACCCCGATCGCCACCGCGATCGCGAAGGTCGCCGCAAAGCTGCGGCTCAACTGCTGTGCCGCCGCCACGGGCACCACCATCAGGGCGCTCACCAGCAGCAGGCCCACCACCCGCATCGCGACCGTCACCGTCACCGCCGCCGTGACGGCGGTCAGGAGGTTCAGGGCGCGCACCGGAAGGCCCGTGACCCGCGCGAACTCCTCGTCCTGGCTGACGGCGAAGAGCTGTCGGCGCAGACCGAGGGTGACCAGCACCACGAAGCCCGCGAGCAGGCAGATCGCCGTCACGTCCGACTCCGAGACGGTCGACAGCGAGCCGAACAGGTACGAGGTCAGATTGGCGTTCGAGCCGCCCGGCGCGAGGTTGATGAACATCACGCCGCCGGCCATGCCGCCGTAGAAGAGCATCGCGAGGGCGATGTCGCCGCGGGTGCGGCCGTACCAGCGGATCAGCTCCATCAGGACCGCGCCGAGCACGGAGGTGAGAGTGGCCATCCAGACCGGGGACGCGGAGAGCAGGAAGCCGAGGCCGACGCCGGTCATCGCCACATGGCCGATGCCGTCGCCCATCAGGGCCTGGCGGCGCTGCACGAGGTAGATGCCGATCGCCGGGGCGGTGATGCCGACGAGGACGGCGGCGAGCAGGGCCCGCTGCATGAAGGCGAAGTCGAGAAAGTCCATTACCGATCCATCAGCTCAGCAGGCCGCTGCGCACGGGTGTGTGCTCGTGGGGGTGTACGTGGTCGTGGCCGGGCAGGGCGTGCTGGCCGACGGCCCGCGGGGGCGGCCCGTCGTGCAGGACGCAGCCGTCGCGGAGCACCACCGCGCGGTCGATGAGGGGCTCCAGCGGCCCGAGTTCGTGCAGGACGAGCAGTACCGTCGTACCGGCCGCGACCTGCTCCCGCAGGGTCTGCGCGAGCACCTCCTGGCTGGCCAGGTCCACGCCCGCCATCGGCTCGTCCATGATCAGCAGTTCGGGTTCGGCGGCGAGCGCGCGGGCGATCAGCACGCGCTGGTGCTGGCCGCCGGAGAGGGCGTTCACCGAGTCCTTGGCCCTGTCGGCCATACCGACCAGCTCCAGGGCCCGGCGTACGGCCGCGTGGTCCGCCTTGCGCAGCACACCGAAACGGGCCCGGGAGAGCCGGCCCGACGACACGATCTCGGTGACGGTGGCGGGAACGCCGCCCGCGGCGGTCGTGCGCTGCGGCACATACCCCACCCGCGCCCAGTCCCGGAACCGCCTGCGCTCCGTGCCGAACAGCTCGACCTCGCCGGCGCTCACCGGGACCTGGCCGATGATCGTGCGGATCGCGGTCGACTTGCCGGAGCCGTTGGCGCCGAGAAGGGCGACGACCTCGCCGCGTGCCACGGTGAGGTCGATCCCGCGCAGGACGGGGCGCGAGCCCAGGTCGGCCCGGACCCCGCGCATCGCTATGACGGGCTCCGTGCCGGGTTCACCTGCTGCGCCCACGCCCATGTCGTCCTCCGTAAACGTCATTTGGATCCCAGGGCCGTCTGCAGCGCCTTGAGGTTGGCCTCCTGGACCGAGAAGTAGTCCTTGCCGCGGGACTTCGACGTGATGCCCTCGATCGGGTCGAGGACGTCCGTCTTCAGGCCGGCGTCGGCGGCGATGGTCTTCGCGGTCTTGTCGCTGACGAGCGTCTCGTAGAACACGGTCGTGACGCCGTCGGCCTTGGCCATCTTCTCAAGGTCCTTCACCCGGGCCGCGCTCGGCTCGGACTCGGGGTCGAGGCCGTTGATGGCCTCCTCGGTCAGGCCGTAGCGCTCGGCGAGGTAGCCGAAGGCGGCGTGCGTGGTGACGAACACCTTCGACTTGGAGCCCGAAAGGCCGTCCTTGAACCGGGTGTTGAGCGCGTCGAGCTTCTTGACCAGGGCCGCGGTGTTCTTCCTGTAGTCGGCCGCGTGGTCCGGGTCCGCCTTCGCGAAGGCGGCGCCGACCCCCTGGGCGACCTGGGCGTACCGCACCGGGTCGAGCCAGATGTGGGGGTCGAGGCCGGCCAGCTCCTCGTTCTTGGAGCTGTCGTGGGAGGCCGCGTGGCCGCCGACCTCGTTGCCGTGCTTCTCCAGCGAGGTGAGGGCGCCTGCGTCGATCTTCGTCTTGACCTCGGACTGGGCCACCGCGTCGTCGACGGCGGGCTGGAGGTTCTTCAGGTAGAGCACCGCGTCGGACTCCTGGAGCTGCGCGGTCTGCCGGGCGCTGATCTCCAGGTCGTGCGGCTCCTGCCCGGGCTGGGTCAGGTTGGTGACGTGCACATGGTTCCCGCCGATCTCCTCGGCGAGGAACTCCAGCGGGTAGAACGACGCGACGACGTCGAACTTGCCGGTGTTGCCCGCGGCGGCGCTCTCACTGGAGCAGGCGGAGAGGGTGGTCAGGCCGAGGGCGGTGACCGCGGCCGTGGCCGCGGTGGATATGAGGCGTCGTCGTACGTTCATGACAGTCATTTTCAACAAAGATGGAAACCGTTGTCAACAAACATCTGGGTGGGCACCGATTTGATTGAGGGGGAGCCCCCGCCGGTACCCTGAAGCATTCGCTCTGAAGCACTGCTCCCAAGAGATTGCTTCGTCGCCCGTCGTCGTAATGAAGAGAGCACCGTGGCCGCCGACAAGATCGACACCATCGTCAGCCTGAGCAAGCGCCGTGGCTTTGTATTCCCGTGCAGCGAGATCTACGGCGGCCAGCGCGCCGCCTGGGACTACGGACCGCTGGGTGTCGAGCTCAAGGAGAACCTGAAGCGCCAGTGGTGGCGCTACATGGTGACGTCGCGCGAGGACGTGGTCGGTATCGACTCGTCCGTGATCCTGGCCCCCGAGGTCTGGGTCGCCTCCGGCCACGTCGCCACCTTCACGGACCCGCTCACCGAGTGCACCTCCTGCCACAAGCGGTTCCGCGCGGACCACCTGGAGGAGGCCTACGAGGCGAAGAAGGGCCACCTCCCGGAGAACGGCCTGGCCGACATCAACTGCCCCAACTGCGGCAACAAGGGCCAGTTCACCGAGCCCAAGCAGTTCTCGGGCCTGCTGTCCACGCACCTCGGCCCGACGCAGGACTCCGGCTCGATCGCGTACCTGCGCCCCGAGACCGCGCAGGGCATCTTCACCAACTTCGCCCAGGTGCAGACCACCTCGCGCAAGAAGCCCCCGTTCGGCATCGCGCAGATGGGCAAGTCCTTCCGCAACGAGATCACGCCCGGCAACTTCATCTTCCGCACCCGCGAGTTCGAGCAGATGGAGATGGAGTTCTTCGTCAAGCCGGGCGAGGACGAGAAGTGGCAGGAGTACTGGATGGAGCAGCGCTGGAACTGGTACACGGGCCTTGGTCTCCGTGAGGAGAACATGCGCTGGTACGAGCACCCGGCGGAGAAGCTCTCCCACTACTCCAAGCGCACCGCCGACATCGAGTACCGCTTCCAGTTCGGCGGCAACGAGTGGGGCGAGCTGGAGGGCGTCGCCAACCGCACCGACTACGACCTCTCCTCACACTCCAAGGCCTCCGGCCAGGACCTGTTCTACTTCGACCAGGAGGCCGGCGAGCGCTGGACCCCGTACGTCATCGAGCCGGCGGCCGGTGTCGGCCGGGCGATGCTCGCCTTCCTGCTCGACGCCTACGTCGAGGACGAGGCGCCCAACGCCAAGGGCAAGATGGAGAAGCGCACGGTGCTGCGCCTGGACCACCGTCTGGCGCCCGTGAAGGTCGCGGTGCTGCCGCTGTCCCGCAACCCCGAGCTGTCCCCGAAGGCCAAGGGCCTCGCCCAGGCGCTGCGCCAGAACTGGAACATCGAGTTCGACGACGCGGGCGCGATCGGCCGTCGCTACCGCCGCCAGGACGAGATCGGTACGCCGTACTGCGTGACGGTCGACTTCGACACGCTGGACGACAATGCGGTGACGGTGCGTGAGCGTGACTCCATGAAGCAGGAGCGGGTGTCTCTCGACCAGATCGAGGGTTACCTCGCTGGGCGGCTGGTCGGCGCGTAGGTTCCTGGGGGCTCCGCCCCCAGGCCCCCGATCGGCCCTGAAGGGGCCTCGTCCCCAAAAGCCGGACGGGCTGACAAGTTCCATGGTGGCCCCCGATACAGGTCTCGCATTGGCCCTGTGTCGGGGGCCGCTCCATGGTCAGGCTGAGCCCATGAGCCTCGCCTTCCTCCTCACCACCCTTGTCGTCGTCGCCACGCCCGGCACCGGTGTCGTCTACACCCTGGCGGCCGGGCTGTCGCACGGCCGCCGTGCGAGTGTCGTCGCCGCCTTCGCCTGCACGGTCGGGATCGTGCCGCATGTGCTGGCCACCGTGACCGGGCTCGCCGCGCTGCTCAACGCGAGCGCGGCCGCCTTCCAGGTCCTCAAGTACGCCGGTGTCGCCTGTCTCCTCTACATGGCGTGGGCGACGGTGCGGGACAAGGAGGCGATCGCTGTGGACGAGGGGGCCGCCCCGAGCTCGGCGGGGCGGGTGATCGTCCGCGGTGTGCTCATCAACCTCCTCAATCCCAAGCTGACGATCTTCTTCTTCGCGTTCCTGCCGCAGTTCGTGGATCCGGGTGCGCCGCGTGCGCTGCCGCGGATGCTGTGGCTGAGCGGCGTGTTCATGCTGGCGACCTTCGTCGTCTTCGCCGCGTACGGGATCCTCGCCGCGTCGGTCCGCAGCCGTGTCACCTCGCGTCCGCGGGTGATGGCCTGGCTGCGGCGGGGGTTCGCGGGGTCGTTCGTGGCGCTGGGGGCCAAGTTGGCGCTGACTGCGCGGCAGTCGCTCCGCGGGGTGCCGCGATGCCGGGCGCCTGGGCTCAACGGCCTTGCAGTGTCCTCACGTTGTCTCCGAACGTCCAGTTCTTCGAGCCGTCCCAGTTGATCGACCAGGTCATCAGGCCCTTGAGCGCGGTGCCGTAGTGCTTCCAGGCCTGGGAGACGAGGGACGGTGACATGTAGCCGCCGCCGGCGCCCGGCTGGGCGGGGAGGCCGGGAGCCTGTTTGTCGTACGGCACCTTGATCGTCGTGCCCTGCACGACCAGACCCTTGTTGAGGCAGTCGGTCTGGGCGACGAAACCCGCCACCGTGCCGGCCTGGTACGAGTCGCCCGAGCAGCCGTACATGCTGCCGTTGTAGTACTGCATGTTCAGCCACCACAGTCGGCCGTTGTCGGCGTACTTCTTGATGATCGGCAGGTACGCGCCCCAGATGGAGCCGTAGGTGATGCTGCCGCCGGTGACGTAGGCCGTCTCCGGGGCCATGGTGAGGCCGAAGTTCGACGGCATCCGGGCCAGGATCCCGTCGATGATGCGGATCAAGTTGGCCTGGGAGGTGGAGAGTTGGGTGATGTTCCCACTGCCCACCAGGCCGGTCTCGATGTCTATGTCGATGCCGTCGAAGTTGTACTTCTCCAGGATCGGGACGGTCGTCGAGACGAACCTGTCGGCCACCGCGGACGAGCTGAGGTCGATGCCCGCCGCCGCTCCGCCGATCGACAGCAGGATCGTCTCGCCGGACGCCTTCGCCGCGCACATCTCGGCGGGCGTCGCCACCTTCACACCCGAGTCCATGCCGTCCTCCCAGAGGGCCGTTCCGTCGGAACGGATCACCGGGAAGGCCGCGTTGATCACGTTGTAGCCGTGTGCGGGGATGCGGGAGTCGGCGATCGGGGTCCAGCCGAAGGGCGGGTGGACGCCGTTCGCGGAGCCGTCCCAGTTCTCCCAGTAGCCCTGGAGGACCTTTCCGGCAGGCCTCGACCTGACCGCGCAGGTGTCGGCGGCCGAGGCGGTGGGGGCGGCGGGCAGCTGAGTCGCGGCGGCTGTCGCGAGCGCGGTGGCGAGCAGGGCCAGGGTGCGGCTGAGCATCGGGCCTCCCGGTGGGGGATCGGTGAGGTGTCGTAGGCATGACAGTGCTCTGGTCCAGACCTTTCGTCAATAGGTCTGGACCAGCCTGAGGTGTGGTGGCAAAGTTGGAATGACAGATATTGAAATCTGTCATCTGCCATGTCAGAGTGGAGCGCATGACGATGCGAACCCGAAACCTCGGAACCACCGGCCCCCAGGTCTCCGCCCTCGGCCTCGGCTGCATGGGCATGTCCGGCATGTACGGCGAGGCGGACCGCGCCGAGTCCATCGCCACCGTCCACGCGGCCCTGGAAGCCGGCGTGACCCTGCTCGACACCGGCGACTTCTACGGCATGGGCCACAACGAACTGCTGATCAGCGAGGCCCTGCGCACCGCCCCGCCCGCGCTGCGGGAGAACGCGCTGCTCAGCGTGAAGTTCGGCGCCCAGCGCGGCCCGGACGGCGAGTGGTACGGCTTCGACGGCAGCCCGGCCGCCGTGAAGACCTCCGCCGCGTACTCCCTCCAGCGCCTCGGCGTCGACCGCATCGACGTCTACCGCCCCGCCCGCCTCGACCCGGACGTGCCGATCGAGGAGACCGTCGGTGCCATCGCGGAACTGGTCGAGAAGGGGTACGTCCGCCACATCGGCCTCAGCGAGGTCGGCGCGGACACCATCCGCCGGGCCGCCGCCACCGCCCCGATCGCCGACCTGCAGATCGAGTACGCGCTCATCTCCCGCGGCCCCGAGCGGGAGATCCTGCCCACCCTGCGCGAACTGGGCATCGCGGTCACCGCGTACGGCGTGCTCTCCCGCGGGCTGATCTCCGGCCATGTCACGCCCGGCCAGGCGTACGCGGCCACCGACTTCCGCGCCCACTCGCCCCGCTTCCAGGGCGACAACCTCCAGCACAACCTCACGCTGGTCGAGTCGCTCCGCAAGATCGCCGAGCAGAAGGGCGTGTCCGTCGCGCAGATCGCCATCGCCTGGGTGCTGTCGCGGGGCGAGGACATCGTGCCGCTGGTCGGCGCCCGCACCCGCGAGCGGCTCGGCGAGGCGCTGGGCGCGGCGGACGTGACCCTGGACGCGGCCGACCTCGCCGCCATCGAGTCCGCCGTGCCCGCGGACGCGGCCGCCGGGGAGCGTTACGCCCCCGCCCAGATGGCCATGCTCGACAGTGAGCGCTGATCACGGTGCCGGGTGGGCAGCTGTTGGGCAAGCCCCGTTCACGGTGGCCGCGCCGTCGGGTGCCCGGATCCGGGACCGGCTGCGTCCGTCGGTGGCCGATGAGAAGGTCCTGCGCCTGGCAGGGGAACACCTGGGCCACCTGCAGCGGGCCGACCTGGCCGAGCGGGTGCGGCTCGGCCAGGTCGCGGCGAACGGCACGCGGCGGGCGGAGCGGAAGAAGAGGCTGACTGCGGTGTTCTCCTCCCGCTGGGCGGGGGCGATGACCCGGGTCAGCGAGGACCAGTACCAGCTGTCCATGCGCTGCCTGTACGACGAGCGGGCCGGGCTGCGCCGGGCCATCCGCACCATCAGCCGCCGCCTGGCCGCCCCCTGCGGCAAACGCTCCAAAGACGGGGTGCGCGGCTATGCCGACCAGGGCGAGCGGGCCCAGAAGCAGTGCCGAATGCAGGCGCTGAAGGCCCGGCTCGCGGCCGTGGAGGCAAAGATCGCCTCCGGGCGGCCGTCGATCGCGGTCGGGGGCCGACGCCTGGCCAGGCTGCGGCACCACCTGGCCGACGCGCAGCTGACGGGACCGAGTGGCGCCGGCGCTGGCAGGCGGCACGGCTGTTCCTGACCGCGGACGGCGAGTCCGGCGCCCCGCACGGCAACTACACCATCGGCGTCGATCCCGAAGACGGCTCGGTGACCCTCGTGCTGCCCGAACCTTTGCGGCATCTGGCCAACGCACCCCGAGGCCGCTACCGGCTGTCCTGCACGGTGGGGTTCTCGCACCGCCGTGAGGAGTGGCTCGACCGGGTTACCGTGCACCGGGCCGTCCGCTATGACATCGTCTGTGACCCGGTCAGCGGCCGCTGGTACCTGGACGCAAGCTGGACGGCCGACACCACCGTGCCGCCCACCCCGGATGAGATCAAAGCCTGTGGTGTTCGACTGCTGGGCGTTGATCTGAACGCGGACCACCTTGCCGTCTGCGTCCTCGACCCACACGGCAACCCCGTCGGTGCCCCGGTCACCGTCCCGCTCGACCTGACCGGCCCCGCCAGCACCCGGGACGGCCGCCTGCGCGCCGCGATCAGCGTTTTGATCGTCCTCGCCCGGCAGCACGGCTGTGCCGGGGTCGCCATCGAGAACCTGGGCTTCGCCGACGCCCGCGCCACCGGGCGGGAGACGATGGGCCGGGGCAGGCGCGGCAAGACGTTCCGCCGCACGGTGGCCGGGATCCCCACCGCCCGCTTCCGTGAACGCCTGCGCGGCATGGCCCACCACGCGGGGCTGATGGTGGTCGCGGTCGACCCGGCCTACACCAGCCGCTGGGGCGCACAGCACTGGACCACACCCCTGCAAACCCAGACCAGGAAGACCACGGTCACCCGACATCACAGTGCTGCGGTGGCCATCGGCAGGCGCGCCCTCGGTTATGGGATTCGGCGTCGGCCAGGTGTGACCGGCCACCACCGGAGGATGGTGGCACGGGGAGCTACCGGCCAGGCCCTGTCTCTGCCGAGGGCGTGCGGGACCGCGAGCCCACCCAGGACAGCGGGCACGCCCACCCCGGGCGACGAGACCCGACTGCGCCGAGGTGACCAGCTCGCGCTGTTCCCCGGCCCCCAAGACCGTTCGGGGGACCACCGGACCGCGCGTCCGGATTATGGCGAGTTGGCCAGTACAGGCCAACAACCCTAGGAACGGTACCGTCTAGCCATGCCTGCCACCAGCGAGACCCTGACCGCCGAGCGCATCCTCGAGGCGACCGAGGAGGTGCTGCGCCGCCATGGCCCGGCCAAGGCCACCGTGGTCGACGTGGCGCGCGCGCTCGGCGTCAGCCACGGCAGCGTCTACCGCCACTTCCGTACGAAGGCGGCGCTGCGGGAGGCGGTGACCAAGCGGTGGCTGGACCGTGCGACCCAGGAGCTGGCGGGCATCGCCGCGGACGCGGAGCGGGACCCGGAGGCGCGGGTGCGGGAGTGGCTCGCGGCGCTGTTCGCGGCCAAGCGGCGCAAGGCGGGCGGGGATCCCGAGCTGTTCGCCACGTACTCGGTCCTGGCCGGTGAGGCGGGGGAGGTGGTCAGCGGCCATGTCGCCGAGCTGACCGGCCAGCTGACCGCGATCGTGCGGGCGGGGGCCGAAGCGGGGGTTTTCGCAGTCGCGGATCCGGTGACCACCGCGCGTGCGCTGTTTCAGGCCACGGGCCGCTTCCATGACCCCGGTTACGCCAGGGAGTGGGAACGGCCGGGGGTGGAGGGGGAGTTCGAGGCGGTGGTGGATCTGCTGGTGCGGGGGCTGCGGCGCTGAGCGCCGTCGGGGTCCTTGACGGGCTGTTCATCGGCTGCGGGTCCGTCGTGGCCGGTCGCGCCCGCGCGGCGGAAGCCGCAAATTTAATACAGCCCCGCGCCCCTATGGGGCGCTCCCGGACCGCAGCGGTTTCACTGAGGCCCGCTTCAGTCGCCCGCCACGCACGCCCAGAAGTCCCGCATCACCGGCGTCGGTGTCGGGTTTGTCATCGACGCCTGGGTCAGCAGGATCGTGGTCGTTCCCGTGGGCGGGATGATGTGGGCCGTTGTGCCGGTGCCGCCCACCCAGCCGTAGCGGCCGGGGACGTTCCAGGGGTCTGCCGGGGTGACGTCTACCTGGCCGCCGTAGCCCCAGCCCTGGCCCTCCAGGAAGAGGGGGACGGCGTCCCGCTGCTCGGCCGTGAGGTGGTTGGTGGTCATGCGGCTGACCGAGGCGGGGGAGAGGAGGCCTCCGCCGGAGTTCAGCAGCATGCGGGCGAAGGACAGCCAGTCGTCGGCCGTGGAGACCAGGCCGCCGCCGCCCGAGTGGAAGCGGGGGATGCGGCTCCACTCGCCGTCCGGGGTGTCCGTCAGTTCCAGGGTGCCGTCCGGCGTCGGTGCGTAGGACGAGGTGAAGCGGTGCCGTTTCGAGGACGGGACCTCGAACGCCGTGTCCCGCATGCCCAGCGGTTCGAAGATCCGTTCCGTGAGGAATTCGGGGAGCGTACGGCCCGACGCCCGGGCGACCAGGATGCCCTGCAGATCGGACGAGGTGCCGTAGAGCCAGGCCTCGCCCGGCTGGTGGAGCAGCGGCACCTGGGCGAGGAGGCGCAGCCAGGTGTCGTGGTCCGGCCAGTCCTGGAGGTTCCGGCCGTCCTTCTGGACCGTGAACAGCAACTGCACTGCGGGGAGTGAGAAGTCGGCGGGGAAGCCCCAGCCGGTGCGGGAGCTGAGCAGGTCCTCGACGGTGATCGGGCGGGCCGCCGGGACCACGTCCTCGACGGGGGCGCCGGGGGTGCGGACCACGACCGGCTTCGCCAGTTCCGGCAGCCACTCCTCGACCGGTGAGTCCAGGCCGAGCAGCCCGTCCTCCACCAGCATCAGCACCGCCGCCGCCGTGATCGGCTTGGTGATGGAGGCGATACGGAAGAGGGAGTCCCTGGCCATCGGGGCGGTGCCTTCGGTGTCCACCGAGCCGACGGTCACCACCTCGACGTTGTCGCCGCGGGCCACCAGGGCGACGGCGCCGGGCACGGAGCCCTCGTCGACGTGCCGTTGCAGGGTGTCGTGCAGAGTGCTCATCGGTCGGCCTTCCGGGGTGGGCGGTCGTCCTGAGTACGACTGCCGGGACGGCGGAAAGTCATCGGGCCGTCCGCTCCCGTGAGCCCTACGCGTCCGACGGCCCCGCCGGATCCACCGTCGCCTGGTGCTCCTGCGCCAGATGCTCCTCCGCCTTCAGCCAGGGCAGGAACTGCGCACCCTTGCGCCAGCCGCACGTGTCACATCTGATCATGCGCTGCGCGCCCTTGCGCTGCACTCTGACGACGTGTTCGCGCCCGTGCTGGTCCCAGCGGCTCACCTTGCTCGTGTTGATCTCCAGCATGATGTCTCGCCTCCGGCACAGGAGTGTGCAGCAAGACCAACATCAACAGGGACTTCCGCACGGCGAGTTGACCAAGCCGTGGCCGATTCCACACAGGATCGCGCGGGCGTCAGCCGATGGTGCGCGGCAGGCGCAGGCTGAGCAGGCCGGTCAGGACCACACAGCCCAACTGGGTCAGGAGCGTGGTGACCAGGGCGTCCCGCATTCCGAGCCCCGGGACCAGGGAGAGGAAGAGGGTGCCGAGGGCCGCCACCCCGAGGGCCAGGGACGACTGCTGGGTCGTCATCATCACGCCGCTGCCGACACCGGCCCTCGCGGGCTCCACCTCGGACAGCACGACCCGGAAGATGATGGGGAGTTGGAGCGCCTGACCGGCGCCGGCGAGAGCCGCTCCGGGGAGCAGTTCGACGAAGCCGAGGTCCGGCCAGGACCGCCAGGCGGCCAGCGCCATCAGGCCCACGCCCGCCCCCTGGATCAGCGCACCGGCGGTCACCACCCGGGTGCCGTACCGGGCGACGAGCCGCGGCCCGGCGAGCGAGACGAAGAAGAAGACGACGGCCATCGGTGCGAGCGCCAGCCCCGCCGGGACCGGTCCGAGCCCCGCGCCCCGCTGCAGCGCCACCGCGACGACGAACATGAAGCCGCTGAAGCCGACGCCGAACGGCACGATCATCACCAGTCCGCGGCGGAGTGAGGTGAGCGCGAAGAGACTGGGCGGGACCAGCGGCGTACGGCCACGGCGGTCCGCCCGGCGCTCCACCGCGTAGAACGCGGCCGCGACGAACGGGAACGCCGCCAGCGACAGCCATGTCCACAGCGGCCAGCCCGCCGAACGGCCCTCGGTGAGCGGGGCCAGCAGCGCGAGGAGGGAGGCGGTGAGCAGGACGGTGCCGGGGCCGTCGACCGGCTCCGGGTGCTGGGAGCGGGTCTCCGGGACGGCCTTGGCCGCGAGGACCAGGCCCGCGATCACCACCGGCACGTTCACCAGGAACACCGAGCGCCAGCCGGTTCCGGCTATGTCGGCGGCGACCAGGATCCCGCCGAGGATCTGCCCGGCCACCATGGACAGCCCGGCCGTGGCGCCGTACAGGCCCATGGCCTTCGCCCGCCGCTGTCCCGAGGTCGCCGCCTGGATGGTGGCGAGGACCTGCGGCAGCATCGCGGCGGACGCCGCGCCCTGCGCGACCCGCGCCGCGACCAGGGCCCAGGCGTTGGGCGCGAGTCCGCAGGCCAGCGAGGTCAGCCCGAAGGCCGCCACCCCGCCGAGGAAGAGCCGCCGCCGTCCGAACAGATCGCCCAGCCGTCCGCCGAGGACGAGCAGGACGGCGTACGCGAGCCCGTACCCCGCGACGACGAGCTCGAGAACGGCCTCACTCGCGTGCAGATCCCTGCCGATGGTCGGCAGGGCGACATTGACGATGAAGAAGTCGATGAGAGGAAGTGCCGCTGCCAGCAGCACGGTGAAGAGTCCGAGGCTGCCGAGCGAGGGTGGCGCGGCCGGCGAGCGGACGGTGCGTGTAGTGATGGTTTCGGTCACGCTTCCGAGCGTGCGCCCCCTCTCAGGCTGGTACCAGAGTCTTCTTATCCTGGTAGAAGAACCACCTGGAAACAGTGTCCGCGGGGCGGCAGGCTGGAGGCATGGCGACGATGACTCAGGTGACGACCCAGCGGACGGCGGCCCCGCGCTCGCACGGCACGAGCGCCGAGGTGCGGCGCCATGAGCTGGCGGCCTTCCTGCGCAGCCGCCGCGAACGCATCACCCCGGAGGAGGTGGGACTCCCGCGCGGCCGCCGGCGCCGCACGCCCGGTCTGCGGCGCGAGGAGGTCGCCCAGCTCTCCGCGGTCGGCGTCACCTGGTACACCTGGCTCGAACAGGGCCGCGACATCCAGGTCTCCGTCCAGGTCCTCGACGCCCTCGCCCGCACCCTGATGCTCGACGCCACCGAGCGCGCCCACCTCTTCCAGCTGTCCGGCGCGGTGGACCCGACCCCGGCCCTGCTGTGCCCGTCGGTGACACCCGCCCTGCGGGCCATGCTGGAGCAACTGGAGCCGTACCCCGCCAGCGTCCAGAACAGCCGGTACGACATCCTCGCCCACAACCGCACTCTCGGGCTGCTGCTGTGCGACCTGGAGGCGGTACCGCCCGAGGACCGCAACTGCATCCTGCTGTCCTACACGAACGACGACTGGCGCAACTCGATCGTGCACCTGGAGGACACCCGCCGCCTGATGGCGGCCCGCCTGCGCGCCGCCATGGCCGGCCATCTCACCGAACCGGCCTGGAAGATGCTCCTCAAGCGCCTGCGCGAGTACCCGGAGTTCTGCGAGGCCTGGGAGCGCCACGAGGTGGTTGCCGCCCACAGCAGACGCAAGGAGTTCCTCAACCGCCTGGTGGGCCGCGTGGTCCTCGACCAGTCCGAACTGTGGCTGGGCCCGGAGTTGGGGTCACGGATGGTGACGTACGTCCCGGCGGACGAGGAGTCGAGGGTGCGGCTGGAGAGGCTCCACGAGCTGGCCCTCAGGAAGGGCGCATCTCAACCGGCGCGGGTGGAGCGGCCTTGAAGGGGCGCGGGGGGACTGGCGCGGGTGGAGCGGCCGTGAAGGGGCGCGGGGAAACGGCGTAGGTGCAGCGGCTTTTGAGGGGCGCGGGGCTGAGTCGATCTGCGGCTCCGCCGCGTGGGCGCGACAAGCCCCCACTCACCCGCACCCGCCAAGCTACGCACTGACCCCCGCGGCTTGGCGCACCTCGGCAGAGTCAAGCTGCGCAGCAGTCCGCTCAGCACTCCGCCGAGCCCACCGCCCACTGCTCAGCGCCCCGAGCACCAGAACCGCAACCCCACACCCCGTGAGGATCCACCACCCCGGCACGGACGCCGAGACGAACACGTCCCGGTACGACGACGATCCGACCCCCGAGGCCAACACCGCCCCCACCACCGCAACGCCCAGCGTCTGCCCGAGCTGCCGGCTCGTGGAGGCCACGGCGGCGGCCACGCCGGCCTGACTGCGTGGCATACCGGAAACCGCCGTATTGGTGATCGGCGCGTTCACGAAGCCGAACCCGATGCCGAACAACAGGTACGCGACGAACAGCGTGACGTTCGACGTCTCGGCCTCGAACCCGGCGAACAGCACCGCACTCGCCGTGATGGCCGCGCCGGCGACGAGGAGCGACAGCCGCGGCCCCCTGCTCCCCACCAGCCGCCCGGACAGCGGCGCGCACAGGAAGGTCGGCACCGCCATCGGCAGCATCCACAGCCCCGCGTGCAGGGCGTCGTACCCGCGCACGTTCTGCAGATACAGCGTCGACAGGAACAGGAACCCGCCGAGCGCTGCGAACGCGCTGATCGCGATCAACGTTGCCCCGCTGAACGGCACCGACCGGAAGAACCGCAGGTCGATCAGCGGTTCGTCGCGACGGGGCTCGTACCAGAGCAGCCCGGCCAGGGCGGCCAGCGCGACCGCGACGAAGGGCAGCACGAAGGCCGCGCCCGAGGTCGGGGCCTCGATGATCGCGTACGTCAGGGAGCCGAAGAGGGCGATCACCAGGAGCTGGCCGACGGGGTCGGGGCGGCGGGCCTTGGGCGCGCGGGACTCGGGAACGTAGCGGAGGGTGAGCAGCAGGGCCGCGAGACCCACCGGCAGGTTGACCCAGAAGATCGAGCGCCAGCCGACCGACTCCACCAGCAGCCCGCCGGCCAGCGGGCCCGCGGCCATGGAGATGCCGACGACGCCTCCCCAGACGCCGATCGCACGGGCGCGCTCGGCCGGCTGCGTGAAGGTGTTGGTGATGATCGACATGGCGACCGGGTTGAGCATCGAACCGCCGACCGCCTGGATCATGCGGAAGGCGATGAGAGAGTCGAGGTTCGGGGCGAGGGAGCACAGCAGCGAGCCCGCCGTGAAGATGATCAGGCCCGCCATGAAGACGCGCTTGCGGCCGATGCGGTCGGCCGTGGAGCCGGAGAGCATCAGCAACGAGGCCAGGACCAGCGTGTACGCGTCGATGGTCCACTGCAGTCCGGCGGTGCTCGCGTGCAGTTCGCGCTGCATCGACGGCAGGGCGACGTTCAGTGCGGTGACGTCGAGGCTCACGATCAGCAGGCTCATACAGCAGATCGCGAGGACCAGGAAGCGTCGGCGGTGGCTGAGCTCGGGCATGCGTGTCACTTTACGCCCGCATCGATAGTGTGTCTAACTAATAGTGCTGCTAACTAATGGCTGCTACATGATCACTGTCGATGCGCGACAATGGGCCAATGCCCACGCCCGTGTCCCCGCTGCAGATCGGCCCGCACACCGTCGAGCCGCCCGTCGTCCTGGCCCCGATGGCCGGGATCACCAACGCACCCTTCCGCACCCTGTGCAGAGAGTTCAGTGGCGGCAAGGGCCTGTTCGTGAGCGAGATGATCACGACCCGGGCGCTGGTCGAGCGCAACGAGAAGACCATGCAGCTGATCCAGTTCGACGCGACGGAGAAGCCGCGCTCGATCCAGCTGTACGGCGTCGACCCGGCCACCGTCGGCAAGGCCGTCCGCATGATCGCGGAGGAGGACCTCGCCGACCACATCGACCTGAACTTCGGCTGCCCGGTCCCGAAGGTGACGCGCAAGGGCGGCGGCTCGGCCCTGCCCTACAAGCGCAACCTGCTGCGCGCCATCCTGCGTGAGGCGGTCTCAGGCGCGGGCGACCTCCCGGTCACCATGAAGATGCGCAAGGGCATCGACGACGACCACATCACCTTCCTCGACGCCGGCCGGATCGCCGTCGAGGAGGGCGTGACGGCCATCGCCCTGCACGGCCGCACCGCCGCCCAGCATTACGGCGGCACGGCGGACTGGGACGCGATCGCCCGCCTCAAGGAGCATGTGCCGGAGATCCCGGTCCTCGGCAACGGCGACATCTGGTCGGCCCGGGACGCGCTGCGGATGGTGCGGGAGACGGGCTGCGACGGGGTGGTCGTCGGCCGCGGCTGCCTGGGCCGGCCGTGGCTGTTCGCGGACCTGGTGGCGGCGTTCGAGGGCCGCACGGACGACATCGCACGCCCGGTCCTCCGTGAGGTCGCCGACATCATGGTCCGCCACGCCACCCTCCTCGGGGAGTGGATCGGCGACGAGTCCAAGGGCGTCGTCGACTTCCGCAAGCACGTGGCCTGGTATCTGAAGGGCTTCGCGGTCGGCAGCGAGATGCGCAAGCGCCTCGCGATCACGTCCTCCCTCGCCGAACTCCGGGCCGGGCTGGACGAGTTGGACCTAGACCAGCCCTGGCCCGCCGGCGCCGACGGCCCCCGCGGCCGCACGTCCGGCAACAACCGGGTGGTCCTGCCGGACGGCTGGCTGAAGGACCCGTACGACTGCGCGGGGATCGGCGAGGACGCGGAGCTGGACACCTCCGGCGGCTGAGCCCCCGCCTGCCTCCTCAGCCCTTCTTCGGGTGCGGGGTCGAGCCGTAGGCCGTCAGGAACTTGTCGCGGAACGCGCTCATCTTCCAGACCGGGGCGTTGTGCGCCGGGCGCAGGCCGTCCGACCAGCCCCAGCCGTCGATCTTGTCGAGGACCTTGGGGTCCTTGGCGACGATCGAGATCGGCACGTCACGGCTGGCGTGGTTGCCGCTGACGCGGGCGATGGGCTGGTGGTCGCCGAGGAAGACCAGGACGGTGTTGTCGTTGCCGTAGCGCTCCAGCCACTGCGTGAGGGCGGTCACCGAGTACTGGACCGACTTGCCGTACTCCGCCTGGGACCTGGGCGAGCTGGCGATGATGTCGGACGGCTTGTTGCCGGCGTTGTGGATGGCGTTGAAGACCGAGCCGTCACCGAGGTCGTCCCAGGGGACCATCTTGGGGATCGGCGCCCACGGCTGGTGGCTGGAGGTCAGGATGACCAGCGACATCAGGGGCTTGCTGCGCTTCTTGCTGTGCTCCAGGTTCTGGAACTGCTGGAGTGCGTACTGGTCGGGCATCGTCGACCAGCTGAACTTCGGGCCCTTGTAGCCCATCTGGAAGGCGTTGCGGTAGGAGTCCAGGCCGTAGAACTTCGACTCCGGCCAGCTCTTCTGCACACCGGGCATGATGCCGACCGTGTCCCAGTCGCCCGTCTTCTTGAACGCCTCGGTGAGGCTCATGTGGTCGCTCGCCATGAGCGTGCGGTAGCGCTGCTGGTTGCTGATCCACAGGCCCGACATGGTGGTGGAGTGACCGAGCCAGCTGCTGCCGCCGTAGGTCGCCGACGTCAGCCAGCCGCTCTTGGCGTGGAAGCCCGCCTTGGCGAGGGCCTTGGTGCGGGCGTCGAGTGTCGCGTCGACGCCGGGCGCCTCGACCGGGTCCTCGATCGCACTGCGGCCGTAGCTCTCGATGAACGTGAAGATCATGTCCTTGCCGCGCAGATCCGGCACCAGCTGGCCGGGCGGTGTGTTGCCGAACTCGTCGACCTTGGCGACCTTCTGGAACTCCGCCTCGTCCTTGAGTGTCTGCCGCACCCGCTTCGCCTGGACCACCACCGCCCCGGCCGTACGGTCGGACGCGAGCGGCACCCCGGCCATCTGCAGCCCCAGCGCGGAGCACAGCACCCAGACGACTGCGGCGGCCAGCGTCCCCCGGGTCGCCACCTGCTTGTTGCGGGCCAGCACGTTGCTGAGCCGGACCATCGCCAGCGCCATGAGGGTGAGCAGGAGGAGTACGAGGACGACGGCACCGACCGTCGCGCCGATCGCCACTGCCTTGCCCATCGAGTCCTCGACGTACGACTGCGCGTCGGGGAGCAGCTCCCAGTCCAGCACCAGGTTGAAGTACCGCCCGAGGTATTCCCAGAACCCCATGTCCAGCAGGTTCAGGATCGTCACCGCACCGAGCGCGGCCCCCGACAACACCGCCACCACGATCCGCGGCCGACGCGGCAGGGCGAGCGCGGCGGCGGCCCCGAGGATCGCCTCCACCGGTATGCGCAGGAACCGGTCGGCGTGCAGCGCGCTCTCCTTGTTCGGCAGCAGCAGGGCGCCGAGGACGAGCACGGCGGCGAGCACGGTGACCGCCCACCGGATGTTGCGTACGGCGGTTGGGTGCCGTTCCCGCCGGGTGGCGAGCGGCTCGACCTCGGGTGCCGTGCCTTCTATGACGTTCTCGACGGTGTCCGGCTGCACCCGAAGGTCCTTCCGCGCATGGCCCGTGACAAGGCGGCGGGCCACGCTGGGGAGGCTACGCGGATCGGTTTCAGGACCCGCTCGGCCCGCCGCCATCTCGTACGGGCTGCCTCGGCCGCCTGTTCAGGGGGCGAGGCAAACACCGGGCAAACGCCTGGTCAATGCAGCGGCGTGCGAGCAGCGGCTCTCGTGCGGGTGCGGACTGCGGCTTCCAGCGGCGCGTGGGCAGCGGCTTTAGGGGCGCGGGGAACTGCGCGACAAGCCACAACGAACCCGCACCCGCCACACAACCGACGGGACCGAGCTCCTACGCGCCCCCCACGGCGGTGAGAAGCGCCAATGGAGCTGCCGCAGACCGAGACTCCCGAACACACGCATGCGGATACGGCACAGGCTCCGCATGCGTATCCCGCCCGTACCCCGCTATCACCTCCGGCAGCCGATGCCCGGCTGCCGTAGCCGCATCCACCAGCCCGTGCGCCACGGCCCGAGCCTCGTCATGCAACCCGTACCGCGCCAGCCCCAACGCGATCAGCGCGTTGTCGTGCGGCCACACCGAACCCCGGTGGTACGACAGCGGGTGATACGCCGCCTGGCCCGCGGCCAGCGTCCGCACACCCCAGCCCGAGAAGAAGTCCGGCTCCAGCAGCCGCCGGCCCACCAGTTCTCCGTACTCCTTGTCCAGCAGCCCCGACCACAGCAGATGCCCGGCGTCCGAGGCGAGCGCGTCCACCTGGTTGCCCTCGCCGTCCAGAGCCAGCGCCGGGAAGGACCGGTCCGGCATCCAGAAGTCCCGCTGGAAACGGTCCCGCAGATCACCGGCCGCCTGCTCCAGGAGTGCCGCGTACACCTCGTCCTGCCAGACCGTGCGCGCGACCCAGGCCGTGCGGCGCAGCGCGTCGTAGGCGTACCCCTGGGCGCCCGCCGCCATCACGGCCCCGGTCGCCCGGGTCCCGTCGGCGGAGCAGATCGCGCCGGGGGAGTCCTTCCAGTTCTGGTTGGCGAGGCCGCCCTGGTCGGCGCGGTAGACGAGATAGCCGCGGGAGGTGAGCCCGCCGTGGTCCAGCATCCAGCCGATCGCCGCACGCGCGTGGGGTTCCAGGCGGCGCGCGAGTGCCAGGTCCCCGGTCTGCTCGACGTAGGCACCGAGCAGCACGAGGAACAGCGGGGTGGCGTCCACCGACCCGTAGTAACGCCCGTACGGCACCTGTCCGAAGTGGGCCAGCTCCCCGTGCCGTACCTCGTGCACGATCTTGCCGGGCTGGGACACCGAGTCCGCGCCGGTCTCGGTCGCCTGGGTGGCGGCGAGGGCGGGCAGCGTGGCGGCGGCGAGCTGCGGGCGGTAGGGGAGGGCGAAGAGGGAGGTGAGCAGGGCGTCGCGGCCCAGCAGGGTCAGGAACCAGGGGGCGCCGGCCGCCGGTACGCGCAGCTCCTCTCCGTCCGGGCCGGTCGCGGTGACCTGCAGCGAGGCCAGGTCCGCGAGACCGCGGCCGCAGGCCGCCGCCAGCTCGGGCCAGCCGGTCGGGAAGGGCACGCCCTCCGCGAACTCCCCCTCCAGCGCGAGGAGTTGGGCGTTGGCGGCGGCGGGCGAGTCGGGGATGCGGGGGCCCGGCACCGCTCCGTGCGGACGGGCCGCCACCCGCAGGGCCAGTTCCGCGGTGCCGTGCGGCTGGAGTTCCAACGTCCAGACGAGGCGCCGGGCACCCGTGCCCGTCTCCTCGACGCCGTCCGGGGCGGGCTCGGCCGTCACCGTCGTACAGGAACGCCATTCGCCGCGCTGGTAGCTGAACTCCACGCCGTCGTCGAGGACCTGGCGGGAGCGGGTGGCGCCGATCTTGGCGTAGGTGCGGTGGTCGGAGCGCAGCTCGAACTGGTCGGTGAAGTCGGCGTCCGCGGTGAGCGCGAGGCGGATCGTGGTCGGCACCGGGCGGTTGCTGGTCACCCGCAGGGACTCGACGAACGCGCTGTCGCCGACGGCCTGTTCGCGGAAGATCGTGTAGGCGGGCGGCTCCTGGCGTCCGCCGCGCGGGACCAGGACGCAGCGTGCCGTGTCGCCGTCGGCGACCGGTGTGAGCGACTCCGGCACCGCGCCGTCGACCGTCAGCTGCCAGCGGCTCAGATGCCGGGCGTCGCGCACGAACAACCCGTCCGGGGAGCCCGATCCCCGCACGCCGCTGATGTCCCCGCCGTCGCCGACGGCGGCGAACGTCCCGCCGTGCACGAGCAGATGATGCCGGTCCGTCATGCCCGGTCGCCTCCCCTGATTTCCTCGTCGCTCCTGGCGAAGTCACTTCCCTCGCAGCCGCTCCCGTCGAAGTCGCTGCTGCCGAGGTCGCTTCTGTCGACGTCACTTGTGTCGAACGTGCCGGTGCCCGTGCGGGACACGCCGTGTCCGGGGCGCTCATGGAGCAGGTCCAGCGCGAGCGCGGCGGTCCAGCCGAACCCCCTCGCGCCGCACGCCTCGCCGGTGAACGGGTCCACGTACTCGGCGAACCCGGAACTGCCGGCGATGTCCAGGACGGCCTCCCGCAGCGCGTCGGCCCGCGACTGCTCGCCGTGCGTGCGCAGCCCGCGCTCCAGCAGCCAGCTCGTGTTGAACCAGGCCGGACCCCGCCAGTAGCGGTGCGGGTCGAAGGCCTCGCCGAGCAGGTCGTAGGAGGGGACGAGGCGGGTCGTGTCGCCGAGTCCGAAGTGCGGGCCGCAGGCCGTGCGGACGAGGGCGGCGGCCGTCTCGCGCGGGAGCGTGGGCAGCAGGAGCGGTACGAGGCCCGAGACGCTCCGCTCCCGGATCAGCCGCCCGCCGCGCACGTCCCGGCAGAAGAACATCCCCTCCGCCGGGTCCCAGAGCCTCTCCAGCAGCGCGCTCGTCAGCCGTTCCGCGCGCGCATGGCGGGCCGTGCCCGGGGCGCCCAGCTCGTGCGCGATCCGGGCCAGGGCGTGCTCGGAGGCGATGAGCAGGGCGTTGAAGGACGGGTCCTCGACCGCGAACTCGGCGCCCTGGTCGGCGTAACCGCGGTCCCGGTAGTCCGTCGCCAGCCGTACGTACCGCCCGTAGTCCAGATCCGTCGGCCGGTCCTCGGCGGCCCCGTGGTCGAGGTCGGCGCGGCGGAAGGAGCGGGCCGGGGCGGGCGTGATGCGGGCGAGCGGGGCGTCCCAGCAGGGGCTGTTGTCCATGCCCTGTTCCCAGGGGTGCACGACGGACGCCAGGCCGCCGCCGCCCAGGTCGCGCCGGTGCAGCAGATAGCGGTGCCAGGCCGCCAGCCGGGGATACATCCGGGTGAGGAAGCCGCGCGCACGGGACAGCCCGGGGTCGGCGCAGTGCACCAGCCAGACGGCGAGCGCGTGCACCGGTGGCTGCACGATGCCGGAGGTCTGTACGGTGCGCGGGGCGCCCGCGGCGCGCCCCGCGGTCGAGGAGCGCCAGAAGTCGGGGCTCGGGAAGTACGCGTCGAGGGGTACGGAGGGGTTGAAGACGATGTGCGGGATGCGCCCGTCCTCCCACTGGGCGGCCAGCAGCGTCTCCAGTTCCGTCTGGGCCCGTAACGGCGACAGGTGCCTGAGGCCGATCGCGATGAAGGCCGAGTCCCAGGACCATTGGTGGGGATACAGGCTGCGCGAGGGGACCGTGGACGCTCCCGTCCAGTTGTCCGCCAGCACCCGGGCGGCCCTGACGTGCAGCGAACCCGGCTCCG
This sequence comes from Streptomyces sp. NPDC002092, assembly GCF_053593775.1. Lineage (NCBI taxonomy): Bacteria > Bacillati > Actinomycetota > Actinomycetes > Kitasatosporales > Streptomycetaceae > Streptomyces > Streptomyces sp. NPDC002092. Next base: position 172,854 of record NZ_JBSFDG010000008.1, read on the forward strand.
CGGGCGGATCGTATGCAATGGGGTGCTGTGCGGCACGGCTGGTGAGTTGGGCAGTGCGATCCACTCGGGGCTCCCCGAAAGACGTGCGGTCGACCGGTTCGGTCGTGGCTACCGTAGAGTTACGTCTATTTAACACGCAAAACCCAGGATGTAATGCAAGCTTGAGAAACACAAGGGGGTGTGCATGACCGGACGGAGCCAGGCCAGCGCCGGGGATCTGCTCGAACTGGTGCGAAGCGGGCGTGCGACCACGCGCGGCGCGCTCCAGCAGGCCACCGGACTGTCCCGCGCCACCGTCGGCCAGCGCCTCGACCGGCTCTTCCGCGCGGGCTGGCTGCGCGAGGGCGCCGGCGGCCCCGTCGACTCGCCACTCGGCGGCCGCCCCTCCATCACCCTGGAGTTCGACGACGAGCACGCCGTGGTCCTCGCCGCCGACCTCGACACCCGCCACGCCCGCGCCGCCGTCCTCACGCTGACCGGCGAGATCCTCGCCGAGCACTCCGGCACCCTCGTCGTCGAGGACGGCCCGGACGCCGTACTCGGTGAACTCGGCCGCTGGTTCGCCGAGTTGCTGGAGAAGGCCGGGCGGCGGGCGCAGTCGGTGTGCGGGATCGGACTCGCGGTGCCGGGGCCCGTCGACAGCGAGAGCGGGCGGGTCGTGCAGCCGCCGATGATGCCGGGCTGGGACGGCTACGACATAACAGGCCGCCTCGCCAGATCCTTCACCGAGCACACGGGCGCCGGTTCTGTGCCGGTGCTGGTGGACAACGACGCGAACCTCATGGCGTACGGCGAACAGCGCACGGGCCATCCGGACTGCTCGGCGTTCGTACTGGTCAAGGTGTCGACCGGTATCGGCGCCGGGGTCGTGGTCGACGGCTCGATCTACCGCGGCATCGACGGCGGCGCCGGCGACATCGGGCACATCCGGGTGGGCGCGGAGGCGCTGTGCCGGTGCGGCTCGTACGGCTGTCTGGCCGCCGTCGCGAGTGGTGGCGCCGTGGCGCGGCGGCTCGCGGAGGCCGGGGTGCCGGCGGCGTCCGGCTCGGATGTGCGGGATCTGCTGGCCGCCGGGCACCCGGAGGCGGTCGGGCTCGCGCGGGAGGCGGGGCGGCGGGTCGGGGACGTGCTGGCGACCGTCGTCACGCTGCTCAACCCCGGGGTTTTGATGATCGCGGGAGATCTGGCCGGAACTGCATTCCTGACCGGCGTACGGGAGCTGCTGTACCAGCGGGCGCTGCCGCGCTCCACGGCCCACCTGGACGTCGTCACCTCGCGGCTCGGCGAGCGGGCCGGGCTGGTGGGGGCCGGTGCGCTGGTCGTGGAGTACCTGTACGCGCCGCAGCGCGTGGAGGAACGGCTGCTGGCGATGGGCGTGTGACGTCCGCGTTCTGTCCCGGTTTCCGTCCCGGAACCCGTCCGCATGGTGAAATCCGGCGCTCTGTGGGAGCGTGATTCTTGCCACCCTTGATAGGGGCTGCGCTCAGATGAGCGGATCTTGGGCGACTGCACTTCTCCAAGGGGTGGCACTCGGTGCCACCCCTTGATCGTTCATCGATCGAAATCAGACGTGCAGGATGTCCGCTCATCTGAGCGGAATGCTGAGCTCATGGGCGGTCTTGCGTTCAAGAAGTGAAAACATCTGCCCGTCACCGCTTGCCAAGCTTTGACTTTCGATCCGCTGGCGGACGACTGGTTACGGGCGCATGACACGCGAGTAGACGTACCCAGACGCCTTTGATCTGGGTATGTTCCTCGCCGTCAGGGCAGCCACCGCGTCCTCGAGGGAGTCGAGACCGTGTCGGAAAACAAAGAACCCCACGTAGCGAAGTTCGTTTACGACTTCACCGAGGGAAACAAGGACCTCAAGGACCTCCTGGGTGGCAAGGGCGCGAACCTCGCCGAGATGACCAACCTGGGACTCCCCGTTCCTCCTGGCTTCACCATCACGACGGAAGCCTGCAAGGTCTACCTCGACAGCGGCGAGGAGCCAGCGGCACTGCGTGACGAGGTGAGTGCGCACCTCGTGGCCCTGGAAGAGAAGATGGGCAAGAAGCTCGGCCAGGCCGACAACCCCCTGCTCGTCTCGGTCCGTTCCGGCGCCAAGTTCTCGATGCCCGGAATGATGGACACGGTCCTCAACATCGGGCTCTCCGACAAGTCCGTGAAGGGCCTCGCCGAGCAGGCCGGCGACGAGCGGTTCGCCTGGGACTCCTACCGGCGCCTCATCCAGATGTTCGGCAAGACGGTCCTCGGCGTCGAGGGCGACCTCTTCGAGGACGCCCTGGAGGCGGCGAAGGCGGCCAAGAAGGTCACCGTCGACACCGAGCTGGAGGCGGCCGACCTCAAGAAGCTGGTCACCAAGTTCAAGAAGATCGTCAAGACCGAGGCCGGGCGGGACTTCCCGCAGGACCCGCGTGAGCAGATGGACCTCGCCATCAAGGCGGTCTTCGACTCCTGGAACGGCGACCGCGCCAAGCTCTACCGCCGCCAGGAGCGCATCCCGCACGACCTGGGCACGGCAGTCAACGTCTGTTCGATGGTCTTCGGCAACCTCGGCCCGGACTCCGGCACCGGCGTCGCCTTCACCCGCGACCCCGCCTCCGGCCACCAGGGCGTCTACGGCGACTACCTGCAGAACGCGCAGGGCGAGGACGTGGTCGCGGGCATCCGCAACACCGTGCCGCTCGCGGAGCTGGAGCAGATCGACAAGAAGTCGTACGACCAGCTGATGCAGATCATGGAGACCCTGGAGAACCACTACAAGGATCTCTGCGACATCGAGTTCACCATCGAGCGCGGCCAGCTGTGGATGCTGCAGACCCGGGTCGGCAAGCGCACGGCGGGTGCGGCCTTCCGTATCGCCACGCAGCTCGTGGACCAGGGGCTGATCGACGAGACCGAGGCGCTCCAGCGTGTCAACGGCGCCCAGCTCGCGCAGCTGATGTTCCCGCGCTTCGACGAGGACGCGAAGGTCGAGAAGGTCGGCCGGGGCATCGCGGCCTCGCCGGGTGCGGCGGTCGGCAAGGCCGTCTTCGACTCGTACACGGCCGTCAAGTGGTCCCGCTCGGGCGAGAAGGTCATCCTGGTCCGCCGGGAGACCAACCCCGACGACCTCGACGGCATGATCGCGGCCGAGGGCATCCTGACCTCGCGCGGCGGCAAGACCTCCCACGCGGCCGTCGTCGCGCGCGGCATGGGCAAGACCTGTGTCTGCGGTGCCGAGGAGCTGGAGGTCGACACCAAGCGGCGGCGGATGACCGTACCGGGCGGACGTGTCGTGGAGGAGGGCGACCTCATCTCCATCGACGGCTCCAGCGGCAAGGTCTACCTCGGCGAGGTGCCCGTCGTCCCCTCCCCGGTCGTCGAGTACTTCGAGGGCCGGATGCACGCCGGCGCCAACGACGCCGACGAACTCGTCGAGGCCGTGCACCGGATCATGGCGTTCGCCGACCGCAAGCGCCGGCTGCGGGTGCGCGCCAACGCGGACAACGCCGAGGACGCGAACCGCGCCCGTCGCTTCGGCGCGCAGGGCATCGGCCTGTGCCGTACGGAGCACATGTTCCTCGGCGACCGGCGTGAGCTGGTGGAGAAGCTGATCCTGGCCGACACGGACGCCGAGCGCGAGGAGTCCCTGAAGGAACTGCTGCCGCTGCAGAAGCAGGACTTCGTCGAGCTGTTCTCCGCGATGGACGGCCTGCCCGTCACGGTCCGCCTCCTGGACCCGCCGCTGCACGAGTTCCTGCCCGACATCACCGAGCTGTCGGTCCGGGTCGCCCTCGCCGAGTCCCGCAAGGACCCGCACGAGAACGAGCTGCGGCTGCTGCAGGCGGTCCACCGCCTGCACGAGCAGAACCCGATGCTGGGCCTGCGCGGCGTACGGCTCGGCCTGGTCATCCCCGGTCTGTTCACCATGCAGGTACGGGCGATCGCCGAGGCCGCGGCCGAACGCAAGAACGCCAAGGGCGACCCGCGCGCCGAGATCATGATCCCGCTCGTCGGCACGGTCCAGGAGCTGGAGATCGTCCGCGAGGAGGCCGACCAGGTCATCGCGGAGGTCGAGGCGGCGACGGGCACCCAGCTCAAGCTGGCCATCGGCACGATGATCGAGCTCCCGCGCGCGGCCCTCACGGCCGGTCAGATCGCGGAGGCGGCGGAGTTCTTCTCCTTCGGCACCAACGACCTCACCCAGACGGTGTGGGGCTTCTCCCGGGACGACGTGGAGGCCTCGTTCTTCACCGCCTACCTGGAGAAGGGCATCTTCGGGGTGTCGCCCTTCGAGACGATCGACAAGGACGGCGTGGGCTCGCTGGTCGCCGCCGCGGTGAAGGCGGGCCGCGAGACCCGTCCCGACCTGAAGCTCGGCGTCTGCGGCGAGCACGGCGGTGACCCGGAGTCGGTCCACTTCTTCCACGAGGTGGGTCTCGACTACGTCTCCTGCTCGCCGTTCCGGATCCCGGTGGCCCGCCTGGAGGCGGGGCGCGCCGCCACGCAGTCGGCGGGCAGCGACCACCGGTAGGCCGTACGGCCACTCAAGCCCCGGAGCCGCCGCCCGTCCCCGACCCTCAATACCGATGGGCGGCGGCTCCGGATCACCAAAGGAGGGGCGGCACCTGTGCGGAGGTGCCGCCCCTTCGGGCTGTTCAGAGGGCGCCCTGGGTGTTCACCGGTCCGACCTGGAAGAGGTGCGAGCAGATCGTCCAGGAGGCCGGGACGAGGACCGCCCGGTACGAGGCCGGTGGGTAGACCCGCAGATAGGTGCCGGTGCGCAGACAGGGCCCGCCGATGGGGCCGTTGGTGGTACGGATGACCGCGGAGACGGAGTGGGCGGGGGCGAGGGCGACGGTGGCGTAGGGCCGGCCGCTGTGCGTGGCCGCCGGGCCGATCTGCCGGTGCGCCGGGTCCAGGGCGCTGACGCCCGGATAACCGCGCAGGGTGCAGCTCGTCGCACTGGTGTTGGTGAACCGGATCGGCCAGTACACCGAGCCCGCCGCACCCTCCTTGCGCCCCATGGAGACGTAGAGGTCGCTCACGGCGCAGGTACGCAGTCCCTGCGCCGCCGTCGCCGTCCCTGCCGTCGCGCTCCATGCCGCTCCGGCGCCCGCGAGCCCCAGGAGGCCGGCGGACAGAAGGGCGGCTATGCCCCGTGGGGATCGTCGCTGAGAGTGAACAAACATGGCATATCCGCCTCCGTCGGGCGAATGGGTGGATGTGTACGTTCTGTTCGATGAGTGCCCAGCGGAAAAAGTTGTACCGGGCGGCCGAGGAACCCCTCGGGCGACATGCCCGGGCCCCTCTCCTACGCTGGGAAGCACCCGCACCCGTAGGGAGCCCGCCCATGCCCGGCTGGAACGAGAAGGCCGTCCCCGACCAGAGCGGGCGCATCGCCGTCGTCACCGGGGCCAACAGCGGACTCGGGTACGTCGTCGCGCGGGAACTGGCGCGCAAGGGGGCGCGGGTGATCCTCGCGTGCCGGAGCGAGGCGCGGGGAAACGCGGCGGCTGACCGGATCGTGGGTGAAGTGCCGGGAGCCATCGCGGAGTTCGCGCGGCTGGACCTCGGGGACCTGGGCTCCGTACGGGAGTTCGCGGCCTCGTACCGCTACGACTATCTCGATGTGCTCGTCGACAACGCCGGGGTGATGGCGCTGCCGTACGGGACCACGGCGGACGGGTTCGAGACGCAGTTCGGGGTCAACCACCTCGGGCACTTCGCGCTCACCGGACTGCTGCTGCCCACGCTGCTCGCCACCGCCGGCGCCCGCGTCGTGAGCGTCTCCAGTGAGATGCACGCGCTGGCCAACATCGACATGGACGACCTCAACAGCGAGCGCCACTACCGGCGTTGGATCGCCTACGCCCGGTCCAAGACCGCCAATCTGCTCTTCGTCCACGAGCTTGCGCGCCGGCTTGCGGCACATGGCGCCGACGTGGTGGCGGCCGCGGCCCATCCCGGGTACGCGGCCACCAACCTGCAGGGCGCCGCGCCCCGCATGGAGGGGCGCAGGCTCGCCGGGCGGGTGATGGAACTCGGCAACCGGGTCTTCGCGCAGTCCGCGGAGGCCGGCGCGCTGCCCGTCCTTTACGCGGCCACGGCGCCGGATGTGCGGCCGGACTCCTTCACCGGGCCGTCGTTCATGATGTGGCGCGGGGCGCCAGCCCCGTCCTGGCGGGCGCCGTGGACGCTCAACGACGCTGCGGGAGAACGGCTTTGGGCCGCGTCCGAGCGGCTCACCGGGGTGGCGTACGACGCGTTGAAGGGGTGAGCGGGGCCGTCCTGCGCGCCGTCGTGTTGCGGGCCTCCGTGCTCGATGCGACGGTGTACCGGGGGGCGATGCCGACGGCCTGGTGAAGGGAATCCTTGCAGGTCACGGCAGTACGCGTCGATCCACGTGACCGATCCGCGCCCCCTTTCGGCGCTGACCCTCCGTGTCCCGACGTGTGTCCACGAACGGGGGGAACAGCGCACAGAAAGCGGGAAATTCAATGGCGAACGGACCCATGGACAGGCGCGCCCTCGGCGGGCACCCCGATCGGCCCCACCCCCGATTCGAAGGACAGGGAGCGGAGTACACCGGCCGGTACGTGGTGTTGCTCGACCAGAGCAATCAGGAGAGCGGGCTGAACGCACTGCGTTCCTCCGCAGACATCGCGTCCGTCGAACGTGTCCGCGGAACCGACGTCGAGAACGTCGCCGAACTCCTCGAGCGCCCTGACGTCTCGGTGCACTTCGAGGAACTCGGCGCGGCCGTCGTCGAGGTACGGCCCGAGCAGCGTCATGCGCTGGTGACCACGGCGGAGAGGGAGTCGTCGATCATCGCGGCGGAGCCGGAGCGCAAGGTGTACGCCTTCCCGGTCACCGCCCCGACGCAGGCGCCGACCGAGTTCTACCCGGCCTACCGCAGTGACGAGGACGTGGTCGGCCGCCACTCCAGGGCCGAGATGGCCGCCGCCCAGGGCCCGGCGTGGGACGAGCAGAGCTGCACCTGGGGCCTGCAGGCGATCCGGGCCCATCTGTCCCAGCTGACCGGACGCGATGTGAAGATCGCCGTGCTGGACACCGGCGTGGACACCGACCACCCGGACTTCGCCGGCCGCCTCGAGGCGACGGCCTCGTTCGTCCCCGGCGAGCCCGTCAAGGACGGCCACGGTCACGGCACGCACTGCATCGGCACCGCAGCCGGCCCGGCCCACCCCCAGCAGGGACCCCGCTACGGCGTGGCCTGCGAGGCCCGGATCCTCGCGGGGAAGGTGCTCGACAACCAGGGCTCCGGCACCGACGGCCAGATCCTGGCGGGCCTGGCCTGGGCCGTGGCCCACGGCGCGAAGGTGATCTCCATGTCGCTGGGCGCGCCGGTCCAGCCGGGTGAGCTCTTCCCGCAGACGTACGAGCGGCTGGCCCAGCGCGCGCTGGAACGCGGGACGGTGATCGTCGCCGCCGCGGGCAACGACAGCCACCGCCCCACGGAGGTCATGCCCGTGGGCCGGCCGGCCAACTGTCCGTCCATCCTCGCGGTGGGCGCGCTGGACAAGGCGATCCGGACGTCGTTCTTCTCCAACGGCGCCATCAACGGGCAGGGCGGCGAGATCGACATCGCCGCACCGGGCTGGCAGGTGTTCTCGGCCAAGCCCGGCGGCGGGCAGCAGGAGATGAGCGGTACCAGCATGGCCACCCCGCATGTGGCCGGTGTCCTGGCACTGCTCGCACAGGCGAACCCCAACGCCTCCGCGAAGGAGCTGTGGAACGCCCTGGAGTCCGGTGCCTACCCGCTGATGCAGCCGAGCAAGGACGTCGGCGCGGGCCTCCTCCAGGCCCCGTGAACGACTCGTCCCACTCCGCTCCGGTCGGGGTCGTCCTCGCGGTCGACCCCGACCGGTTCGCGGAGGTCGTCGCCGCCCTGCGGCGGGCCGGTCTCACGGTCACGGGCGAGCAGCCGATCCTCGGCACGCTCTCCGGCACTGTCACGGAGGACCGGATCCCCGCCCTGGAAGCGGTCGACGGAGTGGACGCCGTCGACCGCGAACTCACCATCCAGCTCCCGCCTCCCGACGAGCCGATCCAGTGACCTACCGGTCAGGCCGTCGCCCCGCTGTCCACGACCAGGTCCGTGCCCCCACCGGTGCTGCGTTGTCGGGGGCGAGGTACAGGATGGCGGGGGCCACTTGCTGCGTGGCGGAGAGGTGGCCGAGGGGAGGGCGGCCTTCCACGACCGGGCCCGTGGTCACCACCGATGCCGCGTCGTCGGACGCCGGCTACAGGGCGGCGGCGGCCACTTCCTGCGTGGCCGAGGGGGAGGGCGGTCCGGACTCGTTCGGTGCGGGCCGCTTCCGTCTCGCCGGGGCGCAGGGACATGGGGTGTCGGTGGCGCCGGGACTGACCACGTTGATGCGGACGCCGTCCTGGATGTGGTCCAGGGCGGCGCCCATCGGTCAGGAAACCCCGAGGCGGGAGCCTACGCCGCCCGCACCTCGTACGTCGCGATCCGCACCGACTCGTCGTCAAGGCACTGCCCCGACAGCAGGTCGAACCGCTGCTTGAGCAGGGGCGAGGCGACGAACGGGCGGCCCTGGTGGGTGCCCGTCAGGCCACGGGAGAGGACCGCCGCGCCGCCGAAGGGGTCGCGGTTGTCGATGGCGTACAGCTCGCCGTTGCGGTCGCGGAACAGGGCGGCCTGGCGGCCGTCGGGCAGCAGCGCGGCCACTCCGCGGCCGGGGACCAGCTGGTTGAGTTCGCAGACCGCGAACCAGTCGTTCTCCAGCTGCAGTTCGACCTTGAGGTCGGTGGTCTCGGGTGCCAGGGTCATCGCTGGGCGCTTCCTTCCAGGAGGTCTTCAGAGGGGCGCATGCCGATGGACAGCAGCGGCAGGTCGGGCTTGATCTGGTCGCGCTCCGGGACGAAGCCCACGACCGGGTCGGGGGTGTCGGGCGCGTTCACGAAGGACACGAACCGGGCGAGCTTGTCGGGATTGTTGATGGTGGTCGCCCACTCGTCGGCGTAGTTCGCCACGTGGTCCGCCATCAGGGACTCCAGCTCCTCGCAGATGCCGAGGGAGTCCTCCACCACCACGTCGCGTACGTGGTCCAGGCCGCCGGGGATGCGCTCCAGCCAGGTCGAGGTGCGCTCCAGGCGGTCGGCGGTGCGGATGTAGAACATCAGGAAACGGTCGATCAGCTTGATCAGCTCGGCGTCCGACAGGTCCTGCGCGAGCAGGTCCGCGTGGCGCGGGGTGGCGCCGCCGTTGCCGCCGACGTACAGGTTCCAGCCGCCCGCGGTGGCGATCACGCCGAAGTCCTTCGACTGGGCCTCGGCGCACTCGCGGGCGCACCCGGAGACCGCCGACTTGAGCTTGTGCGGCGACCTGAGGCCCCGGTAGCGCAGCTCCAGGTCGATCGCCATGCGGACGGAGTCCTGGACGCCGTAGCGGCACCAGGTCTGGCCCACGCAGGACTTGACGGTGCGCAGGGCCTTTCCGTAGGCGTGGCCGGACTCGAAGCCGGCGTCCACCAACCGGGCCCAGATCAGCGGGAGTTGCTCGACCCGCGCGCCGAACATGTCGATCCGCTGGCCACCGGTGATCTTCGTGTAGAGGCCGAAGTCGCGGGCGATCTCGCCGATCACGATGAGGCCCTCGGGAGTGATCTCACCGCCGGGGATGCGCGGGACGACCGAGTACGAGCCGTTCTTCTGCAGGTTGGCGAGGAAATGGTCGTTGCTGTCCTGCAGCGAGGCCTGCTCGCCGTCCAGGACATAGCCGCTCGCGCCGATCGTCGGGGCGAGGGAGGCGATGATCGAGGCGACCGCCGGCTTGCAGATCTCGCAGCCGTCGCCGCCCCTGGCCCCGTCGCGGCCGTAGCGGTCCAGCAGGTCCTGGTAGGTGTTGATGCGCAGGGCGAGGACGATCTCGTAGAGCTCCTCGCGGGTCTGCGAGAAGCAGCCGCACAGGCCCTTGTCGACCTCGACGCCGGACGCCTCCAGCTCGGCCGTGACCAGCTGGCCCAGCACCTTGACGCAACTGCCGCAGGTGGTACCGGCCTTGGTGCACTTCTTCACCTCGGGCACGGTGGTGCACTGGTGGTCGGTGACCGCGGCGCGGATGGTGCCCTTGCGGACGTTGTTGCAGGAGCAGATGATCGCGTCGTCCGGCAGCGCGGTCGGGCCGAGCTGCACCGACTCACCGGCCCCGGCGGGCAGCACCAGCGACTCGGGCGAGACCGGCGGCACCGAACCGGTGAAGGCCTTCAGCGTGCCGTACGCCTCCGCGTCGCCGACCAGGATGCCGCCGAGCAGCGTGCCGTCGCGGCCGATGACCAGCTTCTTGTACAGGCCCGCGCGGGAGTCGGAGTAGACGACGTCCAGGCAGTCCTCGGTCGCGCCGTGCGCGTCACCGAAGGAGGCCACGTCCACGCCGAGCAGCTTCAGCTTGGTGGAGAGGTCGGCGCCGGTGAACTCCGCCTCGTCCTCGGCGATCGTCGCGGCGGCCGTCTCGGCCTGCTCGTAGCCGGGGGCGACCAGGCCGTACACCCGGCCGTCGGAGGCCAGCGCGCACTCGCCGATCGCGAAGACGTGCGGGTCGGAGACCGTACGGCACTGCTCGTCGACGGTGATGCCGCCGCGCTCGCCGACCGTGAGGCCGCAGTCGCGGGCCAGCTGGTCGCGGGGGCGGACACCGGCGGAGAACACCACCAGGTCGGTGGCGAGTTCGGAGCCGTCGGAGAGCTTCATGCCGGTGACCGCGCCGTCCTCGCCGACGACGATCTCCTGGGTGCCTACGCCCGTGTGGACGCTCAGGCCCATCTCCTCGATGGTGCGCAGCAGGGCAGCGCCGCCGCCCTCGTCGACCTGCACCGGCATCAGACGCGGCGCGAACTCCACGATGTGGGAGGTGAGTCCGAGACCCTTCAGCGCACCCGCGGCCTCAAGCCCGAGCAGACCGCCGCCGACCACCGCACCGGTCGTCGCCTTCGTCTTCGCGTACTCCTCGATCGCGAGCAGGTCCTCGATCGTGCGGTAGACGAAACAGCCCTCGGCGTCCTTGCCCGGGACCGGCGGCACGAAGGGGTACGAACCGGTGGCCAGCACGAGGGTGTCGTACTCGAAGACCTGACCGGACTTCGCGGTCACCTTCTTCGCCTCACGGTCGACCGTCTGAGCCGGGTCGCCGACGTAGAGCTCGATGCCGTGGTCGTTGATGAACTCCATGTCGGTCATGGAGAGTTCCTCGGGCGTCTTGCCCGAGAAGTAAGAGGTCAGCGCTACGCGGTCGTACGCGGGACGCGGCTCCTCGCACAGCACGACCACGCGGTGCGTGGCGGTCAGGCCGCGCGCGGCGAGCGCTTCGAGGAAGCGCTGGCCGACCATGCCATGGCCGACGAGCACGATCGTGGGGGTGCCGGTGGACATCAGGAGCCTCCATCGTTGGTGAGCAGGTGGAGCAGTGGGGCACCGTCGGCGGGGAGCGGCTCTGCCCCCTCCCAGGCGCGGGCGAGTGCGCCGACGGTGCCGAGTTCGCCGACGAGGACCCCGCCGACCAGGCGGTCGTCGCGGACGACGACCTTGCGGTAGGTGCCACGGGTGGCGTCGGCCAGCTGCACGACGTCGTCGCCGGGCCGGGCCTCCGTCTCGCCGAACGCGGCGAGGTCGAACGGGGAGCCGTGCCCGGCGAGCGTGAGCCGGGTCAGGGCACGGGTGCCGGTGTAGCGGGCGCTCGCGCGGCCTGACAGCAACTCGGCCAGGACCTCCGCCTGTTCGAGCGCCGGGGCGGCCAGCCCGTACACCTCGCCGTCGTGCTGGACGCAGTCGCCGATGGCCCGGATGTGCGGGTCGGAGGTGCGCAGCTCGTCGTCGACGACGATGCCCTTGCGCACCTCGAGACCGGCGATCTGCGCGAGGCCCACACGGGGGTGCACCCCGCAGGCCAGCACCACCAGGTCCGCGTCGAGGGCGTACCCGTCGTGCATCTCGACCGAGCGGACCGCGCCGCCCACGCAGCGCACGTCGCGCACCCGGCACTCGGTGTGGATCTCGACGCCGAGGTCCTTGAGGTGCCGCTGCACGAGCTTCGAGGCGCTCGGGTCGAGCTGGCGCTCCATGAGCCGCTCGCCCTGCTGGGCGAGGACGACCTGGGCGCCGCGCCGGGCGAGCGCGCGGGCGGCGGAGACCCCGAGGAGACCGCCGCCGATGACGACCGCCTTCACTCCCGGCCGTACGGCCTTCGACAGGCCCAGGCAGTCGTCCATGGTCCGGAACGCGTGCACACCCTCGGGCAGCACGTGGTCCGGGGTGAACAGACCGCGCAGGGGCGGGAGCACCGGGTTGGAGCCGGTGGCCAGGACCAGCGTGTCGTATGCGATCTTCGAGCCGTCCGCGCACTCGACGGTCCGCTCGTCGCGGTCGATGCCGGTGACCCGGGCGCGGGTCAGCTCCGCGGGCGCCGGCAGCGCGATCACCTCGGGGCTGTACCGTCCCGCCAGCACTTCGGCGAGCAGCACCCTGTTGTACGGGCGGTGCTCCTCCTCGCCGATCAGTGTCACGGGCGTGCCGAGCTCACCGAGCCGCCGGGCGAGACGGACGCCCGCGAGCCCGGCGCCGATCACCACCACACGCGTATTCGAGGTCATGTCTAGGAGCGTGCGATGCCGGTGTTACCCGGCAGCATCACCTCTGTTTCCCGCGAGGAACGCTGCCCTCAGCTCAGGCCCGCCGAGAGTGTGAGGGTTCGGAGTGCACGTGGGGGGTGTGGTGTGAGGTGAGGGCGGGAGAGGGGCGGGCCAAGGGCCCCCACCACCGGAATTACATGGGCGGCGCATGTATCCGGTCCATAGGGTCGCGATCATGCCCGACATATCGCTGACCGTGCTCGCCGTGCTGTGCCTCGCCGCCCTGGCGGCCGGCTGGATCGACGCGGTGGTCGGCGGCGGAGGGCTGCTGCTCCTGCCGGTGCTCCTGCTGGGCCTGCCCCCGAGCACCCCGGCCGCCTACGCGCTCGGCACCAACAAGGCGGTCGCCATCGTCGGCACGTCGGGTGCGGCGGACGGGGGCACCTCCCACGCCCTTCAGGCAGTGGGGGAGTACGCCCGCACGGCGCCCGTGGGCGTCCGCCTGGCCGTACGCATCGGGCTGGCGTCATCGTCGACGACGTGTTCCTCGGCGGCGGCCAGTCCCAACAGCGCTGGCGGAAGGCCCTGTCCGGCCTGGACGTCCTGTGGGTCGGCGTACGCTGCGAGGCCGCTGTCGCCGCGGGCCGGGAGATCGCACGGGGCGACCGGGTACGGGGAATGGCCGAGCGGCAGGCGGAACTGGTGCACCGGGATGTGGAGTACGACATCGAGGTGGACACCGTGCACAGGGAGTCGCTGGAGTGCGCGCGGAGCATCGCGGTAGCCGTGCTCAGCGGCTGGCGGTGAGGTGCGCGAGGACGACGGTGTTGCTCTCATAGCCGGTCGATCGCGTGGGGGCCGGCGTCGAGGTGGACGCTGCGCACGGGGAGTCGCTGGAGTCGCGGAGCATTGCGGGGGCGGCGCGCGGCGGCTCGCGGTTGCGGTCCTCAGCGGCTCCCGGCGAGGTGCGCGAAGACGACGACGTTCCCCTCGTAGCCGGTTGAGCGCGAATAGCCTCCGCCGCAGGTGATCACCCGCAGCTCGGGGCGGTCCGCCGCGCCGTACACCTTCTCGTCGGGGAAGTGCTCGGCGTCGTACACCTCGACCGCGTCCACCGAGAAGAGCGCCGTGCTGCCGTCCCGCCGGTCCACCTCGATGCGGCTGCCCTTCTTCAGGGCGCCGAGGTCGTAGAAGACGGCGGGGCCGTCCGCGTTGTCGACATGGCCCGCGACGACGGCGGTTCCCTTCTCCCCGGGGGTGGTGCCGGCCTCGTACCAGCCCGCCAGGTTCCGCTTCGCGGCGGGCGGCACGCCGAGGCTGCCGGACGGGGTGAGCGCCAGGCCCATCAGCGGGGCGTCGACGTGGATCGACGGGATGCGGATGCGGTCGGGCGGCGAGGGCGGCAGCGCGGGCGCGCCGCGCGGCTGGCCGCCGTGGCCGGGGCGGGCCGCCTGCGCGGGGGACGGCTGCGGCGGGGCGTGCGTCCCGGCGCCGCCACCGAGCAGCCACGCGCCGGAGCACAGGGCGACCACGGTGACGGTCCCTATCGCGCCGTTGCTGACTCTGCGCACGCGAGGCTCCTACCTGACTCGAGCGGTCGTACCCGGCCCCCTCCGAGCCGCGAGGGGCGTCGGACCCGGAGGGGGAGGGACATGCGGTACCGGCGGACGGACAGCGGAGGGTGTCCGTCAGATCCCGTCGCCTCTCGCCCGGCGATGCAGGAGCCAGGTACCGCCCGCGGCGGCAACGGCGAGAGCCGTCACGCCGGCCGCGGTCTGCACGGGATCGGGGCCCAGGGCGCCGCCGACCCCCGTCTTCACACTTCCGCGGGGCTCCTGCCCGTGGACCGCCGTCAGGGTCACCACCAGGTCGCCCGTGACCTGCCGGTCGCCCTCGGCGCACTGCGCGACGATCTCGTACGTCCCCGGCTGGGCGCTCGGCGGCACCCGGAACTGCCCCACCGCCTCGCCGTCGTGCGCACTCGGCGCCAGGGTGAAGACACCGGCCCCCACCGCTCCGGCGTCGCCCGCCGCGGTGCCCTCCGTGCCGCACTCCGCGGTGTTCACCGTGATCTGGGTGCCCGGCACGGCCTGGGAGGGGAACACCTCCAGACCACCACCACCACCACCGTCGTCGTCGGCGTACGCGGGCGCGGCCACGAAGCCCGCGGCTGCGACGGCGAGGGCGGTACCGGTCAGCAGACGGGCGGTACGTCGCATCGATGCTCCTCCGAGCTCTCTTCGGTGACCCCTGCCCTTCCGAGGTAAGTGCCAGCTGCCCGAGCCCGCTTCCTGAGGGTCTGTCAGAAATGCGGTGAATGGGTGTCAGATCCGTGCGCGGCGCGGCCCTTCGGGCGGACTTTCAGCAGGTCACTGGCGTAGGCGGGGAGCCGCACGGAACAGCACCCGATGGGCGCAGGGCGCACGTGTGAACGGGTGACCCGGTGATCACGGCGCAGGCTTGACCTCAAGAAAGGTTGAGGTACGAGGCTGGGCCGCATGCAGATCACAGACGCACCCCTCGAAGCCGAAGCCCCTCTCGCCGTCACCCTCGTCCTCGGCAGCAACCGCCACGGCCGCTTCGGCCCTGTCGTCGCCGACTGGCTCCTGGACCGTATGCGCGACCGCGCCGACCTGCTCCCCGAGGTCGTCGACGTGGCCGGCGCGGACCTGCCCACGACCTTCGCCCCGACCTCCGAGGCAAGCGCGGCACGCGCCTCGGTCACCCCGAAACTCGCGGTCGCGGACGCCTTCGTCGTCCTCACCCCCGAGTACAACCACTCGTATCCGGCCGGCCTCAAGAACCTCATCGACTGGCACTTCACCGAATGGCAGGCCAAGCCCGTCGCCCTCGTCTCCTACGGCGGCGTCTCGGGCGGCCTGCGCGCGGTCGAACACCTCCGCCAGGTCTTCGCCGAACTCCACGCGGTCACGATCCGCGACACGGTGTCCTTCCACAACGCGGGCGCCTCCTTCGACGAGGGCCGCCTCAAGGATCCGTCGGGCCCGGAGGCGGCGGCGAAGGTGATGCTGGACCAGTTGGTGTGGTGGGGGAGGGGGTTGCGGGAGGCGAGGGAGAGGCGGCCGTACGGGGCATGAGACGCAGGCTGTGCCGCTATGCTGCCCGCCGAAGATCAGGGAAATGAGGGGGACATGGCGAAATTGACCGTTCGTCGCAGAGCCGCTCTGGTTGTCGCGGCCGGCATCGTCGGCACACTGCCCGGCACCGTCGACGCGGCCGCCCGGTCGGCGACCGCCTCGACGGCCGTGTACGACTGCAGGTACGACGCGGTGTCGGTGTCCGATGCCGCAGGCTCGGTGGCTCCCACCGCACGCAAGACCGGCGTACCGCTCTACGCGCACCTGCGCGTCCACAACACCGAGACCGTGGCCCTGACCAAGGCCACCTACGTCTACGCCATCGGTAACCTCACGAGGAACCGCGGGCCCGCCCCCGTCGTCCAGTGGCGCATCGGCAGGGGGCACTGGCACGAGATGGGCCTGCACTGGAACAACGCGACCAACGGCTCACTGCCGCTGTGGAATTCGGGCGCCCTGTCGCTGGGGACCATTCCCGCACGGGGCACCGTCACCACCGAGATCTCCGTGACGTTTCCCAAGAGGTCGGTCAAGGCCGTCTACGACGACTTCCTCGACATCCACAGCGGCATCTGCGGCAACACCCGCCTGGACTGGTACGAGGGCAACGGCTTCGAGTACTGGCCCTGGTGACGAGAACGGCCGGGCGGCCGCCCCGGTCGATCACCGAGGCGGCCGTCCGCGCGCACGGTCGATCAGTTGACGTTGACCGCGCTCCAGGCCGCCCCCACCGCGTCGTACTCCGTACTCCCCGCCCCGTACAGATCCTTCGCCGCGTTCAGGGTCGCCGTACGCGCCCCGGCGTAGTTCGTCGAGGAGGTCATGTAGACCGTCAGCGCCCGGTACCAGATCTGCCCCAGCTTCTCCCGGCCGATCCCCGTCACCGTTTTCCCGTTGTACGTCGGGGAGTCGTAGCTGACGCCGTTGATCGTCTTCGCGCCGCTGCCCTCCGCCAGGAGGTAGGCGAAGTGGTTGGCGACGCCGGAGGAGTAGTGGACGTCGAGATTGCCCACCGACGAGCTCCAGTAGTCGGCCGACTTGCCGTCCTTGGAGGGCTTGTCCATGTAGCGCAGGGCGGCCTGGCCGAATCCCGGCCGCACGATCTTCTCGCCGATCAGGTAGTCCCCGGGGTCCGAGGGGTTGTTGGCGTACCACTCCACCAGCGTGCCGAGGATGTCGGACGTCGCCTCGTTGAGGCCGCCGGACTCGCCCGAGTACGTCAGGGCCGCCGTCTTGGAGGTCACGCCGTGCGTCATCTCGTGGCCGGCCACGTCCAGGCCGACCAGCGGGCCGAGGCTGGTGCCGTCACCGTCGCCGTACGTCATGCAGAAGCAGCTGTCGTCCCAGAAGGCGTTGTTGTACTTGTTGCCGTAGTGGACGCGGTTGTACGAGCCCTTGCCGTCGTTGGCGATGCCGTTGCGGCCGAAGGAGTTCTTGTAGAAGTCCCAGGTGATGTTGGTGCCGTACTGGGCGTCCACGGCGGCGGAGGCGCGGTCGGAGTCCGTGCCCGACCCCCAGTGGTTGTCCGTGTCCGTGAACACGGTCGACGGGGCGCGGCTGACGCAGATGCTGGTCAGGAAGCACAGGTCCGTCTGGTTCGCCGCGTCACCCGTGTACGTGCCGCCGCGCGTCGGGTCCTTGAGCTGGTACGTCGATCCCGACGCCGTCGTCTCCAGCGGCACCGTCCCGCTGTACAGCGACTTGCCGTCGCCCGTCGCCGTCTCGATGTCGTCCCAGGCGTCGATCTGACGGCCGGTGCGGGCGTCCGTGAGGACGGTGCGGGAGACCGGGTTGCCCAGGGAGTCCTTGGCCGCGACCTTCGTCCGCCAGGCCAGCTTCGGCGTTCCGTGCAGGGCGTCGACGACCAGCTCCGGCCTGGCCGTCAGCTTCCTCAGCGTCTGGCCGAGGTTGACCGCGCGCAGGGCGTTCGCCGCGAGGTCGGCGGCCTTCGGGGCCGATATGGAGGGGACGATCGAGGCGAGGGATATCTTGCTCCGGGTCGCCCGGTTCGCGCTGCGGTACGTTCCGTCCGAGGCCATGTGGACCACGAAGTCGCCGCCGAGGACCGGGAGCTGACGGTACGTCCGGTCGTAGCGAACATGCTGGGTGCCGTCCTTGTCGACGATCACGTCCCGCACCTTCGTGCCCTCTTCGGAGGTGAGCCCGAGGCTCGCGGCATGCGCCAGGAGCGCCGATGCCGCGTTCGCGATCGCGCCCGCCCTGGTCGGTTGTTCGTCGGCCACCGCGGCGGGGGAGAGGGCCGCTGCCAGCAGACTGGCGGTGGTGGCGGCCACGCCGAGGGCGGCGAGCCGACGGGAACCTCGGACGTCGATACGTATCCGGCTCATCGATCTCCTCGAGAAGGCGCCAAGGGGCGCGTGGGGGCGCGCCAGCAGGCGTGTGGGGATGGCGCGGGTGTTGACGACGATTTAAGGGGCCATGACACGGCGAGGTCCATAGCGCGTACCGGGAGGTATGGGAGGGGGAATGTGAGGAGAGAGAATCGTTTTTGTGAGACTCCCGTTCTTCGTCTACGGCACCCTCCTCCCCGGCGAGGTCAACCACGACCTGTTCCTGCGCGGTTGCACAGCGGCCGAGGAGCCGGCGCGACTGAACGGCGCGGTCCTGTACGACGGGCCCGGCTATCCGTACGCCGTCGACGAGCGCGGCGGGGTGGTGTACGGGGAACTCGTGACCGCAATGCCGGAGATGTACGAGGAGTTGCTCGTCGCCCTCGACCGGCTGGAGGAGTACACCCCGGGCGATTCGCGCAGCCTCTACGAGCGCGTCGAACGCGAGGTGATCCGCGAGGGCGAGGGCACGGCCGTACGCGCCTGGGTGTACGTTGCCGCCCCCGCCGTCGCCGCACGCCTGCGCGCCCGCGGGAAGCTGATCGGGAGCGGGGACTGGCGGGTCGGATGAGTCCGCCTGCCCCGGCTACGACTGACCTGCCCCGGCTACGACCGAACCGTCTCCAGCCGCACCGCACACGCCTTGAACTCCGGCATGCGTGAGGTCGGGTCGAGGGCAGGGTTGGTGAGGGTGTTGGCGCGGCCCTCGCCCGGCCAGTGGAACGGCATGAAGACCGTGTCCGGGCGGATCGAGGTGGTGATGCGGGCCGGTGCGACGGCCCGTCCCCGGCGGGAGACCACCGCCACCGGGTCGCCCTCCGCCGCCCCGAGCCGTGCGGCGAGCCGCGGGTGCAGCTCCACGAACGGCCCCGGCGCCGCGGCGTTCAGCTCGTCCACGCGGCGGGTCTGGGCACCGGACTGGTACTGCGCGACGACCCGGCCGGTGGTCAGCAGCACCGGGTACTCGTCGTCCGGTTCCTCGGCGGAGGCCCGGTGCGAGACGGGGACGAAGCGGGCCCGGCCGTCCGGGGTGGCGAAACGGTCGAGGAAGAGGCGGGGGGTGCCGGGGTGGGCCCCCGCGGACCTGCCCTGGTCCGCAGAGTCCTCGCCGGGTGCGGCGGAGGAGGCGCCATCGTCCGCCGGACACGGCCAGAACACCCCGCTCTCCTCCGCCAGCCTGCGGTAGGTGATCCCCGAGTAGTCGGCCGGTCCGCCCGCGCTGGCCCGCCGCAGCTCCTCGAAGACCTCCTCCGGGTCGGTCGGGAAGCCCTTCTCCACGCCGAGCCGGTCGGCCAGTTCGTGCATGACCTCCAGATCGCTGCGGACCCCCTCGGGAGCAGTGATCGCGCGCCGCCGCAGCAGCACCCTGCCCTCCAGGTTGGTCGTCGTACCGGTCTCCTCCGCCCACTGGGTCACGGGCAGCACGACATCGGCCAGCGCCGCCGTCTCCGACAGGACGACATCGCAGACCGCCAGGAAGTCCAGCGACCTGATGCGCTCCTCGATGTGCGCGGCATGCGGCGCCGAGACGACCGGGTTGGACCCCATCAGCAACAGCGACCTGATGTCCGTGCCCAGGGCGTCCAGCAGCTCGTACGCACTGCGCCCCGGCCCGGGAAGCGAGTCCGGGTCCACGCCCCACACCTCGGCCACATGCCGCCGCGCCGCCGGGTCGTCCAGCTTGCGGTAGCCCGGCAACTGGTCGGCCTTCTGGCCGTGTTCGCGTCCGCCCTGACCGTTGCCCTGCCCGGTCAGACAGCCGTACCCGGACAGCGGGCGGCCCGCGCGGCCGGTCGCCAGGCACAGGTTGATCCACGCGCCGACCGTGTCCGTGCCCTTGGACTGCTGCTCGGGCCCGCGCGCGGTCAGCACCATCGCGTTCTCCGGCTCGCAGAACAGCCGTACGGCTTCCCGGAGCTGGGGAACGGACACCCCCGTGATCCGTTCCACGTACTCCGGCCAGTGCGCCATCGCCGCCGCCCGGGCGTCCTCCCAGCCGGCGGTGCGCTCCTGGACGTACGCCTCGTCGACCCGCCCCTCGGCCACGACCAGGTGCAGCAGACCGAGCGCCAGCGCGAGATCCGTGCCGGGCCGCGGCGCCAGATGCAGATCGGCCTGCTCGGCGGTCTTCGTGCGGCGCGGGTCGACGACGATCAGTGTGCCGCCGTTCTCCTTCAGCTCGTTGAAGAACCTGAGCGAGGGCGGCATGGTCTCCGCGAGGTTCGAGCCGACCAGGATCACGCAGCCCGTCTTCGGGATGTCCTCCAGCGGGAACGGCAGCCCCCGGTCGAGCCCGAACGCCTTCGTGCCGGCCGCCGCGGCCGACGACATGCAGAACCGCCCGTTGTAGTCGATCTGCGAGGTGCCGAGCACCACCCGGGCGAACTTGCCGAGCGTGTACGCCTTCTCGTTGGTGAGGCCGCCGCCGCCGAAGACGCCGACCGCGTCCGGGCCATGTTCCGTACGCGTCCGGCCGAGGCCCTCGGCGACACGGTCCAGTGCCTCGTCCCAGGTGGCGGGCACCAGAGTGCCCTCGGAGCGCACCAACGGGGAGGTCAGGCGCACCCGGGACGAGAGCACGGCCGGCGCGCTACGGCCCTTGCCGCACAGCGCGCCCCGGTTCACCGGGAAGTCCGCGCGCTCGCTCACCTCGACCGTGCCGTCCGGCGCGGGCGTCAGGTTCATCCCGCACTGCAGGGCGCAGTACGGGCAGTGCGTGGGCGTCGCGGAGATCTGCATGCCACTCAGCGTGCTTCGGCTGTGTTACGTGCGGGACGGCTCCTTGTTACACGGGCGGCACGGCGACCTCCCGCCCGGCCGGAAGCGGCGGTGAGGCGCCCTTCACCGCGTGTCGGCCAGCGCCTTCGCGACCCCTTCCTCCTTCGGCCCGAGGAACCGCGGGTCCGGGTGGAACACGGCATCCACGGCCGCCTTGCCGGCCGCGAAGATCTCGCGGGTACCGCCGTAGTACCAGGTCACGTCGTGCTTGGCGTCGACCCCGATGCCGTACGAGTCGACACCCGCCGCCTCGCACAGGGCGACCGCCCGCCGGATGTGGAAACCCTGGCTGATGAGCACGGCCCGGTCGACACCGAAGATCTTCTTGGCGCGGACGCAGGAGTCCCAGGTGTCGAAGCCCGCGTAGTCGCTGACGATCCGCCCGTCCGGGACACCGTGCCTCTTCAGATACGTGCGCATGGCGTCCGGCTCGTCGTAGTCCTTGCGGCTGTTGTCGCCGGTGACGAGGACGACCTCGACACGGTGCTCGCGGTACAGCTCGGCGGCCGCCTTCAGACGGTTCGCGAGGTACGGGGAGGGCTCGCCGTTCCACAGGCCCGCGCCGAAGACCACGGCGACCTCGGTGCGGGGTGCGTCGGCGGTCGTCCGCAGCCGGTCACCCGTCGTGACGTACAACCAGGTCACGGGCAGCAGCGCCAGCACACACCCGGCCATCACGGCCTGAACCAGCCTCCGCTGCCCGGTACGCGTGCGTGGCAGGCGTGGTCTGCGCATCGGTCCCCCTTCTCCGGCCTGCTTTTCGACAGTCAGAGACGCCCTGTCAGGCCCCGCGGTTCGGCACACGATACGTGACCAGGTTCACGCCGAGGCAGGAAACCGCAGGTCAGATCCCCTCACACACCCCACGCACCCCACCGTGAACCGCCGGAAAACACCCGTCATTCCCATGCAACGGGGCGGCAACCTCCGGCCGCCACCATCGGTCCATGACGGCGTCGAACCCTCCTCGCGACGAGTCCCCGACCGCCCACCTCGACAGTACGGCGCATCTCATGAACCGGATCAGCAGCCAGCTCGCCAGCCAGCTCAGCCTCGTCTCCCTGGACGGCAGGCGACGCCCGGCCGCGCCGGCGCTGGTCGTCGTCGCGCACGGCAGCCGCGACCCGCGCGCCCTGAGCACCGTCCGTACGCTCCTGGACCGCATCCGCGAGCAGCGCCCCGGCCTCCCGGTCCACCTCGGCCACATCGAGCTGAACGACCCGCTGCTCCCCGACACCCTCGCGACCCTCGGCTCCCGCGAGGCCGTCCTCGTCCCCCTGCTCCTCAGCCGCGGCTACCACATCAAGCGGGACATCCCCGAGATGGCCGCCGCGTCGCAGGTACGCGCGCGCGTGGCCGGCGCCCTCGGCCCGCACCCTCTCCTGGTGGAAACCCTGCACGCCCGCCTGGTCGAGGCCGGCTGGGACACCCGCATGGACGAGGCCACCCGCCGCACCAGCGCGGTCGTCCTCGCCGCGGCAGGCTCCCGCGACCCCGAGTCCAAGGTCGACACCAACCGCACTGCCCAGCTGCTGGCGGAACGCCTGGGGGTCCCGGTCGTCCCGGCGTACGCCACCACAGCCGCCCCCACGGTCCCGGACGCGATCCACGCCCTGGCGGCGAACGGCCGACACCGCGTGGCAGTGGCTTCGTACTTCACCGCCCCGGGCCGTTTCGCCACGGAGTGCGCGGAGGCGGCACCTTGGATCGCGTCGGCTCCCCTGGGCACACACCCGGCGATGGCACAGCTGGTCCTTCACCGCTACGACCAGGCACTGGCAACTCCGGCGACGACAACGGAACCGGCGTTGGCGTCGGCGTGACGCCAGGGGTGACTACAGCTCCCAAGGGGCGCGGGGAACTGCGCGACAAGCCACGAACCACCCGCACCCGCCAGATAACCGCACCGGGCAGACGAAGGGGCGAACCCCATTTGTCACTGCCTGCGCTTACTGTCGAGACATGCCGTACGACGCGCAGTCAACAGAACGCTGGGCTCCCGAACCCGACAAACGCCCCGGCCGCACAGCCTTCCAACGCGACCGCGCCCGCATCCTGCACAGCTCGGCGCTCCGCCGCCTGGCAGGCAAAACCCAGGTCGTCACCCCAGGAACCCGCAGCCAGGTATGGGACGCCAGTCCCAGAACCCGCCTCACCCACTCCCTGGAGTGCGCCCAGGTAGGCCGCGAACTGGGCGCAGCCCTCGGCTGCGACCCCGACCTGGTGGAGGCCGCCTGCCTCTCCCACGACCTCGGCCACCCCCCCTTCGGCCACAACGGCGAACAGGCCCTGAACGAATTCGCCGAGGACTGCGGCGGCTTCGAAGGCAACGCGCAGTCCCTGAGACTCCTCACCCGCATCGAACCCAAACGGTTCACCCCGGAAGGCTCGGTAGGCCTCAACCTGACCCGCGCCGCCCTGGACGCCGCCACCAAGTACCCCTGGCCCCGAGGCGCCCACCCCACCGACCCGGCCTCCCCCAAGTTCGGCGTCTACGAGGACGACCGTCCCGTCTTCGACTGGGTCCGCAAGGACGCCCCGGGCACCCGCACCACCTTCGAGGCCCAGGTCATGGACTGGTCCGACGACGTGGCGTACTCGGTGCACGACGTCGAGGACGGCCTGCACGCGGGCCACATCGACCCCAACTGCCTGCACGCGGAGCCCGAACGCCAGGCGGTCTTCGCGGTCGCCGTCGGACGCTACGTCCCCGCCGGCACCGACCCGGCCGAACTCGCCGCCGCCCTGGACCGCCTCCAGGACCAGGAGTGGTGGCCGCACGGCTATGACGGTTCCGCCGTCGCCCAGGCCCGCCTCAAGGACGCCACCAGCCAGCTCATCGGCCGCTTCTGCCTCGCCGCCGAGACCGCCACGCGCGCGGCGTACGGCGCCGGCCGCCTCACCCGCTACGGCGCCGAACTCGTCGTACCGCACGAGACGCGGCTGGAATGCGCGGTCCTCAAGGCTGTGGCCGACCGGTACGTCATGCAGCGCGCCGAACAGGAGCTGCTGCGGGCCGACCAGCGGATCGTGGTCGCCGAGCTGGCCGAGGCGCTCACCGCCCGCGCCCCGGACGGCCTGGACCCCCAGTTCCGCGCCCTGTTCGACCAGGCAGGCGACGACCGTGCCCGCAAGCGGGTGATCGTCGACCAGATCGCCTCGCTCACCGACGCATCGGCCCGTTCGCTTCACGCGCGTCTGACGGGGCATCTGTGAGACTGACGGGACGCGGGGACGCCGAACGAGCCCGAATGTGACCCTCCGTGGCCTGATCGGGCCACTCCCTCTTCCCCCCTCACGCTCCGTGCGGGACGCTCGCATATGGCGGCACCCGCTGTGTGCTGTGCTTTCTGAGGGGACACCCCCAGACTCCCGGCTAGGAGGCATCAAGTGGTCGACGCGGATCAGACATTCGTCATCGTCGGAGGCGGTCTCGCCGGCGCGAAAGCGGCCGAGACGCTCCGAGCGGAGGGTTTCACCGGGCGCGTGATACTGATCTGCGACGAACGCGACCACCCGTACGAGCGCCCTCCCCTCTCCAAGGGCTATCTGCTCGGCAAGGAGGAGCGCGACAGCGTCTTCGTGCACGAGCCGGCCTGGTATGCGCAGAACGACATCGAGCTGCACCTCGGCGAGACCGTCGACGCCATCGACCGCGAGGCGAAGACCGTCCGCTTCGGCGAGGACGGCACGCTCGTCCGTTACGACAAGCTCCTGCTGGCGACGGGTGCGGAGCCGCGCCGCCTCGACATCCCCGGGACCGACCTGGCCGGCGTGCACCACCTGCGCCGTCTCGCGCACGCCGAGCGGCTCAAGCATGTGCTGACCGCCCTCGGCCGGGACAACGGGCACATCGTGATCGCCGGCGCAGGCTGGATCGGTCTGGAGGTCGCGGCGGCGGCCCGCGAGTACGGCGCCGAGGTCACCGTCGTCGAACCCGCGCAGACCCCGCTGCACGCGGTCCTCGGCCCCGAGCTCGGCAACCTCTTCGCCGAGCTGCACCGGGAGCACGGCGTCCGCTTCCACTTCGGCGCGCAGCTGACGGAGATCGTCGGCCAGGACGGCATGGTCCTCGCGGCCCGCACCGACGACGGCGAGGAGCACCCCGCGCACGACGTCCTCGCGGCGATCGGCGCGGCCCCCCGCATCGGCCTCGCGGAAGCCGCCGGGCTGGAGATCGCCGACCGTGCGCACGGCGGCGGCGTGGTGGTCGACGAGCGCCTGCGCACCTCCGACCCCGACATCTACGCGGCCGGCGACGTGGCGTCCTTCCCGCACGCCCTCTTCGGCACCCACCTCCGCGTCGAGCACTGGGCCAACGCCCTCAACGGCGGTCCGGCGGCGGCCCGCGCGATGCTCGGCCGTGACGTCACCTACGACCGTGTGCCCTATTTCTTCTCCGACCAGTACGACTTGGGGATGGAGTACAGCGGGTGGGCGCCCGCGGGGTCGTACGACGAAGTGGTGATCCGGGGGGACGCCGGCAAGCGTCAGTTCATCTCCTTCTGGATCAAGGACGGCCGGGTGCTGGCCGGGATGAATGTGAACGTGTGGGACGTCACAGAGCCCATCCAGAAACTGATCCGCTCGAAGACCCAGGTGAACACGGAGGCCCTGGCGGACCCGCACATTCCGCTCGAAAGCCTCGTCTCTTGAGAACCGAGGCTGTCAGTCAGTCCTGGTGCTGCATTACCCGGGGGGCAACCCCCGGACCCCCGGCCGAACGTGGAGGCGCCCCAGGAGTGTCAGCTCTGCCCCGTAGAATCACCACGTGGCAGGACGGATCAACGACGAGGACGTGAAGGCGGTACGGGACGCGGTCCCGATCGACGCCGTGGTGTCCGAGTACCTCCAGCTGCGCAACGCGGGCGGTGGCAACCTCAAGGGCCTGTGCCCCTTCCACGACGAGAAGTCGCCGTCCTTCCAGGTCAGCCCGAGCAAGGGACTCTTCCACTGCTTCGGCTGCCAGGAGGGCGGCGACACCATCACGTTCGTGATGAAGGTCGACCACCTCTCCTTCTCCGAGGCGGTCGAGCGCCTGGCCGGCCAGGCCGGCATCACCCTGCGCTACGAGGAGGGCGGGTACAACCCGTCCCACCAGCGCGGCGAGCGCATCCGCCTGGTCGAGGCCCACAAGATCGCCGCACAGTGGTACGTCGAACAGCTCGCGACCAGCCCGGAGGCAGACACCGGCCGCAAGTTCCTCGCCGAGCGCGGCTTCGACCAGTCCGCCGCCGAGCACTTCTCCGTCGGCTACAGCCCCCAGGGCTGGGACCACCTCACCCGCTATCTGCGCGGCAAGGGCTTCACCGACAAGGAGCTGCTGCTCTCCGGCCTCTCCCAGGAGGGCCGCCGCGGCCCCATCGACCGCTTCCGCGGCCGCCTGATGTGGCCGATCCGCGACATCGGCGGGGACGTCGTCGGCTTCGGCGCCCGCAAGCTGTACGAGGCGGACAACGGCCCCAAGTACCTCAACACCCCCGACACGGCGATCTACAAGAAGTCCCAGGTCCTGTACGGCATCGACCTGGCGAAGAAGGACATCGCCAAGGTCAGCCGCGCGGTGGTGGTCGAGGGCTACACCGACGTGATGGCCTGCCACCTGGCCGGCGTCACCACCGCCATCGCGACCTGCGGCACGGCCTTCGGCAGCGACCACATCAAGATCCTGCGCCGGCTGCTGATGGACAACGGCAGCGCACGTGTCATCTTCACCTTCGACGGCGACGCGGCCGGCCAGAAGGCGGCCCTGCGCGCCTTCGAGGACGACCAGAAGTTCGCCGCCGAGACCTACATCGCCATCGCCCCGGACGGCATGGACCCCTGCGAACTGCGCCTGGCGAAGGGCGACGAGGCGGTCGCCGACCTGGTCGAACCCCGGACCCCGCTCTTCGAGTTCGCGCTGCGCCAGATCGTCGTCCGCTACGACCTCGACACCCCGGCGGGCCGGGCCGCCGCCCTGGACGAGGCGGCCCCGATCGTCGCCCGCATCAAGAACAGCGGCGCCCAGCACGAGGTCGCCGTCCAGCTCGCCGGCATGCTCGGCATCCTCGACACCCAGTTCGTGGTCAAGCGGGTGGCCCAGCTGGCCCGTTGGGCCCGCGACCGCGGCGGCAAGGGCCCCGCCCCGGCGCGCGGCCCCCAGTCGTACGAGGCCGCGCCCCGCTCCTCGGGCCCGTCCGGCCCGGCGCTGAACCTCCGCAACCCCGTCTACGCCACCGAACGCGAACTGCTCAAACTCGCCCTCCAGCGCCCGGAGTTGGTCTCCCCGGCCTTCGACGCCTACGGCATCGACGAGTTCACCGCCCCGCCCTACGCCGCCGTACGCCAGGCGATCATGGAGGCGGGCGGCGCGGAGTACGGCGTCCAGGACGCACAGGACTACCTCGTCCGCGTCCGCGAAGCCGCGCCCGACGACACGGTCCGCGCGATGGTCACGGAGCTGGCCGTCGAGGCGATCATGCGCCGTACGGTCGACGAGAACTATGCGGGCGAGCAGCTCGTGACCGTTCGCCGCCGGGCCGTGGAGCGCCGCGTCCGCGACATCCAGAGCACCCTCACCCGCCTCGGCACCCACTCGGACCCGGCACAACTGGCCGCCGTACAGAACGAGTTGTGGGTGCTCCAGCAGTACGACCAGGCGCTGCGCGAGCACGGCGCCGCAGCCCTGTGACCTCTTCGCGTACGCCGCGGTAACCACCCGGTCACGGCACGATTGCAAAAAGTCACCGCACGCCCCTCGTGGCGGCGATGTGTCGTACTCCACACTGGGTCCGGTGCCTGAGTCCTCGGAGCGCGGCGGACCCGTCCCCCACGGGTCGCACAACCCCGCGGTTCCGCTCATCGCGTACGGGACGGACAGCGGCGAGGCCGTCGACTCCGCTCCCGAAGCAGCGCTGCCGCACACCTCAGCAGCGATCATCCTGGAGGTCGCCCCCGTGCAGACCCAGACCCTCGCCCAGACCGACACAAGTACGGACGGCACGGAGCCGGACGCCGCGACCGACGTTCTCGTCGCGGTCCCCCCGCAGACCCGTGTCGCGCACCACCCCGAGGCGGAGCCGGAGAGCCCGCCCGAGCCGGCCGAACCGCCCGCGGAGGCGCTGGAGGCCGCGGAGGACCCCGAGCCGGTGGCACCGCCGCGTGCCCGCTCCGCCGACACCGGCGGCCCGTCCTCGGACCTGTTCCGCCAGTATCTGCGCGAGATCGGCCGTATCCCCCTGCTGACCGCGGCCGAGGAGGTCGAGCTCGCCCGCCGTGTCGAGGCCGGCCTGTTCGCCGAGGAGAGGCTCAGCACCGCACCCGACCTGGACAGCCAGCTCGCCCTGGACCTGGACCGCCTGGTCGTCATGGGCCGGATGGCCAAGCGCCGCCTCATCGAGGCGAATCTGCGGCTCGTCGTGTCCGTGGCCAAGCGGTACGTCGGGCGCGGGCTGACCATGCTCGACCTGGTCCAGGAGGGAAACCTGGGTCTGATCAGGGCCGTTGAGAAGTTCGACTACGCCCGCGGGTACAAGTTCTCGACATACGCGACCTGGTGGATCCGCCAGGCCATGTCCCGGGCCCTCGCCGACCAGGCCCGCACCATACGGGTCCCGGTCCACGTCGTCGAGCTGATCAACCGGGTCGTCCGCGTCCAGCGCCGCATGCTGCAGGAACGCGGATACGAGCCCACGCCGGAAGAGGTCGCCGACCACCTCGACCTGCCGCCCGAGCGGGTCACCGAGGTCCTCCGCCTCGCCCAGGAGCCGGTCTCCCTGCACGCCCCGGTGGGCGAGGAGGACGACGTGGCCCTCGGCGACCTCATCGAGGACGGCGACGCCGCCTCGCCGGTGGAGTCGGCGGCGTTCCTGCTTCTGCGCGAGCATCTGGAGGCGGTGCTGTCGACGCTCGGCGAGCGCGAGCGCAAGGTGGTCCAGCTCCGGTACGGCCTGGCGGACGGCCGCCCCCGGACGCTGGAGGAGATCGGCCGTATCTTCGGCGTCACGCGGGAACGGATCCGCCAGATCGAGTCGAAGACTCTGAACAAGCTCCGGGACCATGCATTCGCGGACCAGTTGAGGGGCTATCTGGACTGACGCCGTCCGCGGGCCGGTGGGGGCTGGTCGCGCAGTTCCCCGCGCCCCTTCGGGGCACGTAGCCTGCGGGCATTCGTGCCGCCTAGCGCGGCACGGGTGGGCGCAGCGGCACCCCGCCAACGCGGGCAAGTGCACC
This sequence comes from Streptomyces sp. NPDC002092, assembly GCF_053593775.1. Lineage (NCBI taxonomy): Bacteria > Bacillati > Actinomycetota > Actinomycetes > Kitasatosporales > Streptomycetaceae > Streptomyces > Streptomyces sp. NPDC002092. The sequence goes on from NZ_JBSFDG010000008.1 coordinate 201,891, forward strand.
CACCCGGCCCGGCCCCGACGCCGGGCAACCGCTCAGTCCACCTCGGCCACCGCCTGCGCGAACTGCGCCTTGTACAACCGCGCATACGCACCGTCTGCGGCAAGCAGCTCCGCATGCGCGCCCTGCTCCACGATCGCCCCGTTCTCCATCACCAGGATCGTGTCCGCGTCCCGGATCGTCGACAGCCGGTGCGCGATCACGAACGACGTACGCCCGTGCGCCAGCTTCGCCATCGCCTTCTGGATCAGCACCTCGGTCCGGGTGTCCACCGAGGAAGTCGCCTCGTCCAGCACCAGGATCGTCGGGTCCGACAGGAACGCCCGCGCGATGGTGATGAGCTGCTTCTCACCGGCGCTGACCCCCGTGCCCTCGTCGTCGATCACGGTGTCGTAGCCCTCGGGAAGCGTCCGGATGAACCGGTCCGCGTGGGCCGCCCGCGCCGCCTCCTCGATCTCGCCGCGCGTGACGTCCCGGGAGGCGCCGTACGCGATGTTCTCCGCGATCGTGCCGCCGAACAGCCAGGTGTCCTGCAGCACCATGCCGATCCCGGCCCGCAGTTCGTCCCGGGACATCGTCGCGATGTCGACGCCGTCGAGGGTGATCCGGCCGCCGGAGACCTCGTAGAACCGCATGAGCAGATTGACCAGGGTGGTCTTGCCCGCCCCCGTAGGGCCGACGATCGCTACCGTGTGCCCGGGCTCCGCCTTCAGGGAGAGGTCCTCGATCAGCGGCTTCTCGGGGTCGTAGCGGAAGGAGATGTTCTCCAGCTCCACCCGCCCGCGCAGTTCCTCGGGCCGCTCGCCGCGCACCGGATCCGCCTCCTGCTCCTCCGCGTCCAGGAGTTCGAAGATCCGCTCGGCCGACGCGACACCCGACTGGACCAGGTTCGCCATCGACGCGACCTGCGTCAGCGGCATCGAGAACTGCCGCGAGTACTGGATGAAGGCCTGCACATCACCGATCGACAGCGCGCCGGACGCGACCCGCAGCCCGCCGACCACCGCCACCAGCACATAGTTGAGGTTCGACACGAACATCATCAGCGGCTGCATGACTCCGCTGTTGAACTGCGCCTTGAACCCGGCCTCGTACAGCGCGTCGTTCTGCTCGGCGAACTGCTTCGCCGACTCCTCCTGCCGCCCGAACACCTTCACCAGCGTGTGGCCGGTGTACATCTCCTCGATGTGGGCGTTCAGCTTGCCGGTGGTGCGCCACTGCTGCACGAAGTGCGGCTGAGACCGCTTGCCGACCCGCGTGGCGACCACGAACGACAACGGCACGGTCACCAGCGCCACCAGCGCGAGCAGCCACGACACCCAGAACATCATCGCCAGCACACCGATGATCGTCAGCAGCGAGTTGATGAGCTGGCCCATCGACTGCTGCAGCGTCTGCCCGATGTTGTCGATGTCGTTGGTCGCCCGGGACAGCACCTCACCGCGCTGCCGCTTGTCGAAGTACGACAGCGGCAGCCGCGACAGCTTCGCCTGCACGTCCTCGCGCAGCCGGTACATGGTCCGGTTCACGGCCCGGTTCACCAGCCGTGTCGCCACCGCCATCAGCAGACCGGCGACGAAGAACGTGCCCAGCGCGAGCAGCAGTACGTCGCCCACCGCGCCGAAGTCGATGCCCTTGCCCGGGGTGAAGTCGGTGCTGCGCAGCATGTCGGCGATCTGGCCCTGCCCCCGCTGCCGCATGGACGCGAGTACCTGGTCCTTCGTGGCCCCGGACGGCATCTGCCGCCCGATGATCCCGGCGAAGACCAGGTCGGTGGCCTTGCCGAGGATCTTCGGCCCGACCACGTTCAGACCGACGCTCACGACCACGCACAGCAGCAGTACGCAGATCGTCAGCCGCTCCGGCTTGAACTGGGAGATCAGGCGTTTGCCCGACACCTTGAAGTCCATCGAACGGCTGTCGGGGCCCCCGCCCTGGCCCATCATCCGTGCCATCGGCCCGGCCATCAGGCAGCCTCCGCTTCTGTCAGCTGGGAGAGCACGATCTCCCGATAGGTCTCGTTGTCCGCCATCAGCTCGTGATGCCGGCCGGTCCCGACGACACGTCCTTCGTCCAGTACGACGATCCGGTCCGCGTCCCGGATGGTCGCCACCCGCTGGGCGACGATCACGACGGTCGCCTCGGCGGTCTCCTGCGCGAGCGCCGCCCGCAGCGCCGCGTCGGTCGCGTAGTCGAGGGCGGAGAAGGAGTCGTCGAAGAGGTAGATCTCCGGGCGCTGCACCAGCGTCCGCGCGATCGCGAGCCGCTGCCGCTGGCCGCCGGAGACGTTGGTGCCGCCCTGGGCGATGGGGGAGTCGAGGCCGTTCTCCAGCCGCTCGACGAACTCCTTGGCCTGCGCCACCTCCAGCGCGTGCCACAGCTCCTCGTCCGTGGCGTCCGGATTGCCGTAGCGCAGATTGGTCGCCACCGTCCCCGCGAACAGGTACGGCTTCTGCGGGACGAGTCCGACCGTTTTCGCGAGCAGCTTCGGGTCGAGCGTCGCCACGTCCGTGCCGTCGACGAGCACCTCGCCGTCGGTCGCGTCGAACAGCCGCGGGACCAGCCCGAGCAGCGTGGACTTGCCGCTGCCGGTCGAGCCGATGACGGCGGTCACCTCGCCGGGCCGCGCCACCATGTCGATGCCCTTGAGCACGGGCTCCTCGGCGCCCGGATAGCGGAACCCGGCGCCCCGGATCTCCAGATGCCCGTGCCGGCGCAGCTCCGTGACCGGCGCGACGGGCGGCACCACGCTCGACGAGGTCCCGAGGACCTCCTCGATCCGCTCGGCGCACACCTCCGCGCGCGGCACCATCATGAACATGAAGGTGGCCATCATCACGGACATCACGATCTGCATCAGATAGGCGAGGAACGCGGTCAGATCACCGATCGCCATCCCCCCGCTGTCGATGCGGTGCGCGCCGAACCACACCACCGCGATCGAGGACAGGTTCACCACCGTCATCACGATCGGGAACATCAGCGCGAGCATGTTGCCGGTGGCCAGCTGCATCTCGGTGAGGTCGGTGTTCGCCTTACGGAAACGATCCTTCTCATAGTCGTCCCGTACGAACGCCCGGATCACCCGGTTGCCGGTGATCTGCTCGCGCAGCACCCGGTTCACCGTGTCGAGCCGCACCTGCATGGCACGGAACAGCGGCCGCAACCGCCGTACGATCAGCGTCACGCAGATGCCCAGCGTCGGCACCACGGCGACCAGCACCCCGGACAAGGGCACGTCGAGGCCGAGCGCCAGCACGATGCCGCCCACGCACATGATCGGGGCCGACACCATCAGCGTGAACGTCATCAGGGCCAGCATCTGGACCTGCTGTACGTCGTTGGTCGTACGGGTGATCAGCGAGGGCGCCCCGAACTGCCCGACCTCCCGCGCCGAGAAGGACTGCACGCGGTCGAACACCGCCGCCCGGACGTCCCGGCCGACCGCGGAGGCGGTCCTGGCGCCGTAGTACACGGCACCCGTGTTGCACACGACCTGCGCCAGCGAGATGCCGATCATCAGGGCGCCGAAGGAGAGGATGTAGCCGGTGTCGCCCTTCACGACGCCGTTGTCGATGATGTGCGCGTTCAGCGTGGGCAGGTAGAGGGTGGCGCAGGTCTGCAGGAACTGCAGCAGCACCAGCAGGGCTATGGGTTTCTTGTAGGGCCTGAGGTAGGTCCGCAGAAGTCGTATGAGCACGCTACGTCTCTCGGAGTCGGCGGTGGGGCGGGCTTGATGCCCCAGGCTCCTATCGTCGGACACTCCACCCGTGTTACCTCAACCGATTAAGCCGACAGCAGTGCTCCTTACCGCCTTATGGGCGGAAAGCGCCGGGGTGCGTCTGCTCCCGGACCGAAACGAACTGCTGCCTGACCGCCTGACCCACCGCCAGCTCGTCACCGGGCTCAAGCACCTGTCCGCTCGCGCCCTGCCAGACGGGCGGGTTGCGCGGATCGAGCGTGCCCTGCGAGACCCCGAGCGCCCAGGCGGCCTGCCGGGCCGCACCGATCGCCGCATAGTCCGCGGGCTGCGGCACGACGACCTGCGCCCCGAAGAGCATGGGCGCCGCCGCCTGCACGGCGGGCAGTTCGGCGGCCGCCCCCAGCAGGAAGATCCGCCGCACCTCGACACCCCGGCCGCGCAGCACGTCCAGCGCGTCCGCGAGCCCGCACAGCATGCCCTCGAACGCCGCCCGAGCCAGATGCTCCCCCTTCATCGACTCCCGCCGCAGCCCGGCGATCGACCCCGCCGTGTGCGGCAGATTCGGCGTCCGCTCACCCTCCAGATACGGCAGGAGTACGAGCCCGTGGGCGCCCGGAGTCGACTTCATCGCCAGCTCGGACAGGCTCTCCAGATCGGGCAGCCCGAGCAGCTCGGCGGTCCCGCGCAGGGTCCGTACGGCGTTCAGCGTGGTGACGACCGGCAGATGCATGCCCGTCGCATCGGCGAGGGACGTGATCATCCCGGTGCTGTCGACCAGGGCCTCGGGGTGCACGGCCATGACGGACCCGGAGGCGCCGAGCGACACCACCGCGTCCCCGAGCCCGATGCCGAGCCCGAACGCGGCGGACATGGTCTCCCCGGTCCCCGCGGAGATCAGCAGCCCCTCGGGGGTCGTACCCGCGGCGTCCGCGGGGCCGATCACCTCCGGCAGCATCGCCTGGTGGCCGAGCGCCAGCTCGACGAGATCGGAACGGTAGCTGCCGGTCGCCGCCGACCAGTAGCCGGTCCCGGAGGCGCCGCCCCGGTCGGTGGTCCTCCTGACCGGTCTGCCCAGCAGCTGCCACACCAGCCAGTCGTGGGCCTGCATCAGCATCGCGGTGCGCAGGGCGGCATCGGGTTCGTTCTTGGCGAGCCAGCGCAGCTTGGTCACCGGCTGCGCGGCCTGCGGCACACAGCCCACCGCCTGCGCCCAGGCCTCACGGCCGCCGAGCGCGTCGATCAGATCGGCCGCCGCGACCTGCGCACGCTTGTCGCCGCCGACCAGCGCCGGGCGCACCGTGCCGCCCTGCGCGTCCAGCGGCACGAGCGCGTTCTGCTGCGCCGACACGCCGATGGCCTGCACGCCTTCGAGGAGCCCGCCGCCGGCCGCTTCACCGAGGGACAGCAGCCAGGCCTGCGGGTCGACGTCGGCGGGCCGGTCGCCGTCCACCGGATGCGGCGCATACCCCTGCCTGAGCACGGTGCCCGTGTCCGTGTCGCAGACGACGATGCGAGTGAAATCGGGCGCACTGTCCAACCCGGCGACTATCCCCATGGCGAAAATTCTATGGGTCCTGCGCCACAGGGGTGCGTGCGCTGCGCCGGGTGCCGGCGCGTCATGGCAGGTGAGCTGCTAGGTGTTGCTGGTGCCCCAGTCGTCCTCTGCTGCGCCGTTGGTGTTGCGCTCCCGCAGGGAGCGGACCCGCTGGGCCACCGAGTCGGGGACGCGGTCGCCGACCTTGTCGCTCACCACGTGGTACGCCTTGCCGGCGAACTCACGGCCCTGCTGCGCGGCCGACTCCGCGGTGTTGCGGACCGCCGGGTTCTGCGCGACCTGACGTGCCGACTTCTTCAGCTGCTCGTAGCGCTCGCGACCGGCACGTGTGCCGAGGACGTAACCCAGAGCCAGTCCGACGACGAACGTGAGCTTGTAGCGCATGGCGGAGCCACCCTTCCGTCCTGGGGGAGTACCGATTGGCGGAGCACCCCCCTGCTTGCGCTAATGTATGTGTCGCAGCGAGCGCCCGCCCCCTGGCGAATACCCAGGCAGGGACGTTCGATGCAACGAGGCATTCCTCCGTAGCTCAATTGGCAGAGCAGCCGGCTGTTAACCGGCAGGTTACTGGTTCGAGTCCAGTCGGGGGAGCTCGGTCCTCCGTAGCTCAATTGGCAGAGCAGCCGGCTGTTAACCGGCAGGTTACTGGTTCGAGTCCAGTCGGGGGAGCACAAGAAGAGGACCCCCTTGGGGTCCTTTTTCATGTGGGCGGGAACCGCGCAGGCGGCGGTGCAGTCTCCATGGGCGTGCGTAGTCGACCATCCGAAGCAGGAGATCGTATGAGCGGCTATGCTGCGGCAGACGGCGCGCACAAATGTGCGCGACACGCCGCCGTGGGGCGGTAGCTCAGCCGGTTAGAGCAGCGGACTCATAATCCGTCGGCCGTGGGTTCGAGTCCCACCCGCCCCACCGTTACCTACGCGTGCAGAACCGTTTTGACCAGCACAGACGGCAAGGCCCCCGCTTCGGTGGGGGCCTCTTTGCCTCCCCCAAGATCATTAGCTCGACCAATGCCTGCCCGGCAACGGGCCCCCTTGTGGAGTCTCTTGGGTGGGCGCGGGATGAAGATTCCTGCCGCTACGGGCGGCCGCCCTGCCTAGACCCCGGCTCCGGCGGCCCCGAGAACGACTTCACCGATGAACCGAGCCCACAGACCCCGCTGTCTGCCTGCCCGGCGGGTCCGTCGCGGGGGTGGCACTGGTTTCACCATGGGGCCGGGTACAGGCCTCATGGCAGGCCCCCGTCGGGCGGTCCTAGGGTCGAGCCATGACGATTCCGGCCGTGCTGAGGCGCTCGGCGATTCGGGCGCGGCGGGACGCCGGCTTCCTGGCCGCCGGTGTCCTGCCGCACCTGGCTCTGGTGCCCGTGTGGTCCTGGGGCGTGCTGACCTTCACCGAGACGGGGAACTGGGCGCTGGTGCTCCCCACATCGGCCGCCCTGATCCTGCTCGGAGTCCCGGTGCTGACGGCCGTTCAGAGGTTCCGCCACCGGGCGCTGCTCGGCGTGGACATCCCTCGGCCGGCGCCCGTGCCGCAGCGGTGGTCGTGGGCGTCGGCCGCCCGCCGGCTCTCGGCGACGCGTCCCTGGCGCCGGCTCGGATACCACCTGCTGCTGGGCCCGTTGCTGGCCCTGCTGGAGCTGTCGGTGCTGGTGGTGGCGGTCGCGGGCCTGGCGGGCGCGACCGTCGGCGGCTGGGTGTGGGCCCTGCCGGTGCGGGTCCGCCAGGACTGGTTCGGCTACGCGACGCAGCTGCCGTGCTACACGGTGGGCGGTCTGGCCCTGCTGTGCGTCGTGCCCTGGACGGCCGGGGCGGTGGCCCGGTTGGAGTCGCGTCCCGCGTTGGTGCTGCTCGGGCCCAGCCGGGCGCAGCGGCTCCAGGAGCGGGTCGACTACCTGGCCGGGAGCCGCACCGACCTGATCGAGGCGGTCGATGCCGAGCGCCGCCGCATCGAGCGTGACCTGCACGACGGCACCCAGCAGCGGCTCGTCTCCCTCGCGGTCAACCTGGGCCTGGCGATGGCCACCCGTCGCGACCTGTCGGGCGGGGCCCGCGAGGTGCTCGCGGAGGCTCATCTCGAGGCGAAGGAGGCGATCGCCGAACTCAACGACCTGGTGCGCGGGTTGCACCCGGCGGTCCTCGAAGACCGCGGGTTGGACGCGGCGTTGTCCGGGCTGGCCGCCCGGGTGCCGCTGCCGGTTCGCCTGCGGGTGGATCTCGACGAGCGGGTCGCGCCGGCCGCGGAGTCGGTCGCCTACTTCGTGATCTCCGAGGCGCTGACCAACGTGACCAAGCATGCCCGTGCGACGCGGGTCACGGTGACCGTCCGACGGGTCGGGAAGGTGTTGCGGGTGAACGTCACCGACGACGGGCTGGGCGGTGCCGACGCCTGCGCAGGGACGGGGCTGAGCGGGCTGGCCAAGCGGGTCGGCTCGGTCGACGGCACTTTCCGCGTCAGCAGCCCCGCCGGGGGACCGACGACCGTGACGGCGGAGTTGCCGTGCGGGCGGTGATCGCCGAGGACTCCGTCCTGCTGCGCGTCGGCCTGGTCAAGGTGCTGGAGATGGGCGGCTTCGAGGTGGTCGCCGAGGCCGGCGACGAACCGGGCCTGCTCGCCGCCGTCGAGCAGCATCGCCCCGACATCGTCGTCACGGATGTGCGGATGCCGCCCTCCCACAGCTCGGAGGGGGTGCGCTGTGCGCTCGTCATCCGGGAGCGGTGGCCCGACACCTCGGTGCTGCTGCTGTCGCAGTACGTCGAGGAGCAGTACGCCGCCGATCTGCTGGCCAAGGAGACGGCCGGGCTCGGCTATCTGCTCAAGCAGCGCGTCGCCGACGTGGAGGAGTTCGTCGAGGCGCTGCGCCGGGTCGCCTCGGGGGGTACGGCCCTCGATCCGCAGGTCGTTTCGCAGCTCCTGCTGCGCCGCCGCAGCGACCCGCTGGAGCGTCTGACGTCGCGGGAGCACGAGGTGCTGGAGCTGATGGCCGGCGGCCGCTCCAACCTGGGCATCGCGCAGCAACTGGTGGTGAGCGAGAGCACGGTCGCCAAGCACATCAACAACATCCTGGCCAAACTCGACCTGCCCAGCGCGGACGCGGACCACCGCCGGGTGATGGCCGTGCTGCGCTTCCTCGGGATCGCGGAGTGAGAGCGACTCACCCTCTGGCGCACCGCGCGGCCATCAACTCCACCAGCGGCCGGGGGGATTCGGCCAGATACATGTGCGCGCCGGGCAGCTCCACCGCCTCGACGGCCATGTCCGTCACACCTGCTCGACGGGTGGACAACCGAGTCTGCTCGGCGCGGGGCGCCGGATCTCCCACCTCAGTACCCGACTCCGTGGTGGTCCTGGTACCACCACGGAGTCGGAAGCCTGCGTTGAGGTGCGTGGCCGGCCGCACGGGCATCGTGGATCGGGAGGCGTCAGGGCAAGGACGCCGCCCGATCCACGCACCCCGGCAAGGAGAACAGTGTCCGCGATCACGCCATCGGCTCCGGTCAGGCCAGGCAGGAATCTCAAGTGGGCAGCGGCCGGCCTGGGCGCCGCCGCCGCGGTCGGTGCCTGGTGGATGTCCGACTCCGCCCCTTATCCGTACTCCCAGCACCGGCTGCTGGACCTGCCCCTGCCGTTCCTGACCCTGCGCCGCCTCGACGCAGTGCTGGAGGCACGGCGCAGCGAACGGGTGCTCGAGATCGGGCCCGGTACGGGGTTGCAGTCCCTGCACGTCGCACCGCAGGTGGAGCAGCTGGACATCGTCGACGTCCAGCAGGAGATGCTCGATCACGTGATGCGCCGGGCGAAGGAGCGGCACATCGCCAACATCGTCCCGACGTTGGCAGACGCCCATCAACTCCCCTTCCCCGATGGCACGTTCGATGCCGCATACCTGGTAACCGCGCTGGGCGAGATCCCGGACCCGGCGCTGACGCTGAGGCAACTGCGCCGGGTCCTCAAGCCCGGCGGCCGCCTCGTGGTCGGCGAGTTCTTCGACCGCCACCAGGTACGCCCGGCCCACCTCATCGGCCATGCAGGCGCCGCGGGCCTCCGCGTGAGCCGCTTCGTCGGCCCGGCGTTCGCGTACTACGCGCGGTTGCATCCTTCCACGACGTGAACCCCGGTCCGGTGTCATCCCTGAAAGGGCCGGGCCGTTCAACTGCCGGACCTGCCGCTGAGGGATTGATCGGGATGTGCCCGGCACTGCGAACGCGACTCCGGAGCGGGGCTCACCCGGTGTGGGGAGCCGGTTTGCGGAGCGTGACGGACAACATGAGGTGCTGGATCAGTCGCAGCGCCCGCTCTGTGTCCCAGAGCCGAGGGGAGGCCAGGGGGCCGCTCTCCGCGCACAGTTCGTCCGGTGGGAGATCCGCCATGGTGGGCAGGGCGCGCAGGACGTCGGTCAGCAGCGTGCGGAAGTGCTCGCCGACCGGTTCGGCGGCCGCCCGGCGCAGTTGTTCCAGCGCCGTTTCCACAGCGGAGAGCCGGGCGCGTACGGCGGCATCGTCGACGGCCTCCCCGGGCGGCGGTGCGAAGTCCATGGACTGCAGGACTCGTTCGGCCACGGCGGCGTCGACCGGTGCGGCCCGCCACTCGTGGGCATCGAGTGCGGCCTCGGCGCGCTGCACGATCTCGGCCACCGCCCGGGCGATCGGCCGGGGGTGCAGGGCGAGCGGGCGGCCGGTCCACTCGCGCGCGTACTCGGCGAACGAAGGGTCGCTCCTGATGTCGCTGCCCACCTCGATGTAGTCGATGTCGATCCGCTCGTGGGCCTCGGAGTGCTCCCACAGCAACTCCACCGGGTGATAGGCGTGCTCGTCCAGGAACCTCCACCATGCCTCTCGGCCGAGGGGGGAATCGAGCAGCGGCAGCACGATCCTGCATGCGTAACACGTCACATCGACAAGTTCGGCCACGTTTTCCTCCATCGGTCGGCGGCCCCGAACCCTGGTCGGGGCCGCGGACCGGCCCATTCTGCGCGGGCCGGCGGGGTTCGGTGCGGTGTGGTGCCCGTCGGGGTGCTGTGAAGAGGGAGCCTCGGTGGTGCCATTGCGCGTACGCTCCCGCCCAAGGAGGGCGCCATGGCCGGGCATGCGAAACCGATCAGGATGTGGTGGCTGGTCACGCTGACCGCCGTGACCATGGCGGTCATAGCGGTCGTTCTCGTGATCCAGGCCGACTCCGGCGAGGCGACCCCGCCCCGGCCGAGCGATCCCCCCTCGGCCACCTCGTCCGTCCTCGGGTAGGCAGTCCTCAGCCGTCCTCGGGTAGGCAGTCCTCAGGCGCTTCCCCGCGCAGGTCGTCGCGCAGGCGGCGCAGGTCGTCGGCGTGGCGGCCCAGGCCGTTGAGGCGCAGCCGGGCTGCCTCCGCACGGGGGTCGGGGCGGAGCGTGAAGGCCAGGTCGAGGGATTCGCGCAGCATCCAGAGGTCGTACGCGAGGAGCCGTGCCGCCCGGGCCTGCGCCCGCTGCAGGTCCGGCTCGGTGAGTTCGAGGTCCTGCAGTCGGGTGCGCAGGCGGTGCAGGATGCTGCTCTGGCGGCTGCACATGCGTGCCGTCCGGCGGGAGACGGGACCCGGTTCGCCACACGCGGCCACCGCCGCGTCGGCCGGTGTCTGGGCGGCCACCGCCTCGTCCAGGACGGCGACCAGGGCGAGCAACTGGGCCCGGCGCGAAGGGCGGGCGGGGGCCGGGCGGTGGGCGAGCGTCCGTGCGGCGCGCTGCCACCGGACGGCGCCCGGGGGTGTGCGTAGGCGCATGGCTCCAGTGTGCGCCGCGGACGCCGGGAGCCGGCCGCCAGGGCCGGTGTCGTTGAACGGTCCAGGTGTTACGCAGAGCGAGAACTGAGCCCTGGGAGGACGATGAGAACAGGAGTGTCGACAGGTCGACAGAAGGAGGCCGCCATGGCCGACGACCGATCCGCGACGGCGACGACGTCCGCTCCCTCCCTCACCTTCGGCAAGACGGAACGGGAGGACCACCCCTGGGAGATACAGCTCGTCAAGCACCAGGAACGCACCGAGTCCGCGGAGTTCCGCGCCGCGAAGACCGCTGTGAACAAGATCCTTCAGGAGCTGGGGAGGACCGAGCGGCCGTACGGGCCGGGGCCTTACGAGATGCACCACGGCGGCAGTCTCTGGGTGAGGACGGACGCCGGCTGGCGGATGTTCCGGGCCCGGGTCGGCATCGAGTGGAGCATGCAGTTCTGCGCCGACCCCGTGAAGGTCGACCGGCTGCGCCAGGAGGCCGCCGACCTCCTCGCCGCGTTCCCCGAGACCCTTCCCGCGCTGGAGGGGCTCGGCTACAAGCGGGCCCGCAAGCTGCTGGAGACTCCGATCACGGACGCGGAGGGCGTCGCCGCCTGGACCGACTCGCTGTTCAACGCCTGCGTGCCGCTGACCCGCGGGAACCACCAGGGGATCCTGCCCAAGGCGGCCGGGGAGCACCACTACCCGTGGCCGGTCAAGGGCGCCGACTACATCCGGTACGACGACTTCAACCTGTGGGTGACCCTGCCCGACGGCACCCACGCCGGCGTCGCCCCCGTGGCCCCCCGCGGCTCCGGCGACGGACGGGTACGCATCGTCCACGCCCGGCACGGCACACCCGCCGGGGACGTCCTGGCCAAGGCGCAGCGCCGCCGCGTCATGGCCGTGCTCCCCGCGGACAGCCCGATGGCGCTCGAGGCGTTCCAGCAGCAGCTCACGCCCGGGGCGCGCACCGCCGCCGTCCGGCCGCGTTCCCGCGGCGCGCGTGGCAGCACCCGCCGGGCGGGATAGGCGGGCCGTGGTCATGCCGCGCAGGATCGTCGTCTGCCTGGACGGCTCGGGCAACCAGGTCGGCGCCCGCAACCCCACGAACGTGGTCAGGTTCTACGAGATGCTGGAGCCCGGCGACCCGTCGAGACAGCTGCTCTACTACGACCCCGGGGTCGGCACCATGTCGTCGGCCACCGCGCGCGGACCGCTGGGCCGCAGGCTCTCCCGGCTCGGCGGCCTCGCCTTCGGAACGGGACTGAAGGCCAACCTCACCGAGGCGTACACGTACCTGATGCAGCACTGGCAGCCGGGGGACGCGGTGTACGTCTTCGGGTTCAGCCGTGGCGCCTACACGGCGCGTGCGCTGGTGGGGATGCTCAACAAGCCGGGGCTGATGCGGCCCGGCGCGGAGAACCTGGTGCCGTACGCCGTGGCGAAGTACGCGTTCAACCAAGACATCGACCAGAGCGAGCAGGAGGTGGCCCGCTTCTCGCACGCCTTCTGTCTGCGCACCGAGGGCGAGCCGCTGTGGGAGCAGGTCAAGCGCAACGATCCCCGGCAGGTCTCGCACCACGCCCTGCCGGTGGCCTACCTGGGCGTCTGGGACACCGTGAAGGCGGCCGGCCTCCTGCGCCTGGGCAATCTGCGCTGGCCGTACACGCACTCCCTGCCCAACGCCGCCCGCATCCGGCACGCCGTGTCCCTCGACGAGCTGCGGCGCCCCTACCGGGAGTTCCTCGTCAAGCCGCGCAGCCCCGGCCCCGACACGGACACCAGCACGGCGGAGGAAGTGTGGTTCGCCGGGGTCCACTCCGACGTCGGCGGCACCTTCGACCACGCCCCGGACGCACCCCTGCTCTCCACCATCCCCCTCAAGTGGATCACCGACGGTGTCTCGGACGACCTGGACTTCCGGCCGGGTGCCTACGGTACGGCGACCGCGCTGACCGAGGCCTTCGCCGACGCCCCCGTGCACCACAACGGCCCGGCATGGATCCTCGTGGGCCGACGCGCACGTCCCGTACCTCCCGAGGCGGTACTCCACTGGAGCGTCCGGCTGCGCCGGGAACGGGACCCCGGCTACCGACCGGACCTGGCCGGCCGCGAACGCTGGGCCGATCCCGACTGGTTCAAACCAGCTCGCACATAGCGGGACCAATGGGTTTCTAAGGGTCGTCCTCATCCCGGGGAAGTAGCGGTTTCTGCCCCGGGTCGTGCTTCGGAGGCATGGCAGGTGTCTCCGTGGGCACGATGTGGCGAAGTGGCGCGCGGACCAGGCTGGTTCACGTAAGCCAGCCGGTCCGAGGAGGGCGTCATGAACCGTCAGACCCGCGTCCGTGTCAACCGCAGGCCCGCCACGCCCCGCGACACCACCATCGACCGCAGGACGCCGTCGGGGCGGATCCTGCCGTACTGATGCCGCACGCGCACCACTCTCCCGGATCCTGGGAGGAGTGACAGCCGGCTTTCGGGGTACGCGGGCTGACATCAAGGGAGCCGGTGGGGCAGGAGAGGCGGTGGTGAGCATGCACGTCGACGGGAGTGTTCGGCAGTGACCCCCGCCGATGGGGCAGGCCTCGCCCCCTTCGTCCACCCCGCGCTCCTCTACGGCGACGAGGACGAGTACCTCGCGGGCACCGTCCCCTTCGTACGGGACGCCCTCGCGGCCGGTGAACCCGTCGCCGTGGCCGTGCCCGGGGAGCGCCTCCGGCTGATCCGGGACGCCCTGGGCGAGGAGGCCGCCACCGTGCGGTTCCTGGACATGCGGCAGGCCGGGCGCAACCCCGGCCGGATCATCCCCGCGGTGCTGCGCGCCTTCGCCGACGCCCAGCCGGCCGGCACCCGCGTGAGCATCATCGGCGAACCGATCTGGGCCGGCCGTACCCCCTCCGAGTACCCCGCCTGCGTCCAGCACGAGGCACTGATCAACGTGGCCTTCCGGGGCCGGAGTGCGACCATCCTGTGCCCGTACGACATCAAGCGCCTCGACCCGCAGGTCGTCGCGGACGCCTACGCCACCCACCCCACCCTCGTCCTCGGCTCCGGACGGCAGGAGGACAGCCGGGCCTACGCCCCCGGGGACGTCGTGGCCCGCTACAACGAACCGCTGCCGCCCGTACCGGCCGTCCCGCCCTCCCTGTCCTTCCACTTCGACACGGACTCCCTCTCCGAGGCCCGCCACCGCGCCGTCGACGAGGCCGTACGGCTCGGTCTCGCGTCCCCGCGGGTCGAGGACCTGGCGCTGGCCACCGCCGAACTGGTCACCAACAGCGTGGTGCACGGCGGCGGTTCGGGTGCGCTCGGCGTGTGGGCCGAGGACGGGTATGTGGTGTGCGAGGTGCGCGACAAGGGCCACCTCATCGATCCGCTGGCCGGCCGCCGGCCGGTCCCGCGTGACCAGCGCGGCGGCCGTGGGCTCCTCATGGTCAACCTCGTCGCGGACCTGGTCCGCCTGCACACCGGTGCGGACGGCACCACCGTGCGTTGCTGGTTCGCCCGTTGACGGGCGCCCGCCTCCTCGCCGTCCGTCCGGGCTCACATGACGGTCGCGCCGAGCTCCAGCGGCTCGATCCTGCCCTCCAGCATGTAGCCCAGACCCTGTACGGCACACACGTCGGGCCGTTCGGCGATGTGCACCGGCATGCCGGTGGCCTGCCGCACCATCTCGTCCAGCCCCGGCAGCAGCGCGCTGCCGCCCACCAGCATGATCCCGCGGTCGACGAGGTCGGCGACCAGATCGGGCGGGCACTCCCGCAGCACCCGGCCGATGACGTCGACCACGGCGGTCAGCGGGGTCTCGATGGCCTCGCGCACGGCGGCGGTGTCGACCTGCACCGAACGGACGAGACCGGTGACCACGTCCCGCCCCCGGATCACGGTGGACTTCGGACCCTGGGCGGTGAGCCCTATGTCGGACAGGGCCAGGTGCAGGGGGCGTACGGACTGGCTGGGGAGCATCAACTCGTGCTGGTGACGCAGGTGTTGGACGATCGCGTGGTCCACGGCGTCGCCGCCGACGGGAATGCGTTCGGAACTCACGGTCGAGCCGAGCGAGAGCACGGCCACCTGGGTGGTCGCCGTCCCGCAGGCCATGATCATGGTGGCCTCGGGCTGCTGCACGGGCAGCCCGCACCCCACGGCGGCGGCGATGAGCGTGTCGACGAGCTCCACGCGCCGTGCGCCGAGCCCGACCAGCGTCTCGACGGCCGCCCGCCGGGCCAGAGGGTCGGCCTCGTGCGGGGTGCAGGCCGCGGCGCGCAGGAACGGCTTGCGGCGCAGCGCGCGGCGGAGTCTGTCGCCGAGCAGGCCCCGGAGCATGCGCTGCGCCATCTCGATGTCGACGACGGTGCCGCCGGACACCGGGCGCACCACGCGGATGTGGCCCGGGGTGCGGCCCCTCATCCGCTCGGCGAAGTCACCCACGGCGATGAGGGCACCGCTGCGGGTGTTCACGGCGGCGACGGACGGCTGGTCGACGACGAGGCCGACGCCCCTGACGTAGACACGGGTCCGGGCCGCCCCCAGGTCGACGGCGAAATGGCAGCGCCGCAACTGCTCCAGACTTGCGGTCATGCAGGGTCCTCCAGAAAAACGCAGACCGTGGGGCCGCCGGGCAGCGGGTCCCAATGGCATCGTGCGGTGCCGGAGGGGGTGGCGCCTTTTGTGGGGGGCCGGTCGGGGTGCGGCCGAATGGGCGCTGTGCGGTTTACGTTCGTCGCTGTGGGGCTTCCGGCCCCTCCCGGTGTGCCGTCAGCCGAACCGAGCACGTCACCGACAGCCCCGGTACCGGCCAGGTGCGCAGTGCGTCACGCAGGGCCCTCTGGGCCGCCCCGGCGCGCGTGAGCGGGTGACGGCGGGTGATGCGGCGCGCCTCCTCGGTGAAGTGGGTGAGGAGGCGTTCGGGAACGTCCGTCGCCTCGGCACGGACGAACGCAACCGGGTCGTCCACATGCCAGGACAGTTCGACGGAGGCGACGAACGTGCCGCCTGCGTGACTCGGCAGGAGGACCTCGTGGGCGGCTTGGCGGACGGTGAGGTCGACCTCGTAGTAGTTCTCGGCGTCCGGGGTGCGCGTGAGGCTCAGCTCGACGCCGGGGAGGGCGTAGACGACGTTCCGTGTTCGGCCGCGGGGCTTGGGGAGGGACTGTCCGAGGGGCAGGGGATACGGGCCCTGCGTGGGAGAAGGCGGAGACGGCAGGCGGGGGAGGAACTGCCAACCGGCCGCCGGTCCTGAGGTCTCGCCCAGCTCGGTACGCAGAACGGGCGACACGGTGATGACACCGGGCGCGCCGGACGTGTCCAGGAGCCGCCGTGCCGCCGCCCAGTCGGGCTCTTCGTCCCCCACGCTCTGGAAGCCGATGGCCAGCCGGGTGCCGGTCGTTTCGCCCGGCCAGTCCGCCGACCGGCCCAAGGTGACGCTGAGAAGGAGCCGTGCGGTACCGGAATCCAAGGACACGGCGTAGCCCTTCTCGCGCCTGCGCAACTCGTAGTACGTCTCCTCCAGTCCGCTCGCCGTGATCAGCCGCAGCACCCAGCGGCCCAGCGCCGGGAGGGAGTCCTGGTCGTCGGGGTCGTCGGCGAGGTCGTAGAAAGCGACGGCCGCATACCCGGGCGAGGTCTCGACGGGCTCCGCGTCGGGGGACAGCAGTGAAGGGAAAATCTCCTCCAGCGGGAAGCTCCCCTCCGGTGCCTCATCCAGTGCGAGCAGACCGAAGTCGGTGTTCTGGTCCGGTTCCGCCTCGTACTCCGGCTCCGGCGTGTCCTCGGCGGTCTCGCCGAGCTCCTCGCGCAGTTCCCGCCCGAGCAGGAGCAGTTCGGGGTTCGTGCCGCCGGAGAGCCGGTACTCCTCGTACACCTCCAGGGCCTCGGCGATCCGGCCCTGGCGCTTCAGGGCGATCAGGTACAGGCGGCGGAAGTCCTCGCGGGACGGGTACTGGCCGACCAGGTGCTCCAGACCGGTCGCGGCCGCCTCGAACTCGCCCAGGTCCAGGTCGAGTTCGGCCCGGGTGCGGTACAGACCGAGGCGGAGCCGGAGCAGGCGGGTGCGGGCGGCGGCCGCCGCGGGGCCGGGCACGCCGTCCAGGGCGATGTCGCCATGCCAGAGGCCCAGGGCTTCGTTCACCCACCTGTGGGCGAGTTCGACGCGACCTGCCGTACGCTCCCGCTCCACGTCGGCCACCAGTTGCTGGCAGTGGATCACGTCCACGATGTCGGCGCTGGTGTGCACGGCGTACCCGTCGGACAGGGTGGCCAGGACGCCGGGGCCCAGGGCGTTGCGCAGTCTGGAGGCGTAGGTGCCCAGGAGGGCGTCGGCGCGCGCGGGAGGCTTGCGCCCCCAGATGCCTTCGGTGAGCTCAACGCGGGTCACCTTCCGGCCGTGGTGGAGGAGGAGCATGCACAGCATCGCCTGTTCCTGGGGGGAGCCGAGGGCGAGGGGGCGGCCTTCGCCCCGGTCGACGGCGGGTGGCCCGAGGAGGGTGTAGCGGAGGCAGGCGTGCGCCGTCGCCAGCGGGGACAGGAGCGTCGGGTGCTGGAGCCGGCCGAGGCCGCCTCGCTGGTCGTCGAGCCCGCTGCCGAGGAGCGCGTCGAGTGCCGACGCGAAATGCGCTCGCAGTGGGACCGGTAGGCCCGTGAGGCGATCGGGCGAGACCGGTGTGCCGTCCCAGCCCGGATGGCCCGACGCCAGATGGAGCAGCAACTGCCCGAGCGTGCGAAGGTCCGCCGAGTACTCGTCCTGATCCGTCGTCCGCTCCAGCGGGAGCAACGTGAGCTTGGCCGTACCGTCGGGCAGCAGGAGCACCTTTGTCATGTCGAGCCCTACGTGGGCGAAACCGGCCTTGTGGAGTGCGCCGAGGGCCTGGGCGAGTTGCCACCCCAGTGACACGGTCAGCGGCGCCGGCAGACGGTAACCACTTGGCGCCGCAAGGCTGTTCAGAGCCAGGCCGTCCAAGTGCTCCATGACGACGTACGGAACGTCGTCCTCAACGCCGAAGTCGTGGACGGTGACCACATTGCGTTGGTTCAGGTCCCGCAGCAGCCGCGCGTCCCGCAGGAACGCCTCGCGCCGGGCGGGATCCGTGACCGGCTCGTGCAGGCGCAGCACCACCGTGCGGTTCTCCTCGGTGTCCAGCGCCTCCCACAGGGATCCGGTCGGCCCGAGGCGTCGCACCACCCGGTAGCGGCTCCCCAGACGCCCCGGAGCCGGGAACTGCGCCCCGCCCGCCCCGCTCAGCTGCCGCGCACTCTCCGGACGTACCGTCGCGAACGCCTCGCCGTCCGCGGCCGTCGGTGTCCCGCCCGTCGCGGGTGCCGTGGCCCGGAATTCTCCGGGCGCCGAACCGGCCCGTTCGTCGATCAACCCGCCCACCCGGGAGAGCAGTTCGGCGGTCCGGACGCGTGCCGTGCGGGGCAGGCCGCGCAGCAGCAGGTCACGTACGCCGGGGCGGAAGGCGTACGAACCGGGCGGGCCGGGGACCGTCGTGAGCATGCCGCTCAGGATCACCTCGGCGAGGTGCTGGGGGCGCGGCCGGGGTTCGAGGGCCGCGTGCACCAGCCGCATGACGGGCAGGTCGGGGCGGCCGAGGGCGAGGTGACCGGCCAGCCGGAAGGCCTCCGCGGAGGCGGTGGCCCGGAACCGGAGGACCAGTTCCTCGGGGGAGAGGCGGGCTACGTCCGTGCGGTCGTCGGCGTCGGCCGGGAGGGGGCCGGTGAGGAGGGCGGCCGAGGCGGGGTGCTCCGTGCCGCCCGGCGTGGCGATCAGGGCCGCCCAGTTCGCCAGCCACTGCGGGCCCGGTTCCAGCACGGGGAGGGCGATGGCGCCGTGCCCCTCGTGGCGGACCGTCGGGTCGTACGGCGTGAAGGTGAGCGCGGCCGTGGGGGCCGCCGGGTGCGGGGCGGACAGCCGGCCGGGTGTCGTCGGCAGGGCGGTGTCCGGCCAGAGGTGCTCGGGCAGCGGCTGTACGACGGCCAGTGGCATCCGCCGGGCCCAGCGGCGCAGCATGCCGTACCAGCGGCTGCCCGCGGGGCCCTCCCTCCATTGCGGGCCCATGCAGTCGCTGACCAGAAGGGTGACCGTACGGCCGTCCGCGGGGGTGTGGTCGCCGGGCCGGCGGATCGTGCCGTCGGGGCCGGCGCGGTGGAGGGCGACCGTGCGGAAGATGCCCGACTGGGCCAGTGCGGTGTGCAGTTCGTGGATCAGGGGGCGCCAGACCGGCATCGTGGGCCCGTCGTCGTAGACGAGGTTCAGGCGCAGCCAGCGCTCCCGGGCCGGGCGCAGGACCGGCAGCCACCATGCGGGGGCCGCGCCCAGGCGGGCGATGCGGTCGGCGGTGGCCTGCTCGTCCAGTTCGAGGCGTACGGGGGCGTCGACACGGCGTTTGAGCGGGCGCAGGGAGCGCTGCAGGGCCAGAGGGTGGCGCAGCATCGGGGGTGCGGGTGCCAGCAGGGCGGTGTGCGGCTTCGTCGCCGGTCCAGGGCCGGGGAGGTGCAGGGGGACGCGGTGGGGCTGCGAGGGCGGGGCGGGGGCCGGGTCGCGGTGGGGTGGGCGTGGCGGGGTTGCGGGTTCGGCGGTCTCCGGAGGGCGGTCGTCCGGTGCGGGAGGCTGCGGTGCCGGGGATGTGGCGGGCTCGGCAGCGGGCTCCAGGTGGCCGGCCAGCCAGAGGAGTTCGGCGAGTTCGAGCGGGGTCGGACGGGTGCCGTCGCCCGCCTGGGCCAGTACGTGGGCCAGGCGGGCGAGGGGTTCCGGGGCGCCGGAGGTCTCAGAAGGCATCGCTCTGCGAGGTCTCGCCGAGATAGGGCATGAGCTGCTCCGCCAGCTCGTCGAGGTTCTCCGCGGGCAGGTCGGAGGAACGGGCCAGATAGATCGCGTTGAGAAGCTGGTCGGTGGCCAGGTCGCCGCCGCCCACCCGGGACAGGAACCGGTCGATCAGCCGCTGCGCGTCCGCGTCGGGCTCCTCGTCGAAGTGGGCGCGGACGATGTCCGCGAGCCGGCTGTCGTCGGGCTGGCGCAGCCGCAGGGTCACGCAGCGGCGCAGGAAGGCGGGCGGGAACTCGCGCTCGCCGTTGCTGGTGAGCACGACGAAGGGGAACGCCTTGCAGCGGACCCGGCCGCGGCGCACGGTCACCCGCTCGTCGGTGCCGTCGACCATCACCTCCGCCTCGGGGGTGCGGCGGGCGGTGCGGACCAGCTCGGGGATCTCGTACTGGCCCTCCTCCAGCACGTTCAGCAGGTCGTTCGGCAGGTCCAGGTCGCTCTTGTCGATCTCGTCGATGAGCAGGGCGCGGGGGCGGGCGTAGGGGAGGAGGGCGGTGCCGAGGGGGCCCAGGCGAAGGTGGTCCTCTATGCCCGTCTCCGGGGCCGTGCTGTCTCGCGCCGCGTACAGACGGGAGAGCGGGTCGTACTGGTAGAGGGCGTCGTGCAGGGTGCTGCGGCTGGTGATGTTCCAGCGCAGCACCGGGCCCAGGCGCAGCTCACGGGCGACCGCGTAGACCAGCGAGGACTTGCCCGTGCCGGGCGGTCCGGTGACCAGCAGCGGGCGGCGCAGATACAGGGCCGCGTTGACGAGCTGGACGGTCTGCTCGGTGGCCCGATATGTCTCGGCGCGATGGGTGCGGTCCGGGGAGGTGGCCGCGGCGTCCTCGCCCGCGTCCGGCAGGTCGAGGACCGGTCCGCCGGCGAAGGCCCGCCAGGGCGGGGGCGGCGGCAGCTCGGTGATGCCGTCGTGCGGCTGGTTGGTGCCGGTGTAGACGGGCCACAGGGGCATGGGGCTTCTCTCCGGTGGGGTGCGGCGGGCGGCTCAGGCGACGGGCGAGTGGAGGCTGGCGGCGGGCTCGGGGAAGCAGCGCGGATCGTCCCAGAGAAGCTGTACGTCCCTCGCCCAGTGCTGCTCCGGGTCCTCGTCGGCCTCCGCGGTCTCGCGCAACTCCCTTATGAGGGAGGGGAGTTCTGCGGGCGGGATGCCGGCGACCGAGGCGGCGAGCTCGTCGAGGAAGGCGGTACCGGTGCACGGGGCCTCGTGCCGGGACTCGGCGCAGCCCGTCCGCGGCCACAGCAGCACCGGGACGGGCGTGTTGAGGCCGATCTCGAAGTGGCGCCGGGCGGTGCCGGGCGGGAAGCCGAATCCGGCCAGCTCGGCGTCGTCGTCCCGCAGCCGCTTGCGCAGGCTCGGCGGTTGCTCCGGGGTGCCGCACTCCACGCGGTGCAGCCGCGCCCCGGCACAGGCGTCCAGCTTCTGCCACTTCTTCGCCAGCCGGTGGCGCAGGCCACCGCTGCGGTAGCGGGCCCGGTCCACCACGACGAGGGGGTAGGCGCAGCCCAGCGGAGTGGAGTCGTCGGCACCGCACTCCCACTGCGCCACCGGCTCGTTGAGCCACTCGCGGGGCAGCACGAACGTGATCAGCTCGTCCGCGTCCGGAGCGAGCTGGGTGAACGCCTCGTCGATCCGCTCCTGGACGTAGGCCCGTACGGCGGTGCGCGGCAGCCGCTGCGAGCCCACCCGCCGCCGCTGTCCGCCCCGGTAGGCGGACACCTCCACGGTGACCTGGTCGGCGCCCGCGCCGCTGCGGTCGAGCTCGACGAGGATCGGGGACCAGGCGGACGCGGCGGCGCCGACGTCGGGCGCGTCGAGCAGTTCCGCGAGCCGGTCGGCGAGCCGGGTCGCCGCCTCGGGGTCGGGCACCTCCCACTGCACATAGCCGGTCGCGTCCCACAGCGAGCCGAACCCGCCCTCGGGCAGCGGCGGCCCGAAGGGGCCCACCGCATCGACGTACAGCCGGTCCGGGTCGCAGTCCGCGCCCTCGGCCACCGCCCGCCGCACCAGCGTGTACAGCCGCTTCATCGCATCCGCCCGGTGTTCGGGCGTGGGGACCAGTTCGCCCAGTTCGGGCCAGTAGCGGGCCATCACCTGGGTGGGCAGCATCCGGCCCACCCGTACCTCCCTCGCGCCCGCGATCGCCGAGACCATGCCGACGACCCGGCCGTCTCCCAGGGTCACCGCCGCCCCGCTGAACCCGGCGGCGAGCGGCTGCCCGTGCGCGGTCGCGGCCTCCAGCTGCACCCATTCCCCGGCGATCAGCGTGCTCGACACGGCTCGGTACTGGGCGAGCGTGCCCTCGTCGTACCCGGCCGGGAAGCCGTAGGCCTCCAGCAGCGGCGAGGGCACGCCGTGCTCGGTCCCCGGCGGGGCGAACACGGCCGGGGACAGCGGCACTTCACGGTCCAGCTCCAGTACGGCCAGGTCGCCCGGGTCGGCCGCGGCGCCCTGCCAGCCGCCGTGCACCGCCACCGTGGCGGACAGCGCGCCCAGCTCCATGCGCTGCGGGAACGACACCGTCACGGGCGCCGCGCCGCTCTGCCTGACGACATGGGCGCACGTCAGCACCCGCCGGGCGGAGACGAGGAAACCCGCGCCGACCTCGTTCCCGCACTCGACACGGGCGTGCCAGGCAGCTGTGCTCATGGCCGGCCGGGGTCCGCGGAAGGCGCCTGCGGCGGTTCCGGAGCAGGCTGGGACCGCTCCGGCGACCAGCTGAGCTTCACCACCAGATGCCCCTCCGCGGCGCCCTTCGCGATGACCGCGCCGGTCTCCGCGCTGAGCTTCACCCCGAACTCGAGCTCCACGGTGTCGGGCCTGAGCGAACCGTCCCGGAACACCCTGAGCGCCGACTCGGCCGCCGCCCGCACCCCGTCCAGGGCGTTTTCGAAGGTCCGCGCGGCCAGGACGGGGCCGCCGCCGCGGGAGACGAGCCGGGCGCCGGTCTCGCTCTGCACGCCCTCCACGACGACCCGGGCACCGTCCTCGGTCCTGAACTCCATCAACCCGTCCATGGCTGCCGCTCGCTCCCCCGTGTGCTGTGTGACCTCGCCGAACTTCATTGTTGCCGACGGCGCTTGGCGATGTCCCGGGTTCTGCGGGGACGGGCTGCCGGTCAGGGCCCGACGATGCCCCGGATCACCCCCAGCTCCACCAGGTCCTGCGGCCGGATGCGCAGCTGGTCGGCCGTGGCCTCGACCTCCTGTGCCGGCCGCTTGAGGATCGCGGCCGCCGGCTCGGGTGCGATCACCGAGAAGTAACTGTCCGGTGTGGCCCAGGTGTTGCCTGCCGCCGCCAGTGCCAGTGCGCCGCCGGAGCCGCCCTCGCCGATGACCAGGGTGGTGACCGGGACGCGGGCGGCCGCCACCGCGCCGAACAGCTCCGCGATCGCGGCGCCCGCGCCCTGCCGTTCCGCCTCCGCGTCGTTGGCCGCGCCCGGGGTGTCCACCAGGGTGAGCACCGGGATGCCGAGGCGGTCCGCGAGCCGGACCAGGCGGGTGGCTGTGCGGTAGCCCGCCGGGCGGGTGGGGGTGCCGGTCTGGGCGGCGTAGGCGATGGTGCGGTCCCCGGCTGCGCCGAAGCCGCAGAGGATGCCCTCGGTGTCGGTACCGCCGGAGCGGTCGCCGTGGATCGCTACGCGGTGGGTGAAGTAGGTGTCCAAGTAGGCCTGGGCGCGGGGGCGTTGGGGGGAGCGGGCGCGTTGGACTGCGTCCCAGCCGGTGGTGGGGAGGGTGCTGGTGCCGAGGGCGGCGGGGACGGGTGCGGGCTGGGTGGCGCTGGGGGGACGGGGCGCTTGCCCGCGCGTGCGGGGTGCCGCTGCGCCCACCCGTGCCGCCCCAGCGGCACGACTGCCCGCAGCTACGGCGGTATCAGCCGCGCCGCTGCCCGCAGTTGCAGTGGTCAGCAGCCGGAGCCACAACCCCAGCGTCTCCCGTAGTTCCGTCAAGGGCACCACCGCGTCCGCCGACCCGGCTGCAACCTGTGCCTCCGCCGTATACGCCGACGGGTCCGCGTCCGGCGGTCGTACCCGTGACCCCGCGAAGCCCACCTGTGCTCCCGGCAGGGCGAGGATCACGTCCGCGCCCGCTCCGAGGGTGGCCCAGCCGCCGCCCGTCGTGGGGTCCCTGAGGACGGCGATCTGGGGCAGGCCGGCCTCCCGGGTGAGCGCCGACTGGCGGGCCACGCGCTGGAGTTGGGTGAGGGCGAGCATGCCCTCCTGCATACGGCTGCCACCCGTGGCGACCAGCGGCACGACCGGGAGGCGGTGGGCGCGGGCGTGGCCGTAGGCGGCCTCCAGACGGTCGCCGGTCCGCTCGCCGAGCGAGCCGCCGAGGAAGCCGAACTCGAAGGCGATCAGCACCGCCTGCGTGCCCGCCACCCGGGCGGTGCCGCACACGACCGACTCGCTCTCCCCGGTGAGTTCGACCGCGCGGGCGCGCGAGGCGTCGTAGCCCCGCCAGGCGAGAGGCCCGTCCGGCCTGGACTCCCTTGTCGGATAAGGGAGTTCGGCGAAGGTCGAGGGGTCGGTGACGAGCGCGAGTATCTCGCGGGCGGAGAGGCGGGGCTCAGCCATGGTGCAGTGCCCGCTTCATGATCTTCCCCATGTCGTTGCGGGGGAGGCTCTCCAGGTAGTGGACCACGCGCGGACGCTTGTGGGGGGCGAGGCGGACCGCCACATGGTCCGCCAACTCCTCGGCGGCGGGCGGCGATTGCGGATCGGCCGGCACCACCCATGCCACGATCCGCTCGCCCAGATCCGCATCCGGCTCCCCGGTGACCGCCGCCTCCCGCACCGCCGGATGCTCCAGCAACGCGTTCTCGATCTCACCGGCCCCGATCTTGTAACCCCCGCTCTTGATCAGGTCGGTGGCCTTGCGGCCGACGATCCGGACGTAGCCGTCGGACTCGCGGACGGCCATGTCTCCCGTCCGGAAGAACCCGTCGGCGGTGAACGCGGCGGCCGTGGCGTCGGGCCGGTTCAGATACTCGGTGAACAGGTTCGGGCCGCGCACCTGGATCTCGCCGACGCTCTCGCCGTCGTACGACGTGATCGCCGTCCCGTCCTCCTCCACCAGCCGCAGCTCGACACCGGGCAGCGGCACGCCCACCGTGCCCGCGCGCGGCTCGCCGTCCGCCCGCACGCTCGGCCGGGGGTCCGGGGGTGTCCACCGGGACGAGCACAGCATGAGGGTCTCCGTCATGCCGTACCGCTCGATGACCCGCCGTCCGGTGGCGGCCGCGATGCGCTCGTGGTCGTGGACCGGGAGCGCGGCGGAACCGGAGACCAGCAGCCGGGCCCGTCCGAGGGCCTTCGCCAGCTCCGGCTCCTCGGACAGGGCACCGGCGATCCGGTGGTACATCGTCGGCACCCCGAAGAGCATGGTCGCGCCCTCGTTCAGTTCGCGGGCCACGCCCTCCGTGCTGAACCGCCCCAGGTGGCGGACGGACCCGCCGCGCCGGAGCGGGCCCAGGATGCCCAGCACCAGCCCGTGCACATGGAACAGCGGCAGCCCGTGCACGAGTACGTCGTCGCCGGTCCACTGCCAGGCGTCGGCGAGCGCGTCCAGCGTGGTGGCGATCGCCCGTCGGGGCAGGACGGCACCCTTGGGCGGGCCGGTGGTACCGGAGGTGTAGACGATCAGGGCGGGGTCCTCGTCGCCGAAGGAGGGCGCGGGAGCGGGGCTTGCGGTGCCGGTCACGTCGACGTCGAGTCGCGGCAACTCCAGTACAGCGGAGGGGAGTTCGTCATCGACGGCCGCGAGCACCACCGAGGGTGCACTGTCGGACAGGATGTGCCCGAGCTCCTTCTCGCCCGACTTCGGGTTGAGCGGTACGGCGGCCGCCCCGGCCCGCAGTGCCGCCACCACGGCCACCGCGGTCTCCAGCGCCGGCGTGGCCCAGATCGCGACCCGTCCGCCGCGCGGGAGCCGGGCCGCCAGGGCACCGGTCGCGGCGGCGAGCCCGGCGTACGTAAGGGACCGTTCGCCGAAGCGCAGAGCCACCCGCTCGCTCGGGCTCTCCAGGGCGGGAAAGAGAGAGGACACGCGATGCACTCCATCCGTCAGGGCAGGAACGACACCCTCGTTCCTACACCAGCCGCCCCGCCGGCGACGATCAGGAGGCCTCCCGCACCACGTCCGCCACCACACAGCTCACGTTGTCCGGACCCCCGGCCTCGTTCGCCGCGTCCACGAGGGCCCTTACGGCCACGTCCGGGGCACCGGCGGAGAGAAGCTCCCGTATACGGGCGTCGGGGAGCACGGTGGGCAGGCCGTCGGAGCACAGGAGGTAGCGGTCGCCGGGGGCGGCGTCGTGCAGACGCAGATCCGGGGTGCCGGTGCCGAGGGCCTTGAACAGGAGGGTGCGCTGCGGGTGGGCCGTGGCCTCCTCCTCGGTCAGGCGGCCCTCGTCGATCAGCGACTGGACCACCGTGTGGTCGTGGGTGATACGGAACAGCTCCCCGTCGCGCAGCAGATAGGCGCGGGAGTCGCCGATGTGGACGAGGGCGAGGCGGGAGCCTGTCCAGAGCAGGGCGGTGAGGGTCGTGCCGTTGGCGTCGGGGTCGTCCGTCGCGTCCCGGACCGCCTCGGTCGCTCCCCGCACGGCGTCCTCCAGGAGGTTGAGGACACCGCCCGCCGGCACCTCCTCCGTGTCCAGGAACCTGAGCGCCTCGACGGCCGCGCTGCTCGCGGGCGCACCGGCCGGCCCGAACCCGTCGGCGACGGCGAGCAGCCGCGTGCCCGCATAGGCCGTGTCCTGGTTGGCGGGCCGCACCCGGCCGCGGTCGGAGTGGGCGAAGTACCGCAGTTCCAGCATGGTGGTGTCCTTCCTGGTTTCTTCCGTCAGGTGATCCACGAGGAACGCGGCGAGATCCCGCCGTACCGCCGTCTCGGCCTCCACCCGCGCCCAGTACGCGCGGATCTCCCGGGCGGCGGCCCCCGGTTCGAGAGCGCACACCTCCCGGATCCGGGCCAGCGGCATGCCCAGCCGCCGCAGCCACGCCACCAGCCGGGCCTGCTCCAGCTGACCGAGGGCGTAGTAGCGGTAGCCGGTGTGCGGATCGACCCGGGCCGGGCGCAGCAGCTCCAGCTCGTCGTAGAGGCGAAGAGCCTTCGGCGAGAGCCGGCAGGCCCGTGCGAACGCACCGATCGTGAGCATGTCCCTGCGCATCCGGCAGTCCTCCCCGTGTTCCTTGCACCGATGCTGCGGCTTCACCGAAGGGGAAGGTCAATCCGGTTGCTTCGGTTGCGGGGACCATGCGTAGCCTGCGAAGCGACTGACCGCCGTATGACGTACGAACTGGAGTCCGCCGTGCCCCGAGTCGCACTCGCCACCTACGACCCCGGCGCACAGCCGAGCAAGGACCGCGACCTGCCCGTGCTGGTGCAGGCCCTGCGGGCCGCCGGAGCCGGGGCCGTCGCCGTCCCGTGGGACGACCCCGACACCGACTGGAGCGGCTTCGACCTCGTCGTCATCCGGTCGACCTGGGACTACAGCTGGCGGGCGGACGAATTCGTGGCGTGGGCCGAGAAGTGCGCCGCGGTCACCCGGCTGGCCAACCCGGCCGAGGTCGTGCGCTGGAACACCGACAAGCGGTACCTCGGGGACCTGGCGGCGGCGGGAGTGCCCGTCGTCCCCACCCGCTACCTCGCACCCGGCGACGCACCCGACCTCCCCGACGACCACGAGTACGTCATCAAGCCGACCTCCGGCGCGGGCGCCCGGTACGCCGCCCGCTACACGCCCCACGACCACGACACGGCCGTACGACACCTCGCGCGCATGCACGAGGAGGGGCTGACCGCGATCGTCCAGCCGTATCTGTCCGGCATCGACGTCAGCGGCGAGCGGGCCCTGCAGTTCTTCGGCGGCCGCTTCCTGCACGCCAGCCGGAAGGGCGCCGTACTGGCACCGGGCACGGCGTACGACGCCACCAAGGTGGCCCATCCGGACCTGGTCGCGTGGACCCCGGCCCCGGCCGAACTCGCGGTCGCCGAGCGCGCGTTGGCCGCCGTACCGGATGCCCCCGAGTTGCTGTACGCGCGCGTGGACCTGGTCGACGGGGCGGACGGGGAGCCACGGCTGATGGAGCTGGAGCTGGTCGAGCCGAATCTGTTTCTTGATCTGCATCCGGGGTCGGTGGCGGTGGTCAGGGACGCGGTTCTGGCGATGGCGGCCGGTCGCTGACCGCCACCCGCTGCAACAGCCCCCAGGTGAACTCGGCGGCCACTTTCCGTTGCACCCCCTGTCCGTCCGGCGCCGTGAACGCCAGTCCCCACCGCGTGGGCGCCGTGCCCTCCAGTGGGCGGGCGGGGGCGAAGGCGCGGGCTGCCTCGTCGACCGTGCAGGACCAGGGGGTGAGGTCCTCCAGCGTGCGCAGGGGCGGGCCGGGGGTGCCCGGGGCGCGGACCAGCCATTCGTTCCAGACGGCGCCGTCCGGGGCGAGGAGTGCCTCGAAGCGCAGGTCCGGCCAGAGGGGAACGGGCCAGAGCAGGGCCTCGCAGTCCAGGTCGCCGACCTTGCGGGTGATCGTCGACTCGGGGGCGCCCAGGATCGAGCGGTAGCGGGAGGCGGCGCGCGAACGCGGCGAGTGCAGCATCGACTGCCAGCGCTTGTTGGCCTCCCTCATGTCGGCGATGGAGACGCCCAGCTCGCGGCGGGCGTCCTCCACCAGGTCCGGGTTGTGGTCGGCCATGCGGCGCAGCAGGACCAGCTGGAAGTCGAGGGGCGTGAAGGGGTGGCTAGCGGGGCGCTTCGCGGACGGCATGCCTCCCATCGTCGCGCACCGCGCCGAGATCGCCGGGACGGCGGCCGTCCGGGAGGAAGAGGACCGAGTTGACGTAGCGCGGGTGCTTGCGGAAGGGCAGGACGCGGCCCAGCAGGCCCTGGGCGACGACGTGCGAGGTGCTCTCCTGATGGGCCTCCAAGGGGAACTTCGCCAGCGGCACCCAGCTCGATCCGGGCAGCACCCAGCCCTCGTAGCGCAGGAGGGAGAGATAGGTGACGACCGGTGTGATCGGTTGGATCCGGGACTCCAGCTCGACGAAGAGGGCCGGGCGGTCGCGGGCCAGCAGGCCCGTGGCGCCGCGCAGGACCGCGAGCTCGTGGCCGTCCACATCGATCTTGATGAAGTCGACGTCCCGCAGGCCGAGTTCGTCGAGGGTGACGCAGGGGACGTGCAGGGCCCGGGCGTGGATGTCGCGGCGGACCAGCGAGGACACGCCCCGGTCGCCCGCGTCGTCCGGCGGGAGCCAGAGGCGGGCGGTGCCGGGGCGGTCGGAGGCGGCGGCCTGGACGACACGGACGTTCGGCGGCCCGGCGGAGGTGAGCAGGCGGGCCAGATGGGGGACCGGTTCGACGGTCACCACCTGGCGGGCGCGGGTGGCCAGGCGCCGGGTCCAGGGGCCGTACCAGCCGCCGACGTCCACGGCGGTGCCGCAGCCGGGCGGGCACAGGTCGGCGAGCCGGGCCAGCTCGGGCTCGAAGCGCGGGTAGACCGCCCGGGCGGCGGCGGCCACCACACGGACGGGCAGGAGCGGGGCCAGCCGGGCGGCCAGGGTGCGGGGCGGGGGCGCGGTCACTGGGCCATCCGTTTGAGCAAGGCCTCGTGCTCGTCGTCCGACACCTGCTCCCCGGACGACGGCAGCAGCTGCGGGATGCCGTCGACGATCGGGTAACGGCGATGCAGGCGCGGGTTGTACAGGGCCTCGGGGACGGTCGGGCCGTCCGGCCTCACGAGGTGCAGCGGGCCCTTGTCGAGCGGGCACGCCAGGATCCGCAGCAGCGGGTCGTCGGGGTTCATGGAGGGGTCAACTCCTTGGTGGCGATGGGGGGTTGGGGAGGCGCCAAAGGTGCGGGCTGGTCGTGTCTGGGCATGGCCAGCAGAACGGAGACGGCGAGGACCGTGCCCGCCAGGCGCAGGGCGAGGCGCAGCGGGTCGTGCGGGAGCGCCTCGCCGAAGGAGAGGGTGCCGAGTACGGCCGTGTAGAGACAGGTCACCGTCGTGCACACCGGCACGATCAGCGAGGCCCGGCAGCGCTGCAGCGCGGCCTGCGACATCACCAGGCCGAACGCGCCGGTGAACAGGAGGAGATACGGGTACGGGGACTTGAGCAGGCCGATCACGGCACCGACCGGCCCGCTCGACGTCAGGTAGCTCGACACGCCCTTGATGGCGAGCGAGCTGACCCCGTACAGCACCCCGACGGCCACCCCGTACTCCACGCCCGTCGTCGGTGCGCGGTGGCGGTGGCGGGTGCGTCGCTCAGCGGCGCCGTACAGCCACACACCGCCCGCCAGCGACGGCACGCACACCAGCAGGATCAGCTGGTACGGGGCGCTGCGGCTGACCGTGTCCGAGCCCTCCTTGAGGGAGAGCACGACCATCAGCAGCGCGGCGAGGATCGCACCGAGCGCATACCGTTCCCGCCCGGTCGTCTCCTCGCCCAGCAGCCGGGCGGACAGCAGGACGAGAAGCACCAGACCGGAGACGAAGATGCCCTGGGCGGCGGCGATCGGCAGCGTCCGGTAGACGACGAGCTGCGCACCGAAACCGGAGGCGAGGGCGAGTGAACCGCCGATCCACAGCGGGCTGCCCAGCACCAGCCTGAGCAGCCGGGCGGGGTTGCGGATCGTCACCTCCGGCAGCGAGGTGAGCGCCCGTTTCTCCAGGACGAAACCGAGGCTGTACAGGGTGTTCGCCAGCAGTGCCGCGGCCACTCCCCACCACATGACGTGCCCCCCTCTACGTCTTGGTCTTGCGCGCGTGCAGGAGAAGGATCGAGGCGAGCGAGGGTCTGGAGCAGGCCAGCCGGTCGAGAGGACGGAGAGGTCGGGGCACGCCGTGGAAGGGGGCGCCTTTGACGTCCACGATCTCGAAGCCGGACGCGGCGACGAACTCCCGCAGCGCACGGGCGGTGTACAGCCGCAGGTGTCCCACCACCTCCGTGCCCGGCCGCCCGTGGATCGCCCGCAGGCTGACCTCGGAGAAGACGGGTTGTACGCCGGCCAGCAGCAGGGCGCGGTTGTACCAGGCGGCCAGGTTCGGGGTGGAGAGCATCAGGTGGCCGCCCGGGCGCAGGACGCGGTGGATCTCGTCGAGGGCGGTGTCCGGGTCGACCAGGTGCTCGATCACCTCGCTGAACAGCACGGCGTCGGCGGAGGCGGCCTGGAACGGGAGGCCGCCGTCGGTGAGTTCACCGCGGATGGCGTACGACAGGTGGGTGCGGGCCCGTTTCAGGGCGTCCTGGGACCAGTCGACGCCGATGATGCGGTGGCCGGTCAGCAGCGGGGCCGCGGTGGCTGCCGCGGTGCCGTCGCCGCAGCCGATGTCGAGGATGGTGCGGGGTGCGCCGGTGGCCGCCGGGCCGAGGGCGGCGGCCAGCATCCGGGCCTGGCGGAGGCTGCGGGGGGTGCCGGAGGCGACCGGGACGGCGGGGTCCTCGTAGAAGTCACGCAGCTCGGGGCGGTGCACGGGGGCGGTGGTCGCGTTCACGGGCTCACCTCCGTGGAGTGCAGATAGTGCTCGAAGAGATCGCGCAGGTGCGCGCCGTCGCCGTGGCTGAGCAGAGCGCGGGACCAGCGCAGGGCGAGATGGAGGCGGCCCGCGGTGGAGGCGGTGGTGACGGTGAGACCGCGGGGCATACGGGCCGGCGCCGAGAACCAGACCGCGTGCGCGCGGCCCGCCTCCTCGCCGAAGTCCAGCGGGTACGGGATGCGGCCGATGTTGCTGAGGAGCGTCGTCGACGTCCAGGGCGCGGCGGCTCTGCGCAGGCCCCGGGTGAGGGCGGCGCGCCAGGCCACGGGGGTGACGGGGGCGGTGAGGAGGGCTGCGCCGTGGCCCAGTTGGGGGCGGGGGAGGGATTTGAGGGCGCGTGTGCGGGTCGCCGTGCGGCGCAGCAGGGCGGGCATGTCGATGGGGTCGTGGGCGACCAACTCCTCGGGCGAGAAGGGGACTTCGACCAGGCGGGTGCCGTTGCCGATGGGCATCGTGGCGTCTCGGGGGCGGTCGTCCACGGGCATGGTGATGCGCAGGGGGCGGGAGGTTGCTCCGTGTTCTCTGTTCCAGTGGGCGATGGTGAGGGCTGTGGTGACCATGAGCTGGTCGTTCACCGTGTAGGGGGAGCCCTT
Organism: Streptomyces sp. NPDC002092; assembly: GCF_053593775.1. Classification (NCBI taxonomy): domain Bacteria; kingdom Bacillati; phylum Actinomycetota; class Actinomycetes; order Kitasatosporales; family Streptomycetaceae; genus Streptomyces; species Streptomyces sp. NPDC002092. The sequence goes on from NZ_JBSFDG010000008.1 coordinate 233,835, forward strand.
GGGGCGGTGGGGGAGGGGGAGTTCGGTGACGAGCATGCCGTTGCCGGGGGAGGGCTCGGGGGTGCCTTGGGCCACCCTGGCGGGTGGGGACCAGTTGGACGGGGTGTCCATGGGGGGCTGGGGGGTTGTGTCGGGGGTGCGGGTGGGGGGTGCGGTGGGGTCGTTGTTGCGGCCGCCGTAGATTTCCGCGGCCGTTGCCAGGACTCGGAGGCAGGCGGGGCCGTCCAGGGCGGTGTGGTTGATGGTGAGGAAGAGGACGGTGCCGGTGCCTTGTGCGTTGCCGGCGGTGTTGCCGACAGGGGGCGGGGACGGTGGCCGGCGCGTGCCGGGTGCCGCTGCGCCCACCCGTGCCGCCCCAGCGGCACGACTGCCCGCAGCTGCGGCAGCTGCGGCGGTGTCGGCGCCCGCGCCCGCAGCTGCGGGCGTAGTGCCGACCGCGTCTGTTGCCTCGCTGCCCTCCGCCGGTCCCGCCCCCTCCACCACCTCCAGTCGTATCGGTGGTGACAACGTCAGCGGCGGAGCCGTTGTCAGGGCCCGGGTTCGGACGTCCCGCAAGGCGGATGGGCCTGCCCGCAGGAAGGCCACCACCTCTGTGTCCGGGGCGGTCGTCAGTTCCCACTCGTAGCGGCGGCGGTACCAGGGGCCCGAGGCCTCGCGCATCAGGATGCGGGGGTGGCGGTGGAGGGCCTCCGCGAAGGCTGTGCGGAGGCGGTCGCGGTTCAGGCGGCCCGGCAGGTGGACCTCGATGTGGACCGTTTCCGGTTCCTCCTCCTGGAGGCAGTGCCGGGCGACCTCGTCGACGACGGGGAAGGGGATGCGGCCGTCGGCGCGGACGGCGTCTTCGAGTGCGGTCACGTGGGTTCGTCCCTCCCCCTGGGGGCTTTTGGCTGCTCGGGCGGAGTCGGCCGGAACTTCGGTTTGCGGAACTGGATCCGCGCGGTCGGCGGGTCGGGATCGGGCCCGCCGGGGCCGCGTGCCGAGACGGTCGGCCCGGCGTCGGGAGGCGGGGCGGACGCCTCGTTCATCGGGCTGGATGCGGCGGTGTCACCCTCGACCGCCCCGCCGCCATGCCCGCTGCGGGGCCGCGGCCCGCTCGCCCCGCGCAGCCGTCGCGGCAGCGACTGCGTCGGCGCCTCGGAACGGGAGGAGCCGGGCGGTACGCCGGTCGCCGGAACCGGCGGCAGCACCGCCGTGGACCCCGGTCCCTCGTCGGGCTCCCGTACGCTCACCACGCCCGCGAACAGCCCGACCAGCGCGAGCAGTTGGGCCGTATGGCCGAAGGCGCCCTCGCCCGCGCCCACGGGCTCCCTGGCTCCCGTGGCCGCCGCGATCCCGGCCCCCGCGAGGGCGGCGAACGCGACCGGCACGAGCAGCGCGTGCCGCCGGTACGCCAGCAGCGCCAGCGCCGGCACCAGCAGCGCGAACCAGCCGGCGATCAGCACGCCCACCACCGTCAGGGCCACCGTGCCGAGCCAGATCCCGGGAAGCGGCGGTACCGGCTGCGGCGGGTCGGGGTTCGGCGCGCGGCGGCGCCAGACCACCAGCCCGACCAGGACGGCCAGGCCCACCGCACCGCCGATCAGCCCGCCCTGGTAGGTCGTGGCGGGCTCGTACGACAGCTTGACGGTGCCGCCCGCCCCGGCCGGGATCCGCCAGCCCTGCTGCCAGCCGTCGAGGCGGACCGCGGTCAGTTCCCTGCCGCCCAGGGTGGCCTTCCAGCCGTCGTTGTAGTTCTCGTACGTCGTCAGATAGGTGGCTGCCCCGGAGCCGACCGTCACCTCGCGGCGGTCGCCCAGCCAGTCCTGTATCCGCAGCCCGCGACCCACCTCGGCGGAAGATGTGACACTTCCACGTGTAAGTGTTACATCCGTGAGCGTGAGGGGGCCCGCGTCTCCCGCCTCGACCCGGTGGGCGCCGGCCGTCAGCTCCAGCTCGCCGTCGGCGCGGCCGTGCTGGCAGAGCGTCACATCGACCGTCCGGCGCTCCGTCAGGTCGCGTACCGTCCCCTTCGCGCTGGTCTGGTACAGCTTGCCGTCCACCGCCACGTCCGGCCCCTGCCCGCACGGCAGCGAGAAGGTGCGGGAGCTGCCGGGCTGCGGGGTGCGGTACTGGTCGAGCGCCGGGATGTACGCCTCGCTCAGGCCCACCGGCAGCTGCAGGTCCTCGTCGGCGACCGGGTTGTGCAGGGTCAGGGGCGCGGTCTCGGTGATCGTGATGTCCAGGTGGTCGGTGGTGATCGGGTCGAAGCGGGTCACGCCGTTCTCGTCGACGCCGGCGATGGTCGCGCCGTCGGGGGAGCTGATGTCCACCTGGGTGGGACGGGTCGACAGGCCGCCCGCGGGCGCCAGCACGATCTCCCCCACCGGCTGTTTGCCGCTCCAGCTCAGATGGATCGTCGGCCGGTCGCCCGCGATCCACGCCGTGGTCAGATCACCGTCGGTGAGGTTGCGCGCCGACAGGCCCGCACCGAGGGCCGCCGTGGAGTCGGCGGTGGCCACGATGCGGTCCTGCTGGTCGGGGGCGACCTCGTAGAGCAGCTTGTCCAGCGCCTCGCCGCTGACCGGCACGGCGCCCGCCTTCACCTCGTACGTCCCCGCCGTGGCCGTGGTGAAGCGGCGGTGGAGGCCCGCCTCGGTGCCGGTCGCGGAGAGGCCGGTGGGGTCGGGCGTGCGGTGCAGGGAGATCAGCGTGGCGGCGGCGTCGGAGTCGTCCGCGTCCGTCGGCAGCCGCAGCAGCCGGGTCACCTGGACGTGCGGAAGGGCGATCTCGGAGAAGCCCGCCCCCGTCAGACCCGAGCGGCGCTCCACCGAGTCGACGATCGTCAGCTTCATCCAACTGGTCGAGCCCGCCGGTGCCTTGATGCTCTGCGTCTGGCCGTTCGGCCGCAGGAAACTGGTCCGGGACCCCTTCTCGGTCTCCACCCGCACCTTCGTCGCGGCCGACCGCACACTCTCCTGCGGCAGCGGGGTCACCTTGAACGAGGACGGCATGTCGTACGAGTCGGTGAAGCCGATCCGCAGCCACTGCCCGTCCGCCGAGCCGGGTGCGCCCTCCGCCCAGGCCGTGTCCGGGTTGCCGTCGAAGGCGTTCACCGGGTCGTACTGCGGGAGGTGGAAGAGCCAGTTGCCGCTGGAGGACGCGGTCACCGAGCGGGCGCCGCGCAGTTGGGCGACCGTCTGGTGGTCGAGCCCCTTGGTCGGCAGGATCTGGTGCGGTTGCTTCCCCGCGTCCTGCACGGCGTCCGGGGCGTTGCGCTCGGAACTGGTGTACGTGTACGAGGTGTTGCCGCTGACCAGCCCGAACCGTGTGTCCGCGCGCCGCAGCCCGTCGCCGACCACCTGGAGCGGCGGGGAGCCCAGCCCGGGGTGGTTGTCGCCGGTCAGCACGGTCGCACGGCCGCGCAGTTCGGAGGCGAGCGGCAGCAGGGCCTCGGGTCCGCCGGAGACGACCGCGGTGTCGGAGACCGGCAGCAGGTGCGCCTGGCCCGGTCGCGGGACGTCCTTGTCCGTGGGTTCGTAGATCTCGACCGCCCGCTGCCGCGGATAGAGCCCTTCCACCTGCAACGGCGCGTCATGGGCGATCCGGCCGCCGGTCATGACCGGCCCGAACCCGGTCACCCGGACGTACCCCGACTGCTCCAGGGTCCGCTTCACCGTCGTGGTCGGCACGGCGCCGATCTGGTCGGGATCGAGGTCGTTGCGTACGACGACGTAGTAGATCCCCGCCCGGCTCAGATAGTCGGCAAGCCCCGGCACATCGCTCCCGGAGGCCAGCGCGTCCTGAACCGCGTCCATCGCCCGCCGGTTGCCGGGGGTGCCGAAGGGGACGTAATCCCTCTGAGCCCAGCGGGACTTGGCGAGGACGTCGAGGGGCTGGTCGATGGGGGAGCCCCAGGTGTAGATGCCGTGCGAGGTGGCCGGGACGACCAGGGCGCGGGAGTCGGGCGAGTACTTCTCCAGCCAACCGGCCGTGGTCTTCCAGTACTTGGGAAGCTCCTGGAAGGACCCCGGGTTGAGGATCGAGCCGTTGAGATACGGCCACATCAGCCCCGGCATGATCAGCACCGCGGCGACCAGCGGGGCGAACCGGCGCCCGCGCACCGGCCGCGCACCCCGCGGCTCGGCCGCGATGCCCACCACATGCGCGAGCCCCAGCACCAGCGCCAGAGCCAGCCCCGTCTGGAACTTGTAGATGTTCCGGAAGGGAACGAGCCCGCCGTTCAGCCAGTCCTGCACGACCCCGTGGAAGGGAGCGCCGAACGCCCCGCCGTACCCGGCGAGCAGCACCAGAGCCGTGGAGATCACGGTCAGCACCAGCCACCGCCGCTCCGGCATGTCCCGTCTCGCGAGCCCCGCGAGACCGAGCCCCGCGGCGAGTGCCGAACACACGACGACGATCACCGACGCGGCGACCGTCCACCCGGCCGGCAGCCAGGCCTGCCCGAAGTGCAGATAGGCCACCCAGTTGCCGGCCCCGCGCAGCGCCTCCGTCCCCGACATGGTGGCCGTCGTGGTCTGCGAAGTCTCCACGTACGGAAGGAAGTTCTCACCGTAGACCCCGAGCATGAGCAGCGGTATCCACCACCAGGCGGTCGCCACGATCACCCCCGGCACCCACCAGGCGATCAGCTTGCGCTGCCGTGGCCCGGGCGGGCGGGAGAGCAGATACAGCCCGACCGGCAGCAGCGAGGCCAGTGTGGAGGCGCCGTTGACGCCGCCCATGAAGGGCACGACCAGCGCCGAGCGCAGGGCGGCGATGCGGGCGCTGTACCGCTCGTTCGCCAGCGGCAGCAGCACCCAGGGCAGAAAGGCACCCGGCAGCGCGGCCGCGGACGTCGACCCGACGACGATGGTGAAGACGGGCCACAGCGCATACGCGACCCCCGCGAGCAGCCGCGCCCCACTGCTCCCCACCCGCAGCCGCTCGGCCAGCCGCAGCGCCCCCCAGAAGGCGACGGACACGATCAGCGACAGCCACAGCCGCTCCGCCAGCCACACGGGCAGACTGATCGCGTGGCACAGCCAGTAGAACGGCAGCATCGGCCACAGATAGCCGGCGTACTGGTCCTGGATGCCTCCGAAGCTGCCCTGGTCGTGCCAGAGCTGCCCCAGACCGGAGAAGAAGGCACCCGGGTCGACCGTCACACCCAGCTTGGTGTCGAAGGTCTGCCGCCCCGGGTGCACCACCAGGAACAGCAGCAACGCCACGGCCCAGAACCCCACCAGCCAGCGCCGCGACCGCGGGCCCTCCGGCGGGCCCGAGGTGGCCGCGGTGGTGTGGACGGCTGCCGGAGGAGGGGCCTGGACCGTGGTCGTCATGGGGGACACCGCCGGAGGATGAGGAGAAGGTTCCAGGTGGCCACCTCACGTATCCCCGGCGCTTTGACGACGGTCTCCGCGAGGAAGGGCCAGTAGCGGGAGCGCGCCGAGACGACCGTGACGTCGTCACGGGCGCGCACCTGCCGCAGGGTGGCGCCGATGTGCACGGCGAAGAGGTTCTCGCCGAGGGTGTGCTTGGCGGGCTTTCCGGTACGCCGCCGGTAGCGGGCGCGGGCCCGCTCGGCACCGAAGTAGTGCCACGGCGCCCACTCGTGACCGCCCCATGGGGACAGCCAGTTGGTGAACGACACATAGATCAGCCCACCGGGCCGCGTCACCCGGGCGAGTTCGCTGAGGAACGTCTGCGGATCGGCGACATGCTCCAGCACATTGGAGGAGAAGGTCACGTCCGCGGCACCGTCCCGCAAGGGCAACAGATACCCGTCGGCGATCACGGACCCGTCGGGCGGCTTCTCACCGAGTTCCTGTACGTCGGGCTCGAACAGGTAGGCGTTGGCGCCCCGTCTGCGGAACTCCTCCGTGAAGTACCCGCCCCCGCCACCGACGTCCACGACGGTCCGGCCGATGACGGCCCCGTCGTAGGCCTCGACTTGATCGGCGGCGTCACGGGCCAGCAACTCGTAGCAGGACTCGGGGTCGTCCTGCTCATGCCGAAAGGCCCGAAAGAGCGCGAGGGACCGCCGAAAGGAGGGATCCTCAAAGCCGCGGGGGACAGGAGCGCCCCCAAAGGGGCGCGGGGCTGTGTTGAATTTGCGGCTACCGCCGCGTGCGCGCGACCAGCCACGACGAACCCGCAGCCAAGTCACGGAGCCCAGCTCCGCAGAGCCTCGAAGGCCACCGCCCGAAACTGCCTCACCGTACGGTGCCAGCGATACCGCGCCGCCCGGTCACGGGCAGCCTTTCCCATCAGCTCACGGCGGTGCCCGGACAACGCAAGCGTGCACCAGGCAGCAGCAAACGAAGACTCCCCGTGCGCGAGCACACCGGTCTCCCCGTCCACGACGGAATCCCGCAACCCCGGCACATCAAAGGCAATGGTCGGCGTCTCCCGAGCCGCAGCCTCGGTGACCACCAACCCCCACCCCTCCACCGCAGACGGATGCAGCAACAACCACGCCGCGCACAACAGCCGATGCTTCTCCGCCTCGGAGACGTGGCCGACGAACTCCACGCCGGGCCCGGCAAGCTGCTCCAGCCGCCCCCGCTCGGGCCCGTCCCCGACGATCACAAGCCGACCCCCGGTCACGGGACGGACCCGCTCCCAAAGCCTCAGCAGCAGATCGATCCGCTTGTACTCGACGAGTCTGCCCACCGCAACGAACAACGGCTCGGCCGACCGGTCGGCACGCGGCCCCGGCTCCTCCACACCGTTGTGCACGACACGGATCCGGTCTCGCGAGACACCGATGCCCCGCAGGGCATGCGCGGTCGAGGGAGAGACGGCAACCAGCAGACTGCGATGCTGCGCACCGGTGAGCGCCCACTGCTCGAGTCTTCGGCCGATCCGTGCGGCCGGTGTGAGGGGCCCGCCGAACCGCATCTTCCACAGGTCGGAGTGGACGTGGTTGACCAGACACAGGGTGGGGCCGTGGTGCCAGAGTGGTGCGAGATACGGCATGCCGTTGCAGACCTCGACCAGCAGATCGGTCTCGCCGACCTGACGGGCGAAGGCGGAACGGGCACGCAGATAGTGGCCGAACTCGCCGCCGGCCGACACGACCCGGTAGTCCCGGAAGGCCGCCGGGCCCCCGCAGATCAGGGTTACCTGGTGGCCGAGGTCGGTCAGGCCCTCGGCGAGCCGGTCGACCAGCAGCTCCGAGCCGCCGGCCGCCGGATTGTCGAGATCCCGGTGGGCGAGGAAAACGATTCGGCGCGGTTGTGGGGGGAGCGCCGAGGGGTGCTGCGGAGCCCGGGAGTGCGTGGCGCGCAGCGAGGAAGGCACGTGCTGGGGCATGGGTGCTCCAACTCGTCTCAGGGTGCGGAACTCAGCAGTGGCTTTCCGGACTTGCTGTGGGGGGACTGAGCTCTTCATGGGCGGGGGGTGTGGGCACGTTGTGCTTGGGTGGGGTTGGACAGTTTTCGCCCAGCCGTTCGCCACGGCTACTCACCGGGGTGACAAATTTCCGCCTTATTAGAACTGACGTCATGTCACATCGTGAGCTGAGCCTGTGAAGTCCGGGGCGTCTCGGGTGAATCGGGACGCTTCCGTCCTCGTACCACCAAAATGGCACCCACCACCGCCAGTACGAATCCGGCCACAGCGGCGGTAATCGGCAGCGTCTGCCCCACCATGAGCAGCTGGCCGCTCTCCTTTTTGGCCAGCTTCACCTGGTCCTTCTGCGTGGCGGTGGTGAACGCCAGCTTCTGGCTGTCCAGCAGCACCACCGCGTCCTTCTTGGCGCCGGGCGCCCGCAGGGTGCGCCGCGGGCCGACCTGGGCGTAGAGCACCCGGCCGGTGCGCTGGTCGACGACCAGCTCGATGCCGTGGTTGGAGTACCACTCCTCGGCCAGGACCTGCGGTTTGTTCTTCTGCCCGACGATGGTGCCGGGGACCAGCCGGGTCCCGATCTTCGACGGCGGGACGGTGCCGGTGAAGCGGTAGCCCCGGTATCCCTGAATCTTCTGGGTGCCGGAGTAATGCAAAGTGACGGTCGAGCCAAGCGAGTTGTCCCACCACTGGTACGACTTTCGGGCCACATCGAAGGGGAACTTCAGATACGCGTCGCCCTCGAAGTACGGGTTCTCCTTGCAGCAGTGCACCGGCTGGTTGGTGTGGCGGTTCGTCACCCAGCGGTTGAGAAAGAACTCCAGCGCGTCGTGCGGATCGGCGGCCGGCAGCGACTTGTCCGTGTCGACCGTCGTCGTCACGTCCCACACCGCCCGCCCGCTCTTCTCGCTGTCCGCGACATTGCCGCGCACCTGCTGGGTGACCGTGATCCGCTTGCCGTGGACTGTCTGGATCTGGTCGGTGTCGAAGTAGCTTCCGGTGCCTCTGTAGACGGCGGTGGTGTCGATGTCGATCGGGTTCACGGCGGCCCGCGGTTCGACGTACCAGGCCAGCATCGGCGCCAGGACCAGCAAAAACGTGCCCAGTCCCAGCAGGATCAGCGAAAGGGGGGAGGCTTTACGGCGCATCCGGACACTCCAGGGGGAGGGATGACGGAGTTGGGGCCGCTCTGGCCCGCGACGCCGGACTGGCGGGAAGACGGGGCCTTGGGCCGGGAACCGTAGGCTGCTCTTGACGGGGTGTCAATGCTTGTCGAAACTGGGGCCGACAGGCAGGGGTGGGGGCACCGGGGTGGGACGACCTCCGGACAGAGAGGCTGACCCTGCGATGTCCAGACTGCTTGCTGCCCTTCTCACCGTCGTGGCCGCCGCCGCACTCGCCGTGGGCGCCGCGCTCGGCATCGTCGCGCTGCTCGAGGCGACGCCCGCCCAGCCCAACACCCCCTTGATCACGTACGAGCAAGCCGGGCAAGGGAGCTGACCTGTGACGCCCGCCCACTCACCGGCCGTCACCACCCGCTCGGCCTGGCACGACGTTCCCCGTCTCCAGGTCCGCCGGTTCGCCGCCCTCGCCATGGCCGAGGCGCCCGCGCTCGCCGAGCAGATCCTGCGCGAGATCCGCCGCGAGTACCCGCACCTGCCCGTCGTCCTGGACGAGTCGGGCGAGCCGATGGCCCTGGTCGGCATCCGCCGCGCCATCGAGGTCTTCGTCCAGCACCTGGAGCAGTCGGAGGGCCGCCCGACGGTCCCGCCGGGCGTCTTCCAGGAGTTCGGCCGGGGCGAGGGCCTGCACGGCCGCTCGCTCGACTCCCTGCAGGCGATCTACCGGATGGGCGTACGCCTGGCCTGGCGCTGTTTCGCCGAGATCGGGCAGCGCGTCGAGATCCCGCCGCCCGCGATGTACGAACTCGTCGACGCGGGTTACGAGTATCTGGACGGCCTGGTCGACCAGTCGGTGCGCGGCTATGCGGAGGCGGCGGCGAGACAGGCCGGGGAACGGCTGAGGCTCCAGCGGCGGCTGATGGAACTGCTGCTCGCCGGACACCACCGGGGCGACCCGGCCGACGCGCTGACCGAACGGGCCGCCCGGGTCGGCTGGACGCTGCCGCGCAAGGTCGCGGTCGGCGTGCTGCTGCGCCCGGCCCGCGAGGCGGTCGCGCCCGCCGTGGGGCAGGGCGTGCTGCTCGACATGGAGTACGAGCAGCCCCGCATGGTGGTGCCTGAACCCGACGCGGCCGGCCGCCCCGAACTGCTGCACCGGGCGCTGACCGGCTGGTCCGGGGCGATCGGTCCGCCCGTACCCCTGTCCGACGCGGGGAAGTCGCTGCGCTGGGCCGAGGCGGCCGTACACCTGATGGAACGGGGGCTGCTGCCCGCCGGGGACGTCCTGTACTGCACGGAACACACCGAGGCCCTGGTCCTGCTCCAGCCCGAGGAACTCATCGACGACCTGGCGCTGCGCTGTCTGGCCCCGCTCGCCCACTGCGGCCCGGCGCACGGACGCCGGCTTGCCGAAACGTTACTGGCGTGGCTGGAGACGCGAGGCGGGGCACCGGAGGTGGCCGCCCGGCTGGGCGTCCACCCCCAGACCGTCCGCTACCGCCTCCGCCAGATCCGCGAGCTGTGGGGCGACGAGATCGACGACCCGGACCGCCGCTTCGAACTGGAACTCGTGCTCAGGGCACAGCGGTTGAGGGGGGTGCTGGGGGAGGCGGGGCGGCGGTGAAACCCGTGGCGCCGCCCGCTACCGGGACCGCTGCTGCCGCCATGCTTCGTAGTGGTCCAGGATGGTTTCCTCGACGGGCCGGTAGCTGATTCCCAGCTCCCGCACGCTGCGGCTGTTGTCGACCCGGAACCGGATGCCTAGGTGCTTGCGGATGTAGTCCTGGGTGAGCCCGAAGGCGGGGCCGAGGATACGGACGGGCCAGTGCGGCAGGCGGGTTCGCGGCAGCCGCAGATCCCTGGGATACCGGCCGCGAATGATCCGCGCCATGTCATGGAAGGACGTCATGGTCTCGGCGGCGAGGATGTAACGCCCCTGCGCGTCGGGCTTCTCGGCGGCGGCGATATGCGCGTCGGCCACGTCTCTCACATCGACCGTGGTGAAGCTGAAGTCGGGGGCGCCGTAGAAGAAGTACCCCTTGAAGAGCTCGTCGAGGAGGAAGAGGCTGCCGGATTCGGAGGCGGGAGTGAGGGAGGGCCCGAGCACCAGCCCCGGATTGACGGCGACCATGCGCCACCGGGACTGCCCCTCCGCCGCCTCCCACGCGGCCTGCTCCGCGACGGTCTTGGCGTAGTGGTACGGATTGTTCTCGACGGTGCTGCTGGTGTTGAAGTACGTCTCGGTCAGGACCTGCCCCTCCATGTCGCGTACGTCCGCGTAGTCGCCGAATATCGCGCCGACGGTGGAGGTGAGGACGAGCCTGCGTACATCGGCCGTCCGCTCGATGCTGCCGAGCACATTGCGGGTGCCGACGAGCGCGGGCTCGACCATGTCCAGCTGCCCGTCCTTGATCTTCTCCGGCATGAGGAAGGGCGAGGCGACATGAAAGACGACCTCGCACCCCTTCATGGCCTCGTCGAAGGCGCCGTCGACGAGCAGATCGGCCTCGAAGATCTCCAGCCGGCCGGGAAAGCGGCCCTGCAACGCGGTCAGGGGAGCAGCCTTCGCACTGTTCGCGACACTGCGCACGGTGGTCCGCACTCGATACCCGCGCTCCAGCAGCCTGTCCACCAGATGACAACCGACGAACCCACTGCCTCCGGTCACCAGCACGTCCACACGCACTCCGATCATTCGGTCAGAACCATTGCCCGGGCAAACCCATATGCGTAGCCTGTGTTCGTCATGCCGATCGTCTGTTGAAATTTCGAACAGACAGCCTCAGATAACAAGGGAGGGGGCCGGTCGTGGGACGCCTTGTACCTGCCGTGACCCGGGCTCTCGACATTCTTGAGCTCTTCCTCGACGGGGACGGGACGCTCTCCGCCCCCGACATCGTGCGCAAGCTGCAGCTGCCGCGCACCACCGTGCACGAGCTGGTCACCACGCTCGCCGCCCGGTCGTACATCGTGCAGGTGCCCGGACAGCCGGGACGCTACCGGCTCGGTGTACGTCCGTACCAGCTCGGGAGCCGGTACGCCGAGCAGCTGGACCTCGCGGCCGAGGGACAGCAGGTGGCCCGGTCCGTCGCCGAGACCTGTGACGAGACGGTGCACGTGGCGATCCTCGAGGGTACCGACGTCATCTACATCGCCAAGGTGGACTCCACCCATGCGGTGCGTATGGTGTCGGCGGCCGGACGGCGGCTGCCGGCGCACTGCACGTCTGTGGGGAAGATGCTGCTGGCCTCCCTTCCGGAGCAGGAGCTCAGCGCGCGGATCCCGGACGACGCCGAGCTCGTCGCGATGACTCCCAACAGCATCACCGAGCCGTCCGCCCTGCGCGAGGCCCTGGCCCAGATCCGTCAGCGCGGGCTCGCGGTGGAGAACCGTGAGTCCAACCCGGATGTGAGCTGCGTGGCGGCGCCCGTGCGGGACCGCACGGGGCAGGTCGTGGCCGCCCTCTCGATCTCCGTGCCCATGATCCGCTGGAGCGAGGAGCGCCGCGCCGAGCTGGAGCAGCTCGCCGCCAAGGGTGCCGTCGAGTTGTCGGAGCACCTCGGCCACCGGACCGTCGTATGACGGCGTACGAGGTGGCGGTGCGCGCCGAGGCCACCCTGGGCGAGGGGCCGACCTGGGACGCGGCGGCCGGGCGGCTGATCTGGATCGACATCCTCGGCGCCCGGGTCCACACGTACGACCCGGTGACCGGCCGTCGCACGACCCGCGTCACCGACCAGCACGTGGGCGCGGCCAAGCCGAGGGCCGGCGGCGGGCTGGTCCTGAACCTCCGGGACGGAGTCGGCCTCGTCGACCCCGACGGCACCTTCCGCTGGCTGCACCACGAGGTCGTCCCCGGCCGCCGTGCCAACGACGCCGCCGTCGCCCCCGACGGCTCCCTGTGGGCCGGCACCATGCGCTACGACGAGGCGGCGGGCGGCGGCACGCTGTCCCGTTTCACCGGGGACGGCTCGGTCGAGCTCGTCCTCGACGACGTGGCGGTGAGCAACGGCACCGGCTGGAGCCCCGACGGCCGCCTGATGTACTACATCGACTCGCCGACGCGGCAGGTCGACGTCTTCCACCACGAGGACGGCCGGGTCACAGACCGCCGCCGGTTCGCGCAGATCGAGGACGGCGCCGGCTTCCCCGACGGGCTGACGGTGGACGCCGACGGCTGCGTATGGGTGGCGCTGTGGGACGGCGCGGCGGTACGCCGCTACACCCCCGACGGCGAACTGGACCGCGTGATCGAACTCCCCACCCCCCGCGTGACCGCCTGCGCCTTCGGCGGCCCGGACCTCACGGACCTGTACATCACCACCGCCCGGGTGGGCCTCACGGCACCCCACCCGGTGGCGGGTTCCCTGCTGGTCGTGCCCGGCGCCGGAAAGGGGCTGGAGCAACCGGCCTTCAGGGGCTGAGCCCCGCCGCCTTGCGCTCCCCGGCCGTCAACGGCGGCCCGCTCAACGCCGGTCTGAGCGGGCCGACGAGCGCGGCCAGCAGCACGGACGGTGTCAGCAGCACCTCCGCTCCCCGCTCCAACGACGTCACATCCGTCACACGGCGGGCGATCCGCCCGTTCCCCGTGGCCGTGTACATGAGCCGGGACACGTACGCGGCCACGATGCGATCCCGCAGCATCGGCCCGTCCTTGGTCGCTCCCGGATAGAACACGTCCTGCCCCAGGGCGAAGTCCCAGGCCGCTGAGACCGGCCGGGCGACCGCCTTCTGGACGCGCCGGGACAGGCCGGACGCACCAAAGCCGTGATGCCGTGTCAACTCCCGCAGAAGCAAGGCGCTTTGGGCGCCCACGGCGAGTCCATGACCGTAGACGGGGTTGTACGCGGCCAGCGCGTCGCCGAGGACCGTGAAGTTGTCGGGCCAGGCCGGCATCCGTTCGTAGAAGTACCGGCGGTTGACGGTGGCGCGGGTGAAGGCGACGTCGGACAACGGCTCGGCCTGCGCGAGCAGGTCGCCGATCAGCGGGTGGCGCAGCCGCTCGCCGGCGAACGGGAGGAAGTCGGCGTTGGCGGAGGTCGGTTCGCCCCCGCGGGTGCCGCTGAGGGTGACGATCCAGCGGCCGTTCTCGATGGGCAGCAGGAAGCCCGCCCGGCCTGGGCTGCCGTCCCGCGGGTCCGGCGCCACGTTGACCACCGGGAAACCGTCGCGGGCCCCGTCGGGCGCGAGGTAGAGCCGGCTGGCGTAGGCGAGGCCGGTGTCGACCTGGCGGCGCTCCGGCGCGGGCAGTCCGAGGGCCGCGAGCCAGCGGGGCGCCCCGGAGCCGCGGCCGGTGGCGTCGACGACCATGCCGGCGTCGAGGGTCCGCTCCCGGCCGTCGCGTGCGCGTACCCGGACACCGGTGACGGCCTTCGCGCTGCCCGTGAGCCCCAGTACCTCCGTGCCCTCCAGCACCTCGACGCGGTCGTCCGCGAGGACGTGCGCCCGTATCGTCGCGTCCAGCAGGTCCCGCCCGGCCAGGACGACATGGTGGGACTCGGGCCAGCGCCTGAACCAGCCGTGCGCCGACAGGGCGACCATGTCCGTGGTGACCGGCGCCCGGCGCGCCCCGGCGTTCAGGAGCGCCCCGGTGACGCCCGGCAGCAGTTCCTCCGTCGCCCGTACCCCGCCCGACCAGAGCATATGGGCGTGCCCGGCCTGCGGAAGTCCCTTGCGGGGCGCCGGTGTCGCGGGCAGTTCATCGCGTTCCACGACGACGACCCGGTCGGCGAGGCCGACCAGGGCCCCGGCCGCGAGCATGCCGGTGTGGGATCCCCCGAGGACGACGGCGACTCGCCTGGCGGGGGAAGGACGTTCAGTCATGCGTGGACATGCTCTCTGCCGGGGCGGCCGCGAGGGTGCGTGCCGCCGTGATCTCGTCGGGGTGGCGCAGGGCTTCGGAAACGGCCTGGATCTCCTGGAGCAGATACGAGGTGTCGGGCCCCTCAGTGCCGCCGTCGCTGTCGCCGTCCGCGGCGTGCCGTCCGGTCTCGACGGCCTGAAGGATCGTCACGGCGGCGGCGAGAGCCTGGGCCCGGCCGCGTTCGTGGCCGAGGGCGAGAGCGGCGTCGTGGGCCCGGCCGCGCAGGCCCTCGTCGAGGAACCTCGACAGCTGCAGGAGCGCGTCGCGGATGTAGGTCTCGCGGCGGATCAGCCGGATCTCCGCGGTAGCGCGCAGGGCGAGCGGTTCACGGCTGCCCACGACGGTCCGCATCAGCCGGGCGAGCGGCCTCAGCTCCCGGTGCCGCCGGCGGACCAGCCAGCGGTCCTGAAGGTACTGTCCGGCGTGCGGGACGATGAAGCCGACCGCGACGAGCGTGGCGGCGATGCAGGCGGCCGACGGCGCGATGTTGGCGTTCAGCCAGTCCAGGTCGTGACCGGTCCACCGGGCTGCCACCGCCGTGAACTTGGCCGCGCTGAAGAGCAGGTTCGTCGCGTAACCGATGCCCAGGAACCTGAGCCCCCAGCGCAGCCAGGCGTCCAGGCCGTCGGTGCGGATCCAGTTCCACACCAGCCGGGTCGTGATCGTGCAGGCCACGGTGTGCGCGGTGAGATAGAGCAGGATCTCCTCGCGCATGAACGGCGTACTGGCGTAGTAGGTGTCCAGGTTCCGGGGCTGTTCCACGGGCACGTCGGCGAGCGCGAACAGCACCCACAGGGTGATGACGACGGCCGCGTAGACGGAGATCACCCAGCGGGTCGCGCGCCGCGTCTGCTCCCGGCGGTCGGTGGGGCCGTTGCGCCAGTGCACGACCAGCAGGAGCCAGGACGCGGACAACGCGGTGATCAGCGAGTACACCAAGGGCGCGGCGATGTTCGGCACGCCGGTGACCCGGTTGGTCCAGACGATGGTGCCCGGGGCCGCAAAGGCGAACACCGCGCAGGCGAACAGCAGCAGTCCGCCGACGGCACGCAGCAGGGGGTCCCGCCACAGCTTGAGGATGCTGGGCAGCTTGATCACCAGTGCGGTGGCCAGGACGACGGCGGGGATCCAGAACGAGATGTACAGCCGGCCGAGGAGGCCGGCGGGGTCGAGCGCCAGCACAGTGCTCACCCCGTCCTCCTGCCGCTGCGGTAGCCCAGCGAACGCTGTACGGGGCCGGGCCGCGGGTCCGGGCCCTGCCCCGTCAGCAGTGGCCGGAAGGCGCCCGCGAGCCGGTGCCCGAAGTCGTCGGCCTCCGCCTCGTCGGCGACGCGGGAACCGTCGCGCGCGGCCACCGACAGGGCTGCGTCCTTGAAGGCGTTCCACTTGCGCCGGTCGGCCAGCGCCGCCCCCGCCACATGGTGATGGCTGTGTCCGGCGTGCAGATGCCACAACTCATGGCCGAGGATGACCAGTTGCTGCACCGCCTCGGCCCGCTCCTCGACGATCACCAGGTCGAAGTCGGAGAACTCCACCCACAGCCCGGTGACTTCGAGCTCGTCGGGAAACCGCTCGAAGCGCAGCTCCACCGGCCGCCCGCCGCGCAGCACACTCATCTCCTCGCACAGCGCCCGGCACAGCTCCCGCGCATCGGTAACCGGGCGAGGTCTGGCCCGCATCGCCGCCCCGAGACGGTCCGTCAGCTTCCGCATCCCGGACACCCTCCGCGAGCGCCGCAGCCCGGCCGCGATGTTCATCGCTCCCCCTTCCGACGCCGCACGACAGGCCGTCCGAGCCTACGCCGTCGTTCAACCTCGAACTGCCGCCCTGGCTGGAAAGTCCTGCCCAAACCATTGACTGGCAAGCGCTTCCTATCTACGGTCCCGTTCGAACTTACGAGCATATTTCGAAATGCCGAACAGCGACGAGAAACAACCCAGAAAGGCACTGATGCGCACCGCCCGCTTCACGCTCGACCCGGCTTTCACCGTGGGCAAGGTCAACCCCCGCCTCTTCGGCTCCTTCGTAGAACACCTCGGCCGCTGCGTCTACACCGGCATCTTCGAGCCAGGTCACCCCGCGGCCGACGAGGACGGCATCCGCACCGACGTCCTGGACCTCGTCCGAGAACTCGGCGTCACCGCCATCCGCTACCCCGGGGGCAACTTCGTGTCGGGCTACAAGTGGGAGGACTCGGTCGGCCCCGCCGCGGACCGCCCGCGGCGGCTGGACCTCGCCTGGCGCTCCACCGAGACCAACCGCTTCGGCCTCTCCGAGTACATCGCCTTCCTGAAGAAGATCGGCCCCCAGGCCGAGCCCATGATGGCGCTCAACCTCGGCACCCGGGGCGTCGCCGAGGCCCTCGAACTCCAGGAGTACGCCAACCACCCCGCCGGCACTGCCCTGTCCGACCTCCGTGCCGCGCACGGTGACACGGATCCCTTCGGCATCAAGCTGTGGTGCCTGGGCAACGAGATGGACGGCCCCTGGCAGACCGGCCACAAGACCGCCCAGGAGTACGGCCGGACCGCCGCCGAGACCGCCCGCGCGATGCGCCAGATCGATCCGGGCGTCGAACTCGTCGCCTGCGGCTCCTCCAGCCAGTCCATGCCGACCTTCGCCGCCTGGGAGGCGACGGTCCTGGAGGAGACGTACGACCTCGTCGACCACATCTCCCTGCACGCCTACTACCAGCCCGAGGACGGTGACGCCGACTCCTTCCTGGCCTCCGCCGTCGACATGGAGTCCTTCATCGAGAACGTGGTCGCCACCGCCGACCACATCGGTGCGAAGCTGAAGTCGAAGAAGAGGATCAACCTCTCCTTCGACGAGTGGAACGTCTGGTACATCTCCAAGTGGCACGAGATCGAGAACTCCGGCGCGCGGGACTGGGCGGAGGCCCCCCGCCTGCTGGAGGACAACTACAGCGTCCTGGACGCCGTCGTCTTCGGCTCGCTGCTCATCGCCCTGCTGCGGCACGCGGACCGCGTCACCGTCGCCTGTCTCGCCCAGCTCGTCAACGTCATCGCCCCGATCATGACCGAGCCCGGCGGCCCGGCCTGGCGCCAGACGACCTTCTTCCCCTTCGCGCAGGCCTCGAAGTACGGCCGCGGCCAGGTCCTCGACGTCCGGGTCGACTCACCGACGTACCAGACGAAGAAGTACGGCGAGACCGACCTCCTGCACGCCACCGCCGTGCGCGCGGAGGACGGCACCGTCACCGTCCTCGCCGTCAACCGCAGCCGCACCGAGGCGCTGCCCCTCGAAGTCGCCGTGCACGGCCTGGACCTGACGGAGGTCGTCGAGCACAGCGCCCTCGCCGACGCCGACCCGGACGCCCGCAACACCCTCGACGACCCCGAGCGCGTGGCCCCGCACACGGTCGAGGGCACCGCGCTGCGGGACGGCACGCTCGCCGCCGTACTGGAACCGCTGTCCTGGAACGTGATCAGGCTCGCCTAGCCGCCGACGGGCCGGGGGAGGACACAGGGGTCACCGGTACTCCTCCGGCCGCCGCGCCGAGCAAGGTCAGCCGTACGTCGGACGGTCCCGACGGTGTGGTTCCGTCGGACAGGACCGCCAGGGCGAGTGTGTTGGCGCCACGTGTGCGCAGAATCCCGTTCGGGAGCACGAAGGTGTGCTGGGGGCCCACATCGTTGATGTACTGGCCCATGTTCCAGCCGTTCAGGAAGATCTGGACCCGGTAGGCGCGGGCCGGGTCGTCGTCGAGGACCAGCCCCACGGAGGCGTCGGTGCCGGCGTCGACGGCCAGCCGGAAGGACGTCCGGTACCAGGTCACCCCCTGCCGCCGGTCCGCCCGCGGCAGCCGCACCGGCTCCCAGCCGCCGTCGCCGTACCCCGGCAGATGCCAGCCGCTGCGCTCCCCGTACAGCCCGCCGTTGTTCTGCGGCCCGCGCACGGGGTCCGGCGCCGTCTCGCCCTGCAGCCGCCAGCTGATCTTCGGGGCGGCCCCCGTGAAGGTGACCGCGGTCAGCCCGCGCGCCACCTTGTGCGTGTCCTGGGACTTGCCGTCCTGGTCGTGCTGCATGCGGCGGACGAGGACCGACAGCACATGCGGCTCGTCCGTGCGCAGCTCCTCCGGTACCGAGAAGACGGCCGTGGCCGCCCAACTCCCCTTCCGCACCGTCTTGTTGTCCGGCACGGGCATCCGGTGCGTCCCCAGCGGCCGCCCGTCCAGCCAGGCCATCAGCAGCCCCTGTGTGCCGGTGCTGTAGGCGAGGGACACGGACTCGGCGCCGGTCGCGTCGGTGAAGCGCCCGCGGTACCAGACGTCGCCGTAGTGGAAGGAGTAGTCGTCGGCGAAGAGGACCGGCTGTCCGGCGGGGACCGGTGTGGTGCTGTGGGTGGTGGTCTTGTCGGCGGGTGTCCAGGAGGAGTCGTCGAAGGCGGGCGCCGACTCGGGGTTCTCCGTCTTCCGCAGCCAGCCGTTGCTCAGCGCGGGCAGTACGACCGCCCCGACACCGGCCAGCGGCTGCGCGGCGCGCAGGCTGCCGGAGGAGGTCGCATGGGCTTTCAACTCCCTCCCGTTCCAGGTGAGTTCGTGGATGCCGCGTGGTCCCCACACCTCCAGGTCCGCCGCCTCGATGGTGTCTCCCGTCAGCCGGACCGTCGTTCCGTCGACGGCCGCGGTCCGCAGCAGGGCGGGCCCGTACACGAGGACCGGGCCGGACGGGGTGTCGTGCGGCCACAGCCGTACGGAGGTCTCGTCGTCCGCGAGGAGCAGGAGGAGGGGGGTGGATGTTCCGCCGCCGCTCACCAACACCCGCGTGAGGCCGTCCAGTTGGGTTTCGACCCGCAACAGCCCGTCCGCGTACGCATGTTCGGCCTCCCCCTCCAGTACGGTCACCGTCGGCTCGCTCGCGCACTCCAGTGCGGTCACCGTGTCCTCTTTCGGCCGCCCGGTGAGCACGGCGATCTGCTGTCGTCCGGCGGTGAGGGCCAGCATGGGCTGGGCGTTGGAGTAACGCAGCTTCCGCAGCCCCAGCCTGATCCCGGTGGCGAGCAGCCGCGCGTCCTGCGCCGGGACCGCCACCGGGACGGGGAGTTCGGCGCCGTGCAGCGGAAGTCCGGAGGCGACCGGCACCTCGCCGTCGTTGCGCAGGACGTACACATGGGCGCCGGTGTCGGGGTTGGCCAGGTGGTACACCTTCAGCCCGTCCGCCGCGCCGTCCGCTTCCACGTCCTTCGCGCGGTCCAGCTTGGCGAAGTCCGGGAAGTGCCGCAGCAGATGCCCGAGTTGGTGCATGGGGATCAGCTTGTCGGTCGGCTGGCGGCCCTCGTCGATGGCCGCCCCGTAGTCGTACGACGTGTAGACGACCGGCGCGGGCAGCCAGCCCCACGAGGTGCCGCCGAAGGTCATGTAGACGCTGTGCAGGGTGATGCCGTTGGCGAGGTTGGTGAGGTAGAAGCGCCGCTCGTACGCCGCGTCCCGCAGCCGCCGCGACTCCGCGTACCCCTTCCCCTCGAACCAGGCACCGCCCCACGGATCGAACCAGCCACCTCCGAACTCCGGTACGAAGCCTGGGGTTCGGGGGCTCGCCGTCGCGCCGCCCTTGGCCCCGCCGGTCCCGAAGTGCCCCCAGTCGGGCGGGGCCAGGGTCGGCGACGGATAGCCGTCGAAGCCGTACAGCCAGCGGCCCTTCTCGCCTCCCGTGTCGAAGGAGCCGGGGATCCAGTATCCGTTCCGGCCCTTGTCGTTGTGGAAGAGCGGTACGTCGATGCCGTCGGAGCGGACCTTCCGGTACAGGTGGGCCATGTAGTCGCGGCCGGTGGGCTCGTCGACGTACGCGTCGTACTCGTTCTCGATCTGGTAGAGCAGGACCGTCCCACCGCCCCTGGTGTACAGGTGCCGGGCGACGATGGCGTTCACCTGGGTCAGCCACTCGTCGACGTACGACAGATACGTCGGGTCGGCGGTCCGTGCCCGGCCCTCGGTGGCCGTCAGCCAGCCGGGGAAGCCGCCGCCGTCGATCTCGGCGTTGATGTAGGGGCCGGGGCGGAGGATGACGTACAGGCCGGTCTCGCTCGCCGTCCGCAGGAACAGGTCCAGGTCGCGGATGCCGGTGAAGTCGTAGTGCCCGGGTGCGGGGGAGTGGTAGTTCCAGGACACATAGATGCTGACCGTGTTGTAGCCGTGGGCGCGCATCTTCTGCAGGACGTCACGCCACAGGGACGGGCTCGGCAGCCGGAAGGGGTGCATCTCGCCCGACCAGACGACCAGCCGTCTGCCGTCGACGAGGAGCGAGTAGCGGTCGAAGCCGACCGTGTGCCGGCGCCCGTCCGCGCCCGGCGTGCCGGGCGGCGGGCCCGTGGGGGCGGTCTGGGCGGCGTAGGCGCAGGTCATGGCGCCGCTGCCGCCCAGGGCCAGACCGAGGGCCGTGGCGCCGGCGAGGGCGTTGAAGGTACGTCTGCTGAGCCCCAAGGGAGCCTCCCGTCGGGCCGGCCGGTCGGCGGCGCGTGTGAGGTCATCGTGCGAGGTCATTGTGTACGGCCGCAGCCAGCACAATGGTCGTATGAGGATCTCGGCACGGGCGGATTACGCGGTACGGGCGGTTCTTGAACTTGCGGTCCGGCAGGACGACGTGCCCGTGAAGGCGGAGGTCATCGCCGCCACGCAGGAGATCCCGCACAAGTTCCTGGAGGGGATCCTCGGCGATCTGCGGCGCGGCGGCATCGTCGACAGCCGGCGCGGGGGAGGCGGCGGCTACCGGCTGGCCCGCGAGGCCGCGCGGATCACGGTCGCGGATGTGATCCGGGCGGTCGACGGCCCGATCGTGTCCGTGCGCGGGGAGCGGCCCACGGGCCTGGAGTACACGGGCTCCGCACAGCCGCTGCTGCCGCTGTGGATCGCGCTGCGCGCCAATGTCCGCCGCATCCTGGAGGGCGTCACCATCGCGGACATCGCGGCGGACGCCCTGCCGGAGCCGGTACGGGAACTGGCGGCGGAGCCGGCGGCCTGGGAGAACCCCTAGCGGGTCAGTCGCGCTTGATGCAGTGGGACGTCTGCTTGACCAAGGCGACGGTCCGGGAGAGGTCGATCAGGGCCGCGTCGGTCTGGCTCGACCCGTCGAAGACGACCTGGGTCGCCGGGTCGCGGCCGTAGGTGACGATCACCTTTCTGGTGTCGGTGGACTGCGCCAGGTCCATGACCCAGTCCACCCCGTCGACCGCGAAACACGGGTCGGCGGTGACTCCCGGAGGCGTGACGCCGCAGCGCAGCACGATGTCCCGGCCCCCCAGACGGCGATCCCGGGAAGGCTGCCGTCCCGGCGGGACAGGCCGCCGAGGGAGGCCGGGGCGCTGTCGGTGATGCGGTGGCAGTGCGGTGCGCCGGAGAACCTGGCGGGGCGCACGCCGGCGTCGGCATCGGTATGGGCGAAGCTGTAGGCGGCGAGGGCGGCACCGCCGGCGAGGACGCAGGCGCCCACGACCAGGGTGAGGCGGGTCGGGCGCAGACGTATCGACGGCATGGACGAAACGTTAGGACAGTCCGCCGCCGACCCCGGACCGGGCCCCCGCAGTGCCGGGGCGCACAATGACCTTGTGGCGGGCCGCAGTTGGGTCCCGTCGGCGAAAGGGGGAGTGGCGTGACCGTCACTTGGCGGGGCGCTGTCTCGTACGCGCTCACCGTCGTTGTCCTGTCCTGGCTGGTCGGAGCCGGGGTGGACCTGGCCTGGCAGGCCGCGCCCGGCGGGAGTGTCGGGGGCTGGGCCGACTTCTGGTGGAAGAACCCGTGGCACGCGGTCTTCGTGGGCGCCGCGACCATCTCCCTGGTGCTGGCCCGGCGTCTGCTGGCACCCCTGCCGCGCTGGCGCGTGACGCTGGTCGACGGGTCCGTCTACCTGGCGGCGCTGCTGCTCTGCTGGGGGGTGTCGGCCTGGGCTGAAGGCGACGGCGCACCGGCGGACTGGGCGTTCGTCATGGCGATCGTCGCGCTGTACACGCTCCAACTGCCCGCCGCGTGGCTGCTGTGCGTCTGGCGGTCGGGGAGCCTGGAGGTCGTCCTC
The DNA here is from genome assembly GCF_053593775.1 of Streptomyces sp. NPDC002092. Lineage (NCBI taxonomy): Bacteria > Bacillati > Actinomycetota > Actinomycetes > Kitasatosporales > Streptomycetaceae > Streptomyces > Streptomyces sp. NPDC002092. Next base: position 256,172 of record NZ_JBSFDG010000008.1, read on the forward strand.
AGCGGGACGGGGACGGACGAACTGCACGGGGGACTGGCCGGCCGATGACGAGGACTCGACACAGGTACGTGCTGGTGGCGGCGGCTTGTTCGGCGGTCCTCGCCGGCTGCTCCTCCCCGGCGCCGATCAGCGACACCAGCCCCGGGGATCCGCTGATCAGAACCTGGAAGGAGGGCGAGCGACCTGCCGTCCCGAACCTTTCCGGGCCCTCCCTTGAGGGTAGGACGGTCAGCCTGTCCGACTACCGGGGCGAGGTCGTCCTGATCAACGCGTGGGCCTCCTACTGCGGTCCCTGCCGGGCGGAGGCGCCCGAGCTCAAGAAGATCCAGCAGAAGTACGGCGCCCGCGGGCTGCGCGTACTGGGTCTCGACAACGACGCGGGCCGGGGTGCCGGACTCGCCTTCCAGAAGCAGTACCGGCTGGACTACCCCTCCCTGATCGATCCGTCGGGCAAGCAGCTGTTGAGGCTTCCGCGGGGCGTGGTGACCACGCAGGGGCTGCCGTTCACGATCGTCGTCGACTCGTCGGGGAGGGTGGCGGCGGTGCGGATGGGAGCGGTGACGGAAGCTCGGCTTGCGAAGATCATCGAGCCGTTGCTGTGAAATCCCCGTCTGTGAATGGCTTGAGTTCGCCCTGACGGGTTCGCGTGCGCCTCCCTACGATGCGATCGCCTCGCGCCTTCACAGGATCCCCATGGTTTCTTCAAAGAGCTCTCGGGGTTCTCGGTCGGCTGGGGCGTGCCACCCCCCACTCACAGAACCGGAGAAACCATGGCTGGTGGATACCTGCTGAGCGGCGCCATAGCCGCTCTGCTCACCACTGCACTGCCCGGCCCGGCCTCGTCCCCCGTCGTCGACAACCCGCCCCCGGACAAGATCGTCATCGACGTGGCGACCGTGAACGGATCCGGCTGTCCCCAGGGCACCGCGGCCGTCGCCGTCTCCCCGGACAACACCGCCTTCACGGTGACCTACAGCCAGTACCTCGCCCAGGCCGGCGGCAACTCCGACCCCACGGCCTTCCGCAGGAACTGCCAGCTCAACCTGATCGTGCACGTCCCCCAGGGCTTCACCTACGCCATCGCCAGCGCCGACTACCGGGGCTTCCTCTCGCTCCAGCCCGGCGCGTCCGCGACGCAGAAGGCCTCGTACTACTTCCAGGGCTCCTCGAACACGGTGCCCAAGACCCACCCGTTCAGCGGCTCGTACAACGACGACTGGCAGGCCACCGACAGCACGGACGTGGCCCAACTGGTCTGGGCGCCCTGCGGAGTTCTCCGTAACTTCAACATCAACACCGAGCTGAGAGTGAACGCGGGGACCGCGAACCCGGGCAAGGTCAGCTTCATGACCATGGACTCGACCGACGGGAACATCAGCACCACGTACCACATGGCGTGGAAGGAGTGCCCGGCGTCCTGAGGCGCACGGCCCGTGGGGGTTGTTCCGGCGGACGGCCCCCACGGGCCTGCTCAGCAGGTGACGTACGTGAGGAAGCTTTCCCAGGTGGGGGAGGAGAGGGCGAGTTGGCGGCCCTGCTTGTTCTTGGAGTCGCGGATGTGGATGGTGGTGGGGCAGGTGGCGATCTCGACGCAGTCGCCGTCACCGCTGCTGCTGTAGCTGGACTTGTGCCAGTCCAGGGCGACCTCGACGCAGTCGCCCGAACCGCTGCTGCTGTAGCTCGACTTGAACCACTTCAGTTCGCTGGTGCTCATAGGTCTCCTCGCATCCGCTGCAACAGGCTCACGGAATCTTCGAGGGTGAGAGCCTGCGCACGCATCCTGGCATATCGCCGCTGGAGCACGCTCACGACCTTTGAGTCGGCGATGAACTGACCGCATTCCGGCCCCTCGACGTATGCGAACCACTTGTTCTCGGACGTCTCCAGCAGCTGCATGGGGCCATGCAGCCCGGCATGCGACGCCCGCACCAGCGGCATGATCTGGATCTCGACGTTCCGCAGTTCGGAGACGTCCAGTACGTGATCGATGAGCTCGCGCGTGGCCTCCACGCCACCAGTCTGCCGCAAGAACAAGTGCTCTTCGAGGATGAAGCTGAACGCGGTGTTCGGGCGCTCCCGCAGTAGCCGCTGTCGTTCGGCTCGTGCTTCCCATTGGGCCTCGATCCCGTCGTCGGCCAGCGGCGGCAACTCGTCGACGAACAGCTGCCGTGCGTACGCCTCCGTCTGCAACAACCCCGGAATCAACCGGCATTCGTACGTGTACAGGGTGATCGCGGTCGCTTCCAGGAGCGCCCACCGCCGGAACCAAGCCGCCAGCCCCGGCTGCCGAGCCAGCTTCGGGAACGCCTTCCGCAACGCTCCCGTGTTCCCGGTGACCTCCTCCGCCCGCTCCACGAGGATCATGTCCGGCATCCGGCGCCCCAACTCCACCGACGCCACCGTGTGCTTGGAGAAGCGCACCAGATTGGCGAACTCCTCGCGGCTCAGTCCCGCGTGCTCCCGCAGCGCCTGGAAGAACGCGCCGAACGTCCGCAGGCTGTCCGAAGGCTCAGGTTCGCCGCCCGTCCCCACCGCACCATCGACCACTGTCGATCACCTCCCGCGCCCATGGTTACGGTCGGTCACGTGTACTGTCCAGTCCGTCACCGCGTACGCTCCCGCAGCGTACGCGCCCCGGACCTGGTGAACTGCCCACCAATCCCGCCAGATTGGGCCTATGACAGGCCTCCCCACCCCCCAACCCCCGGTCACCGTACGTGTGTTCGCCCCGCGTCTGACCGCCACCCCGCGCGCCGCCCGCCTCGCCCGGCACCTCTCGGTGAACCAACTGGACGCCTGGGGCATCCCGCACGGCAGTGACACCTCCGACACCGTCGCGCTGATCGTCGCCGAGCTCGCCGCCAACGCCGTCACCCACGGCCGTGTCCCCGGGCGGGACTTCGAGCTGCGGCTCTCCCTCGTCACCGGCAGCGTCCGTATCGAGGTCACCGACACCCGCGCCGAACGGCACCCGCGCACACCGCCGCCCTCGAACCTTCTCGAAGAGACCGGCCGCGGACTCCTCCTCGTGGACGCGCTCGCCGACCGCTGGGAGGTAGTGGACCGCGAACCTCCGCCCGGCAAGACCGTCCGGGCGGAGGTCGACCTCCCGGGGTGGCTGTCACTTTCGAAAACCTGCCGGGGTCGTTGACGAGCAAGGGGTGGCCCGTCGCCTACTGATGCGCCGCGATGGGGTTTGTGGTGCGTCTGCGGGTTCGATGTGGCTTGTCGCGCCCACGCGGCGGAGCCGCAAATCGATACAGCCCCGCGCCCCTTTGGGGCGCTGTTGCTGACGCCGGTGACTGCAACGCACCCCCTATGGCGATCAGCCCGCTTGTCCCATGCCCGCCGCGTTCGGCCAGCTTTGGGCGTTCGGCCAGCCCGTTGCCGGGGCCGGGGTGAGGCCCGGGGCGGGGCCCGTGGTGCCGCGTACCTGGGCCGCCGTGAGGCCGCCGCGGGCCGGGACGCCGGGCGGGGTCGGGCCGGGGGCCGGGGCCGGTACAGGCGTGGGCATCGGCGTCGGGAAGGGCACCGGAGTGGGCATGGGCGCCGGGGCCGGCTGCTGCATCGGGGCCGGGGCCGGTACCGGCTGCATCGGCGCCTGGGCCGGGTAGCCGACTGGCTGGGGGGCCGCCTGGGCCACCGCCGGCATCGGGGCCTGCGCCGCCGGCATCGGCATGGGCATCGGCGCCCCACCCCCCACCGAACCGCCGGAGGCCATCGCGGCGAGCGGCATGCCCGCCCCGTTGGTGGCGCTGACCAGACGGTCCACGGCCGCCGTACCCGAGCTGTAGCTGGTCCCGGTGCCCAGCTCGGGTACGGCGGCTCCCCTCCTGGTCCCGTAGAGCACCTGTTCCAGGCCGGACACCAGGCGACGCACATCCACCTGGGGGCGCACCACGAGTCGCAGGAAGCGGCTGGACGAACCGATCTTGTTGCCGCACTCGCGGACCAGGATCCGGTGCTCGTTGAGCATCCGGTCCCGGACCACGGTGCCTTCGGCGCCCACGGGGAGGCGTACGAAGAGGAAGTTGCCCTGGGAGGGGTAGACCGTGAGGCCGGGCAGGGCCGAGAGCTGGCTGGCCATGTCCAGGCGGTCACGGCGCACCTGGTGGAGGCTCTGCGCGTACTCGGCCCCGTGCTCCTTGAGCATGAACACCACGTACTCGGCGAAGGAGTTGAGGTTCCACTTCGGGAGCATGGCGCGGACCCGGCCGGCCAGCGCCGGGTTGGCGACCAGGTAGCCGAAACGTATGCCGTGCAGGCCGAAGTTCTTGCCGAGGCTGCGCAGCACGATGACGTTCGGGCGGATCATCGCCTCCTGGACGACCGAGGGTTCGGCCTCGGCGTCCGCGAACTCGAGGAACGACTCGTCGATGACGATGAGGTCCAGGTCGGCCATCGCGTCCATGAACTGCACGAGGGACTGCCGGGGCAGAAAGCCGCCGTCGGGGTTGTTCGGGTTGCAGACGACGGCGACGCGGGTGCCGCGGGCCCGGATGAACTCGGCGTACTTGGCGAGGTCCAGGGCGAAGCCGCTGGACTCCTGCAGCGGGAACATGTCGACCCGCTTGCCGGTCTCCATCGGCTGGTCGGTCCAGCGGCCGAAGGTGGGGACGGGGATGGCGAGGGACTCACGGACCATCAGGTGGTCGATCCAGGTGATCAGTTCGGTCGAGCCGTTGCCCATCGCCACGCACTGCGGCGGGAGCTGCAGCAGGTTGCACAGCTCGGCGGTGATCGTGTCGGCACTGCTCGGGTAGTACGTGACGATGTCGCGCAGCCGGGCCGACATCTCCTCGAACATGGCCGGGGTGGGGAAGTACGGATTGCAGGGGACACAGAAGTCCACGGGGCCGGTCCCGTCGCCGCCCTGCCGCGTCAGCGCCGCCATCGACGGGCTGTGTGCCGCGTTGCCGCGGAACAGCGAGGTGACGTTCTCGGCCATGGAACCTCCGTATGGGGCGGGCCCGGCAGGGACGACCGGGCCCGTCGCGTTTGGGTGGCCCGCGCGGGGGAGCACGGGCCGCCCTTAGATACGGGGGCAGGGGTGGCGTTGTTCAACGCATATGAAAGGGGTGTGAGTTCGGGAACCGCCCCCACGCCTTCCACGTCCGGGCGCCGATCGCGCCCCTGAAAGGAGCGCGGGGCTGCGCTCGATTTTGCGGCTCCGCCGCGTGGGCGCGACCAGCCACAGCGGACCCGCAGTTTCCCACAACCCCAACAGAGCGCTACGCGCTGAACGTATGCACCGTCCGGGTGCGATACGTCTGCCCCGGCCGCAGCACCGTGGACGGGAAGTCCGCCTGGTTCGGCGAGTCAGGGAAGTGCTGCGTCTCCAGGCACAGCGCGTCACCCTGACGGTAGGTCCTGCCGCCCGTGCCGGTGAGCGTGCCGTCGAGGAAGTTGCCGGAGTAGAACTGCAGCCCCGGCTGGTCGGTGGCGATCTTCAGGGTGCGGCCGGAGCGCGGGTCGTGCACAGTGGCGACGTGCTCGGGTTCGGACGTGATGCCCTTGTCCAGGACCCAGTTGTGGTCGTAACCCTTGGCCTGCACCTGCTGGATGTGGCCGGCGCGGATGTCGCGGCCGATCGGCTTGGTCGTGCGGAAGTCGAAGGGGGTGCCGGCCACCGTCGCCAGTTCGCCGGTCGGGATGAGGCCCGCGTCGGTGGGCGTGTAGCGGGAGGCCTCGATCGTGAGCTCGTGGTCCTCGATGGTGCCGCTGCCCTCGCCGGCCAGGTTCCAGTAGACGTGGCTGGTGAGGTTGACGACCGTGGCCTTGTCGGTGGTGGCCTCGTAGTCGATGATCCAGTCGCCGTGCCCGGTGAGGGTGTACGTCACCTTGGTCTTGAGGGTGCCGGGGTAGCCCATCTCGCCGTCGGTGCCGGTGTGGTGCAGCACCAGGCCGACGTCGGAGCCCTCGGCGAACGGCTCGACGTCCCAGATGTGCTTGTCGAAGCCCTGCTCGCCGCCGTGCAGGCTGTTGACGCCGTCGTTCACGGACAGCTGGTAGGTCTTGCCGTCCAGGGTGAACCGGCCCTCGGCGATGCGGTTGCCGTACCGGCCGATCAGGGCGCCGAAGTACGGGGTCCTGGTGACGTAGTCGTCGATGTTGTCGAAGCCCAGGGAGACGTTGCCGTAGTGGCCGTGCCGGTCGGGGATCTCCAGGCCCTGGACCACGCCGCCCCAGTTCAGGACCCTCAGCCGGGTGCCGCCGTTCTCCAGCGACCAGCGGTGGACCTCCGTGCCGTCGGCGAGCTTGCCGAAGAGCGATTTCACCGGTCCTGCCTCTCCTCCCATCGGTCCTGCCTCTCCTCCCATGGGAAGGGCCCCGCCGTGCGGCGGGGCCCGATCCGGTCACTCCGGTCTACGAGCCGGACTTGCGCTTGTTCCACACGTCGAACCCGACCGCGGCCAGCAGGGCGAGGCCCTTGATGACCTGCTGCCAGTCGGTGCCGACACTGAGGAGGTTCATGCCGTTGTTCAGCACGCCGAGGACGAGACCGCCGATGATCGCGCCGAGGACGGTACCGACACCGCCGCTCATGGACGCGCCACCGATGAACGACGAGGCGATCGCCTCGAGCTCGAAGTTCAGGCCCGCCTTCGGAGATGCCGCGTTCAGGCGGGCGGCGACCACCAGACCCGCCAGGGCCGCGAGCACGCCCATGTTCAGGAAGACAAGGAAGGTGACCTTCTTGTCCTTGACGCCGGACAGCTTCGCCGCCGGCAGGTTACCGCCGATCGCGTAGATGTGCCGGCCGAAGACCGCGTTGCGCATGACGTAGCCGTAGCCGACCACCAGCACACCGAGGACGATCAGGATGATCGGCGCGCCCTGGTAGCTGGCGAGCAGCATGGTGACCGCGAGGACCGCGGCGGCGATGGCGACCAGCTTGAGCAGGAAGGCGTTGCGCGGCAGCACGTCCAGCGAGAACTCCTGCTGGCGCTTGCGGTCGCGGACCTCCTGGTAGACCACGAAGGCCAGCAGGACGAAGCCCAGCAGGAGGGTGAGGTTGTGGTAGTTGGTGTTCGGGCCGACCGCAGGCAGGAAGCCGTTGCCGAGGTCCTGCAGACCGTTCGGGAACGGGCCGAGGGTCTGGCCCTGCAGGAAGATCTCCGTCAGACCGCGGAAGAGCAGCATGCCCGCGAGGGTCACGATGAACGACGGGATGCCGAGATACGCGATCAGATAGCCCTGCACCGCGCCGGCCACCGCGCCCACCAGCAGGCACAGCACCAGGGCCAGCGGCCACGCCACACTGTGCTGGACCGTCAGGACGGCCGCGGTCGCGCCCACGAAGGCGGTCAGCGATCCGACCGACAGATCGATGTGACCCGCGATGATCACCAGCATCATGCCGATCGCGAGGATCAGGATGTAGCTGTTCTGCAGCACCAGGTTGGAGACGTTGCGCGGCAGCAGCAGGTCGCCGCCGGTCCACACCTGGAACAGGACCACTATCAGGCCGAGCGCGATGAGCATGCCGTACTGCCGCATGTTGCGGCGCAGACCGCCCAGCATCAGCTGCAGCAGGTTCTCGCCGGAGGCCGACCCCCCGCCCTTCCCGGGCGGCGCCGAGGCCGGGACCTTGTCCGTCACATCCGTGCTCATCGGGTTACCTCTTTGTCCTTCGTCATCTGGCGCATCAGCACTTCCTGCGTGGCCTCGGCCCGCGGGACCTCACCCGTGAGCCGCCCGGCGGCCATGGTGTAGATGCGGTCGCACATCCCGAGCAGCTCCGGCAGCTCGGAGGAGATGAAGACGACCGCCTTGCCCTCCGCGGCCAGCTGGTCGATGACCGTGTAGATCTCGTACTTGGCGCCCACGTCGATGCCGCGCGTCGGCTCGTCCAGGATCAGCACCTCGGGACCCGCGAAGATCCACTTGCTGAGGACGACCTTCTGCTGGTTGCCGCCGGAGAGCCTGCCCACCGTCTCGAAGACGGTCGGCGCCTTGATGTTCATGGACTTGCGGAAGCGCTCGGAGACCTTCCGCTCCTCGTGCTCATCGACCACACCGCGCCTCGCGACCTTGCCCAGGGCGGTCAGCGAGATGTTCCGGTTGATGTTGTCGATGAGGTTGAGGCCGTAGTGCTTGCGGTCCTCGGTGACGTACGCGATGCCGTGCTCGACCGCCTCCGCGACGGTCTTCGTACGGATCTCCTTGCCGTCCTTGAGGACCGTGCCGCCCGCGTGCCGGCCGTAGCTGCGCCCGAAGACGCTCATGGCCAGCTCCGTGCGGCCCGCGCCCATCAGACCCGCGATGCCGACGATCTCCCCGCGCCGCACGTTGATCGACACGTCGTCGACCACCTTGCGCTGCTGGTCGATCGGGTGGTGCACCGTCCAGTTGCGGATCTCCAGCGCGGGTGCCGCGTCCAGCTCGCCCTCGTACGCGGTGCGCTCGGGGAAGCGGTTGTCGAGGTCGCGGCCGACCATGCCGGAGATGATGCGGTCCTCGGTGGTCTCCTCCGACTTCACGTCCAGGGTCTCGATGGACCTGCCGTCGCGGATGATCGTCACCGAGTCGGCGACCCGCCGGATCTCGTTCAGCTTGTGGGAGATGATGATCGAGGTGATGCCCTGCTTCTTCAACTCCAGGATGAGCTCCAGGAGTTTGCCGCTGTCCTCGTCGTTGAGAGCCGCGGTCGGCTCGTCGAGGATCAGCAGCTTCACCTTCTTGGACAGCGCCTTGGCGATCTCCACCAGCTGCTGCTTGCCCACGCCGATGTCGGCGATCCGGGTCTCCGGGTGGTCGGTCAGACCCACCCGGCGCAGCAGTTCCGTGGCGTGCTTGAGCGTCTCGTTCCAGTTGATGAACCCGCTCGAGGCGTGTTCGTTGCCGAGGAAGATGTTCTCCGCGATCGACAGGAACGGCACCAGCGCCAGCTCCTGATGGATGATCACGATGCCGCGCTGCTCGCTCGCCCGGATGTCCTTGAACTCGCAGGGCTCACCCTCGAAGAGGATGTCGCCCTCGTAGCTGCCGTGCGGATGGACGCCGGAGAGCACCTTCATCAAGGTGGACTTCCCGGCGCCGTTCTCGCCGCAGATGGCATGGACCTCGCCCTGACGGACGGTCAGCGTGACGTCCGACAGCGCTTTGACCCCGGGAAAGGTCTTGACGATCGAGCGCATTTCCAGGACGGGTCCCGCCATGGTGTGCCCTTTCAATCCGTAGGAACGGCCGGTCTGAGTGTCGACATGCGGCTCCGCCGCGTGGCCGACTCCACCGACACGGGGACTACTTGAGCTGGTCCGCCGTGTAGTAGCCGGTGTCGACCAGTTCCTTCGTGTAGTTGGTCTTGTCGACGCTCACCGGCTGCAGCAGGTAGGCGGGGACGGTCTTGACACCGTTGCCGTACGACTTGGTGTCGTTGATCTCCGGCTTCTTGCCGTTGAGGACGTCGTCGATCATGGTCGAGGCGACCTTGGCGAGCTTGCGGATGTCCTTGTAGACGGTCTGCGTCTGCTGGCCCGCGATGATCGACTTCACCGAGGCGAGCTCCGCGTCCTGGCCGGTGATGACGGGCAGCGGCTTGCTGGCGGAGCCGTAACCGTCCGACTTCAGGGCGGCGATGATGCCGATGGAGATGCCGTCGTAGGGCGACAGGACCGCGTCGACCTTGCCGCTGGTGTACGTCGAGGTGAGGATGTCCTCCATGCGCTTCTGCGCGGTGGCACCGTCCCAGCGCAGCGTGGTGACCTGGTTGAGCGCGGTCTGCTTGGACTTGACGACCAGCTGCTTCTTGTCGATGTACGGCTGGAGCACGCTCATCGCGCCGTTGAAGAAGTACTTGGTGTTGTTGTCGTCGTTGGAGCCGGCGAACAGCTCGATGTTGAACGGGCCCTTCTTGCCGCTGTCCAGGCCGAGCTTCTGCACGATGTACGAGCCCTGGAGCTTGCCGACCTTCTCGTTGTCGAACGAGGCGTAGTAGTCGACGTTCTTCGTGCCGAGGATCAGGCGGTCGTAGGAGATCACCGGGATCTTGGCGTCCGCGGCCTGCTGCAGCACGTTGTTCAGCGACTTGTTGTCGATGGCCGCGATGATCAGGCCCTTGACGCCCTGCGTGATCAGGTTCTCGATCTGCGAGACCTGCTGGTCGGGGTCGTCCTCGCCGTAGACCAGCTTGGTCTTGTAGCCCTTGGCCTGCAGGTCCTTGACGACGTTCTTGCCGTCGGCGATCCAGCGCTCGGAGGACTTGGTGGGCATCGCGATACCGATGGTGCCGCCCTTGGCACTGCCCTTGTCCTCCTTGCTGCCGCCCTCGCTGTTCTGGCCGCAGGCGGACAGGGTCAGGGCGAGGGAAGCGGCTCCGGCGACGGCGGCGAGTGCGGCTCTGCGAGTGCGCATGATCATCATCCTTGATGTGTGTGGGGCAGGCTCGGTCCGGCAGTGCAAGGACGCTTGGACGGCGGGTGTGGAGACCGAGTGGTTTGTGGGATTCTGTTTGAGCCCGTCTTCTTCTGTGAAGGGGCGTTGTTCGAACGTTATGCGGACGTGTCGAACCGCTTGAGCGTGCCGGGCAGCCGTGAGCCGAGGGGTGCCATGTCGCCGTCGGCTCCGTGCCGTGCGAGCAGGTCGAGGGCCAGCCGGCCGCGCCGGACGCGTTCCTTGGCGGTGGCCAGCGTCAGGTCTCGCATGTGGTTGCCGTACGGGTAGATCCCGGGCGCCTTGGAGAGACCGAACTTCAGGTACAGCGGTGCCCCGCGCCGGATCAGCTCGGCAACCTCGTACATGCGGACATACCCCCCCAGGTCGTCGGGGGCCTCGATGTACATGTCCATGGGGGCGGCGGAGACCCGCCGGATCTCGGTGAGGTGATCCAGCGTCAGGTCGCTGGGCACGTTGATGGAGTCGCCGCCCAGCTGCTCGTACACCGCGTACGCCGCGGGGTTGACCGGACCGATCAGCGCCGAGACCTTCAGGGTGGTGTCGGCCGGGATGATCCCGGCGACGCGTGCACGGTGCAGGGTCCACAGCACGCCCTCGTCGGCGACCAGGAGGCACTTGACGCCCAACTCCGTCGCGCGGACGGCATCTTCGACGCACCCGGCGACGGAGTCGTGCCCGCGGGCGCGCAGACCGGCCCCCCGGGAGTCGGTGCGCGTGGAACCGCCGATGTCCCAGGTGCCGCGCGGGCCGGTGAACAGGCAGAGCTCGATGTCACGTTCGCCGGTCGCCTCGACCATCTCCGTGATCTCGGCGTCGGTCAGCATCCAGATGCCGCTGCCCTGGCTGATCCGGTGGATCGGCACATCGAGCCGCGAGGCCTCCTTCAGGACGACGGCCAGCGCTTCGGGACCCTCGCACGAGGGGATCTCGGTGCGCCATCTGCCGCCGCCCGGGAAGGTGTGGGGCGAGGCGTCGGCGGGGGAGAGGTCGGGCGCGCTCAGACCGAGGGCGGCGAGCGCCTGCTCGCCGGGTCGACGGGCTGACGGGGCGGAAGCGTCGGTCACAAGGTGTCCTTAGAATGTTCGAGATTTCGGACGAAGTTCGCGGCTCAAGTCGTGCGGGGCTTGGGTGTACGCCGGTGCGGGGGCCGTCAGTTCGCCCCCGCACCGGCGTACGGCTAGGGGCGAAGGAGGACCTTGCCGACCTTCGGATCACCGGACCCGACGAGCTCGATGGCCTGCGGGAACTCGGCGAGCGGCAGCTCGTGCGTGACCAGCGGCAGCGGGTCGAGCAACCCGGCCCCGAACACCCGCACGGTGTGCGCCCACGCGTCCGGCGGCGCCCCGAAGACCGAGTGCACCTCCAGCTGTCGTACGACCAGATCCGTGGGGTCGAGCCCGTTCGCACCCGGTGCCGGGATCCCGGTGAGGACCAGGCGCCCGCCACGCCGCAGCAGAGCGGCGGAGGTCCGCGCGGCGTCGGCGGACCCGGCGGTCTCGATGACGACGTCGAAGTCGTCCGGGAGCGGCTCGTCCTTCGTACGGAAGTCGGTCGCGCCGTACTGCCGCGACAGCCCCTCGCGGTCCCGGCGGGTGCCGACGACCAGCAGCTCCACCGGCGAGACGGCCTTGAGGAACTGCACCGCGAACATCCCGAGGGTGCCGGTGCCGACCACGGCGACCTTCTCGCCCGGCTGCGCGTTCGCCTTGAGGGCGGCGGCCGCGATGCAGGCGGCCGGCTCCAGCAGGGCCGCCGCCGTCAGGTCGGCGTCGTCGGGCAGCACATGCAGCAGCCTCGCCGGGAGGGTGAGCGTGGGCGCCATCGCGCCCGGCTGGGTGAACCCGGTCTCCTCGTACCCGGCGCTGCACAGCGTGGTCTCACCCGCGTGGCAGCGGTCGCACACCTGGCAGTTGCGGAAGCCCTCGCCGACCACCTTGCGGCCGACGAGCGTCCCGGTGACCCCGGCGCCGACCCGCTCCACCGTTCCGGACCACTCGTGGCCGGGCGTGAGCGGGTAGCGCACGTACCCCTCGGGCCGGTTGCCCTGGAACAGCTCCCGGTCGCTGCCGCAGATCCCGCTCGCGTGCACCCGCACCAGCGCCTCGCCCGGACCGGGGTCGCGGGGCGTGTGCTCGGCCAGGTGGAAGGTGCCCGGGGCGTCGACGACGACAGCGGCGGAACTCACTGGGCTTCCTTCGGGTTCCGCTTCTCCCAACCCTCGGCCCACAGGTCGAAGTGCGCCCGCTGCTGGGGGAACTCGGCAGCGGCGTCCACGTCCAGCTCCACGCCCAGGCCGGGCGCGTCGGAGACGTGGAAGCAGCCGTCCTCCGGGTTCACCTGCGGAGCGCCCTTGACCACCTTCTTGATCTCGGCGTCCGCGAAGTCGTTGAAGTGCTCAAGGATCTTGAAGTTCGGGGAGGTGAAGCCGACCTGGAGGGAGGCGGCGGTGAGCACGGAGCCACCGACGTTGTGCGGGGCGACCAGCATGTAGTGGGTCTCGGCGGTCGCGGCGAGCTTGCGCGTCTCCCAGATGCCGCCGATGTGGCCGACGTCCGGCTGGATGATGTCGACGGCCTGGCTCTCGAAGAGCTCCCGGAACTCGATCCGGTCGTGGATGCGCTCGCCCGTGGCCACCGGCATGTCCACCTTCGCGGCGACCTTCTCCAGCGCCTTGAGGTTCTCCGGCGGCACCGGCTCCTCCAGCCACGCGGGCTTGAAGGGCGCGAGCTCCTTGGCCAGCCGGACGGCGGTGGCGGGGGAGAAGCGGCCGTGCATCTCCAGCATCAGCTCGGACTCGGGGCCGATGGCGTCCCGGACGGCCTCGATCAGCGAGACCGCGTACATGGTCTGCTCGTGGTCGAGCTCGAAGTGCCCGGTGCCGAAGGGGTCGATCTTCAGTGCCCGGTAACCGCGCTCCATGACGCCCTGAGCGGCCTTGTGGTACGCCTCGGGCGTCCGCTCGGTGGTGTACCACCCGTTGGCGTAGGCCTTCACCTTGTCGGTGACCTTGCCGCCGAGCAGCTGCCACACCGGAACGCCGAGGGCCTTGCCCTTGATGTCCCAGCAGGCCATCTCGACGACGGCGATGCCGGACATCACGATCTCGCCCGCGCGGCCGTAGTCGCCGTACTTCATACGGCGGGTCAGGTCCTCGACGGCGAACGGGTCCGACCCGAGAATGTGGTTCTGCTCGGCCTCTCTCAGGTATCCGATCAGCGCGTCGGTGTGGCCCAGCATGCGGGTCTCGCCGACACCCGTGATGCCTTCGTCGGTGTGCACCAGGACGTAGGTCAGGTTGCGCCACGGCGTGCCGACCACGTGCGTGCTGATTCCGGTGATGCGCACGGAAGTTACCCTTCGGCTGTTCGAAATTTCGGCTCATGTTCGAAATGCTGGGCAGACAGTAAGGATGGTGCGAGCGGGGTGTCAATGGGTAGGACGGTTAACGGTTTCGCCAGTTTCGTCGCCTCTTGCCCACGTGGCCACCCCCCGGTGTGTGCCAGTTCACTCCGGCGGTCCCATCGATATGGCCGGTTTCCCACACAACCTTCACGGCCGTGCCTAGGAACGTGACCCTGCGGGAACTTAATCTTCCCACGTCATGGACTACTGCCACCCGTGCCAACGGCACCTCAACGGCGCCCTCGCCTGTCCGGGGTGCGGGACACGCGTCGAGCAGATGCGCGCGTACTGGGATGCCTACGAGCCGGAGCCCTACGATCACGCCGTCGCTCCCGCCGAGGACGATGTACCGGTGGCTCCTGTCGAGGACGATGCACCGGTGGCTCCCGGCGACGGTGTCGCCCATCCTGACGACGACGGTCATGTCGGTCACGAAGGCGAGGACGACGAGCCGCACGGGCGTGCCGCGCGCCGCCGCGAGCAGGGCCGCGGTGGCCGGCGGGGCCCCGCCGGCGCGGTCGGTGCGACGGACTCGAGCCGTCGCGACCGCAAGGCCGCGCTCCACCGTCGGCGCCGCAAGCGCACGCTGCTCGTCGCCGCGGGTTTCGTCCTGGCGGCGGGTGGTCTGAGTCTGGCCGAACTCGGCATGGACGCACCGGTGTTCTCCTCGTCCCCCGACCCGTCCGCGGCCGGGAACGAGTCGTCCGAGGTCGACCGCGCGACGGCGGAGCCGAGCGAGTCCGCAGGGCCCCGAGGCGGCGGGACGGGTGCTTCGGACGGCAAGCCCTCGGCCTCCCCGGACACCTCCGCCTCGCCCTCGGCGTCCAAGTCCTCCCACGGCAGGGACGACGCGTCCCCGACCCCCGGCAAGCCGACCCGGCCGGCAACCGTCCCCGGCTCCTCGGGCTCGACACCCCCGCCCGCCTCGGGCTCGACCCCGACCTCGGATCCGACGGCCTCCGGCCCGTCCCCGCGGCCGTCGCCGTCGTGCACGCGCTTTCTGTGGTGGTGTACGTAACGCTGCCGGTCGGCTTCAACTGTGCCTGTTGTGACGGTGGTTGAGGTGCTGCTTCGGGTGGCTGTCCGGCTCTCCGGCTCGACGTTTCCGCCGTCTCTGGCTTGTCTCTGCGGCCGTCGCCGTCGTGCAGGCACTTTCCGGGGTGGCGTGCCCGGCGCTGAGTCAACTTCCGCTCACGCGATGGCGTGTCCCTGGGCCGTCCCCCTCGGCCGTCTCCGTCGCCGTCGGAGGCGTGCACGGGCCACCCGCGGTGGTGTGCCCGGCGCTGCCGGTCGGCGTCAACTTTCCCTGATGTGATGGTGGTTGAGGCGGTCGCCTGAGTGGCCAAACGGCCGGCTCTCCCCGGCCGCGTTATTCAACCGTGACGGCCTTCTGCCTGCAACCCTCTTGACCGCCGTGATTTGTTAGCGCTCACAATGACCTCCGCATTCACCGGTCAGCGTCCAGCGTCAGCGTGGGAGATATGAGCGTCGTGCCCGAAGTGTCCCGACCAGTAGATCCCGCCAGTGCTGTTGGGCCTTCCCGGAGACCTGTGTGAAGCCGCCGGGGCGGGGTCGTCCGCCCACGACGCAGGCGAGCGCCAAGGAGGTGCGGCCGTGACCCACGCGCAGCTTCGGCCGCCCACCATGGCCGACGTGGCACGCCTGGCGGGCGTGTCCCACCAGACGGTGTCCCGGGTGCTGGGAAACCACCCCAACGTGCGGGACGAGACACGGGCCAGGGTGCTGCGTGTGATCGAGGAAACGGGCTACCGCCGCAACTCCTCCGCACGGGCCCTGGTGACCCGGCGCACCAGGACGCTGGGGGTGGTGGCCTCCGACACCACCCTCTACGGACCGGCCAGCACCCTGTTCGCGCTGGAGGAGGCGGCCCGGGCCGAGGGATATCTCGTCTCGACGGTCACTTTGCGCAAGCTGACCATGGAGACGCTGTCCGAGGCCCTGGACCACCTCAGTGAGGGCGGGGTGGAAGGAGTGGTCGCCATCGCCCCGCAGCGGTCCGCGGTGGTTGCGATGGCCGAACTGCGCTGTCCCTTCCCGGTGGTGGTCGTGGGCAGCGGTCCGGGCGTGGAGATCCCCGGCGTCAGCGTGGACCAGCACCTCGGAGCCAGGCTGGCCACCGGCCACCTGCTGGCCGCCGGTCACCGTAACGTCTGGCACCTCGCCGGGCCCGAGGACTGGCAGGAGGCGGCCGACCGGGCGGCCGGCTGGCGGGCGACCCTCGAAGCTGCGGGGGCGGAGCCGCCCATGCTCCTGCGCGGGGACTGGAGTCCGCTGTCTGGTTACCGCGCGGGCCAGGAACTGGCCGGCTGGGTGGGCCGGGGGCTGACCGCCGTCTTCGTCGCCAACGACCAGATGGCACTGGGGGTGTTGCGGGCGCTGCGGGAGGCCGGGGTCCGGACTCCCCAGGACGTCGCGGTGGTGGGCTTCGACGACATCCCGGAGTCCGAGTACTTCGCTCCTCCCCTCACCACCGTCCGGCAGGATTTCTCGACGGTGGGAAAGCGCGGCATCGCGATGCTCCTGGAGCTGATCGAGGGGCGGCCACCCGCCACCGCGCGCAGGATCGCCATCGAACCCCAACTCGTCGTCAGGGCCAGTACTTTCCCGCACGCCGTCCAACCGGAGGGCGTACCTCTCTGACGTACCGACCAACCACACATGCGATTCCGTGTGGCCGAAATACCGAACAATGATCGACAGGCTGGACGTAGTGCGGCCGGTCCCCTCGAGTACCAGCGGGTCCGTCCCCGGGCCGGCTCTTCAAAGGAGAAGAACATGCTCAACAGAAGGAACTTCCTCACCGCGGCGGTCGGCGTGGCAGCTGCGGGCGGACTGGCCGCCTGCGCCAAGAAGGACGACAGCGGCTCCGGCTCCGGCTCCGGCTCCGGCGGCGGCAAGGCGATCTCGCTCGGCTTCTCCCAGGTCGGCGCGGAGAGCGGCTGGCGCGCCGCCAACACCACCTCGGTGAAGTCCGCGGCCAAGGAGGCGGGCATCAACCTCAAGTTCTCCGACGCCCAGCAGAAGCAGGAGAACCAGATCTCCGCGATCCGCAGCTACATCGCGCAGAAGGTCGACGTCATCGCCTTCTCGCCGGTGGTCGTCACCGGCTGGGACGCGGTGCTCAAGGAGGCCAAGGCCGCGAAGATCCCGGTGGTCCTCACCGACCGCTCGGTGGAGACCTCCGACAGCTCGCTGTACGTCACGCTGGTCGGTTCCGACTTCACCGACGAGGGCCGGCGCGCCGCCCGGATGCTGGAGAAGGTCATCGCCAAGGCCGGCCTCAAGGGCCCGGTGAAGATCGCCCAGCTGGAGGGCACCACCGGCGCCGCTCCCGCGATCGAGCGCGGCAAGGGCTTCAAGGAGATCATGGACGCGGAGCACAAGTCCGACTGGAAGATCGTCGTCAGTCAGAGCGGTGACTTCACGCGCGCCGGCGGCAAGCAGGTCATGGCGGCCTTCCTGCAGTCCCACTCGGACATCAACGTGCTCTTCGCGCACAACGACGACATGGCCATCGGCGCCATCCAGTCGATCGAGGCGGCCGGCAAGAAGCCCGGCAAGGACATCCTGATCGTCTCGGTCGACGGTGTCCACGACGGCTTCGTCGCCATGTCCGAGGGCAAGATCAACGGCATCGTGGAGTGCAACCCGCTGCTCGGCCCCCAGCTGATGGAGGTCGTGAAGAAGGTCCACGCCGGCGAGAAGGTCGAGCGCTGGATCAAGACCAAGGAGGGCGACTACACGCAGGACCAGGCCAAGGCCGCGCTCCCCACCCGGAAGTACTGACCCACCGCACCCACCGGCAGGGAGCCTCCGGCCGACCGAGCCATCGGTCCGAGGGGGCTCCCTGCGGGAGTGAACCAATCCCACAAGGAGCGCTGCCATGGCAGAGCCGCGGCCCGTGCTGGAAATGACGGGCATAGTCAAAGAGTTCCCGGGGGTACGGGCTCTGTCGGACGTCGACTTCCGGCTCTTCCCCGGCGAGATCCACGCCCTGATGGGCGAGAACGGCGCGGGGAAGTCCACCCTGATCAAGGTGCTGACGGGGGTCTACTCCCTGGACGGCGGCACGATCACCCTGGACGGGAAGTCCGTGCGCTTCGGCAGCCCGCTGCAGGCGCAGCACGCCGGCATCAGCACCGTCTACCAGGAGGTGAACCTCTGCCCCAACCTGTCGGTGGCGGAGAACATCTTCATCGGCCGCGAGCCGACCCGCATGGGCCGTATCCAGTGGAAGCGGATGCGCAAGGAGGCGGCGGAGCTGGTGGACCGGCTCGGCCTCGACATCGACGTCACCGCGCCCCTGTCCACGTACCCGCTGGCCGTGCAGCAACTGGTCGCGATCGTCCGGTCGGTGGGCACCGGCGACAGCGACGGCCAGGGATCGGGCACCAAGGTGCTGGTCCTGGACGAGCCGACCTCCAGCCTCGACCGTGACGAGGTCCAGGAGCTGTTCCGCCTGATGCGGCGGCTCAAGGACGAGGGCGTGGCGATCCTGTTCGTCTCGCACTTCCTCGACCAGATCTACGAGATCTGCGACCGGATGACCGTCCTGCGCAACGGCACGCTCGTCGGCGAGCACATGGTCGCCGACCTCGACCAGGTCGGGCTGATCCAGCTGATGATCGGCAAGGCTCTGGACCAGCTGGAGGAGCTGCAGGACCAGCAGCTGCACTCCGACGTCGGCGAGACCCTGCTGAAGGCGGAGGGCCTCGGCAGGACCGGCGGCATCGCCCCCTTCGACCTGGAGATCAAGAAGGGCGAGGTGCTCGGGCTCGCCGGACTGCTGGGATCGGGCCGGACCGAACTCGCCCGGCTGCTCTTCGGCGCCGACCAGCCGGACAGCGGCAAGATGACCATCGGCGGCAAGCAGGTCTCGATGAGCGCCCCGAACGCCGCGATCGGCGCCGGCGTCGCCTTCTGCTCCGAGAACCGCAAGACCGAGGGCCTGGTGCCCGATCTGACGGTGCGGGAGAACATCATCCTGGCCCTGCAGGCCGCGCGCGGCTGGACGCGGCCCATCCCGGTCGCCCAGCGCGACGAACTCGTCGCCAAGTACATCAAGGCGCTGGACATCCGGCCCGCCAACCCCGAGGCCAGGGTCGGCCGGCTCAGCGGCGGCAACCAGCAGAAGGTGCTGCTGGCCCGCTGGCTGATCACCCAGCCGAAGCTGCTGATCCTGGACGAGCCGACGCGCGGCATCGACGTCGGCGCCAAGGCGGAGATCCAGAAACTCGTGGTCTCGCTCTCCGAGGAGGGCATGTCCGTGCTGTACATCGCGGCCGAGCTGGAGGAGGTACTCCGGCTCAGTCACACCATCGGAGTGCTGCGCGACCGCCGGCTGGTGGCGCAGCTCGCCAACGGGCCGGAGATCACCAGCAGCCGGATCATGGAGACCATCGCGAGCGGAGAACACCAGTGAGCACCAACTCCCGATGGCGAGCACTGACACACCACCACCTGTTCTGGCCGGTCGCGGTCCTTGTCTTCCTGCTGCTCGTCAACGTGCCCTTCACCCCTGACTTCTTCTCGGTCAAGATGACGGGCGGCCACCTCTACGGCAGCCTCGTCTCGATCGTGCTGTTCGGATCGCCCCTCATCCTGGTGGCGGTCGGCATGACCGTGGTCATCGCCACCGGCGGCATCGACCTCTCGGTCGGTGCCGTGGTCGCCATCACCGGGGCACTCGCCTGCTCCTACATCAGCCACCAGGCCGACCAGAACGCCCTGTCCGGGGTGCTTCTCGCCATGGGGATCGGCCTGCTTGCCGCGGTCGTCTGCGGTCTGTGGAACGGCTTCCTGGTCGCCAGGATGGGCATCCAGCCGATCATCGCCACACTGATCATCATGGTCGCCGGACGCGGTGTCGCCCAGCTGATCACCGACGGCCAGATCATCACCATCGACAGCGACCCGTACAAGCTGATCGGCGGCGGCTACTGGCTGACGCTGCCGTTCTCCATCTTCGTGGTGGCCGTGGTCGTGGCCGTCACCGTGGCGCTGACCCGCCGCACGGCGCTCGGCCTGCTGATCGAGGCGGTCGGCGGCAACGCCGAGGCCAGCCGCCTCGTGGGCATCAGGTCCCGGCGCATCAAGATCATGGTGTACGTGTTCTGCGCGCTGTGCGCCGGCGTCGCGGGCCTGATGATCAGCTCCAACACCTCGGCGGCGGACGGCAACAACGCCGGTCTGTGGATCGAACTCGACGCGATCCTCGCGGTGGTGATCGGCGGCACCTCACTGCTGGGCGGCCGGTTCTCCATCGGCGGCACGGTGGTCGGCGCCCTCGTCATCCAGACCCTGACGACCACGATCTACACCATCGGTGTGCCGACCCAGACCACCCTGGTCTTCAAGGCCGTCGTCGTCATCGTCGTCTGCCTGCTCCAGTCCCCGAAGTTCCGCGCCAAGGTCTTCGGTGCCAGGTTCGGCGCCCGGTTCGGCGCGAAGGGCGGCGCCAAGCCGGCCGCGGCCGAGGCGGACACCGCCGGGGCGACCGACGCCGCTGCGAAGATGGAGGTGTCGTGATGAGCGCGACCACCCAGAGCCCCACGGCCGTGGACAGCCGTACCCCGTCCAAGGCCCAGCGCGTGCTGGGCGACCGGCGCCTGCCCGTCGCGGCGACGGCCCTGCTCTTCCTCGTGATGTACGGGGTGGGCCTGGTCCGGTACCAGTACTACGGTTTCGCCGAACCGCAGGTCTTCCTGAACCTGTTCATCGACAACAGCTATCTGCTGGTGGCCGCGGTCGGTGCCACCTTCGTCATCCTGTCCGGCGGCATCGACCTGTCCGTCGGCTCGGTGATCGGCTTCACCACGATGCTGACGGCCTGGCTGGTGGAGCGCGAGGGGCTGCCCCTGCTGGTGGTGATCCCCATCGCGCTGGCCGTGGGCGCCTTCGGCGGCTTCCTCATGGGCTATGTGATCCACAACTTCGAGATCCAGCCCTTCATCGTGACCCTCGCCGGCCTCTTCCTCTTCCGCGGCCTGTGCCTGGTCATCAGCAAGGAGTCGATCTCCATCAGCGACTCCGAGGTCAGCAGCATGGCCTCGGCGCAGCTGTCGCTGGGGATGGGGTTCCTGTCGATCGGTGCGGTCGTCGCGCTGGTCGTCCTCGCTGTGGCGTTCTACGTCCTGCACTACACCCGCTTCGGGCGCCGTGTGTACGCCATCGGCGGCAACGAGCAGTCGGCCCTGCTGATGGGTCTCCCGCAGGGCGGTACGAAGATCGCCGTGTACACGGTGAGCGGCTTCTGCTCGGCGCTCGCCGGTCTGCTGTTCACCCTCTACATCCAGTCCGGTGACCCGCTGCACGCGACCGGCATGGAACTGGACGCGATCGCCGCGGTCGTCATCGGCGGCACGCTGCTGACGGGCGGTTCCGGCTATGTGGTGGGCACCCTGTTCGGCGTGCTGGTGCTGGGCCTGATCAAGAGCATCATCCAGTTCGAGGGCACGCTCAGCTCCTGGTGGACGAAGATCGCCACCGGCGTGCTGCTGTGCGTGTTCATCCTGGTCCAGCGCGTCATGACGGCCCGCAGGAAGACATGACGACCCGCAGCAGGAGCTGAGCCGCCCGGAACACTCCCCGCAGGAGTGGAGCCGCCCGGAACGCTCCTCGGTCGAAGAGGTCCGGCGTACGCATCCCGTGCGCCGGACCTCTCGCATGTCGGGTCCGGCCGGCCTCAGCCCTCGGTCTGCCGCAGCATCCGCTGCAGCAGGCCCCTCAGCGCCAGCCGTTCCTCCCTGCCGAGCCCCGCCAGCGGTTCGCGCGCGAAGCGCAGGGACTCGCGCAGGTTCTTGGCCACCCGCCGGCCCTCCTGCGTCGCCGCCGCCAGCTTCACGCGCCGGTCGGCCGGGTCGGGGCGGCGCTCCACCAGGCCACGGGACTCCAGGCGGTCGACGATGCCGGTCACGTTGGACGGCTCGCACTTCAGTTTCTGGGCCAGCTTGCGCATGGGCAGCGGTTCCAGGGAGAGCAGACTCAGCAGACGGGCCTGGGCGCCGGTCAGCGAGTGCTCGGCGGCGGCATTCTCGTAGTCCTCGTGGTAGCGGGCCACGATGTCGCCGATGAGTTCGACGACCTCAAGGGTCAGTTCATCGGGACGACGGGTGTTCGGTGGAGTGGCCATGCGTTCAGCGTACCCCGTTACTTGACAACCTGAAATATTCAGGAGCATGGTTGTTTCAGGTACTGAAGTATTTGGTACCCGCAGTTTCTGAAGTACTTCCCGCACGCTTGAAAGGCACTCGTCATGATCAACCGCGAATGGCACCTGCTCAGCCGTCCCGTCGGCTGGCCGAAGCCCGAGGACTTCGCCATGGTCGAGACGGAGGTCGCGGCGCCGGGTGAGGGTCAGGTGGTGGTCCGCAACAAGTACCTCTCCGTCGACCCGTACATGCGCGGCCGCATGAGCGACGCCAAGTCGTACGTCGCCCCCTTCGAGCTGGGCAAGGTCATGCAGGGCGGCGCGGTCGGCGAGGTCCTCGAGTCCAACGCCGAGGGCATCGCCGTCGGCGACCACGTGCTGCACTTCCTCGGCTGGCGCGAGTACGCGGTCGTGGACGCGAGGACCGCCGTCAAGGTCGACCCGGAGGCCGCGCCGCTGAGCACGTACCTCGGTGTGCTCGGCATGACGGGTCTGACGGCGTACGCGGGCCTGCTGCGGGTCGGTGCCTTCAAGGAGGGCGACGCGGTCTTCGTCTCCGGCGCCGCGGGTGCCGTCGGCAGCCAGGTGGGCCAGATCGCCAAGCTCAAGGGCGCCTCCCGGGTCATCGGCTCGGCCGGCTCCGACGAGAAGGTCAAGCTCCTGGTCGAGGAGTACGGCTTCGACGCCGCGTTCAACTACAAGAACGGCCCGGTCTGGGAGCAGCTCAAGGCGGCCGCCCCGGACGGCATCGACGTCTACTTCGACAACGTCGGCGGCGAGCACCTCGAGGCCGCCATCGGCGCGCTCAACCTCAAGGGCCGGGCCGTGATCTGCGGCATGATCTCGCAGTACAACTCGACCGAGCCGACGCCCGGCCCGCGCAACATGGTCAAGATCCTGCAGAACCGGCTCCGGGTCGAGGGCGTCCTGGTCGGCGACCACTACGACCTGCAGCCCGAGTTCGTCCGGGAGGTCGGCCCCTGGGTCGCCTCGGGACAGCTGAAGTACCGCGAGACGGTCGTCGAGGGCATCGAGAACAACCTGGAGGCCTTCCTCGGGGTCCTGCGCGGCGACAACACCGGGAAGATGATCGTCAAGCTGTAGGGCTTCCTCGCGGTTTCCGGCATGCGGTAACTTCTTTCCGAAACCGTCGTCGATCGTGGGCGCGAGTCGCGGCGGACCGAGGAGGAAGACAACCGCATGTCCATCCAGCAGACCGACGTCCTCTACACGGCCGTCGCCACCGCCGAGAACGGTCGCGACGGCCGGGTCGCCACCGACGACGGCAAGCTCGACGTCGTCGTGAACCCGCCCAAGGAGATGGGCGGCAGCGGCGCCGGCACCAACCCGGAACAGCTGTTCGCGGCCGGCTACAGCGCCTGCTTCCAGGGCGCGCTGGGCGTCGTGGCCCGCCAGGAGAAGGCCGACATCTCCGGCTCGACGGTCACCGCGAAGGTCGGCATCGGCAAGAACGGCGACGGCTTCGGGATCATCGTCGAGATCTCGGCCCACATCCCGAACGCCGACGCGGAAACCGCCCGGGCCCTCCTGGAGAAGGCCCACCAGGTCTGCCCGTACTCGAAGGCAACTCGCGGCAACATCACCGTGACGCTGGTCTGACGACAGTCGTTGCGTACGCGAGAGGCCGCATCCTTGGACGTGGGATGCGGCCTCTGCCTTGCACTCGTTGCCGCGGGGCCCGGTAGCGCCCCTCAGGGGGCGCGGGGCTGTGACATTTGCGGCTCCGCCGCGTGGGCGCGACCAGCCACAACGGGCCGGCAGGTGAAATGCACCTGAGTGTTCAGACGCCCAGCGCAGCGCCGTGCACCGCCTTCACCAGCCGCTCGTTCTCCGGTGCCGCCCCGCCCGGGAAGGCGATGCGCCGCCGGGTGTAGCCGTACGCCAGCCCGCTGCGCGGGTCCGCGAAGGCCTGGGAGCCGCCCGCTCCGGCGTGCCCGAAGGCCCCGGCGCCCAGGAACAGGTACCAGGCCTCGCTTGTCGCCTGGAAGCCGAGGCCGAACGCCCGGTGGGCGCGGGCCACCAGGTCGTACCCGACCGAGTGGACCTGCCCGACCTCGGCGATCGTGTCCGGCTTCAGCAGCGGCGGCCGCCCCGCCACCTCGCTGATCGCCGCCGCGTACATCCCGGCGAGCCCGCGCGCCGCGGCCACTCCGCCCGCCGACGCCGGGCCCTTGGCCCGCACCGTACGGGAGTTGGCATGGCCGACCAGATCCCCGGGCTCGGGCACATGGCTGTTGAAGGCGATGGAGGCGAGCGTGTGCGGCCCTCTCGGCGTCGCGTCCAGGAAGGCCTGCTGCTTCGCCGTCGGAGCCATCGGCTGCACGGACCGGAAGCGGGGCTCCAGTGCCTCGGGCAGCCCCAGGTGGAAGTCCAGCCCGTAGGGCGCCCGTACCCGCTCCTCGTAGACCTCCTGGAGGGTGTGACCCGTGGCCCGCCGCACCACTTCTCCGGTGAGCGCGCCGATGACGAGGGCGTGGTAGCCGAACGCCGTGCCCGGGCGCCAGAACGGCCGCTGGTCCGCAAGGCGTTCCGCGATCGCGCGGTCGTCGGCCAGCTCGTCCTTGCTGAACCCCGCGTCGAGCCCGATCAGCCCGGCGCGATGCGTGACCAGGTCGCGCAGCGTCAGCGCCGCCTTGCCCTCGGTCCCGAACTCGGGCCAGTAGTACGTCACTTTGCGGTCGAGTTCGAGCGTGCCGTCCTGCACGAGGAGCGCGACGACCAGATGGGCGGCGCCCTTGGTCGACGAGAACACGCCGTAGAGGGACTCGGCGTCGTTGCCGTCCCCGGCCCACAGGTCGACGACCTTGCGGCCGTGCACATAGGCGCACAGCTGGCCCTCGTAGTCGGGAAGTTCCCCCGCCACGAACGCGGCGAACTCCTCACGCACTGCCTCGAAGCCGTCCGCGACGGTGCCGTGGATCTGCTGCGTCATCCGTTCTCCTCAAGCTCGGGCGCTGGGCGAGGGGGCTTCCTGAGATCGATACGGCGAGATGTACCTGTTCGACTCAACCCCAACAAGAGGCGGTTCATGTCACGGATGCCCCGTATGACGTATCGCGGGTGGGCCGGAGGGGGCGACGGAGTCCGTCGGATGGGGGCATGCTGAGGGGCGACCGTCGGCACCGAGGCTCCATTCGAGGAGAGCCCATGGCAACGATCCCTTCGCTTCCCGGCAGGGACGACGTGCTGCGCATGGCACGCAACACCACCGACATCACCGGCCAGCTCCTGGACACGGCCCAGAACATCACCCGGATCGCGCTCAACACCTTCGACCCGCGGGACGGCTCGGGCGCGGAGGTGCTGCGCGTGCTGCGCCAGACCACGGCGGAACTGGCCGAGGCGAGCGCGTCTCCGCAGGCGCAGGAGGCGTTCTACCGGATCGTCGGCACCCTGACCCGGCTGGGCACGAGCGGGGCGCCCCTCGCCGTGCACCCGGTGAGCGAACCGGCGCAGGCCCTGCTGACGGCGATCGGGGACAGCCTCCTGCCGGTGCTGGACGCCGTCGAGCCGGCTGTGGAGGAGTTCGCGGACGCCCTCGGCGACCTGGTCGAGGCGACCTCCCCCGTGCTGCCCGCGGCGGCGGGCGTGGCCGCGGGTGCACTTCTCGCGGTGACGCCGGTGCTCCGGGCGGCAGCGGACGTCCTGCGCGACTCGTCCCCCGAACTCCGCCGCGTCGCCGACGCGCTGACCGCCGCCCTCGCCCCCCTGATGCCACTCCAGGTCGCCCTCGCGGAACGCGCCGCAGCCGCCGGAGCAGGAGTGGTCCGGGCAACCCTGCCCCCACTGGCCGACCTCACGGAGGCAGCGGCAGCAACGACGAACGCGGCCCGTCCGGTGCTGGTTGCGGGGGAGGAGCTCCTGGTCTCCGGCTTGGAGCACCTCCAGCCCCTGCTGCTGGCCGCGGCGTCCCGAGCGGGGCGGGTGGCACGCGCGGCGGCGACAAGGGTGTCGGCGGCGGTCTCCCCGGCGGCGGAGAGGGGGGTCGTGGTGGCCGTCACCCCCGTGTAGTGCCAGGTGTTCGTCGGTGCCGTCCGGGAAATCGGGGCCCGATAGGGTTCCCACATGCGCGATCTCGGGGCGGGCTTCACCTACCTACTCAAGGGCCAACGATGGGTGGCCGGGCACGGCAAGCAATACGGCTTCGGCCTGCTGCCGGGCCTGATCACCCTCGTCCTCTACATGGCCGCGCTGGTCAGCCTGGCCCTGTGGGGCGAGGACGCCGTCACCTGGGCGACCCCCTTCGCAGGCGACTGGTCCAGCCCCTGGCAAGGCCTCTTCCGCGGCTTCCTCACGGCAGTGCTCTTCGCCCTCGCCCTGCTCCTCGCCGTCCTCACCTTCACGGCCGTGACACTCCTCGTCGGCCAGCCCTTCTACGAGAACCTCTCCGAAAAGGTCGACGCCGACGTCGATCCGAGCGGCACGGTCCCCGAGTCCGGCCTCCCCCTCTGGCGCGAGCTGTGGATCTCGGCCCGCGACAGCCTCCGTATCCTCGTGCGCGCACTGCTCTGGGGCGTCCTGCTCTTCGCCCTCGGCTTCCTCCCGCTCGTCGGACAGACCGTCGTCCCGGTGATCGGCTTCTTCGTCACGGGCTTCTTCCTCACGGAGGAACTGACCGCCGTCGCCCTCCAGCGCCGAGGCGTCGAACTGCGCGACCGCCTCACCCTGCTGCGCTCCCGCAAGACCCTGGTCTGGGGCTTCGGCACCCCGCTGGGCCTGGCCTTCCTGGTGCCGTTCGTCGCGGTGTTCCTGATGCCGGGCGCGGTCGCGGGCGCGACGCTGCTGGCGCGGGAGTTGCTGGGCGAGGAGACCGAGGACGGCGACGACGACACCGCCGAGGACCCCGAAGGGGAGGACGTCACCCAGCGGTCGTGGCGTTGACCGCGACGGTCAGGATCGCCCGTACCTGAGTGATGATGTCCTGCCGGTTCTGCAGGAACTGCGGGTCCGTGACCGTACCGGTCGCCGGGTCGGTGTTGCCCGTGCCGAACTGCAGCACCGGCGTGTGCACATGGCCGCCGGGCAGGGTGTCGTGCAGCCCGAGACGGTCCCGCAGCAGGGTGGCCCGGTAGGCGATCTCGTTGGACAGGTAGTCCCCGCCGCCTCCGGCCCGCGCGGTGGACCCGGCCGTCGGCCCGTCCGGCCGTACGACCGGATCGGTGCCGCCCGCCGGGATCTCGGTCACCTCCGTGTGGTCGTACACGGGGAAGCGTCCCGTGTTCGCGGCCACGATCTCCTTGTACGGCAGGGTGGTCGTCGTCCACTGCGGCTGTGAGGCGGGATCGGTGACGGGGACGGTCTCCGTCCGGCTGATGTCGTCGTTGTCGGGGAACCCGCCCCGCCAGGCCCCGTTGGTCCGCTCCACGTCGAACCGCCCGACCCGCCCCTGGCTCACGGTCGTGAAGAGGTCCACCTGCTTCAGATACGGCCGCAGCGTCCGCTCCACGGTGCCGTCCGCGAAGTCCTGCCAGCGCACCGGGAACACGACCGTCTCGACCCGCGCCGGCCCTTTCGCCGTCTGGATCACCGTTCCGTCGAGCGCGAGCGCGGTGGCCCCGGAAGGGTTGGAGATCCGGATGTCCCGGTCCAGCGTGAACGGGTCGAAGCCGGTGACGAGGACGCGCCTGAGGCCCTTGCCGTGCTGCGGACAGCGGACGTCGGCCTGCCCGCGCGAGGTGCGCTCCAACGCATCGATCAGCGCGGCCCGTTGCCGGTCGCTCAGCCCGAACTCCGGTTCCCAGGTGCGCACTTCCCGGGTCATCGCGAGGCGTGCCCAGTACAGCGGCCGGTCGTCGTCCCGGGCCAGGTCCCCGCCCGCGGGTCCACGCCCCTGTGCCCGGTCCACGGCCCGCCGCCACAGCGCCGACCCCTCCTCCACGACGATGCGGCGGGCCTGTGCGGAGGAACGGGCCTTCTCCAGCGCGCGGGTGAGCCGTGGAGCCACGTCGTCGAACCCGGACCGTTCGAGGATCTCCTGCGGTACGGCCTTGTCGAGCCGCTGCTCCTCCACGGTGGGGGAGGGGACGGTCGCGGCGGCGGTCGCCGTGGTGGGGGCCGCGAACCCGGCCAGCAGTGCCAGTCCGAGTACACCGATCCGAACGCGTATGGAATTCAAGGGAGTTCAGGTCCTTCCGTCGCCGTCGTGGGGGAGCGTGGTGCGGACGGCCGCAGTATCGCCCGACGGAAGTGGTCTACGCCATGGTGCGGGTGTGTCGGGTGTGCATCGAGTACGCGCACCTACCCGGGGACGGGGATACGGGCCACCGCCTCCCGCAGTGCCCCGACGAACGCCTCCACGGCCGGCGTCAGCGCCCGCCCCCGCGCCGTCGCCGCGTAGACCGCCCGGGCCGGGGCCCGCTCGTCGAGGACCGGCACCGTCACCGGTACCAGCTCCGCGGCCTCCCGCGGGCCTTTCCGAGGCAGCCGCCCGCATGCCCGGCGTCCGGCATGCGAACGTCCGGCATGCGAACCTCCTGAAGGAGCCCCGCGAAGAGAAGGTCACCCTGGACAACCGTTCCTAGGGTTGTTGGCCGGTATTGGCCAACTCGCCGTAATCCGGACGTGCGGTCCGGTGGCCCCCCGAACGGTCTTGGGGGCCGGGGAACAGCGCGAGCTGGTCACCTTGGCGCGGTCGGGTCTTGTCGCCCGGGGTGGGCGTGCCCGCTGTCCTGGGTGGGCTCGCGGTCCCGCGCACCCTCAGCAGGGATACGGTCTGGCCGGTAGCTCTCCGTGCCACCATCCTCCGGTGGTGGCCGGTCACACCTGGCCGACGCCGAATCCCAAAGCCGAGGGCGCGCCTGCCGATGGCCACCGCCGCACCGTGGTGCCGGGTGACCGTGGTCTTCCTGGTCTGCTCCTGCAGGGATGTGGTCCAGTACTGGCCGCCCCAGCGGCTGGTGTAGGCCGGGTCGACCGCGACCACCACCAGCCCCGCGTGATGGGCCATGCCGCGCAGGCGTTCACGGAAGCGGGCGGTGGGGATCCCGGCCACGGTGCGGCGGAACGTCTTGCCGCGGCTGCCCCGGCCCATCGTCTCCCGCCCGGTGGCGCGGGCGTCGGAGAAGCCCAGGTTCTCGATGGCGATCCCGGCGCAACCGTGCTGCCGCGCGAGGGCGATCAAAGCGCTGATCGCGGTGCGCAGGCGGCCGTCCCGGGTGCTGGTGGGGCCGGTCAGGTCGAGCGGGACGGTGATCGGGTCGCCGATGGGGTTGCCGTGCGGGTCGAGGACGCAGGCGGCGAGGTGGTCGGCGTTCAGGTCGACGCCCAGCAGCCGCACGCCGCGCGCCGTGAGCTCGTCCGGGGCGGGCAGTACAGCCTTGTCGGTCGACCAGCTTGCGTCCAGGTACCAGCGGCCACTTACCCGGTCGCAGACGATGTCGTAGCGCACGGCCCGGTGCACGGTGACCCGGTCGAGCCACTCCTCACGGCGGTGCGAGAACCCCACGGTGCAGGACAGCCGGTAGCGGCCTCGGGGCGCGTTGGCCAAGTGCCGCAAGGGTTCGGGCAGGATGAGGGTCACCGTGCCGTCTGCGGGGTCGACACTGATGGTGTAGTTGCCGTGCGGGGCACCGGACTCGCCGTCCGCGGTGAGGAACAGCCGGGCCGCCTCCCACTGCTCACGCCACTGGGCCTCGGTCAGCTGTGCTTCAGGCAGATGGTGCCGCAGCCCGGCCAGGCGTTTACCCCCGGCCACGATGGCTGGCCGACCAGAGGCGATCTTCTGTTCCACTGCGGCAAGCCGGGCCTTAAGCATGTGCATCCGGCGCTGTTTCTGGGCCCGCTCGCTGGGGTCGGCGTAGCCGCGCACCCCGTCTTTGGAGTGTTTGCCGCAGGGGGCGGCCAGGCGGCGGCTGATGGTGCGGATGGCCCGGCGCAACCCGGCCCGCTCGTCGTACAGGCAGCGCATGGACAGCTGGTACTGGTCCTCGCTGGCCCGGGTCATCGCCCCCGCCCAGCGGGAGGAGGACACCGCAGTCAGCCTCTTCTTCCGCTCCGCCCGCCGAGTGCCGTTCGCGGGGACCTGGCCAAGCCGCACCCGCTCGGCCAGGTCGGCCCGCTGATGACGCCCCAGGTGCTCCCCTGCCAGGCACAGGACCTTCTCATCGGCCACCGTCAGACGCAGCCGGTCCCGGATCCGGGCGCCAGAGGGCGCAGCCACCGTGAACGGGGCTGCCAGGACGCGAAGTTCCCGCTTCTTCCCACGCTTGCGCGCCACCGGCCACCCCCCTTCCCGTGCTAACTCAGCTGCCGCCATCGATCATGCGTTCCGATCAGCCGCGCGATCACGGAAAGCGACCCTGTTCACCCATACGGGGGGCGGGTCGGCCGGTCATGGCCAACACCCCAGCCAACAGCTGCCCACCCGGCCGACGCCCCTCAACCCGCCAGTCCCTACTACTCCCAGGTCGCCCGCGTCGAACACGCCGACGGCAGCGCCCTGTTGTTCGTCTCCGGTCAGATCGCCGAGGGCGCAACCCTCGCAGATCAGACGCGCGGCATCTTCGAGGGGCTCGACGCCCTGCTCCGCGCCCACGGCGCGACCCTGGCCGACGTCATCAACATCCGCTCGTATCTGACCGACATCGCCAAGCTGCAGGAATACGGCTCCGTGCGGCGGGAGTTCCTCACCGGGACACCGCCGACGAGCATGACCTTCGAGGCCTCGCGGTTGTTCCGGCCCGAGGCGCAGATCGAGATCGAGGTCGTCGCCGCCGTACCCGCACCGGAGTGATCGCTTCCGGGCGATACTGCGCCCCATGAAGGCAATCAAGGCAGTGAACCTCGGCGTCCTGTTCCTCATCGAACTCGGCGCTCTGGTGGCCGTCTCCTACTGGGGATTCACCCGGGACGTGGCCGCCCCGCTCGCCTGGCTCCTCGGCCTCGGCGCCCCGGCCGTACTGATCGTGCTGTGGGCGCTGTTCGGCTCCCAGAAGGCGTCGTACAAGACGCGCGGCGCGGTCCGCGTCGGCTTCGAACTGCTCTGGTTCGGGGCCGGGGTGGCCGCGTTGTTCGCCGCCGGGGCGGTGGGCTGGGCCGTCGCCCTCGCCGCGGTGTGCGCGGTGAGCAAGGCGCTCGCCGTCATCTGGCGCCAGTAGCGGGGGAGTTCAGACCTTCTCGCCCAGCAGCGCGAGAAAGTCCCGGAACGCCCCCGGCATGTCCACCGACTCGGGGTCCAGCAGCCACTGGTACTGCAAACCGTCCATCACAGCCACCAGCAGCGGAGCCGTCCGCTCCGGCGTGAGCCCGTTCGGCAGCCGCTCCCCGTACTCGGCCCGCAGCACCGCCGCCATGTTCTCCCGCACCTGCCGGTACCGCCCGGTGAAGTACGCCCGCGCCGGATGCCCCTCCGTCACGCTCTCGCCCAGCAGCGCGGAGAACGTCTGGATGATCCCGGGCCGCATCGCGTTGTACTCGACCAGCGAGGCCAGCAGATCCACCCGCCACTGCGTGGCCGGTACGGCATCCCACTGGTCCCGGTCCTTCAGCACGGCGACCAGCAGCGCGTCCTTGGTCGGGAAGTAGTGCAGCAGCCCCTGCTGGGTGAGCCCGACGCGCTCGGCCACCGCGGCCAGGGACGCGCCCCGGTACCCGCGCTCGGCGATCACCTCCAGCGCCGCCCGCACGATCTCCGCGCGCCGCTCCTCGCTTCTGACCCTGGCGTTCATGGCGTCACCGTACGACATCCCCGTACAGCAAATATTACGGCACGATAACGAAACCTACCGTGTTACAGGGAGTGGGTGCACGATGGGGCGGCAGGACGACATGACTCGATGAGGAGGCACCGCCATGGCGGGAACCCCTGGAACCTCTCCGGCCGACAGGGCGCGCGAGGCCGCCGTCGACGCGGCGCTCGGCAAGCTGGACCTGGACGCCAAGGCCCGGCTGCTGTCCGGCCAGGACATGTGGTCCCTGCCCGCCCTGCCGGAGATCGGCCTGAAGTCGCTCGTCATGTCCGACGGCCCGATCGGCGTCCGGGGAGTGCGCTGGACCGCCGACGACCCCTCCATCGCCCTGCCGTCCCCGACCGCCCTGGCCGCCACCTGGGACCCGGAACTCGCCCGCCGCGCCGGCACCCTGCTCGCGCAGGAGGCCCGGCGCAAGGGTGTCCACGTTCTGCTCGCCCCCACGGTCAATCTCCACCGCTCCCCGCTCGGCGGACGGCACTTCGAGGCCTACAGCGAGGACCCGTATCTGACCGGGCTGATCGGTACCGGTTATGTGCAGGGCGTCCAGTCGGGCGGCGTCGGCACCACCGTCAAGCACTTCGTCGCCAACGACGCCGAGACCGACCGCTTCACCGTCGACAACCTGGTCTCCCGGCGCGCTCTGCGCGAGCTCTACCTGGCCCCCTTCGAGCTCATCGTCGAGAACGCCCACCCCTGGGGCATCATGACCGCCTACAACACGGTCAACGGCACGACGATGACCGAGCACCACTACCTGGTGAACGAGGTCCTGCGCGGCGAATGGGGCTTCGACGGCTACAACGTCTCCGACTGGATGGCCGCCCGGTCGACGGTCGGCGCCATCGAGGGCGGCCTCGACGTCGCCATGCCCGGCCCGCAGACCGTGTACGGCGCGCCGCTCGCCCAGGCCGTGCGGGACGGCAAGGTCGAGGAGGCCGTCGTGGACGCGGCCGTACGCAACGTCCTGCGGCTCGCCGCCCGCGTCGGCGCCCTGGAGAGCGCCGAGCCCGCCGTCACCGCACTGCCCGAGCCCGTCGACGGCATCGCACTGGCCCGCGAGATCGCCCGCCGCGCCTTCGTCCTCGTGAAGAACGACAACGACGCCCTGCCCCTCAAGCCCGGCACGGTGGCGCTGATCGGCGCCGCCGCCCGCGACGCCCGCGTCCTCGGCGGGGGCTCGGCCACGGTCTTCCCGGCCCGGATCGTCTCCCCGCTCGACGGCCTCACCGCCGCCCTCCCCGAGGGCACGCTCACTTACGCCGTCGGCGCCGACCCCACCACCGAACTCGCGGTCGCCGACAAGGGCTTCGAACTGCGGGCGGTGTGCCGGGACGCGGACGGGAACGTCATCGGCACGGGCTCCGCGCCCAACGGCCAGCTCCAGTGGATGGGTTCCGACCTCCCCGAGGGCGTCACCCGCGACCGTCTGCACACCGTCGAGCTGACCGGCACCTTCACCCCGCGCGAGACCGGCCCGCACACCTTCGGTACCAAGGGCACCGGCCACTTCACCCTCACCGTCGACGGCACGACGTACTACGACGACCTCCAGGGCCCCGCCGACGACAGCGACCCCTTCGAGGCGTTCTTCGGCGCCCCGGTGCCCCGCGCCCAGGCCGAACTGACCGCGGGTGAACCCGTCGAGGTCTCCCTCACCTACGTCTACGCCCTCCCCGAGGAGTTCCCCTTCAAGGTCGTCGCCTTCGCCCTGGCCCACCTGGAGCCGCAGCGCGACGCCGACGAGCTGATCGCCGAGGCCGTCGAGGCCGCCCGCGCCGCCGACACCGCGGTCGTCGTGGTCGCCACCACCGACCGGGTGGAGTCCGAGGGCTTCGACCGCAAGGACCTCGACCTCCCCGGCCGCCAGGACGACCTGGTCCGCGCGGTCGCCGCCGCCAACCCGAACACGGTCGTGGTCGTCAACTCCGGCTCCCCGGTCGAGCTGCCGTGGCGGGACCAGGTCGCCGCGGTGCTGCTCAGCTGGTTCCCCGGCCAGGAAGGCGGCGCGGCCCTCGCCGACGTGCTGACCGGCGCGCACGAGCCGGGCGGCCGCCTGCCCACCACCTGGGGCTCCCTCTCCGACGCCCCGGTCACCCAGGTGGTGCCCGAGGCCGGCGAACTCGCGTACACCGAGGACGTCTTCATCGGTTACCGGGCCTGGGAGAAGCAGGGCCGCACCCCCTCGTACCCCTTCGGCCACGGCCTCGGCTACACCGACTGGGCCTATGAGTCCGTCGAGGTCGACGGCACCACCGCCACGATCCGCGTCCGCAACTCCGGCGAGCGCGCGGGCCGGGAGGTCGTCCAGCTCTACCTGGCGCCGGCCGAGCCCGGCCCGGACCGTCCGGCACGCCGGCTGGCGGGCTTCGCGGGCGTCGAGGCGGCCCCCGGCGAGACGGCGGAAGCCGTCGTCGAGATCCCGCGCCGCGCCTTCGAGGTCTGGGACGAGGAAACGAACTCATGGTCATTTGTGAAGGGTTCGTACGAGATCCAGGTGAGCCGCTCGATCACCGACCGCCGACTCACCGCGACGATTAACGTCTGATCCGGGACAAGTCTCCCCACGAACAGCCCCGGCCCGGGACCTGACCCCTGGGCCGGGGCTCGTGCGTTCCGCTGCCGCTAGCGGGTGGTGAACCCGTACACCGTCTCCGACCTGAACACCCCGCCCGGCCGCAGCACCGTGCTCGGGAAGTCCGGGTGGTTCGGGGAGTCGGGGAAGTGCTGGGTCTCCAGTGCGATGCCCTCGCCGGGGGCGAAGGGCGCGGACAGGTGGTCCGCGGTGTAGATCTGGAGGCCGGGTTCGGTGGTGGCCACGGTCAGCACCCTGCCGGTAGACGGGTCGTGAAGTTCGGCCACCTCACGGGCGGTCCCGGTCACTCCGCCGTCGAGCACGAAGTTGTGGTCGTATCCGGCGCCGACCTTCCGCCCCTGACGGAAGTCGAACCGCGTGCCCGTCACGTCGGCCAGCTCGCCGGTCGGGATCAGGTCCGCGTCGACCGGGGTGTAGCGGGAGGCGGCGAGCCGCAGTTCGTGGCCGCCCGCGCTGCCCGAGCCGCCGAGGTTGAAGTAGCTGTGGTTCGTCAGGTTCACCACGGTCGGCGCGTCCGTCACCGCCTCGTACGCGATGCGCAGGGCGCCGGACTCGTCGAGCGTGAACGTCGCCGAGACCTCCAGCCGCCCCGGGAAGCCCTCCTCGCCATGCGCACTGACCCGGCTCAGCCGCACCCCGTACTCGCCGGCCCGCGTCACCTCCCACACCCGCTTGTCGAAGCCGTGCTCGCCGCCGTGCAGGGAGTTGGGGGGCGTGTTCTGCTCCAGCGCGTACGTCACCCCGTCCAGCGGGAAGCGGCCGCCCGCGATCCGGTTGGCGTACCGGCCGATCAGTGCGCCGAGGTACGGCTCCGGGTGCGTGAGATAGCCGTCCAGGTCCGCGAACCCCAGCACCACGTTCCCGGCCCGCCCGTCCCGGTCCGGGACCTCCAGTGACTGCACGATCCCGCCGTACGACAGGATCCGCACCCGCACGCCGGCCCGCTCCAGGGTCCAGCGGTGAACCGGGGTGCCGTCGGAAAGTGCGCCGAAGAGTTCGTTCATGTGCGGAACTTTAGGTCACGGCCCCGCGGTCCCGGATCACAGCACCTCACGCGTTCTTCCCCGTGACCTTCCGGTAGGCGATCTCCGCGAGCCGCGCCTGTCCGTTCACACTGGGATGGAACCAGTCCCACTGGCTCAGCTGAGCCGTACCGAACCGGTAGTCGTACACCGCGCCCCCGTCGAACCGGCACCGCCGGTCCTTCGCGCAGACCTCCTTGAGTACCGTGTTGTACGCCTCCACCCGCTTCTGCACGGTGTCCCGGCGCAGCGTCGCCGCCGAGTCCAGGGCGTCCGCGTCGCCCAGCATGGAGGGGCAGATCCCGAGCTTCCACACCTGCTTGCCCAGCGGGTTGGTACGGCCCTCGGACCACAGCCGCTTCAGGTTCGGCACGCTCGCCACGTACACCTGTGTCCTCGGCAGCGATCTGCGCAGGGTGCTCAGCGCGTCCTCGAAGTCGGCGCGGAAGCTCTCCACCGAGGTCATGGCGGCGGTGCTGGCCCGGCAGGCGTCGTTCGCCCCCGCCATCACCGTCACCAACTGCGGCCTGCGCGTCACCGCCTGCGCCATCTGACCCGGCAGGTCCGCCATCCGCGCCCCGGTCACCGCGTAGTTCCAGCTGCGCTCGGCGGCCTCGGCCTTCCCCAGGAGCCGTACGGCGAGGCTGTCGACCTTGGCGCTGCTGCCGGTCGCCCAGGACACCTCCGGGCAGTCCGACAGGACCGTGCAGGCGTCGAAGCCGCGCGTGATGGAGTCGCCGACCGCCGCGATCGAACGGGGGTTCACGTCCCACGCCGGCGCGGGCTTCGCGCTGTGCGCCTCGGTGCCCGTCGGTCCGGCGGAGTTGCCACCGACGGCGTCACACCCGGCGACGCCCAGGACGGTCGCCGCCACGGCGGCGAGAACGGTCCGTGATCGGTGGCTTGGCTTCCGCATACGCCGGTGATCCCCTCGGTGCGTCCGTCTGTGTACGGATGTGTCACCCCATAACAACGCGCGAGAGTTCCCGATCCACGCACCCTGCAACGGTTCACACCCGTACAAGCGTCCTGCCGGGTGAATGGCGGACGTTTCAGCGCATCGGGACCGACGGTACGTCACACTCCTTGCGCCGCCGCACGGTAGCCTCGCCATCAACGTGGCCGTCCGGCCGCGGCCGTCCGCCCGTTCGCCCGATTGTCCTGCTCTGCCCGGAGGTCCCGGTGACGACACGTGGGGTTCTGTACGTGCACTCCGCGCCGCGCGCGCTGTGCCCGCACGTCGAGTGGGCCGTCGCCGGGGTGCTCGGCACACGCGTCAACCTCGACTGGATCCGGCAGCCCGCCGCGCCGGGCACCTGGCGCTCGGAGTTCTCCTGGCAGGGCGAGGTCGGCACGGCGTCCAAGCTGGCCTCCGCGCTGCGCGGCTGGCAGCTCCTGCGCTTCGAGGTCACCGCGGAGCCCTGCCCCACCGCGGAGGGCGAACGCTACAGTTGCACCCCCGACCTCGGCATCTTCCACGCCGTCACCGGCATCCACGGCGACATCCTCATCCCGGAAGACCGCCTCCGCGCCGCCCTGACCCGCTCACAGCAGGGCGAAACGGAACTGGAGTCCGAGATCACCAAGCTCCTCGGAAAGCCGTGGGACGACGAGTTGGAGCCTTTCAGGTACGCGGGAGAAGGAGCCCCGGTGCGCTGGCTCCACCAGGTGGTGTGAGCGCCCCTCAGGGGCGCGGGGAACTGCGCGACCAGCCCCCACAAACCAGCAGACAAAGAAGGACGTGTGGCCCGCCCCCAACCCGGGGACGGGCCACCCGCCGTTCACGGCAATACTCAGACCGTGCGGAACGCCAGCACCACGTTGTGCCCACCGAACCCGAACGAGTCGTTCAGCGCGGCAATCCGGCCCTCGACGGGAAGCTTCCGGGCCTCGCCACGGACGATGTCCGCCGCAGCCTCCGCCTCAGGATCAAGGTTCTCGACATTGATGGTCGGCGGAGCAACCCGGTGGTACAGCGCCAGGATCGTGGCGACGGACTCGACCCCGCCCGCACCACCCAGCAGATGACCGGTCATCGACTTGGTGGCCGAGACCGCCATGTGGTCGGCGTCGTCGCCGAACACCTTCCGCAGCGCCTTCAGCTCAGCCACGTCACCGGCCGGCGTCGAGGTGGCGTGCGCGTTGACGTGCACGATCTCCGCCGGGTCCAGGTCGGTGCGCTCCAGCAGGTTCTGCAGGGCGTGCGAGATGCCGCGGCCCTCGGGCTCCGGCTGCACGATGTCGTGGCTGTCGGCGGAGATGCCCTGGCCGACCGCCTCCGCGTACACGCGGGCACCGCGCTTGGCGGCGTGCTCGGCGGACTCCAGGACGAGGACGCCGGCGCCCTCGCCGAGGACGAAGCCGTCACGGGCGACGTCGTAGGGACGCGAGGCGCCCTGCGGGTCGTCGTTGTTCTTGGACATCGCCATCATGTTGCCGAACGCGGCGATGGGGAGCGGGTGGATGGCCGCCTCGGTGCCACCCGCGACGACGACGTCGGCGCGGCCGGTGCGGATCATCTCGATGGCGTAGCCGATGGCCTCGGCGCCCGAGGCGCAGGCGGAGACCGGCGTGTGCACGCCCGCCCGGGCGCCCACGAGCAGGCCCACGTTGGCGGAGGGGCTGTTCGGCATCAGCATGGGGACGGTGTGCGGGGAGACGCGGCGTACGCCCTTCTCCTTCAGCACGTCGTACTGGTCGAGCAGAGTCGTCACACCGCCGATGCCGGAGGCGATGACGGCACCGAGACGGTCCGGGTCGATGCTCGCATCGTCACCAGCCTTCTCGGTGAAACCGGCGTCCGCCCAGGCCTCCTTGGCCGCGATCAGCGCGAACTGCGCCGAGCGGTCCAGGCGGCGGGCCTGCGGCCGGGGGATGACCTCGGTGGGCTCCACGGCCACCGGCGCGGCGATACGGACCGCCTGCTCGGCGGCCCACTCCTGCTCCAGGGGCTTCACGCCGGACTTGCCGGCGATGAGGCCCTCCCAGGTAGAGGCTGCGTCGCCACCCAGCGGTGTGGTTGCGCCGATACCGGTGACGACCACGGTGTGATTGGTCGGGCTCACGGGAATTCTTTCTCCAACGGATCGGGATTCAGCGGCGCCACCGCCGGGTGGCGGGGCAATGCAGCCGGGCCTAGAAGGCTCAGGCCTGGTGCTTGAGGATGTAGTCGGTCGCGTCGCCGACCGTCTTGAGGTTCTTGACGTCCTCGTCCGGGATCTTGACGTCGAAGCGCTCTTCGGCGGCGACGACGACCTCGACCATGGACAGCGAGTCGACGTCCAGGTCGTCGGTGAAGGACTTGTCCAGCTGGACGTCCTCAACCGGGATGCCGGCGATCTCGTTCACGATGTCGGCGAGACCGGCGACGATCTCTTCCTGAGTGGCGGCCATGTCAGGCGCTCCTTCGTAGTAATCCAGAGGGTGTGGCGCCCGCCGCGTCAGCGGCAGGTGTTGCAGTGCTTTCCGCACCGGATCCGATGATGATCCGGCACAGAGTGCCTAGGGGAGGGTAACGACCGTCGCGGCGTACACGAGACCCGCCCCGAAGCCGATGACGAGCGCGGTGTCGCCGCTCTTCGCCTCACCGGTCGCCAGAAGCCGCTCCATGGCGAGCGGAATCGAGGCGGCCGAGGTGTTGCCGGTGGTGCGTACGTCACGCGCGACCGTGACGTGCTCCGGCAGTTTCAGCGTCTTCACCATCGAGTCGATGATCCGCTCGTTGGCCTGGTGAGGAATGAAGACGTCCAGGTCGTCCGGGGTGATCCCGGCCGCGTCCAGCGCCTGCTGGGCGACCTTCGCCATCTCGAACACGGCCCAGCGGAACACCGCCTGGCCCTCCTGCGTGATCGCAGGGAACTTGCCCGTGGTGCTGTCGTACTCGTTCCACGCCACGGTCTGCTTGATGGTCTCGGACTTGTCGCCCTCG
Organism: Streptomyces sp. NPDC002092; assembly: GCF_053593775.1. Lineage (NCBI taxonomy): Bacteria > Bacillati > Actinomycetota > Actinomycetes > Kitasatosporales > Streptomycetaceae > Streptomyces > Streptomyces sp. NPDC002092. The sequence continues at coordinate 295,395 of NZ_JBSFDG010000008.1, forward strand.
GAGCCCCACACGGTCGGACCGATCGCCGGCTCCTGCGAGGGGCCGACCACGACCGCGCCCGCGCCGTCCCCGAACAGGAAGGCCGTCGCACGGTCCTCCAGGTCGGTGAGGTCGGACAGCCGCTCCACGCCGATGACCAGGACGTACTCCGCGGAGCCCTCGACGATCATGCCCTTGGCGAGGGTGAGCCCGTAGCCGAAGCCGGCGCAGCCCGCCGAGATGTCGAAGGCGGCGGCCTTGTTCGTGCCGAGCTTGTCGGCGATCTCCGTCGCGACGGCGGGGGTCTGCTTGAAGTGCGAGACCGTCGAGACGATCACGCCGCCGATCTGCTCGGCGGAGATCCCGGCGTCGGCGATCGCCTTGCCGGACGCCTCGATCGACATCGCGGCGACGGTCTCCTCGGCGGAGGCCCAGTGCCGGGTCTCGATGCCGGAGCGCGAACGGATCCACTCGTCGGACGAGTCGATCGTCTCGAGGATCACCTCGTTGGGCACGACCCGGGTCGGGCGGTAGCCGCCCACGCCCAGGATGCGCGCGTACGGGGCGCCCTTGCTGGGCTTGATCTTCGACATGTTCGTACGGCTCCTTGGTGTCAGGCGTCGGCGCCCGCTGCGTCAGCAGCAGAATCGGACACTGCGGCGATGAGCTCGCGGGCCGCGTCGAGGTCGTCGGGGGTCTTCAGCGCGAGCGTCTTCACGCCCGGCAGCGCGCGCTTGGCGAGGCCGACCAGCGTGCCGCCGGGGGAGACCTCGATCAGGGCGGTCGCGCCGAGCTCCTTGAAGGTCTCCATGCACAGGTCCCAGCGGACCGGGTTGGCGACCTGGCCGACCAGGCGCTCCAGCACCTCGGCGCCGGTCGCGACCGTCTGCCCGTCCTTGTTGGACACGTACGTGAACTTCGGGTCGGCGGGCGCCAGTTCGGCCGCGGCCTTCGCCAGCGCGTCGACGGCGGGCGCCATGTGGTGTGTGTGGAAGGCGCCGGCGACCTTCAGCGGGACGACCTTGCGGACGCCCTCGGGCTTGTCCTCGTTCAGCACGGCGAGCTGCTCCAGCGTGCCCGCGGCGACGATCTGGCCCGCGCCGTTCACGTTCGCCGGGGTCAGGCCCAGCTTCTCCAGGTGCGCGACCGACACCTCGGGGTCGCCGCCGAGCAGCGCCGACATCCCGGTCTCGGTGATCGCGGCGGCGTCGGCCATGGCCAGACCCCGCTTGCGTACGAGGGTGAGCGCGGAGGTGTCGTCGAGGATGCCCGCGAAGGCGGCGGCGGTGATCTCGCCGACGCTGTGGCCCGCGACGGCGCCCGGCGTGACGGCACCGAGTGCCGCGGCGGACAGGATGCCGGCGGCGACGAGCAGCGGCTGGGCCACGGCGGTGTCGCGGATCTCCTCCGCGTCGGCCTTCGTGCCGTAGTGGGCGAGGTCCAGTCCGATGGCGTCCGACCAGGCGGCGACGCGGTCGGCGGCGCCGGGCAGTTCGAGCCAGGGAGTCAGGAAGCCGGGCGTCTGGGCGCCCTGGCCGGGAGCGACGAGTACAAGCACTCTCACACTCTCTCTTGTGGACGGCCAAGGCCGCCCGTGGGGACAGGGACGAAGAACACGAGGGGGTTTTGTGGACCCCCGACAAAAGACTAGGCGGGGAGATCCCCGTCGGCCAGACGCCCCAGGATCAGCGCGATCCGCAGCGTGAAGGCGGAGCGTACATCGGAAGGCGACCAGCCGGTGACGTCAGTCACACGTCGGAGCCGGTAGCGCACGGTGTTCGGGTGAACGAAGAGCATCCGGGCGGCGCCTTCCAGACTGCTCGCCTGCTCGAGATAGACGGAGAGCGTCTCCAGAAGCGCCGACCCGGCCTCCTCCAGCGGTCTGTAGATCTCCTCCACCAGCTGCTCGCGCGCGCTCGGGTCACCGGCGATCGCGCGCTCCGGAAGCAGATCGTCCGCCAGTACCGGCCGCGGGGCGTCCTGCCAGGCCGAACACGCTTTGAGGCCGGCGGCCGCGGCCTGCGCGGAGCGGGTCGCGGCGAGCAGATCGGCCACCACCGGCCCGGCCACCACGGGCCCGGCCGCATACGGCCCGATCAGCGACTTGGCCACCGCGATGGGGTTGTCGCTGCCGCCGGCGATGACGACGAGCCGGTCCCCGAGCACCCCGGTGAGCACCTGCAGCTTGGCGTGCCGGGCGGCCCGCCGGATCGCCTCCACCGTCAGCTCGGAGTCCCCGTCGGGGGCGGTCCCGAGGACGACACACACATGCTCGGGCGCGTTCCACCCCAGGGCGGCGGCCCGGCTGACGGCGCCCTCGTCGGCCTCCCCGCTGAGCACCGCATTGACGACGAGCGACTCCAGGCGCGCGTCCCAGGCACCGCGTGCCTCGGCGGCCTGGGCGTACACCTGCGCGGTGGCGAAGGCGATCTCCCGGGCGTACACGAGCAGCGCCTCGCGCAGCACGCTCTCGTCACCGGGCGCCGCCACCTCGTCGATCGCGGACTCCATGACCTCGATGGTGGTGCGCACCATCTCCACGGTCTGCCGCAGCGTGATCGCCCTGGTCAGCTCGCGGGGCGCGGTCCCGAACACATCCGTCGAGATGGCCTGCGGGGCGTCGGGACGCCGGAACCACTCGGTGAAGGCGGCGATACCGGCTTGAGCCACCAACCCGATCCAGGAGCGGTTCTCCGGGGGCATCGCCCGGTACCACGGCAGCGTCTCGTCCATGCGCGCGATGGCCTGCTGGGCGAGAGAGCCGGAGGACTTCTCCAGTCGCTTCAGGGTCGCTGCATGCGGGTGGACGCGGGACGCGGCGGCTTCGGGCTTGCTCGTTTCGGGTTCGGGCACGGGGACAAGACTGCCTTATCCGGACGGGAGCGTGCGTCGCCGGGTCTACCGTGGACTTCGTGATGGACGTACGGCGCGCTGCGGAGCGCTACCCGGGGGGCGACCCGGCAGCAGGCATCGAGTCGTGGCACGCCTTCTCCTTCGGCCCGCACTACGACCCCGACAACCTCCGCTTCGGCGCGGTGATCGCCTGCAACGAGGAGCGCCTCGCGCCCGGCGCAGGCTTCGACGAACACCCGCACAGCCACACCGAGATCGTCACGTGGGTGGTCGAGGGCGAGCTGACCCACCGTGACTCCTTCGGCCACGAGACGACGGTCCGGCCCGGCGACGTCCAGCGGCTGAGCTCGGCCGCGGGCGTACGACACGTGGAGCGCAACGACGGCGACGGCCCCCTGACCTTCGTCCAGATGTGGCTGGCCCCCCGCGACCCCGGCGGCGACCCCGCCTACGAGATCGTCCACGGCATCGCGGACTCGACCCCGTACGCGGTCCCGGAGGCGGGCGCGATGCTGCACGTGCGGCGCCTGGGGGCGGGGGAGCGCACGGCGGTGCCGGACGGCCGCCATGTCTACGTCCACGTCGTACGCGGTGAAGTACGCCTGGACGGCGAGCAGTTGGGGCCTGGCGACGCAGCGCGGATCACGGACGCCAAGGACATGGAGGCGCTGGCCGCGACGAGCACGGAGCTGCTGATCTGGGAGATGGCGGCCCCTTCTTGACGCCGGCCGGCATCACTCAGCCCGTCCGGCGTTTGAGGACGAGGCCGTTCAGGCCGAAAGCGGGGGTCTGGGGGCGGCAGCCCCCAGGTACGGGACGGGTAGGGGCGGCGGGGGCGAAAAACCCGGGGTGCCCCGACCTCAGCCCCGCAACTCCGCCAGCACCGCATCCGTGAACACCGGCCAGGCCTCCACCGCCCACGGCCCGAAGGCCCGGTCGGTCAGGGCCACGCCCGCCACACCCGCGTCCGGGTCGGCCCACAGGAACGTACCCGCCTGCCCGAAGTGCCCGAAGGTCCGCGGAGAGGACGAAGAGCCCGTCCAGTGCGGCGACTTGGAGTCACGGATCTCGAAGCCGAGACCCCAGTCGTTCGGATTCTGGTGCCCGTACCCCGGCAGGACGCCCTTCGTCCCCGGGTACTGCACCGTCATCGCCTGCGCCACCGTCCGCGGATCCAGCAGCCGCGGCGCCTGCACCTCGGCCGCGAACCGCAGCAGGTCCTCGACCGTCGAGACGCCGTCCTTGGCGGGGGAGCCCTCAAGGGACGTACCGCTCATCCCCAGCGGCTCCAGCACCGCCTGCCGCAGATACTCCCCGAACGGGATGTCCGTCGCCTTGGCGATGTGGTCGCCGAGCTGCTCGAACCCGGCGTTGGAGTACAGCCGCCGCTCCCCGGCCGGCGCGGTCACCCGGTGCTCGTCGAACGCGAGCCCCGAGGTGTGGGCCAGCAGATGGCGGACCGTCGAGCCGGGCGGGCCTGCCGGTTCGTCGAGCTCGATCGCCCCCTCCTCGTACGCGACGAGGGCGGCGTACGCGGTGAGCGGCTTGGTGACCGAGGCGAGCGGGAAGCGGTGGCCGACCGGGCCATGGGTGCCGAGGACCGTGCCGTCGCCCCGCACCACACCCGCCGCAGCGGTGGGAACCGGCCAGTTTTCGATCAGCGCAAGGCTCTTCAGCGACATGCCGTCGAGCCTAAGCGCTCACAGCGTGAGCTCCAGCAACGGGTCGGGCTTGGGCTTGAACCCGAGCGACGCATAGAGCGGCTCGGCGTCCGGGGAGGCAGTGAGGTGCACGCGCGCGGCACCGCACTCCCGGAACCAGTCCAGCAGCGTGTCCATGCACGCGCGCGCGTAACCGCGACGGCGCGCGTCCGGATCGGTCGCCACACTGAAGACGTAGCCGACCGCCCCGTGCGGATCGCCCGCCTTCCCGATCCGGTAGTCCACCGTCCCGGCCACCAGCGCGGCCAACGCCCCCGGCCGCTCGGGATGGTCGACGACGAAAGCGGCGAAGTTCCCCTCCGTCTCGCCCAGCCTCTCCCGCAGCCCGGGCAGTGACTGCGCGTGCCAGTCCGTGGCAGGATCCGACCCCGGCAGCGCATCGATCATCACCTGGCGCAGCCGCAGCACTTCCCGCGCGTCCTCGGGCACGGCCCGGCGTACAAGAGTCATGCCCCGCACGCTAGTCACCGCCACAGCCCCATGTCCCGCCGATTTCCGCTGTGCTTATTTCCGCTGTGCTTATTTCTTATGGGTTCCGCTTGCTTGGAGTGCACTCGAAGGCCATAGCGTTGAGGTCATGACGGTGATGGAGACCACGCCCACCCGGACCGACAGCTGCGGTGCCCCGCCCCACCCCCATCGGCGCCCCGAAGGCCAGGACAGTTACACGATCAGTGAGGTCGTCGCGTTCACCGGCCTCACCGCGCACACCCTGCGCTGGTACGAGCGCATCGGCCTGATGCCGCACGTGGACCGCTCGCACACGGGCCAGCGCCGCTACAGCAACCGCGACCTCGACTGGCTGGACCTCGTCGGCAAGCTGCGGCTCACCGGTATGCCGGTCGCCGACATGGTGCGGTACGCGGAGCTGGTGCGCGAGGGCGACCACACGTTCGGCGAGCGCTTCGAACTGCTCGAGCAGACCCGCCGGGACGTGCTGTCCCGGATGGCGGAGCTCCAGGACACCCTCGCGGTGCTCGACCGGAAGATCAGTTTCTACGCGGAGAAGGTGCGATGACGGACAGCAGGATCCCGACCGTACGACTGGGCGCCGACGGCCCCGAGGTCGGCGTACAGGGCCTCGGCTGCATGGGCATGAGCTGGGCGTACGGTCCCTCCGACGCGGACGAGTCGCGGGCCACCCTGGAGCGGGCACTGGAGCTGGGCGTCACGCTGTACGACACGGCGGAGGGCTACGGCGACGGCGACAACGAGCGTTTCCTCTCACCCTTCTTCAAGGCGCACCGCGACGAGGTCGTCATCGCGACCAAGTTCGGCGTACGCGTGCCGGCGGGCGACCGCACCAAGCGGGTCATCCGCGGCGACGCCCCGTACGTCCGCCAGGCCGCCGAGGGCAGCCTGCGCCGCCTGGACGTCGACGTCATCGACCTCTACTACATGCACCGGCGCGATGTGAACGTCCCGATCGAGGAGACCGTCGGCGCCATGGCCGAGCTGGTCCGCGAGGGCAAGGTCAAGCACCTCGGCCTCAGCGAGGTCACCGCCGACGAACTGCGCGCCGCGCGGGCCGTGCACCCGATCGCCGCCGTGCAGTCGGAGTGGTCCCTGTTCAGCCGGGACATCGAGGCCAACGTGGTGCCGGCCGCCCGTGAACTGGGCGTGGCCCTGGTCCCGTACTCCCCGCTGGGCCGCGGCTTCCTCGCCGGCTCCTTCTCCAACGCGGACCAGGACCTCACCGACGGCGACGTCCGCCGCACGATGCCCCGCTTCCAGGGCGACAACGCGGCCACCAACGCAACGCTGCTGGAACCGATCCGAGCGGTGGCCGAGGCCCATGGTGCCTCGCCGGCTCAGATCGCTCTGGCCTGGGTCCAGCAACGAGCGGACGTGCACGGCCTTGCGGTGGCCCAGATCCCGGGCACGACCAAGCGCCACCGCGTGGAGGAGAACGCGGCGGCGACGAGCATCGCCCTGACCGAGGATGACCTGGCCCTGCTGGAACCGATCGCCGCGAAGGTAGCGGGCACCCGTTACCCGGACATGCGGTTCGCTTCCGCCGGGCGTGAGTGAGGTCTTTAAGGGGCGCGGGGAACTGCGCGACCAGCCACAACGGGCCCGCAGTCGGCAAACCACCTAAAGCTCGGCCAACAGTTCCGCCTTCTTGACCGAGAACTCCTCATCCGTCACCAGCCCCGCCTGATGCAGTTCCCCCAGGTGACGGATCCGCTCGGCAATATCCGCAGGATCCCGCCGCGGCACGGAAGCCGCCACCACAGCCGCCGGCACGGCACCCCGCACCGCAGCCAGCACAGCCGCCGCAAACGGCAACGACTCATGCACGGGCCCGTACCCCAGCCCGAACACCACAGCCGCCGGATCCTGATCCACCTGCTCCGCCTGCGCAGCATCCCGCCGCAACAACCGCAGATGCCCCTCGAAAACCTCCGGCGACCGCCACTCCACCCCGCTCAGCTCCCCGACGGGAAAGCTCTGGTCGCCGGCCTTCCACTTCGCCGACGACGCTCCCGTCCAGAACCACCGGAAGTGCACGGTCTTCCCGTCGAAGGACGCCTTGGCGTCATAGGCCTTGAACTGCCGGGGCGCCTCGGGCGCGGCCACCAGAAACCGCTCGGCGGGCTCTTGGTCCGCGGTCAACAGCCCCCGCAGCTCATCGGCGTAGTACTCGGCGAGAGCGTCCCGCTCGGCAGGCAGCACCAGCCGGTACGGATCGGACCCTTCCTTCAGCTGCCCCGCAGCCGCCTCCAGCAGCGGATCGGCCCCGGGCCGCAGCTCCGCCCGCAGGACGACAGTGCCGCGCCTGCCGGGGGACAGCGTCACCCCGGAGATCGCCTCCAGCGGTACACGGCGTTCCCCCAGCGCCTGGAAGAGCTTAGGTGTTCGAATCCCTCGTTCGTAGCGGATGAGCACGGAGTCGGACTCGAACTCCCAGGCGGCATGAAATCCGGCCAGTACGTCACCCATGCGGCTCATCGTATGCATGACCCGCTCCTTCGTCTCCACCCCGCGCAGACCGCAGTTTCTGCGCCTCTACGCGCGTCCGTCCGTGGACGCGCCGGACAAACCCTCCCGGCACACGTTCTCCTCGCGTGCGCAGTGCACCGACCGGTACGCGCCAACGCCGATCTCCGCGAAGTTCCGCACGCTCTCCGTGCCCGGCTCGAAGTAACCGGCGTGCCCGTTCGCACCCTGCGCGGACAGCACCCGCGCCCCGAACGCGGCCGACACCGGGTCGGCACCGTGGCCCAGCCCGCCGAGCTCCAGGTACGGCACGTCCTGCACCCAGTCGGTGGCGTCCCGCATCGCCCACACCTGGGCGGTGGTGCGCAGATGGGAGGCGTTCGACACGCGCATGCCGGGGCTGGCGGCCACCGCTATGTCGGCCACCCGGCGCGGCAGTCCGGGCGCGGCGATGCCGCACACCACGGAGCCGTAGCTGTGGCAGAACAGCGAGACCGGCGCCTTCCCGGGCAGCCCGCGCAGCATGGCGTTGAGCCGCAGCGAGCCCTCCGCCGCGCGCATCGCCGTCGCCGAGTCGATGCCGAGCCCGGCGGGCGCCGTGTAGTCGGCCCAGGCGATCACGGCCGTACGCGTCGTCGGGCTCGCCGCATGCTCCGCCGCGTACAGCGACCGGGCCATGCCGAGGGCCGCCGAGTACGGGCGGTTGGTCTTCTGGAAGGTCAGCAGGTTGGTGTCGACGCCGGGGACGACGACCGACACACGCTCGGCGCGCTGCAGGTCCCCGATCACCTCCGCGACCCGCCCCGAGCCCTCGGGGTCGAAGGCGAGGATCTGCCGGCCCTTCTGCAGCAACGACTCGTAGCGGTGCATACGCCGGCCGGCGTCGTGCTGTCCGAGGAGCGAGAGCCGGCTGTCGTGCATGCGCCCGAGCTCGACCTTGCGCTGCTCGGTGAGCGCGAGGCGGTTGGCGCGGTAGCGCAGCGCGAGGGGGGCACCGTTCATGTTGCCGACCGCGAGGGGGTAGCGGTGGGCGAGGTGGGTGCGCTCCTGAGCGGTGAGCGAGGCGAAGAAGCGGGCGAGGCGCGCGGGGGACGCGTCGGGGTCCGGCAGATGGTGTCCGTGGAGGGCGCCGTGCTCCCAGGAGGAGAGCGAGGCCTGCAGCGGAGTCACCGCGCGATGGCTGCGCAGGGCGGTCCACCCGGTGGTCGCCAGCATCACGAACACGACGGCCAGCGCGAGCAGGGCGCGCCAGACGTTCAGTTGCGGGGAGGTGTCGAAGGAAGTCACTGGGAGGACACACTAGGAGAACGAGAGGGTCTCGCGGGAGCTGAGTGACGGGTATCACGTTTCGATAAACGTGGCGATGACCTCAGTGTCTGTCAATGTCCTCGCGATATGCCTCAGCGTGTTCGCCAGCTCTCCGTGAGTGCGGGCCCCACCTGTTCGAGGTACGAGACCGTCAACGCGCGCATCGCCTCGACACTGAAGTCCTCACCGGTGGACCACTGCCGTTCCGTCACCCGCATCACCCCGCCGAAGATCGCCACGGCAAGGCGCGGCCGCGGGTCGGCGTCCACGTCCAGGCCCTCCCGCTCGGCGAGCACCCGCGCGATCGTGTCCTCCGTCTCCTCGTGGCGCCGCAGATGTGCGGCGAGCAGGACGGGCGTCGACTCGATCACCCGGTACATCCGCAGATACAGCTCGACCGGGACGACGGTCTCGATGGTCTCGTGGAGCGTGTCCCAGCCCTCCAGGACCGCCTGGCGCAGCGCCGCCATCGGCGCCTCGTCCGCGGGCCGTTCGCGTACGGCCTCGACGAACCGCGCCACCGCCAGCTCCTGCAGGGCGAGCGCGGCCTCCTCCTTGCCGGCGTAGTAGCGGAAGAAGGTGCGCTGCGAGACGTCGACGGCCTCGGCGATGTCGTCGACGGTCGTCTGCTCGTACCCGCGGGTGGTGAACAGTTCGACGGCGGCCCGCAGCAGCGCGTCCCGGGTGCGCTGTTTCTTGCGTTCGCGGAGTGTTTCCATATGCGTCAGTTACTGACTTGTGAATTGGTTTGTCAATTGTCAGTGGCTGTCACTAGCCTCGAACACATGACTAGTCAGACCACCATCGACACGACGGGGCCGGGGGACAAGGCACCGGCAGCCCCGTCGGACGCGCCGGGGGCCTCCGGGCTGCGCGGCCACCCGTGGTTCACCCTCATCACCGTCGCCGTCGGGGTCATGATGGTGGCCCTCGACGGGACCATCGTGGCCATCGCCAACCCGGCCATCCAGAAGGACCTCAAGGCGAGCTTCGCCGACGTCCAGTGGATCACCAACGGGTACTTCCTCGCCCTCGCGGTCTCCCTGATCACCGCGGGCAAGCTCGGCGACCGCTTCGGGCACCGCCAGACCTTCCTGATCGGCGTGACCGGCTTCGCCGCGGCCTCGGGTGCCATCGGCCTGTCGAACAGCATCGCTGCGGTCGTCGCCTTCCGCGTCTTCCAGGGCCTGTTCGGCGCGCTGCTGATGCCGGCCGCGCTCGGCCTGCTGCGCGCGACCTTCCCGGCCGAGAAGCTCAACATGGCCATCGGCATCTGGGGCATGGTCATCGGCGCCTCCACCGCCGGCGGCCCGATCCTCGGCGGCGTCCTGGTCGAGCACGTCAACTGGCAGTCGGTGTTCTTCATCAATGTGCCGGTCGGCGCGATCGCCCTGATCCTGGGCCTGCTGATCCTGCGCGACCACCGAGCCGCCCTCGGGCGAAGCCCGAAAAATGGATACAGCGCCCCGCGTTCGTTCGACATCCTGGGCATCGCCCTGCTCTCGGGCGCGATGTTCTGCCTGGTCTGGGCCCTGATCAAGGCCCCGGCCTGGGGCTGGGGCGACGGCAAGACCTGGACGTTCACAGCCGTCTCGATAGTCGGCTTCGTCCTCTTCTCCTTCTGGGAGACGAAGGTCAAGGAGCCGCTGATCCCGCTCACCCTGTTCCGCTCGGTCCCGCTGTCCGCGGGTGTCGTGCTGATGGTCCTGATGGCCATCGCCTTCATGGGCGGTCTGTTCTTCGTGACGTTCTACCTGCAGAACGTGCATGGGATGAAGCCGATCGAGGCCGGCGAGCACCTGCTCCCGCTCACCGGCATGATGATCGTCGGCTCCCCGCTCGCGGGCGCGCTGATCACCAAGCTGGGCCCGCGCATCCCGCTGGCGGGCGGCATGGCGGCCACCGCGATCGCCATGTACGGCATGTCGACGCTGAAGGCGGACACCGGCAGCGCCGTCATGTCCCTCTGGTTCGCCCTGCTCGGCCTCGGCCTCGCGCCGGTCATGGTCGGCGCCACCGAGGTCATCGTCGGCAACGCGCCCATGGAGCTCTCCGGCGTCGCCGGCGGCCTCCAGCAGGCGGCGATGCAGATCGGCGGCAGCCTCGGTACGGCCGTCCTCGGTGCCGTGATGGCGTCCAAGGTCGACAGCGACCTCGCCGGCAACTGGAAGGACGCCGGCCTCCCGCCGCTCACCCCGACCCAGCTGGGCCAGGCCTCCGAGGCCGTCCAGGTCGGTGTGGCCCCGGTCGCCAAGGGCACCCCGGAGGCGATCGCCGCGAAGATCGCGGACGTCGCGCACGACACGTTCATCTCCGGCATGAGCCTGGCATCCCTGGTCGCGTGCGGAGTCGCGGTCGTGGCGGTCTTCGTCGCCCTGCTCACCAAGCGCGGCGAGAACGCGGAGGCGGGCGCGGGCGCGGCCCACGTCTGACGCGGGGAAGCCCGGCGAACTTGACGGGTTTTCAACGGACTTCGCCTATCAGGGTGAAGAAGCTAAAGATTCCTCGCATCCGGTGCGCACCGCAGGCCACAGTGGTCAAGCCCTCCCACACGGCATGTTCCTCGGGCAAGTTCGTACGGTGTGGAGGGTGACCGGTGCTGCGGCGCGCTGCCGGAGGGGGGCAGCGCGCCGGCAGCTCCGAGGATTAGGAAGCGCACCGGGGGTACTCGCTCGTTGAACCCCGAACAGACCCCGGGGTTCAGGGAGTTGATGATGGCGGGCTTCGGACACGGAACGCGCAGGTACCCCCGCTCACGTGGCCGTACGTGGTCACGGACCGGGCCGGATCGCGCAACGCTCGGAATCATCGGAACCATCTGCGCGGTCGCGGGATTCTTCGTGCTGGGGATCATCCTCGGCCCCGCCGCGATCGTCTGCGGCTGGCTCGCAATGGGCCGTACCTGGGCGGGCAGCCGCTCGGTTCCGGCCTTGGTCGCCTTCGTACTGGGCGCCATCGACACGCTCCTGGCGATCGTGTGGCTCGCCGGAGCGGCAACCCCGGGCAACGGTCTCTTCTGACCCGGGGCGCGTGAGGGAAGCCGCTGCGCCCAAGCCGGCGTAGCTGCGGCAGTCGCAGCCGTCGTAGCTGCGGGCAGTCGTGCCGCCAGGGGCGGCACGGGTGGGCGCAGCGGCACCCCGCACGCGGGCAAGCGAACCCACCCGCGCAGCAACCCCCGTTCACGGCCTGCCGGACGGTTCCCGCAACGCCGCGACCTCAGCTCGCAGCGCCCGTACCTCCTGCGTAAGCGCCTCGATGGCCTCCGTCTGCCGCCGCTCCTCCACGTCATCCATCTCGAACCGCGAGATGAACCACGCGGCGATATTCGCCGTCACCACACCCAGCAGCGCTATCCCGGCCAGCATCAGCCCGACGGCGATCATCCGCCCCAGCCCGGTCGTCGGCGCATGATCCCCGTACCCCACGGTCGTCATCGTCGTGAACGACCACCACACGGCGTCACCCAGCGTCCGGATGTTCCCGTTCGGCGAGTCCCGCTCCACCGAGAGCACGGCCAGCGACCCGAACATCAGCAACCCGATGACGGCACCCGCGACATATGTCGTCAGCTGGATCTGCGAGGCCATCCGCGCCCGCCGCCCGACGAGTATCAGCGTCGACACCATCCGCAGCAGCCGCAACGGCTGAAGTATCGGCAGCACGACCGCACACAGGTCTATCCAGTGCGTCCGCACGAACTCCTTGCGCCGCGCGGAGAGCCCCACCCGTACCAGATAGTCCGTGGCGAACGCCCCCCAGACCACCCACTCCACCACCGTGCACGCGGACGTCAGCGAGTGCCCCGCGGAGTGGTCCACGATCGGCACGGCATACGCCACGGCAAAAGCCACCGCGAGCGCCAGCAGGGGGCGTTGGGTGTACTGCTCCCAACGCCCCTGCGCCGTCTGTTGCTTCATGCCCGCATCGTATGAAACACCGGGCCGGTATCCGCGCCCCGTCAGGGGCGCGGGCCTGTATCTGACTTGCGGCTGCCGCCGCGTGGGCGCGATCAGCCCCCACCGGCCCGCAGACGGCTACGCGTCCCCTCCGGCCGCCCCCGGATCCGCAGCCGACACATCCAGAAGCTGATACCGGTCAATGGCCTGCTTGAGCACCGACCGGTCCACCTTCCCCTCCTTCGCCAGTTCCGTGAGCACCGCCACCACGATCGACTGCGCGTCGATGTGGAAGAACCGCCGGGCCGCCCCACGGGTGTCGGCGAAGCCGAACCCGTCGGCACCCAGGGACTGGTAAGACCCCGGCACCCACCGAGCGATCTGGTCCGGAACCGCCCGCATCCAGTCGGAAACGGCCACGAAGGGTCCCTGCGCGCCCGACAGCTTCTGCGTCACATACGGCACCCGCTGCTCCTCCTCGGGGTGCAGCAGGTTGTGCCGCTCGACCTCCACGGCCTCGCGCCGCAGCTCGTTCCAGGAGGTCGCCGACCAGACGTCGGCCTTGACGTTCCACTCCTCGGCGAGGATCTTCTGCGCCTCCACGGCCCACGGCACCGCGACACCGGACGCCATGATCTGCGCCGGGATCGACCCCGAAGTACCTTCGGAGAGCCGGTGGATGCCCTTGAGGATGCCCTCGACGTCCACGTTGTCCGGCTCGGCCGGGTGCTGGATGGGCTCGTTGTAGACGGTGAGGTAGTAGAAGACGTCCTCGCCGTGCGGGTGTTCCGCGTCCCCGCCGTACATCCGCCGCAGACCGTCCTGCACGATGTGCGCGATCTCGTACGAGTACGCCGGGTCGTAGGCGACACAGCCCGGGTTGGTCGAGGCGAGCAGCTGCGAGTGGCCGTCCGCGTGCTGCAGCCCCTCACCGGTCAGCGTCGTACGGCCGGCGGTCGCACCCAGTACGAAACCGCGCGCCAGCTGGTCGGACATCTGCCAGAACTGGTCACCGGTGCGCTGGAAACCGAACATCGAGTAGAAGACGTACACCGGGATCAGCGGTTCGCCGTGCGTGGCGTACGCCGAGCCCGCCGCGATCAGCGAGGCGGTGCAGCCCGCCTCGGAGATGCCGTCGTGCAGCATCTGGCCGGTCGGCGACTCCTTGTACGCGAGCAGCAGATCGCGGTCGACCGCCTCGTACTGCTGGCCGAGCGGGTTGTAGATCTTCGCGCTCGGGAAGAAGGAGTCCATGCCGAACGTGCGGTACTCGTCCGGTGCGATCAGTACGAACCGCCTGCCGAGTTCCTTGTCCCGCATGAGGTCCTTCAGCAGCCGTACGAAAGCCATGGTCGTGGCGATCGACTGCTGACCGGAACCCTTCTTCACGGTCGCGTACGTCTTGTCGTCCGGCAGGGCGAGCGGCTTGGAGCGCACGACGCGGGTCGGGACGTAGCCTCCGCACTGCTTGCGGTGGTCGTGCATGTACTGGATCTCTTCCGAGTTCCGCCCCGGGTGGTAGTACGGCGGAAGCCCGCTCTCCAGGTCCTTGTCGGAGATCGGCAGGTGCAGCCGGTCGCGGAAGCGCTTGAGGTCGTCGACCGTCAGCTTCTTCATCTGGTGCGTGGCGTTGCGGCCCTCGAAGTTCGGGCCGAGCGTCCAGCCCTTGATCGTCTTCGCCAGGATCACCGTCGGCTGGCCCTTGTGCGCCTTGGCCGCCGAGAACGCCGCGAAGATCTTCCTGTGGTCGTGACCGCCACGGCCCAGGTGCAGGATCTGGTCGTCGGTCATGCCCTCGACCATGGCGCGCAGCCGCTGGTCGTCGCCGAAGAAGTTCTCGCGGATGTACGCCCCGGACTCGGTGGCGTACGTCTGGAACTGGCCGTCCGGCGTCGTGTTCATCTTGTTGACGAGGAGGCCGTCGCGGTCCTGCGCGAGCAGCGGGTCCCAGGAGCGGTCCCAGATCAGCTTGATCACGTTCCAGCCGGCGCCGCGGAAGACCGACTCCAGCTCCTGGATGACCTTGCCGTTGCCGCGCACCGGGCCGTCCAGGCGCTGCAGGTTGCAGTTGACGACGAAGGTCAGGTTGTCCAGGCCCTCGCGGGCGGCGATGGTCAGCTGGCCGAGCGACTCCGGCTCGTCCATCTCACCGTCGCCGAGGAACGCCCACACATGGGACTTGCTCGTGTCGGCGATCCCGCGCGCATGCATGTAGCGGTTCATCCGGGCCTGGAAGATCGCACCGATCGGGCCGAGGCCCATCGACACGGTCGGGAACTCCCAGAAGTCCGGCATCGAGCGCGGGTGCGGGTAGGAGGACAGGCCGTAGGGAGCCTTCGACTTCTCCTGGCGGAAGCCGTCCAGCTGCTGCTCGCTGAGGCGGTCGAGCAGGAACGCGCGGGCGTAGATGCCCGGGGAGGCGTGGCCCTGGAAGAAGACCTGGTCGCCGCCGTCGCCCTCGTCCTTGCCGCGGAAGAAGTGGTTGAAGCCGACGTCGTAGAGGGACGCCGAGGAGGCGAAGGTGGCGATGTGGCCGCCGACGCCGATGCCGGGGCGCTGGGCGCGTGAGACCATGACCGCCGCGTTCCAGCGGGTCGCGTTCAGGACCTTGCGCTCGATCTCCTCGTTGCCGGGGAAGAACGGCTCGTCCTTGGTCGCGATCGTGTTGACGTAGTCAGTGCTGCGCATCTCGGGCACGGCCACGCGCTTCTCGCGGGCCCGCTCGATCAGCCGCAGCATCAGGTAGCGGGCCCGCTCACGGCCGCGCTCGTCGACGGCGGCGTCCAGGGAGTCGAGCCACTCCTGGGTTTCCTCGGGATCGAAGTCAGGAACCTGACTCGGAAGGCCGCCAATGATGATCGGGTTGCGATCGGATCCGGAAGCCACGCTGTTCCTTACCTGTCAGAGGGCTGCATTGAGCTGCTTTTCGGTATGCCTGCACCGTTCCCCATCGTGTACCTCGGGAAAGCAAACGTCATCTCTACTGAGAGGTAACCGAGACCTGCGTCAGCTCCGGCTGGTTCCCAATGGCACAAAGGGGGCAGAAGGGTGTGGTGTAGGTCACTTGCGGCGGCGGTTGCATGCCTGAAGTTGGGGTGACACGGCCAGGATCGTCACCGTTTCGGCGGTCTGAACGGCCGGGTACTTGCGCGATCCGCCCCGCCCGTGTGGACTACGGCCAATGCTTCGCGCACGCGCGTGGCTGAGATACTCACCAAACCATGATCAGGAGGCAACCCGTGAGCGCGACCGCGGACCACGCGGAGACGAGCCCTGCCGTCAGGCTGGGGTTCCAGCCCGAGCAGGTGGTCCAGGAGATCGGCTACGACGACGACGTAGACCAGGAACTCCGCGAGGCCATTGAGCAAGTCATCGGCAGTGACCTGGTGGACGAGGACTACGACGACGTCGCCGATGCCGTGGTGCTCTGGTTCCGCGACGAGGACGGCGACCTGACCGATGTGCTGGTGGACGCCACCACGTACATCGAGGAGGGCGGCTCGATCCTGCTGCTGACGCCGAAGACCGGCCGCGACGGCTACGTGGAGCCGAGCGACATCTCCGAAGCCGCGACGACGGCGGGGCTGTCCGCCTCCAAGAGCGTCAGCGTGGGCAAGGACTGGAGCGGCAGCCGGCTGGTGACGCCCAAGGCGGCCAAGTCCAAGCGGTGACCGTCGGCCGTAGCGGCTGGGGGCTGCGCCCCCGGACCCCCCATTCGGCCTGAACGGCCTCGTCCTCGAACGCCGGACGGGCTGAGGATGCTCAGCCCGTCCGTTGGCTTTCGGTGATCTCTGCGTAGGGTGGGTGCCACCCGAACAGCCCCACCGAAAGGGACGTATCCCGATGGCGATCCAGGTCGGCGACAAGGCCCCCGACTTCGAGCTCAAGGACAACCACGGCGCCACCGTGAAGCTCTCCGAGTTCCGTGGCCAGAAGAACGTGGTCCTGCTCTTCTACCCCTTCGCCTTCACCGGTGTGTGCACCGGCGAGCTGTGCGAGGTGCGGGACAACCTGCCGCAGTTCTCCGACCGCGACACCCAGGTGCTCGCCGTCTCCAACGACTCCATCCACACCCTGCGCGTCTTCGCCGAGCAGGAGGGCCTGGAGTACCCGCTGCTGAGCGACTTCTGGCCGCACGGCGAGGTCTCCCGTGCCTATGGCGTCTTCGCCGAGGACAAGGGCTGCGCGGTGCGCGGCACCTTCGTCATCGACAAGGAGGGCGTGGTGCGCTGGACCGTCGTCAACGCGCTGCCGGACGCCCGCGACCTGAACGAGTACGTGAAGGCGCTCGACACCCTGTGATTCTTCGGCTCCAAGCCATGCGTGGTGCGGGAACCCGTCACTAGGATCGACACGTTGATCCGGTATCAAACGCACGGCGGGGCTCCCCGCCCCTGGACACCAATGGAGGACTCGTGGGAGTCAGCCTCAGCAAGGGCGGCAACGTATCGCTGACCAAGGAGGCCCCGGGCCTGACCGCGGTCATCGTCGGTCTGGGGTGGGACGTCCGCACCACCACCGGTACCGACTTCGACCTGGACGCCAGCGCACTGCTGCTGAACTCCTCGGGCAAGGTCAGCAGCGACGCCAACTTCGTCTTCTTCAACAACCTCAAGAGCCCGGACGGCTCGGTCGAGCACACCGGTGACAACATCACCGGTGAGGGCGAGGGCGACGACGAGCAGATCAAGATCAACCTCGCTGCCGTCCCGGCCGACGTCGAGAAGATCGTGTTCCCGGTCTCCATCTACGACGCCGAGAACCGCCAGCAGTCGTTCGGCCAGGTGCGCAACGCGTTCATCCGCGTGGTGAACCAGGCGGGCGAGGCGGAGATCGCGCGCTACGACCTCTCCGAGGACGCCTCGACGGAGACCGCCATGGTCTTCGGCGAGCTGTACCGGCACGGCGCGGAGTGGAAGTTCCGCGCCATCGGCCAGGGGTACGCGTCGGGCCTGCGCGGTATCGCGCAGGACTTCGGCGTGAACGTCTGACACCCGCCACCGTCCGGCGTCGCACCGTTTGAGTGCGGCGCCGGACGTGCAGGACAACCAAAGAAGCACCATCTCGGGGAGGACCAGCATCATGGGCGTCACGCTCGCCAAGGGGGGCAATGTCTCCCTGTCCAAGGCCGCACCCAACCTGACCCAGGTGATGATCGGGCTCGGCTGGGACGCGCGCTCCACCACCGGAGCCCCGTTCGACCTCGACGCCAGCGCCCTGCTGTGCGGCGCCGGCAACCGGGTCCTGGGCGACGAGTACTTCGTCTTCTACAACCAGCTCAAGAGCCCGGAGGGCTCGGTGGAGCACACGGGCGACAACCTCACCGGTGAGGGCGAGGGCGACGACGAGTCGATCCTGGTCGACCTGACCCAGGTGCCGGCCCACTGCGAGAAGATCGTCTTTCCGGTCTCGATCCACATGGCCGACGAGCGCGCCCAGACCTTCGGACAGGTCAGC
The DNA here is from genome assembly GCF_053593775.1 of Streptomyces sp. NPDC002092. Taxonomy (NCBI): domain Bacteria; kingdom Bacillati; phylum Actinomycetota; class Actinomycetes; order Kitasatosporales; family Streptomycetaceae; genus Streptomyces; species Streptomyces sp. NPDC002092. The sequence continues at coordinate 313,549 of NZ_JBSFDG010000008.1, forward strand.
AACGCCTTCATCCGCGTCGTCAACCAGGCCGACGGCCAGGAGCTCGCGCGCTACGACCTCAGTGAGGACGCCTCCACCGAAACCGCGATGATCTTCGGTGAGCTCTACCGCTACCAGGGCGAATGGAAGTTCAGGGCGGTGGGACAGGGGTACGCGTCGGGGCTGCGTGGCATCGCTCTAGACTTTGGGGTCAACGTTTCGTAAAGGCGAGTACGGCGCGGGGGAGAGACCCGTACCGATACGGATTGGGTAGCCAGTGCTTCTGAAAACCTTCGGCTGGTCGTTCGCGATTACCGCGGTCGGCCTGGCCGTCGCCGTCCTCTACGGGGGGTGGGAGGCCTTCGGCATCGTGGCGATCCTCTCCATCCTCGAGATCTCGCTGTCGTTCGACAACGCGGTGGTCAACGCCGGAATCCTGAAGAAGATGAACGCCTTCTGGCAGAAGATCTTCCTCACCGTCGGCGTCCTCATCGCGGTCTTCGGCATGCGGCTGGTCTTCCCGGTCGTCATCGTCGCGGTCACCGCCAAGAAGAGCCCCATCGACGCCGTCAACCTGGCCCTGACCGACAAGGACCAGTACCAGCAGCTCGTCACCGACGCCCACCCGGCGATCGCCGCCTTCGGTGGCATGTTCCTGCTGATGATCTTCCTCGACTTCATCTTCGAGGACCGGGACATCCAGTGGCTGCGCTGGATCGAGCGCCCGCTGGCCAAGCTCGGCAAGGTCGACATGCTGTCGGTCTGCATCGCCCTGGTCGTCCTGCTGATCACCTCCTTCACCTTCGCCGTCCACGCCCACCAGCACGGCGGCGCGCACGTCGACAAGGCGCAGACGGTGCTGATCTCCGGCATCGCCGGTCTGATCACTTACATGGTCGTCGGCGGACTCTCCGGCTACTTCGAGGACAAGCTCGAGGAAGACGAGGAGCGGGAGCACGAGGAGGAGGAAGAGGCCGCGCGCACCGGCAAGAAGCGCTCGGCGGTCGCCCTCGCAGGCCAGGCCGCGTTCTTCATGTTCCTCTACCTCGAGGTCCTCGACGCGTCCTTCTCCTTCGACGGCGTGATCGGCGCGTTCGCCATCACCAACGACATCGTGCTGATGGCGCTGGGTCTCGGCATCGGCGCCATGTACGTGCGTTCGCTGACCGTGTACCTGGTCCGCCAGGGCACCCTCGACGACTACGTCTACCTCGAGCACGGCGCGCACTACGCGATCGGTGCGCTGGCCGTGATCCTCATGGTCACCATCCAGTACCAGATCAACGAGGTCATCACCGGCCTCGTCGGTGTCGTCCTGATCGGCTGGTCCTTCTGGTCCTCGGTGCGCCGCAACAAGGCGCTCGCGGAAGCCGAGGGAAAAGCGGCGGGCTCGGACGAGAAGACTGAGATCTCGTCCGGGGTGTGACGCACCTGCGGGTGAGGGAACGCTCTGTGCGGGGCGGCCGGTCTCCGGTCGCCCCGCCGGTTTTTCAAGTGGAGCCGGGTCCAAGGGGGCCCGGGTGAATCTGGGGGCGGGAATGGGCTTCTTGGACGGACTCTGGCGTGGACGCGAGGCCGACTTCGACTCGGGCAGCGCCGCCACCAACTCCATCGAGCTGACCAAACGGCACCACCAGGTCTCCCTCACCAAGCAGGGCGCCGCCACCGGTCATCTGCGCATCAACCTGAGCTGGCGGATGCGGACGTCCGACATCGGCGGCTCACCCCGGGAGTCCCTGCTGCGGCACCCCTTCAAGGCGCTCAGGCCCCCGGCGGTCATGGGGCACAGCCAGAGCATGGTCAACGTCGACCTCGACCTGGCCTGCCTGTACGAGCTCCAGGACGGCACCAAGGGGGTCGTGCAGCCGCTCGGCAACTACTTCGGGGACGTCAACTCACCGCCGTACGTCAAGCTCAGCGGCGACGACCGGTTCGGCTCGGCGTCCGGCGAGACGATGTACGTCAACCTCGACCACCGGGACGAGATCAAGCGGCTGCTGGTGTTCGTCTACATCTACGACCAGACGCCGGCGTTCGACCGTACGCACGCGATCGTGACGCTGTATCCGAGCAATGGGCCCCGGATCGAGATCCATCTTGACGAGCGGCATCCGCAGGCCCGCTCGTGTGCGGTGGTGATGATCGAGAACGTGAAGGGGGAGCTGGTGGTGCGGCGTGAGGTGAAGTTCGTCTACGGGTTCCAGGCGGAGTTGGATCGGTTGTACGGGTGGGGGTTGCAGTGGGGGCGGGGGTACAAGTCCGCGGTGGAGCGGTAGGCGCCCCCCCCGTCCGGGGCGCCGCCCTTACCGCCCGATGAACTGCGGGCCCTGCGGCGGCAGGCGGAAATCCGGGTTCGGGGGCGGGTAGCCGTAGCCGGTGGAGGCTGCTGCCGGCTGGGGGTAGCCGTAGGCGGGCTGGGTCGCGGGGGGCTGCTGGGGGTAGCCGTAGGCCGGCTGCGTGGGGACCGCGGTGGGCTGTTCCGGGGGCAGGGGCTGGGAGAGCTCGGGGGTGGGCTCCGACTCGTCCACCGAGATGCCGAACTCCGTGGCCAGGCCCTTCAGGCCGTCCGAGTAGCCCTCGCCGAGGGCGCGGAACTTCCAGCGGTCGTCACGGCGGTACAACTCGCCGCAGATCAGGGCGGTCTCCTGGCCCGTCTGCGGTTTGATGTCGAAGAGGATCAGCGGCTCGTCGGCCGCACTCGCCGCGTCGTACAGCAGGATGCGCAGTCCCTGTACGCGGTCGAAGGTGACGTCGTCCGCCGAAGCGACCAGGAGAATCCGGCTGACATCGGCCTCGACTCCGGCCAGATCTGTCTGGATCGTGTCGGTGAGGCCGTCGGCGACACGTTTCTTGCCGAGCCACCTCGCCTTCCCGGAGGGGTGCCGGGGCTGGTTGTAGAAGACGAAGTCCTCGTCGGAGCGCACACGACCGTCGGGGCCGAGGAGCAGCGCCGAGGCGTCGACGTCCGGGACCCCCTGCCCGGGCGTCCAGCGCAGCACGGCGCGCACCGTGGTGGCCTCGAGCGGGACGTTCGACCCCTTCAGCATCGCGTGCGTCATGCGGTCATCCTGCCCTCTCGGTCCTGGTCACGACAACGCGGGGGTAGGGGCCCGCGGCCGGGTCGACGGCATGTCGAATCGGCGTCGACATGGCCGAGTTACCAGAAATTCATGCCCTGCGGGAACCCCTGACATGACTTTCTACGTACTATTACCGGCCACCCATTACCAATCCATAGCCTTACCGGCGGCACGGGGGAGTTCTATGCGTCATTTCGGGCACATCGCCCCGGAGGTGCGGCAGCGCCTCTTCCATCAGGAGCCGTGCGAGTTCGGCACGGACTCCCCTGCCCGGCTGCTCTCCGCGGCCCTGGGCGCCACGCTCTACAGTCCGGCCACCAGGCCGCGGCTGGCCGACGACATCGTCAAGCAGGCCGGACTCGGCGTGGTCTCGATGGTGCTGTGCCTGGAGGACTCGATCGACGACGCGGACGTGGTCGCGGGGGAGGAGAACCTCGTCCGCCAGTTCGCCGACCTGGCCGGACGGGACGGAGCCGAGCTGCCGCTGCTGTTCGTCCGGGTCCGTACGCCCGAGCAGATCCCCGATCTCGTTCAGCGGCTCGGGGCGAGCGTCCGGCTGCTGTCCGGGTTCGTGATGCCCAAGTTCACCGAGGAGCGCGGGATCCCCTTCCTGGAGGCCCTGGCGAGCGCCGAGGCCGCGAGCGGGCACCGGCTGTTCGCCATGCCGGTGCTGGAGTCGCCCGAGCTGCTCTACCGCGAGTCGCGGGTGGAGACCCTGGAGGGCATCGCCCGCGCCGTCGACAAGTACCGCGACCGCGTGCTCGCACTGCGCCTCGGCGTCACCGACTTCTGCTCCTCGTACGGCTTGCGCCGGGCCCCGGACATGACGGCGTACGACGTCCATGTCGTCGCCTCCGTGATCTCCGACGTGGTGAACCTGCTGGGGCGGGCCGACGGCACCGGGTTCACGGTGACCGGGCCGGTGTGGGAGTACTTCCGGGTTCCGGAGCGCATGTTCAAGCCGATGCTGCGGACCAGCCCGTTCCTCGAGGGGCAGGCCGTCGAGCTGCGCGAGAAACTGATTGAGCACGCCATGGACGGGCTGCTGCGGGAGATCTCCCTGGACCAGGCCAACGGCCTGCTGGGCAAGACCTGCATCCACCCCTCCCACGTACTGCCCGTGCACGCACTGTCCGTGGTCAGTCACGAAGAGTTCGGCGATGCCGCGGACATCCTGCGGCCCGAGCGGGGCGGCGGGGGTGTACTGAGGTCGGCGTACACCAACAAGATGAACGAGGTGAAGCCGCACCGCGCGTGGGCCGAGCGGACCATGCTGCGGGCCGAGGTGTTCGGCGTCGCCCGCGAGGACGTCAGCTTTGTGGATCTGCTCGCCGCGGGCATCCCCGGCTGAGCCGGACGATCTAGGTATTCAGGAGCCAGTGATCAACGCAGTGGACAACCCGGTCTGGTCCGGCACATGGGTCGCCGAGCGGCTCGGTGTCGAACTCGTGGGCGACGACAAGCTGACCGACCTGTTGGGGCTGGCCCTGCGGCGCAATCCCAAGCGGGCGCATCTGCTGGTGTCCAACGTGCTCGGCAAGCATGTGCCGCAGTCGCCGTCCGTGGTGTACGGCTACGGGTTCGCGCTCGGCCGGCGGGTGCGGGAGCTGCTGGGCGCGGAGCAGGCCGCCCGTGCGGTCGTCCTCGGGTACGCGGAGACGGCGACGGGCCTAGGCCACTCGGTCGCCGACGGTGTGGGGCTCGCCCCCTACCTGCACTCCACGCGGCGTCCGGTCGCCTCGGTCGCCCCGGCGGGCGGCTTCGAGGAGTCGCACTCGCATGCCACCTCCCATCTGTTGCTGCCGGAGGATCCGGCGCTGCTGGTGGGGGACGGGCCGTTGGTGCTGGTCGACGACGAGTTCTCGACGGGCAACACGGTCCTGAACACCATCCGGGACCTCCACGGGCGGTATCCGCGGCGACGGTACGTGGTGGTGGCCCTGGTCGACATGCGGTCGGCGGCGGATCTGGGGCGGCTGGAGGCTTTCGCACGGGAGATCGACGCGAGGGTCGACCTCGTGGCGGCCGCCTCCGGGACGGTGCGGTTGCCCTCCGGGGTGCTGGAGAAGGGGCAGGCCTTGGTGGCGCGGTACGAGGCCGAGACTGCCGCGATTGGTACTCGGTCGTCTGCGGGTGCGTCTGGGCTGGTCGCGCAGTTCCCCGCGCCCCTTGAGGGCGGTGCTGTCGAAGTCGAGTTCAGCCGCACCCCCCCAGGGGCGCGGGGAACTGCGCGACAAGCCCCCACCGGCCCGCACCCGGCAGACGACCGTACCCGGCAGACGCGGCCCCATGGCCACATCAGCCGCGTAGAGCTGTTCTGGCCCCCGGGCCTGCCGGACGGCGGGCGTCACGGCTTCACGCCGAGCCACCGCACCCGCCTGGAAGGCGCCCTGCCCGCGATGGCCGCCCGCCTCGCGGAGGCGCTCCCCGCCGACGCGCGCCGCGTCCTCGTGCTCGGGTTCGAGGAGCTGATGTACACACCCCTCAGGCTCGCCGGCGAGCTGGAGCAGGTCGCCGACGCCGAGGTGCGGTACTCCACGACCACCCGCTCACCCGTCCTCGCGGTCGACGACCCCGGTTACGCGATACGCAGCCGCATGGTCTTCCCCGCCCACGACGACCCGGCCGACGGCCCCGGCGAGCGCTACGCCTACAACGTCGCCGGCGCCGGCTTCGACGCGGTGGTCGCCGTCGTCGACTCGGCCGCCGACACCCCCGAACTGCACGCACCGGACGGTCTGTTGGCCCAGCTGGCCGCCCACACCCCGCACGTCCTGCTGGCGGTCGTCCCCTCCTATGTGCCAGAGCCCCTGTACGTTCCCGAAAGGCCCGCCATGCTGCCCGAGCCCCTCCGCGGCCCCGCCTTCTCCTCGTACCCGCCCGAGGAGGTCGGCTGGCTGCTGCAGGACCTCTCGGACGTGACCCTGGAGGCGCCGACCGAGGAGCGGGAGGAGGCCATCCAGAGCGGCGGGGCGCACTACGCGGAGTCGCTGCCCGTGGAGTACCAGCCGAGCGAGCAGTACCAGGAGCTGTTCCACGCCGCGCTGGAGGAGTCCGCCGCGCGTCTCGCCCTGGCGGTCGGCGCGGTGACGGAGATCGTGCTGGCCGAGCGGTCGCCGCGGCCGGTACTCGTGTCGCTGGCCCGCGCGGGTACGCCCGTCGGGGTGCTGATGCGGCGCTGGGCGCAGTTCCGGCACGGCCTCGACCTGCCGCACTACGCCGTCTCGATCGTGCGCGGCCGCGGTATCGACGCCAACGCGCTGCGCTGGCTGGCCGCCCACCACGACCCCTCCGACGTCGTCTTCGTCGACGGCTGGACCGGCAAGGGCGCCATCACCCGCGAACTCGCCGACGCCATCAAGGAGTTCGAGGCGTCCGACGGCATCACCGGCTTCGATCCGGAGATCGCGGTGCTCGCCGACCCGGGATCCTGCGTACGGACGTACGGCACGAGGGAGGACTTCCTCATACCCTCCGCCTGCCTCAACTCGACCGTCTCGGGCCTGATCTCGCGGACCGTGCTGCGCGCCGACCTGGTCGGCCCGCACGACTTCCACGGCGCCAAGTTCTACCGCGAACTCGCCGGCTCAGATGTCTCGGTGGACTTCCTCGACGCCGTCGCCGCCCGCTTCCCGGAGGTCGCGGACGCCGTCGCCACGCAGGTCAAGGAGCTGCTGTCCGGCGACCGCGAGCCGACCTGGGAGGGCTGGGCCGCGGTCGAGCGGATCAGCGAGGAGTACGGCATCCACGACGTGAACCTCGTCAAGCCCGGCGTCGGCGAGACCACCCGCGTGCTGCTGCGCCGGGTGCCCTGGAAGATCCTGGCGCGGGCCGGAGCGGGCGCCGACCTGGACCATGTACGGCTGCTGGCCGAGCAGAGAGGGGTCCCGGTGGAAGAGGTGGCCGAACTGCCGTACACCTGCGTGGGGTTGATCCACCCCAAGTACACGCGGGGTGCCACGGGCGCCGACGGCAAGGCGGTGAACGTCTGATGCCGGTGCTGGTGGCGAGCGACCTCGACCGTACGCTCATCTACTCCTCCGCGGCCCTCGCGCTGACCATGCCGGACGCGCGTGCTCCCCGGCTGCTCTGCGTCGAGGTGCACGAGAGCAAGCCGCTGTCGTTCATGACGGAGACCGCGGCCGGCCTGCTGACCGACCTGGGCGACGCGGCGGTCTTCGTACCGACGACCACCCGCACCCGCAAGCAGTACCAGCGCATCAACCTGCCGGGCCCCGAGCCGAAGTACGCGATCTGCGCCAACGGCGGCCATCTGATGGTGGACGGCGTCTCCGACCTCGACTGGCATGCGCAGGTGACGGAACGGCTGTCGGAGCAGTGCGCACCCCTGGACGAGGTGCGTGAGCAGCTGCTGGCCACGGCGGACCCGGCGTGGGTGCGCAAGCACCGGGTCGCCGAGGACCTCTTCGCCTATCTCGTCGTCGAACGCGAACTGCTGCCCGAGGAGTGGGTCAAGGAACTCGCGGTGTGGGCGGAGAACCGCGGCTGGACGGTGTCACTGCAGGGCCGCAAGATCTACGCCGTCCCGAAGCCGCTCACCAAGAGCGCGGCCATGCACGAGGTCGCCCGCCGCACAGGCGCCTCCCTCACCCTGGCCGCGGGCGACTCGCTGCTCGACGCCGACCTCCTGCTGGCCGCCGACCGCGGCTGGCGCCCGGGCCACGGCGAACTGGCCGACGCGGACTGGGCGGCCCCGACGATCAGCGCACTGCCGGAGCGGGGGGTACTGGCAGGGGAGCGGATCCTGCGGGAGTTCTTGAAGGCAACGCGCACGGCATGAAGGGGGCGCGGGGCTGTGTCTGATGCGCGGCTACCGCCGCGTGGGCGCGATCAGCCCCCACGCACCCGCAGACAACAACGCACCGGGCCTGCCTAGCCGCAACATCCTCCACCACAACACCCGCCGCCCGCGGCCTTCGGCGCCGCGGCGGGTGCACTGGCCGTCCCGCCCACAGCCACCGTCGACAACAGCTTCACCGTGTCCCCATGCCCCGCAGGGCACGTCGCCGGGTCGGAGGACTGAGCCATCGGCCGGCTCAGTTCAAACGTGTCGCCGCAACTCCGGCAGCGGTACTCATAGCGAGGCATGAGACCAGGTTAGCGGTGGCGCACAGGCAGCGAGTGTGACCCAAGTCACGCGTCCATCATGTTATCTACCGTTCGGTATGTGATCGTTCCTGTTGGATTCTCATGTGGAGGACCCGCGAAGATCGTTGGTAGTTTCCGGGCGTGACCGGGACAGCACAACGACGTGGCCGGCCGGCTGACCACCGCCGCCCACGCCGCCGACGCGGGGCGCCGAAGCGGCTTCCCCGAGCGGCGTCACGCTCCTTACGCCTCGTCACTGCTGCCGTCCGGCCTGGGCCCCCAGGTGGCCGCGCCCTCTTGCTTCCCGGCCGCGGCGAAGGTGGCGTAGCCACTGGCCATCCGGATGGCGCTGGGTGTGGAGCTGCCCAACCCCCCGCCGTCTCCACCGCGACCGCGACCGGCAAGTCCGGTACCGCCGCCGACGACACCGCCGCCGGGTACACGGGCACCGCCCCGTCCGTGTCGACCGCGGTCGGCGTCCCCCGCATGGACCTGGCCCGCTCCCTGGACCCGTTGCCGCTCAAGCGAATCGCAGGAACGCCCGCCGACAGCGTGCCGTACGACGTCTGGCCGGGCGCCATGGGCCTCGACTGACCGCCGGGACCCGCACCACACCCCCCACCCCCCTCGCAGAATGAGCACCGCATGCCCCAGGAACGCCGCATGCCCGGCATGAAACCGCCCACCGGCCGACGCCGCCAAGGCCCCGACAGCCGGACCCCCCGGTTGGGATTCACGACCCTGGCACCGTTCCTGATGGTCGCCTCGCTGGTCGCCGCCTCCCTGATACTGACCCGCCAGGACCACACCCAGCCCGCTGCCGAGACCGACAAGAACCCCAAGGCCGCCGCCCCGAGAGCCACCCCATCACCCACCTGGGACGGAAAGACCAAGATCCTCGGCGACGGCTCCACCTCCGACACCGGCCCGCAACCCGGCGAGTTGAAGGCCGAACCCCTCAAGCCCGGCCAGAAACCGCCCCAGTTCGTCGTCTTCTCCTGGGACGGCGCACTGGAGGGCAGCGACCATCTCTTCTCCCACTACCGGGAACTGGCGAAGAAGTACGACGCCCACATGACGTTCTTCCTCACCGGCATCCACCTGCTGCCCAAGAACAAGGCCAAGCTCTACCGCCCGCCCCAGCACCCGGCAGGTGCCGCCGCCATCGACTACGCCACCGACGACCACATCCGCACCACCCTGCAACAGCTGCGCCTCGCCTACCAGGACGGCAACGAGATCGGCACCCACTTCAACGGCCACTTCTGCGGCGAGAAGGGCGGCGGCGACTGGAGCGTCGACGAGTGGAAGAGCGAGATCGACCAGTTCTACGCCTTCGCCGAGAAATGGAAGACCAACACCGGCTTCGCCGACGTCCCCGCCCTGCCCTTCGACTTCAAGAAGGAGGTCACCGGCGGCCGCGCCCCCTGCCTGGAAGGCCGGCAGAACCTGCTCAAGGCCATCACGAGCTACGGCTGGCGCTACGACGCCTCCTCCACCGGCGACTTCCAGATCTGGCCCACCAAGAAGAACGGCGTCTGGGACTTCCCCCTGCAACTGCTCCCGTACTCGGGCACCGACTACCAGGGCCTCTCGACGGACTCCAACTTCCTCTACAACCAGTCCGACGGCGCGACCCACGGCAACCCCGCCGACTACCCCCGGTGGGAGAAGCAGACCGTCGCCTCCTACATGAAGGGCTTCAACCGCGTCTACTACGGCAGCCGCGCCCCCCTGTTCATCGGCAACCACTTCGAGGACTGGAACGGCGGCATCTACATGAAGGCCGTCGACCAGATCATCAAGAACGTCTGCACGAAGAAGGGCGTCACATGCGTGTCCTTCAAGGAACTGGCCGACTGGCTGGACGCGCAGAAGCCGGAGACCTTGGCAGGACTGCGCGGCCTGGACCCCGCGCAGTCACCCGCCTGGTCGACGGTCGTGAAGTGACCACCCCCACCGCAAGGAGAAAACCCCTTGGGACCCGGCAAGTCCGGTGCCGCCAGAACCCGTTGTACGGCCGTTGCGGCCATGTCCCTCTCCGCCGCCCTGGTCGAGGGGACGGCGGCTCAGTGGGCGCCGCCGCGCTCCTCCCGGATCTGTGAGACGACCCGGGCCACCGTCTCGCGCACCGCCTCCGTCTCCGTGAGGAAGCGCCAGTAGTCCGGGTGGCGGCCCTCCAGGCCGGCGATCGCGCGCTCCAGCCGGGCCACCGAGTCGTCCAGCGGGCGCGCGTGCCGCGGATCCGGCGTCGACCGGCCCGTCATCGCCAGCCGCTGGGCGTCCCGGATCGCGAACCGTGTCCGGTCGATCTCCTGCTGCGGGTCCTTCTGCACGGCGTTCAGCCGCTGCAGCCGGTCACGCGCCGCCGACACGGACTCGTCCGTCGTGTTCAGCAGCGCCCGCACCGTCGACAGCAACGAGGTCGCATCCGGCCAGCGCTGGGCGTCCCGCGCGGCCTGCGCCTCCTTCAGCTTCAGCTCCGCCTGGCGCACGTTCTCCGCGGCCTGCTCCGGCACGTGCTGCAGGTCCTGCCAGCAATCCGCCACGAACCGCCGCCGCAACTCGCTCAGCACCGGATCGACCTGCCCGGCACGCGTGGTGAGCGCCTGCGCGCGCGTACGCAGCGAGACCAGCCGGTGGTCGATCTCGGCCGCCTTCTGCGGCAGCCGCTCGGCCTCCACCCGGATCGCCTCGGCCTCCCGCGCCACCCGCTCGGCCCGCTCCAGCGTCTGCGGCACCCCGTGCTGCCCGGCACCCTGGTTGAGCTTCGTCAGCTCGGGGCCGAGAGCGGCGAGACGGGCCGCGAGATCGTCCGCCCTGAGCTTCGTCTCCCGTACGGCATCCAACGCGTTCGAAGCGGCGAGCAGCCCCTGCCGCGCCCGCTCCACCGCCGGAGCCAGCCGGGCCAGCTGCGTCTCCGCCTTGCCGAGCAGCGGCCCGAGACTGTCACCGAAACGATCCAGCTCCCGCTTGACGTTCGCCAGCTCGTCCTTGGCCCTGGTCAGCTCGGTACGCGCGTGTGCCGCGACCGACGCCTCCAGATCGTCCCGGTCGAGATCATGCGCGTCGACGGCCTCGATATAACGATGACTGGCCTCGTCGATCCGCCGCCCCAGCGCCTCGAAGTCCGACACGGCCCGCCGGGCGGCAGGAGTGTCGTCCACGGCCCTGATCGTCTCGATCGAGATCCGCAGCTCACGCTGGGCGGTGTCCAGCTCGTAGAACGCGGCCGCCGCGGCGTCCTTCGCGGCCTGTGCCTCCGCCCGCTGACTCTCGGCCCGCCCACCGAACCAGCGCCGCGTGCCCCCGCCGGCGAACGCGGCGGGCAGCGCGAGCGCGGCGACCAGGGGCAGGGCGAGGAGGGTGAAGACATCCCTCATCGCCTGACGGTGTGCACCCGGCACCGACGGCGAGTACGGCTTCGAAGGTGTCGCCGTCACATCCCTCTCCCGTGCTGTCATCCGTCCAGGCCGGTGCCTATTTCATTCTCCCACCGGTTAAGGACGAACACACGGGCCGGTTAGTTCGCGGTCTTCAGGGTGACTTTGCCGTCACCGCTGTGCGCGGACACCACATGCGAGCTGGACTCGGACCGCGGCACGGACACATCCACCGAGCCGTCGCCCGTCCCGGCCGTCACCCGGTACGTGGCCTTCGGCAGCGCGACGGTGACCGAACCGTCATGACTGCGGGAGTCCACCAGGTCCGGCACCGCAACGAGTTCGAGGTCCACGGAACCGTCACCCGTCTCGGCACGCACCCGCCGCGAGGAGACATCGGCCCGCACGGACCCGTCCCCGGTGCGCACCTCCAGCGGCCCGCTGGAGTCCGTGACATGCACGGATCCGTCCCCCGTACGAATACTCAACGCATCCTCGAACCCCCGCGCCCGCACGCTCCCGTCCCCGTCCTCCACCTTCACGGTGACCCCGCGCGGCACCTCGATCCGATGCCTGGCCGAACAGTCGGCGACCACACCGGAGCACTTCATCCGCAGCGTCAGCCTGTCGCCCTCCATCTTCCAGCTCACCTTCGGGTCCTTCCCCAAAGCGACGGTCCCCTGGAACCACCGGGTGACCTCGACCTTCCCCGCCGGATTCCTGTCCGCGGCGACGATCTCCAGCGCCGAGTCGTCGGAATCCACGGTGAGGGTGCGCCCCACCAACGCGAACGCCCGATGATCGGGTTCCTTGTCGTCCCCCGCGGAAGCCCCACAGGCGGCAACACCGCCCACAAGCACCCCAACGACCCCGGCAGCAAGACCGGCACGAACGACAACAGAACGGCTACGGACGCGGGCCATGACGATCTCCCCCTGAACGGATGCTTGAGTGCTTCGACCGTACGGAGTGGGGGGCGGCGGGGGGATCCGGGCGGCTCCCGGATCCGGGGTGGGGCTAGCCCCCGTATGGGCCGGCGGCCCGATACGGGTTTGCAGGGCACTGCCTCGGGCAAGGTAGGCTGTCGACTCGTCTCGGGTGCGTAGCTCAGGGGTAGAGCGCCTGCCTTACAAGCAGGATGTCGGCGGTTCGAAACCGTCCGCGCCCACACGGGAAGAAGAAAGAAGACCCCGGCCGATCACGGCCGGGGTCTTCTTGTGTCATGTCGTTCATGCCTCGTGGGCGTGCTTCAGCTTGGTGCGGGCGTCCACTCGCTGTTCGGTCTCGATCTCCGACCAGAAGCGGTGGGTGCTGACGAACACCGCGAGTTCGTGTTCGCGTCGGCGGAGCTTCTCCACCTCGGCCTGTTCGTCGGCCGTCCAGCCGGGGGAAGCGGGGCGTTCCACCTTGCGCCAGCCGCCCGTGTCGCTGAAGCCGTCCAGGGGCTCGACCGACCAGGGCAGCCGCTTGAGCAGGGCCGACAGCTCCGAACGGACCTGATGCAGCTCCTCCTGACCGGCGAGGAGGTCACTCGGAAAGTCGTAGGTCGTTGCCACAGCCCAATGCTACGCCTGTTCGAATTTGGGATGCGAGTTCCTTCCCGGGGTTCATGTGGAGCCGGGGCGTTGTCAGACCCGGCTCCTATGGTTGGAGGCATGGACTTGGTGGGCGGGGAGAAGGTGCGGCTGGAACCCTGGGGCGAGGGTGACTTCTGGCTGCTGCGGCGGACCAACAGCCCAGAGATGACGGAACACTTGGGCGGGCCCGAGAGCGAGGAGAAGCTCGCCGACCGGCACCGGCGGTATCTGGAGCCGGGTGCCGGGCAGATGTACCGGGTCGTGCTGGCGGGCAGCGGGGAGAGCGTGGGCTCGGTCGGGTTCTGGCCCCGGGAGTGGCGGGGCGGCACGGTGTGGGAGGCGGGCTGGGGCGTGCTGCCCGAGTTCCAGGGGCGGGGGCTGGCCGTACGGGCGGCGCGGGCCGTTGCCGAGGCCGCGCGGGATGCCGGTGAGCACCGGTATCTGCACGCCTTCCCGAAGGAGGACAACGGCCCGTCGAACTCCGTCTGCCGACGGGCCGGGTTCACCCTGCTCGGGCCCGTCGACATCGAGTACCCGAAGGGGCATCCGATCAGGTCCAACGACTGGCGGGTGGACCTGGAGTCCATACGGCGGCCCGGGTGACGAGACCCGCTCCGGCCTTGCTGCTCCGGCGTCAGCGGCCGGTGTCCGCCAGCTCCCGTACCACCCGCGCCGTCACCGGCACACTCACCCCGTGCCGCTCGGCGGCGCGCAGCAACGCCCCGCCGATCGCGTCCAGTTCGAGCGGGCGGCCCGCCTCGGCGTCGCGCTGCATCGAGGACTTGGTCCGGGCCGTGAAGTCGCCGAACAGGCCGCTGCGGACGCGGATCCCGTCCGTGCGCAGCGTCGTGGCGGTGGTCTCGCCTGCCAGGCAGATCACGCGGTGGCCGGCGCGGGACAGCAGCCCGGCGAGCAGGCCGCCGATGCCGCCGGGGCCGAGGACGGCCACCGTGAGTGCGTCGTTCGCCATGATTCTTTTGTCCTTCCGTCGGTCGGCCCCGTAGTGGTGGCCGCCTCGCCAAGGATCATCGCAGGCGCCCCGGAGTTGGGCGAGACTGGTCTCATGTGCCGGAGCATCAAGACACTTCGCCCGCCCGTGTTGCCCGAAGAGGCGACGGAGGAAGAGATCAGGGCCGCGGCCCTGCAGTTCGTGCGGAAGGTGTCCGGCTTTCGGGCGCCGGCCGCTCATAACCGGGAGGTTTTCGACCGCGCCGTCGAGGCGGTTGCCGCTGCTACGGCCGAGTTGTTGGCCGGGCTCGAGGTGCGGGGGCAGAAGGCGTCTGCCTAGCTGCGATACAGCCCCGCGCCGCTGAGGGGCGCTGCCCGCCCCGGAGCGGATTGGCTGCCCTTCCGGCCCCCAGGCCCTACGACGCCTTCGCCGGGCGGCGCATGACATACGCCGCTCCTGCCCCTGCCCCGAACAGTGCCAGTACCGAGACCGCCGTGGCCACCCAGGTGGTGCCCAGCCACTGGCCGCCGTAGTAGCCGAGCGCCACGCTGTAGGTCGCCCAGGTCAGGCCTGCGAGGGCGGACCAGGGGAGGAAGTCGCGGGCGCGACGGTGGGCTGCGCCTGCGCCGAGGGAGACGACCGAGCGGCCGGCGGGGGCGAAGCGGGCGAGGATGACCAGGGCGCCGCCGCCGCGGGCCAGGGCGGCGCCGAGACGTTCCTGCGCGGTGGTCAGCCGGCGTGAGCGGGCGATGGCGCGGTCCAGGCGTTCGCCGCCGCGCCAGGCCAGCCGGTATGCCACCAGGTCGCCGAGGACGGAGGCGATGGCGGCGCAGAGCGTCAGGCCCAGGATGTCGGGGACAGCGTGCGGTACCTGGCCGCTCGCCGAGCCCGCGGCCGCCGCCGTGGCGGCCGTGATCACCAGTACGCCGCTCGGCAGGACCGGCACGAACACGTCGAGCAGGACCGACAGCGCCACCATGGCGTAGATCCATGGGCTGCCGGTCAGCAGCTCCACACTCTCCAGCACCGCGAACTCCCCGTTGACTCCCCCGTGGACCGAAACCGTGCCGCGAACGTCGCGAGGGAGCGGCAAGGGCGGCCATGACAGCCATACAGCGTACGCCGAGGCTGTGACGGGAGTTTCATGGGGGGCGCGTGGGATCGGCACAGGACGTTCACCAGCCGGCGCCCGCCCCTGATGCACAGGTCTTCTTCGCACGCACAGGGCCTTCCCCCACCGGCGAGGGAAGGCCCTGGGATCGGCGCCCAGGATCAGGCGGCGACCGGCGTGTGCTCCGCCGTGGTCTTGTCCTGCGCCGTGGCGCGCTTGGCGAACAGCCGGTCCAGGCCGAAGGCGCCGGAGCCGGTGAAGACCAGCAGCAGAAGGGCCCAGCTGAACATCGCGGCGGCCTCGCCGCCGTTCTCCATCGGCCACAGGGCGTTCGGCTGGTGCACCTTGAAGTAGGCGTACGCCATCGCGCCCGAGGCTATGAAGGCGGCTGCGCGGGTGGCGAGCCCGAGCAGCACGAGGGTGCCGCCGACCAGCTGGATGACGGCCGCGTACCAGAACGGCCAGGCACCGGTCTGGACGGTGCCGCCGTTGGTGCCGGCCACACCGCCGAGGACGCCGAAGAGCGAGGCGGCGCCGTGGCAGGCGAAGAGCAGACCGACGACGATGCGGAACAGTCCGAGGGCGTACGGCTGCGCGTTGTTGAGACGAGCGGTCATGTGGGGGGTACTCCTTCGGTCGGGCCGGTCCGGGGCGGGCCGGTCGGGGGACGAGCCGAGCGAGTAATTCACCGTAGGTCTGCCCAATTGATGCTTGCAAGTTCAACATTCGGCCATCGCTCCGGTTCCGTTTCCGGCTCCGTTTCGCCCGTAGCCGCACGTAGCGGCGTCCCGGCCACCGCGTCCGCGTCCGAAAGTGTGACCGAATCCACTCCTGGTCGGGTCCCTGCCGCCGTCACCCGGTGCACGCCCTCCGTGGGCAACGCCGAACACAAACTGCCTTGCATGGTACGGACTTTGACGACCTGTCAAGCGATACGGCCATCGGCCGCCATGAGGGTTGTCACACGCACCGCCGACCTCGGCGCCTCGGGGGAGCGCGCCACCCGCGCCGCCCGCTACTTGGGGGTGAGGGTGGATTCCGCCACGGTCTTCAGGACCCGGTTCGGCTGTGCCTGCTCCAGTCGCAGCCGCGCCGAACGGCCCTTCAGCGTCAGCGTCATCAGCTGGTTGCCGAACCAGGGCCCGCCCTTCTTGCGCCAGCCGACCGGCGGCCGCTCGCACCGCCCGTGCCGGGCGAAGCGCCTGCCGAGGGCGCGGGCCGCCGCGCTCCAGCCGAAGCGGAAGCCGATCCGGATCGACAGCGGGACGGAGTTGTGGACGGGCGAGCAGGTCAACTGCAGCACGCGGGCGTTTGGGGCGGCGGAGGGCCAGACCGGCTCGGCCACATACGCGTGGTGCACGTCGCCCGACAGGACGAGCACCGTCGCCGGCGCCTCCGCCCCCGAACCGGCCTGCGCGATCAGCCCGGTCAACGCGGCGAACGAGGCCGGAAAGGCCGCCCAGTGCTCCAGATCCGCCCGCCGCCGCAGATCCTCCCCGAACCGTGCCCAGCGCGCCCCACGCTCGCCCCGGCACAGCGCCGCGTTCCACGCCTCGGCGTCGTGCACCAGATGCGGCAGCAGCCAGGGCAGGGAGGTCCCGATGAGGAGGTGGTCGTACGACCCGCGTTCGGTCAGGGCCTGCTCGCGCAGCCACTCGGTCTCGCCGGGGGCGAGCATCGCCCGGTCGTCCTCGTCCAGGACGCGGGCCGCCCGGGTGTCCACCATCAGCACCCGTACGCGGCCGAAGTCGCGCCGGTAGCTCCAGCGCGCAGCGCTCGGGTCGGCGTCGGCCTTGCAGGCGAAGGCGCGCAACTGGTCCGTGCCGTCGGGCAGTTCGCGTACGGCCGCATACAGCGGGTCGGCCGCCAGCTCGGCCGGCGAGAGATTCCCCAGATGCTGGTGCACCCAGTACGACATCAGGCCGCTCAGCAGCCGCTCCCGCCACCAGGGGGTGGCCCGCATGTCCTCCAGCCAGGCGGCGGAGGTGTTCCAGTCGTCGATGACGTCGTGGTCGTCGAAGGTCATGCAGCTGGGCACGGTGGACAGCAGCCAGCGCACCTCGGGGTCGAGCCAGGACTCGTAGTAGAGGCGGGTGTACTCCTCGTAGTCCGCGACCTCGTTGCCCGGCGGGTCGCTCAGGTCGCGGCGGGCGGCCAGCCAGCGGCGGGTCGCTTCGGAGGTCTCGTCGGCGTACACCTGGTCGCCCAACAGCAGCAGCACGTCCGGCCGTTCGCCGTCCGGGTCGGCCGCGATGCGCGCGGCGAGGGTGTCCAGGGCGTCGGGTCCGACGGGGTCGTGCTCATCCGGGGAAGGGGCGGCCCAGCGGCAGGAGCCGAAGGCGACGCGGACACCGTCGTCATGGTGCGAGGTGCGGATGACGGAGGGCGGGAACCTCCGCGGGGCGCCGTCCGCGGCGGGTAGCGGCCACACGGGCGTGCCGTCGAGGAGGACGTCGTACGGCGTCGTCGTGCCCGGTGTGAGTCCGGTGACCGGCACGAGGGCGTAGTGATGGCCTGCCACCTGGAAGGTGCGGGCCTCGCCGCGGGCGCCGCCCGCGCAGCGCACCTCGGCGGTGCACGGACGGCTCGCCTCGACCCAGACGGTCGCGGACGAGCCGTCGGCATACCTCAGCAGTGGACCCAGGCGCAGTTCGGCCACGTCATGCCCGCCCTTTCCATGGTCGGGCTCGCCTCCGGGGCGCCTCGGCCGCGCCTTGGGCTCGCCCTCCTCCGTCGCCCCGTACGGTACGGAACGACGGTGGCCGGCGGGGAGGTTCCTTTACAGAATCCGCCGCAACATCCGCCGTATCAGCAGCCGGAGAGGTAGCTGGTCAGCGCCGACTTCTCGGCGGAGTCGACGGAGAGGTCGTAGTAGTACTTCACCTGGACCCAGGCGCGCACGTAGGTGCAGACGTACGCGGAGCGGGTGGGCACCCACTCGGCCGGGTCCTGGTCGCTCTTGGAGCGGTTGGAGCCCGCGGAGACGGCGATCAGCTGCGGGCGGGTCACGTCGTTGGCGAACGCCTGGCGCCGGGCGGTGGTCCACCCACTGGCGCCGGAGTCCCAGGCCTCGGCGAGCGGGACCAGGTGGTCGATGTCGAAGGTGCTGGGGTCGGTGGTGGTGACCCCGTCGTACTGCGAGTACCAGGAACCGCTGGTGGCGGTGCAGGCGGAGTTGGTGACGACGTTGCTGCCGTCGCGCTTGATGACGTACTCGCGGGTGTTGCAGGTGCCGGAGATCGTGATCCAGGTCGGGAAGAGATCTCGGTCGTAGCCGGTGCGGTTCTCGGTCGCCACGGTGAGAGAGGCGAGGTAGGTGCGGGCGGTGGCGGCGCTGACCGGGGTGGGGAGCGCGGCGGAGGCGGCCGGACTGTTGAGGAGTCCGGCGGAGGCTATGAGTCCGGTAAGAGCCGCGAGTATGCTGAGCCGTCGACGCGCGTAGAACTTCGGCATGCGAACTCCCTTGGGGTGTGGGGGCATTGGGGCGCGAGCAGGAGAATGCTCGCGGCGCCATGTTGCCGAGAGGTGAGCGTTCGGTAAGAAGGTAATGTCACGTACATGACATGACAAGGTTGATGGTCGAACTTTCCTCCGCGCGGCGGTCGCGTACGATGGGTGGTGCAGAAGGGGAGTAGCTCTTCGCCGGACCGTCGACATACTGCTCAGCTCGTCTGAGCCGGCGCCCGGAGGCAGGCCTCGGTGACGGGGCCGGCCAGCGAGACCTTCGGCAAAGCAGTGCACAACTGTCTCTTCCGCTGTGTGCTGCCGTGCCGAGGTGTCGTATCGCAGTCACAGCACTCTCGGCGGGGCGGCCCCGACCGATTGAGGAACCTTGATCAGCTTCACCGTCACGGCGCTGGTGTTCGGCGTCGTCTTCCTTGCCGAACTGCCGGACAAGACCGCGCTCGCCGGGCTGGTGCTCGGCACCCGCTACCGCGCCTCGTACGTCTTCGCCGGCGTGGCCGCGGCCTTCGCGCTGCATGTCGCGCTGGCCGTGGCGGCCGGAAGCGTGCTCACCCTGCTGCCCCAGCAGATCGTCCACGCGCTGACCGGCGTCCTCTTCCTGGGCGGCGCGGCGGTCCTGCTGATGAGGAAGGGCGAGGACGAGGAGGAGATCCGCAAGCCCGAGGACCAGTCCTTCTGGAAGGTCGCGGGCACCGGGTTCATGCTCATCCTGGTCGCCGAGTTCGGGGACCTGACCCAGATCATGACGGCGAACCTCGCGGCCCGTTACGACGACCCGCTCTCCGTCGGCCTCGGAGCGGTACTGGCGCTGTGGGCGGTGGCCGGGCTCGGCATCGTCGGCGGAAAGGCCCTGATGAGGCGGGTGCCGCTGGCTCTCATCACCAAGGTCGCGGCGCTGCTGATGCTGGCGCTCGGCGTGTGGAGCCTGTGGGAGGCCGTCGCCGGGTGAACCGGAACCGGGTGAACCGGACCGGGTGAGCTGAACGCCGGGTGAACTGTCTCCGGGGGTACTGGCGGATGCCGGACGTGTTTTGTACCGTAGAAAAACAAAGTGGCTCCCGCCCGTTTTCCCTGACCGGCGGGCGGGGCCGCCTTGTTTTCTTCCTCGCACCCTGGAGCTGCCGATGACGGTCACCACCGTGCCCACCGTCCTCACCGCCCGCGCCCTCCTGCTGGACATGGACGGCACCCTCGTGAACTCTGACGCCGTCGTCGAGCGCATCTGGCGTCGCTGGTCCGAGCGGCACGGGCTGGACGCCGACGAGGTCATGAAGGTGGTGCACGGACGCCAGGGCCACGCCTCCATGGCGCTGCTGCTGCCGGACCGGCCGGTGGAGCAGAACCTCGCCGACAACGCGCGGATGCTCGCGGAGGAGACCGCGGACGTGGACGGTGTCGTGGCGATTCCCGGCGCGCCGGAGTTCCTCGCCTCGCTGCGGGGGCTGCCGCATGCTCTGGTGACGTCGGCCGACCTTGCTCTCGCCACGGCGCGGATGGGGGCAGCGGGGCTTGCGCTTCCCGAGGTGCGGGTGACTGCTGAGTCGGTGGGGGCGAGCAAGCCGGATCCCGAGGGGTTTTTGAAGGGGGCGGCTGAATTGGGGGTCGAGCCGGGGGAGTGCGTTGTTTTTGAGGATTCCGCTGCGGGGATCGAAGCCGGGCGGGCTGCGGGGATGCGGGTTGTGGGGGTGGGGGCTCGGGCGGATCTGTATGAGCCGGACGTGGTGGTGCGGGATCTGACTCGTGTGCGGGTCGAGGGTGTGGCCGGTGGGGGGATTCGGCTGTACGTCGGGTGACCCTGTGCTGGGGGTTGCGGTCGGGGGTGGGGTGCGCGGCCCGGCGCGCACGCAGGCTTCGGAGGCGCGACTGCCCGCAGGCTTCGTGGCGGCGCGAAATGCACGCGGGCTGGGGCGGCATTGCTCGGCCGCCCGCGGGCTGCGCGCAAGGTGACGGTTGCCCGTCAGCTGGGCGGGGCCGGGCAGGCGCCGGTCGGCAAGTTCAGCCCGTCCGGCGTTTGAGGACGAGGCCGTTCAGGCCGAAGCGGGGGTCTGGGGGCGGCAGCCCCCAGCCGGAGGCGCGCGGCCTCACGGCTGCGACGTCTCCGACTCCAGCCGCGCACGCGTCACCGCCCCGTACACCCCCAGCTCGTCCCCCTGGATCCCGCGCGCCCACTGGTACCGGCTGACCGCGTCCTCGACGCCCTCGTCGTAGTGGCCGGTCGGCGTTCCCGTGTAGAGGCCGAGCTGGGTCAGGCGCAGTTCGAGTTCGACGACCTCGGGGCCCTCGGAGCCGCGGCGCAGCACGGGAGGCGCCGACTGGCGGCTGTCGGTCGCTCCGATGCTGGCACTGGCGGTGGCCGGCGGGGTCCCGGCCGGCTCGGGCGAGCGGGACGGTCTCGGCGAGGCGCTCGTCGCCGACGGGGACGGCGAGAGCGACGGGCTCGCGCTGTGCACCGGTGCCGGCGCCGCGGGCCGTACGGGCGTGGCGCTGTGCGACGGCGACGCGGTCTCCGGGCTCGGCGACACGTCCGGCACGCTCGCCCGTATGTCGTCGGGCAGCGCCGTGTCCCGCGTCGGCGCCTCGTAGGAGAACAGCCCGCTCGCCATCCCGGCCGCCGTCATCACGGCGACGACCGCCCCGCCGACACCGAGCAGCACGGTGCGGCGTCTGCGGCGCCCCCCGCCCGCCGCGTCGTCCTCGTCGTACGAGTCCTCGGTGTCGTACGAGTCCTCGGTGCCCTCCGTGCCCGCGCCCTCGAAGAGGGGCAGAGCGTCGGCGTTCGGCACCTCGGCCCCCACCGGCCGTAATGGCATCGTCGCCTCGACCGCCGGCAGCGCAGGAGGTGCCGCGGGCTCGCTTCCCTCGCCCTCCAGCTCGACATACGGACGTATCCGCAGCGGGTCGAAGTCCTCCGCCGCGGCCTGTTCGGCCGTACGGGCGGCGCGCAGGGCGTCGGACGCCCGTTGAGTGCAGCCGCAGGACGGGGTGTTGTCCGCCCCTCTGGGCGCTCCGCACTCCGGGCACTGGTGACCTTTCGGGTCTGTCACGCGTTCGTCCCTCCCTTCACGCTCCCCTCGCGAACTTCAGAGGTTATCCAGATCATCTTCACGCCGCGCCCGTGGCCCCCGGAATACCGGGTTCCATGAGGACTCAACAGGCCATAACCGGTCACACCGATCACCATGGACCTGTAACGAGAGCCGCAGGAGGTCTTCATGGCCGGGGATGCGCACGGTATGACGGGGAATGTGCGAGACGCACAGGCATTCGCGAAGCCCCCGCAGCGGGGCGGCGCCACCCAGGAACACGTGTCCGGGAACGTACTGGTGTCGATCGGCGCCCTGCTCCTCGGGATGCTGCTCGCCGCCCTCGACCAGACCATCGTGTCGACCGCGCTGCCCACCATCGTCAGCGACCTCGGCGGCCTCGACCATCTGTCCTGGGTGGTCACCGCGTATCTGCTGGCCTCGACCGCCGCGACCCCGCTGTGGGGCAAGCTCGGTGACCAGTACGGGCGCAAACGGCTGTTCCAGACCGCGATCGTGATTTTCCTCATCGGTTCCGCGCTCTGCGGAATGGCGCAGAACATGCCCCAGTTGATCGCGTTCCGGGCGGTGCAGGGCCTGGGCGGCGGCGGGTTGATGGTGCTGTCGATGGCGATCGTCGGGGATGTCGTATCGCCGCGTGAACGCGGCCGCTACCAGGGCCTGTTCGGGGCCGTCTTCGGTGCGACGAGCGTGCTGGGGCCGCTGCTCGGCGGGCTGTTCACCGAACACCTCAGCTGGCGCTGGGTCTTCTACGTCAACCTTCCCGTCGGTGTCGTCGCGCTCGCCGTGATCGCGACCGCCCTGCGCATCCCGCGCCGGACCGCGCAGCACGTCATCGACTACCTCGGCACCTTCCTCATCGCCGCGGTCGCCACCTGTCTGATCCTGGTCGCCTCACTCGGCGGCACCACCTGGGGCTGGGGTTCGACGCAGATCGTCGGGCTGATCCTGCTGGGCGTCGGACTGGCCGTCGCGTTCGTGGCCGTGGAGCGCAGGGCCGCCGAACCCGTCCTGCCGCTCAAGCTGTTCCGCATCCGCACCTTCGCCCTCTCCGCGGTCATCAGCTTCATCGTCGGCTTCGCCATGTTCGGCGCGATGACCTATCTGCCGACCTTCCTCCAGGTCGTCCAGGGCGTGACGCCCACCATGTCCGGTGTGCACATGCTGCCCATGGTGTTCGGCATGCTGCTGTCGTCCACCACCTCCGGCCAGATCGTCAGCCGCACCGGCCGCTGGAAGGTCTTCCCGGTCGCGGGTACGGGCGTCACCGCACTCGGCCTGCTGCTTCTGCACCGGCTCGACGAGCACAGCTCCACCGCCGAGATGAGCGTCTACTTCTTCGTCTTCGGCCTCGGACTCGGCCTGGTCATGCAGGTGCTGGTCCTGATCGTGCAGAACGCCGTCTCGTACGAGGATCTCGGCGTCGCCACCTCGGGCGCGACCTTCTTCCGCTCGATCGGGGCCTCCTTCGGCGTGGCGATCTTCGGCACGGTCTTCGCGAGCCGCCTCGGCGACAAGCTGACGGACGCCTTCCGCGGCGCCCGGCTCCCCGCCGGCATCTCACCGGACGCCCTCAAGTCCGACCCGCGCGGCATCGGCTCCCTGCCGCCCGCCCTGCGCGGCCCCGCCCTGCACGCGTACGCGGCGTCCATCACCGACGTCTTCCTGTACGCGGCCCCCGTCGCCCTCCTCGGCTTCGTGCTGGCCTGGTTCCTCAAGGAGGACAGGCTGCGCGGGTCCGTCACGGCGCCCGACGTCACGGAGACCCTGGCCAGCAATCCCGTCGAGCGGTCCTCGTACGACGAGGTGTGCCGGGCGCTGTCCCTGCTGGGTACGCGGGAGGGCCGGCGCGAGGTCTACCAGAAGATCACCGACCGGGCGGGCTACGACCTGCTGCCCGCGGCGAGCTGGCTGCTGCTGCGGATCAAGAAGCAGGGGTGGGCGGAACCGGCCGTGCTCGCCGAGCGCGGCACCGTGCCGCTCCAGGTCGTCATCGCCGCCGCCCGCCAGGTCGAGGAGCGGCGCCTCGCCATCCGGGAGGGCCTCGACCTGGTCCTCACCGACCAGGGGCGCGAGGTGGCCGAACGGCTCGCCGAGGCCCGTGAGGAGTCCCTCGCGGAACTGCTCGGCGACTGGTGGGGCCCGGACCGGCCGACCGATCTGAACCGGCTGGTGAAGGAGCTGAACGAAGAGATGTGCGGCTCGGACCAGGAGCAGCCGCACAAGGAGTCGGCGGCGAAGGTCAGTTGAGGGCCTTGCGGAACCAGTGCTCGGCGTACATGTCGTCGTTGTGCGGCCCGGTCTCGTCGTAACCGAGCCGTGCGTACAGGGCGCGGGCCTCCACGAGGTCGCTTCGGGTGTCGAGGATCAACTGGGCGGCGCCGAGGTCCCGGGCGGCCTCCTCGGCGGCGCCCACGAGGAGCGCGGCCCCGCCTTTGCCGCGCATCCCCTCGTACACGAAGACCCGGGTGAGCTCGGCGGTCGTCGCGTCCAGCAGCCGTACACCCGCGGACCCGGCGGGCTCACCGCCGTACCGTGCGATGAGCAACCGCCCGGTCGGCGGGGCGAGTTCGCCGCCGGTGTTCGCCGCGATCTCCCGCTCCAGCTCGGCCGGATCGGTCCGCCGCCCCTCGTGCAGGAGGTAGTAGCGGTCGCTGACCTCCGTGTAGTACGCCCGCCAAAGGGCGGCGGCCGCGGGGGAGTCGACGGGTTCCGGGGCGATCGTCCAGGTCATCCGGTCATTGTGCGGAGACGGTGTGCGGGGCACGCAACCGAATATGGGTCACCCCCGGCGAGTCCAGGACCTGGGTCTTCTCCCACTCGATGTGCTGGTCTCCCAGGTCGTCGAAGAGCCGGCGGCCGCCGCAGGCCAGCACCGGCACGACGTGCAGGAGCAGCTCGTCCAGCCATCCCGCCCGGATGAACTGCTGCACCAGGTCCGCGCCGCCCGCCAGCGACACGTCCTTGGCCCCGGCCGCCTCCCTGGCCAGCTCCAGCGCCCGCCCCGGGCCCTCGGTGACGAAGTGGAAGGTCGTGCCGCCCTTCTTCACCAGCGCCTCGCGGGCGTGGTGCGTGACGACGTACACCGGCGCGTGGAAGGGCGGTTCCTCGCCCCACGGGATCTCCCCGGTGATGTACATGCCGTGCCCCATCACGACCGCGCCGGGCCGGGCGACATGCTCGGCGAGCAGATCGTCGTCCGGTCCGGTCTCCCCGCCCTGCAACCCCTGCATCTGCCGGAACGTCCGCAGCCCGAACACCCACGAGTGCAGCCGCTCCCCACCGATCCCGAGCGGGTGCTCACGCCCCGACTCGGGCCCCGCGATGTACCCGTCGAGCGACATGGCCAGCCGTGCGATGACCTCACCCATGACAACCTCCTCCGTACGCTTCCGAACCTCTGTACCCCTGCGTCGATCGACGCCCCGCGAAATCGACACACCGCCGGCACGGATCCGAAGCCGCGTGGCCGCAGTCCCCGGGGTGGTGACCGGCGCGGCGCCGCGTCGGCGGGTTCGGTGTCCGTCCGGGAGGCGAGGGCGGGAGCGGGCGGTCGCCGTTTGAGGGGTGGCTTGTGGGCAACCCGGACGAGGAACCGGCCCGAGGGGCCGACACACCGGAAGGCACCCATGTCCACTGGCATGATCATCGCTCTGATCGTGATCGTGGCGGCCGTGGTCGTTGTCGCGGCCGTCCTCACCCTGCGTGCCCGGGGCGGGTACGGCGGCCGGGACCTGAAGCGGCGCTTCGGGCCCGAGTACGACCGGACGCTGGCCCGGCACGACGGGGACGCCAAGGCCGCCGAGCGTGAGCTCACGGAGCGCGTGCAGCGGCACGGATCGCTGCGCGAGCAGCCGTTGGAGCCGGCACGGCGCGAGGAGTTCACGGCCCGCTGGACGGCCGCGCAGGAGCGCTTCGTCGACGCGCCGCGGGAAGCGGTCGCCGAGGCGGACCGGCTGCTAGCGGAGCTCGCCGCCCTCCGTGGCTTCCCCGACGACAGCCACTACGAGGAACAGCTCGCCGCCCTCTCCGTCCACCACGCCGACCACGTCCACGGCTACCGGCGCGTCCACCGTGTCGCCCGCGCGGGCGTGAGCGGGCAGGACGGCGGCCGGGCCGACACGGAGGAGATGCGCGAGGCCATGGTCGAGGCCCGGGCCCTCTTCGAGGACCTGACCGCCCCGCCCCGCCGCACCGAGAAGGCCCCGGCGTCCACCGCCACCCGCACCAAGGCCCAACGGCACGAGAGCCGCGCCCATCTGCCCTGGGCCCTCAACCGACGTCACGCCAAGGGGAGTTGAGCGACATGACGGACGCGACGACCGGCCCCGCCGCCGAAGGCACCGAGGCCGAGGACAGGACCAACCGCACCACGGTGACGCCCACCCCGCACGAGGTGACGGAGGAGGCAGACCAGGGTGAGGCCCACGAGGGCGCCGCTCCCGGCCGGCCCACCGGCACTCCCGGCACCACTGCCACCACCACCCCCACCAGCGGCCGTCTCCTCCCGCAGGACGAGTGCGACAAGCTGGGCCTCCGTCTTCGCCAGGCGGTCTCCGGGTTCGTGGACGGGCCCCGGGACTCCGTCGAGGAGGCCGACCACGTGGTCGAGGAGATCGCCGGACGGTTCACCGAGGCCCTGACCCGGCGCCGCCGCACCCTGCGCATGTCCTGGCAGGACGGCGAGGACACCGAGCAACTCCGGCTGGCCCTGCGGGACTACCGCACCCTGGCGGAACGACTCCTACACGGGTGACCCGTTCGAAGTACCCGGCGTACCCGAAGTGCCCGTACCCCTGCGCGCGTCCCTCGCTGTCGCCCGGCGCTCCCGCCACTCCCGTACGACCTCCTCCACGTCGTACGGCTTCATCCCGAGCGGGGGGCCGGGCGGCGGCTTGAACATCATGTCGCGGATCTTGACGTTGACGTCGGTGACGAGCTTCCGCGCGATCCGCTCCGAGGGCGCCGCATAGGCCGCCGCCAGCGCATCCTCGGCCTCCTTGCGCAGGGCGAGCGTGGGCGGCAGCACGGACAGGCCCTCGCGGGCCATCTTCTGCTTGACCCACCACAGTTCGTCGTACGAGGTGTCGGTTCCGGCGGGCAACGGCTTGCCCGCGCCCGGCAGTTGGGCGAACTCGCCGCGTCTGACGGCATCACGGATCTGTTTGTCGACCCAGGACTCGAACGGCACACCCGGTGGCTTTCGCTCGGTCATGACTCCATTGTGCCGGACGCGGCATGCCCGGGCGATTTATCATGCGGCCGCCGTGTTAGGACACTTCAAGAGGAGCAGCGCGTGCTCGAACTGACCATGGCCACCGTCTCCGGGGCGGAAGAGGGGGCCACGGCCGGCATGCTCATGGCCGACGCACCCAGTGAGCCCGGCGCCGTGCTGCGGGTGGGGCGGGACACCTCCGTGTGCCGCCTTGCGACGCCCGACGACTGGCTGTTCATCTCCCGGGTCCACCTGGAGTTCCTGTGCGGCCCCGAGGGGACCTGGCAGCTGACCTGGCTGCGCGGCTCACAGCCCGACCCGTCCTCCGAGGTCCGGTTGATCGTCGGTGAGTACGCGCAGCCGCTCGCCTACGGCGGGACCGTGGCGCTGCCCAGAGGCGGCAGCGGCGAGATCGTCGTCCAGGACCGCACCGCCCCGCGCAGCGTCAACGTCGGCTTCTATCACGAGTTCTGAGCGACGGCCGAGGGCACAAGGGCTACGCCAGCACGCGCGCCAGCGCGAAGCCGTCGTGGCCCTTGCCGCCCACCGTCTGGACCGCCGTGCCGCTCAACCGCGGGTGCGAGCCGATCAGTTCGACGGCGGCGCGGCTGCCCAGCACGTCGGGCGCCTTGCTGTCCGCGTCGGCGACCCGGCCGCCGCGTACGACGTTGTCCACGACGATCAGGCTGCCCGCGCTGGTGAGTCTGAGGGCCCACTCCACGTAGTTCGGGTTGTTGACCTTGTCGGCGTCGATGAAGACCAGGTCGAAGGGGGGCGGGTTCTCGTCGGCCAGCTTGGGCAGCGACTCCAGGGCGGGGCCGACCCGCACCTCGACGATCCGCTCGAGGCCCGCCCGCGCGATGTTGCGGGCGGCGACCTCGGCGTGCTTGGGGTTGTACTCGAGCGAGATCAGCCGGCCGTCGTCGGGCAGCGCGCGGGCCAGCCAGATGGTGCTGTAGCCGCCGAGGGTGCCGATCTCCAGGATGCTGCGGGCGCCCTGGACCTGGGCGAGGAGCTGCAGGAACTTGCCCTGCAGCGGGGTGACCGCGATCGGTGGGAGCTCGGCGGCGTCGCTGTCGCGGAGGGCCGCTTCGAGGACGTCGTCGTCCTGGGCGAGGTGCGCGGTGAAGTAGTCGTCCACGTCGTCCCAGACCTGCGACTCGCTCATTCGCCTGTGCCTTCCGTGTAACTGGTTAGCGCTTCTAACTAGCTGTCCTAATGAATATAGCCGCGGGCCGGTGCCCCGTCAGGGAGATCATGACGGCCGCGTTCAGCTGATCGGTGGAGGCGCGTGCACCGGCGGTGTCCGGGGAGAAGACGGACGGCGACGTACTCCCAGCGGCGGCTCACATACCCCTGGAGGGCGTACTGCGGGCCGGGGCGGCATGGTGAAGCCGTTGGTGTCGAGTCGGCCGGTCAGTCGCCGTCCTGCGGCCAGAAGTGGTAGCGGTCGCGGTGTGCGGGGGCGGTGGTGGCGGCGAGCTGGGTGGACAGTGCCGGATCGTCGAGCCCGACCGTGGCCCGGTGCGGCACCGGCATGATCCAGGCGGCCCGGTCGGCGTCCCCGCCGACCGTCAGGCTCTCCCGCGCTCTCGACCATGTCGAGCGGGGGTGCCCCCATCGATCTGCTTCCGGCCGCCGTCCCAGCGCACGACGGACTCCTCGCGGCCCGCGCTCACCCGCCGCAGCCGCACGCGTACGCCGGTGCGATCAATGACTCGGCTGTGTCGCAAGCAGGGTCACCATGATCGCCAGTCACCGCGCGTGTGCATTTCCGCAGGAAACAGGTCGTTCCTCCAGGGCTCCGTGCAGCCGTGGACAGGGTTTCGAACGGTACGGGGGTCACGGCGGTTCCGGAGGCGATCCCGCATCGGGCGCACTATGGTCATTCCGACAAATCGGGCGCGCGCAGGGTGCGAAAAGGAGCGAAGGGGCGGGAGGCCGACCAGGCGTGGCGAACGTGGAGCACAGCCGGCCACAGGCGGAGACCTTCGGAGCGACAGCCGTCGAAGGAGCTCCCAGGCGCCTGCATGCGGTCCGCCTCGGCCTGTGGCTCGTCGCGGCCGTGCTCGCCGTACGCCAGATGGCCGTCGTCCTCAGTACCCCCCGTGGTGAACGGCTGACGGACCTGGAGACGTGGGCCGGTCCCCACGGCGTCCTGCATGTGAAGGGATCGCTGTACGACTCGACGCGGTTCACCGGCACACCGTTCGGCGGACTGGTCCTCAAGCCCCTCACCCGGGCGGCCGAACAGGCCCTCGGCTGGGGCTGGACCTTCGGCACCCTGCTGCTGGTGGTCGCGCTGGGCCTGATCGCGGCCCGGGCGCTGCCGCAGCCGGTGAGCCGGCGGAGCTCCCTGTTCGCCGCGCCGCTCGCGATCAGTCTGCTGATGCTGTCGCTGCCGGTCCGCAACACGCTGTGGCTCGGACAGACCAGCATCATCCCGGTCCTGCTGGTGCTGCTCGGCTGCTTCGTCGTCCGCGGTGAACGCGGCAGCGGTCTGCTGATCGGGCTCGCTGCCGCCCTCCAGCCGACCGTGCTGCTCTTCGCCCCGCTGCTGTGGTTCACCGGGCGCCGCCGCGCCGCTGCCGCCACCGGGATCACGTTCGCCGCCTGCACGGTGCTCGCGTGGGCCGCGATGCCGCACGACTCGTCCGCCTACTGGGTGCACCACATCGCGGGCGCCGGTCTCGGCGGCAGGGCCGACGACCTCGCCAACCAGTCCCTGCACGGCGCGCTGCTCCGGCTCGGATTCTCCGGCCCTGTGGAGATCGTCCTGTTCTTCGTGCTGGGCACCGCGGTCGCCGTGTTCGGGGTGCGCCGAGCCGTGCGCTACGCGCGCGACGGACAGTTGCTCCTCGCGGTCGCCGTCACCGGCTGCGCGGCGATCGCCGTGTCGCCGACGGCCTGGCAGCACCAGCTGCTGTGGGTGCTGCTCGCGGTGGTGGGACGGGTGGGCAGGCGGGCCTCCGACCGGTATGTGTGGCCGGTCGCGGTGGTGCTGGTGATGACACTGCCGGCGACGATGTTGCTGCCGCACATGGAGCGGCTGTTCCCGCTGCGGGACAACACGGTGCTGGTCGCCGCCCTCGCCGCGGCCGCCTTCGTGCCGTTCCTGTCCCGTACCTCCCCGCACTACCGCTCACCGGTCCCGCCCGGGTACGCCGTCCCGGTCCCGGCCCGCTTCCGGCACGTGCCCGTCGTCCCCTTCCTGCGCCGGGTCCTCACCCGCCCGAACCTGCTCCTCGAAGTGCTCCTGATGCGCGTCACCTAC
Organism: Streptomyces sp. NPDC002092; assembly: GCF_053593775.1. NCBI lineage: Bacteria > Bacillati > Actinomycetota > Actinomycetes > Kitasatosporales > Streptomycetaceae > Streptomyces > Streptomyces sp. NPDC002092. The sequence goes on from NZ_JBSFDG010000008.1 coordinate 343,735, forward strand.
GCCGCATACCAGCAGATCCGGCTCGGGGTGACCGCCGACCGGGCCACCGCGGAACACCACGGCCACCAGATCCACCGGATCGAGCAGTGGCTGTCCGTCGACTTCGAGCACTGGGTCAACCACGCCGTGGTCGAGGTCGGCTGGCTGCGCGGTTTCCTCGACTACTACTACCTGTCCTTCCACTTCGGGGTGCCGCTGACCATCCTCGCCGTGCTCTATGTGCGGCGCCCCGTGGACTACCGCTGGGCGCGCTCGGTGCTGGGCCTGGCCACCGGGTTCGGGCTGATGGGCTTCTGGCTGTACCCGCTGGCGCCGCCGCGCCTGATGCCGGGGCTCGGCGTCATCGACACGGTGCACGGCGTCCAGGACTTCTCCAAGCCGAACTACGGCACGCTGACGGAGTTCACCAACCAGTACGCGGCCATGCCGTCCCTGCACTTCGCATGGGCGCTGTGGTGCGGCGTCGTGATCGTGCTCCTCGCGCCCAGGTGGTGGCTGAAGCCCTTCGGTCTGCTGCACCCGCTGTTCACGCTGTCCTCGATCATCGCGACCGGCAACCACTGGTTCCTGGACGCGGTCGGCGGTGCCACCGTGGTCGGGGCGGGTTTCGGGCTGCAGTACCTGCTGTCGGGCCCGCGGGCGGCCACCCCGGCATGGACGGGCCGGCGGCGCCGGGAGGCCGCCGGCCCGAGACCATCGTCAGCCGGACACGGTCAGCGGACCTCGACCTGAAGGTGCTTCACGCCGTTGATCCACGCCGAGCGCAGCCGGGACGGGTCGCCGGCCAGGCTGAGGCCCGGCAGGGCGTCGGCGATCGCGTTGAAGATCAGGTCGATCTCCAGGACGGCCAGGGACTTGCCCAGGCAGTAGTGCGGGCCTCCGCCGCCGAAGCCGAGATGGGGGTTGGGGTCGCGCAGGACGTCGAAGGCGTCGGGGTCGGTGAAGACCTCCGGGTCGTGGTTGGCGGAGGCGTAGAAGATCCCGACCCGGTCCCCCTGCTTGATCAGCTTCCCGCCCAGTTCGGTGTCCTGGGTGGCCGTCCGCTGAAAGGAGTTGACCGGGGTCGCCCACCGCACGATCTCCTCGGCCGCGGTCTGAGGGCGCTCCCGCTTGTACAGCTCCCACTGCTCGGGATGGGTCAGGAACGCATGCATCCCGTGGGTGATGGCGTTACGGGTCGTCTCGTTGCCCGCGACGGCCAGCATCAGCACGAAGAAGCCGAACTCGTCGGAGTTGAGGTTGCCCTCGTCCTCGGCCGCCACCAGTGTGGTCACGATGTCCTTCGCCGGGCACTGCTTGCGGTCGGCGGCCATGTTCATGGCGTAGGCGATCAGCTCGGTGGCCGACTCGGCGCCGATCTCCTCGGTGATCGCGTACTCCGGGTCGTCGTACGAGATCATCTTGTTGGACCAGTCGAAGATCTTGGCCCGGTCGTCCTGCGGGATGCCGATGAGCTCGGCGATCGCCTGCAGGGGCAGTTCGCAGGCGACCTCGGTGACGAAGTCGAAGGGGCCTTTCTGCGCGCGGGCGGTTTGCGCGATGGCGTGGGCGCGCTCCCGCAGCCGGTCCTCCAGCGCCCGTATGGCACGCGGGGTGAAGACGCGCTGCACGATCTGGCGGACCCGGGTGTGCTCCGGCGGATCCATGTTGAGCAGGATCAGCCGCTGGGCGTCGATCGCGTCGCGCTCCATGTGCTCGTGGAAGCGGATGATCGCCGTGTTGAGGTACGAGGAGAACAGCTCCGGGTGGGTGGAGACGTACTTGACGTCCGCGTGCCGGGTGACGGCCCAGTACCCCTCGTCCTGGAAGCCGGCGATGTTGCCCGACTGCGGGATCCAGCGGACCGGTTCGGCCCGCCGCAGCTCGGCGAACTCCGGCAGGGGCACACGGTGGTGCAGCAGGTCGGGGTCGGTGAAGTCGAACCCGTCGGGGAGGGCTGGACAGGACATGGGCGACTCCGGCTCGAATTCTGACGGACCATCAGGTTCTGGTTTGCCGTGAAGGTAGTAACGGGTTCTACAAGAGGCAAGAGGTGCGGCAAGCCGAATTGCATGCACGACTCTTGCGGTTGTGGACGCGGTGTCAGCAGACTGCTGCCAGAACTAGAACACGTACTAGTTCAGCGTGGCGGGGCCGGCCGGGACGCCCCCGCGCCGCGCGGGTACCGGAGGAGAGGATCCCCCACCATGGCCGCGGAACCCGTGATCGTAGAAGCCGTACGCACCCCCATCGGCAAGCGCGGCGGCGCGCTCGCCAACCTCCACCCCGCCTACCTCCTGGGCGAGACCTACCGTGAACTCCTCGGCCGCACCGGCATGCCCGCCGACGCGGTCGAACAGATCGTCGGCGGTACGGTGACGCACGCCGGCGAGCAGTCCATGAACCCCGCGCGCACGGCCTGGCTGACCATGGGGCTGCCGTACGAGACGGCGGCGACGACGGTCGACTGCCAGTGCGGCTCCTCGCAGCAGGCCTCGCACATGGTGGCCAACATGGTCGCCGCGGGCGTGATCGACGTCGGCATCTCGTGCGGTGTGGAGGCGATGTCGCGGGTGCCGCTGGGCTCGGGGTCGAAGCACGGCCCCGGAAAGCCGTTCCCCGACGAGTGGAACGTGGACCTGCCGAACCAGTTCGAGGCGGCGGAGCGGATCGCGCGCCATCGCGGCCTGACGCGGGAGAACGTCGACTCGCTGGGCCTGATCTCGCAGGAGCGGGCCGCCGCGGCCTGGGCCGAGGAGCGCTTCAAGCGGGAGACGTTCGCTGTCCAGGTCCCCACCACCGAGCAGGAACAGCGGGCCGGACAGGGCATGTGGCGGCTCGTCGACCGGGACGAGGGCCTGCGCGACACGACCATGGAGGCGCTCGCGGGCCTGAAGCCGGTCATGCCGACGGCCCTCCACACGGCGGGCAACTCCTCGCAGATCAGCGACGGCGCGGCGGCGATCATGTGGGCGTCCAAGCGGATGGCCCGCGCGCTGAAGCTGAAGCCACGGGCGCGGATCGTGGCCCAGGCGCTGGTGGGCGCCGACCCGCACTTCCACCTCGACGGACCGATCGACGCGACGCGGGCGGTGCTGGGCAAGGCGGGCATGTCCCTGAAGGACATCGACGTCGTCGAGATCAACGAGGCGTTCGCGTCGGTGGTGCTGAGCTGGGCGCAGGTCTTCGAGCAGGACCTGGAGAAGGTCAACGTCAACGGCGGCGCGATCGCGCTCGGGCATCCGGTGGGGGCGACGGGAGCGCGGTTGATCACCACCGCGCTCCATGAACTGGAGCGTACGGACAAGGAGTTCGCGCTCATCACCATGTGCGCGGGGGGTGGGCTGGCGACCGGGACGATCATTCAGCGGCTGTAGCGTCCGAACAGAGGGCTGGATCCCACCGGGCGGCGAAGGCGGAGGGTGGGGGGAGACCTCAGGCGTAGCGCCACTACCGGACCCGCGGGGTTCTCGCGGCGGTGGTCCCGCGGCCGGCGGTGGTAAGACGGTGTGGTTCGACTGTGCGAGGTGAGGCGGTGAACCATGGCGGAGACCGAGGTCGGGCGCCCCGTGACGGTGCGTGAGATGACGCCGGAGGACGAGCCGGGGGTCGCCGCTCTGTTCGCGGCCTGCGAGGACTACTTCGTCGCCGCGACCGGAGGTCCGGCGCTCCCGGCGGACGTACAGAGCCTGTACTACGCGCTGCCCGAGGAAGCGGACCCCGACCAGAAGCGGCTGCTGGTGATGTGCCGGGGCGAGAGCGTCCTCGGGCTGGTCGACGTCGTGGACCGGCACCCCGATGTCGCGGGCTGCTCGGTGGGGTTGTTCCTCGTCGCCCCCGAGGCGCGGCGCGAGGGAATCGGTGCGTACGTCGCTCGCCGGTTGCTCAAGGAGGCGGCCGGGCGCGGGATGCGGAACGTGACCGCCACTTGTCCGTCGGGGTGGGAGCCGGGCCTGGGCTTCCTGCGGAGCCTGGGCTTCGCTATCGGGGCGCCGCGTGAGACGCCCGGCGGGACCGTGGGCAACCGGCTGCGGCGGCCCGAGGAGGCCGGGCTGTGCACGGCGCGGTGGCAGCAGGCTCGCTGAGCGATGAGTTCCGCCCGCCGCTGCCGTCTGTACTGACGAGAGGGAGGTGCTCGTGATGGGTGCAGCGGCACAGCAGGAAGCCTTGAAGCGGCTGGATGTCCTGGTCGGGGAGTGGGTGGTGGAGGCCGAGTTTCCCGGCCTTGAGGTGCCTCCGGGGCGCAGTGTGTTCGAGTGGACCCTTGACGGGCGGTTTCTGGTCCAGCGGACGGAAGCGCCGAACCCGGCACCGAACAGCATGGCGGTCATCGCCGTCGACCCGGCGACGGGCGGCTACACACAGCACTACTACGACTCGCGGGGCGTCGTACGGCTGTATGCCATGACCTTCACCGACGGCGTGTGGCAGTTGCTGCGAGAGACCCCGGACTTCTCGCCCCTGGACTTCCGGCAGCGGTACACCGCGCAGGTCGGCGAGGACGGCGACACCATCCGTGGTGTCTGGGAGATGTGGCGGGACGACTCGGACGGCTGGCAGCAGGACTTCCCTCTGACGTACCGAAGGGTCCGCCGGTGAATCCCGGTCCCGGGGAGATCGTGCGCGGCGTCGTCGACGCGAACCTGTACATGGTGCTCGCCACCGCCGACGCGGACGGGCGGCCGTGGAGTTCTCCGGTGTACTTCGCCCACGAGGAGTACCGCGAGTTCTTCTGGGTCTCCTCGCCGGATGTCCGGCACTCCCGCAACATCGCCGTACGGCCCGAGGTGGGGATCTCCGTCTTCGACTCGTCCGCGGCGGTCTCCACCGGTCAGGGTGTGTACATGTCCGCCGTCGCCGCGCGCGTGGACGGGCCGGACGTCGAGCACGGCCTCGACGTCTTCTCCCGGCGTTCCTTGCTCCACGGCGGACGGGTCTGGACCGCCGAGGACATAGCGGGCGACTCCGGCATGCGGCTGTACCGCGCCGTCGCCGGCGACCACTCGATCCTGGCCAAGGATTGGCAGCCGGATCATCGGGTGGCGGTCGAGCTGGGGTGACGGGTGGCGTCGGCCCGGCGGGTCCGCTCGACCGCGGCCGCCGTATCCGCCGCGGAGGCCGTGTTGCCGAGCGCGGTGTACAGGGCGTGGGCCCGGGTGTAGTGGGTGTGGGCCTCTGCCAGGTCGCCGCAGTGTTCCAGGGCGGTGGCCAGGCCGGAGAGGGTGCGGGCCTGGAGGTGGTCGATGCCCTTGTGGGTGGCGGGGACCGTGACGGCCCGGTAGGCCTCGGCGGCCTCGGGCCAACGGCGCAGGGCGAGCAGGTCCAGGGCCGTCTCGTGCTGGAGGATGGCCCGCATGTAGTTGTCGAGGTCGGGCACGTCACCGGCCCGGGCGCCGAGCAGGGCGCGGTGGATGGCCAGGGCCCCCTCAGGGCGGCCGGCCTCGCGCAGGGCGCTGCCGAGGGCCCGCTGGGCGACCGCCCTTCCGGTGGTGTCGCCGGCGGCCTCGAAGAGCCGTACGGCGTTCTCCGCCGCCTCCACCGCCTCCTCGGGGCGTTTGAGGTTCATGCGGGCCCCGGTGAGGTAGGCCCATGCCCAGGCCTGCTGCCCGACGTCCTCGGCCTCGGTCGCCAACACCAGGGCGCGCCGGGCGAGTTGTTCGGCCTGCTCGTACTGGTAGCTGAACGAGTGCGCCCAGGCGAGGCAGTTGAGCTGGTGCGCCTCGGCAGCCGTGTCCCCGAGCGCAGCCGCGCTCCGGGCGCCGTACGAGAACAGGCTCTGCCACTCGGGCCACTTGTCCCAGCGGTCGGAGAACCAGTACAGGGTGCGTGAGGTGTGGAGGATCTCCCGGTGCCGGTCCGCCGCGAACATGAGGGGCAGCGCCCCGGCCCAGTGAGCGCGTTCGGCTCTCAGCCACGCCTCCGCCTCGTCGGCCGACGCGGGCGCGAAGGCCGGGACCTCACCGGGCCACGGTCGAGGCGCACCCGGCGCCTCGAACCAGCGGCCCGCCGCGGATGCCGAGCGCAGCAGCCAGTCCGCCGTGCGGAGGCCCACCGACTGTGTCTCCTCCTCGTCGAGTTGCTCACGGGCGAAGAGGCGCACCAGGTCGTGCAGGCCGTATCGGCCCGGCGCCGGCTCCTCCAGCAGGCCGCGGTCGACCAGGACGTCGAGGGAGTCCTCGGTCGTCCACGCGTCCTCGCCGGTCAGGACGGCCGCGAGGTCGGGGCCGGTGTCGGGCCCGGGCAGCAGCGCGAGCCGGCGCAACAGCATCCGGTGGGGGCCGGTGAGCTGGCCGTAGGACAGGGCGAGGGCGCTGCGCACGGCGAGGTCGCCCGCGATCAGGCCGTTCAACCGCCGCCCCTCGTCGCCGAGTTGGTCGGCCAGCCGGGACGGGGCCCAGCGCGGGCGGCTGGAGAGGCGGTTGCCGACGATCCGCAGGGCCAGCGGCAGATGCCCGCACAGCCCGGTGAGCCGGGCGATCGCCTCGGACTGGCCGTCGGTGCGCGCGGCCCCGAGGATCCGCTCCAGCAGCACCGCCGACTCGTGGCCGCTGAGCCCGCCGAGCCTGATCCGCCGTACCCCCTCCAGACCGGCCAGCGGCCGTCTGCTGGTGACCAGCACGAAACTGCCCTCGGCGTCCGGCAGCAGCGGCCTGGTGCGCTCCTCGTCGGCCGCGTCGTCGAGGACGATCAGCGCCCGCCGGGAGCCCAGGGCGGCCCGGTAGACGGCCTCCCGGGCGACCGGGTCCACCGGGATCCGCTCGGGCGGACGACCGAGCGCCGTCAGCAGCAGGACCAGCGCCTCGGCGGCAGGCAGCGGCGCCTCGCTCATGCCGTGCAGCCGCACACTGACACAGCCGTCCGGGAAGTGCCCGGCCAGCCGCCGCGCGGCCTCCGCGGCGAGCGTCGTCTTGCCCTGCCCGCCTGGCCCGAACAGCACCACCGCCCGGGGACCGGAACCGGTGACGAGCTCCTCCAGATCCGCCAGCTCCTGCTCCCGGCCGGTGAAGTCCGCGACGGTGCGCAGCAGATACGGCGACGGGCTCTGGCCGCCGCGTTCCCGGCCGGCGTCGGCCAGGCGCTGGAGGCGCTCGCGCTGCTCACCGTCCAGGGCCAGCGCGGCGGCCAGCGCGTCGACGGTGCGGCGCTGCGGTCCCCGGCTGCGTCCGCGCTCCATGTCGCCGAGCGCGCGGACACTGACTCCGGACGCCCCGGACAGCTCTTCCAGGGTCATCCGGGCGGCCCGGCGCAGGGATCGCAGCATCACCCCGAAGGGCGTGCCCCCTCGGGGCGTATCGAAGGCTTGACTGGTCATCACGACAATTACAGCAAGCGCTGGCCACTTCTGCCTGTGTTTCTGCCTGGTGACATCCCGTCACCCGTGGTGGGCTGGACCCCGTACCCAGAAGTCCCCGTCCATGGAGGGTGAACCGACATGCCTTACATCACCGTCGGCGAAGAGAACAGCGCGCCCATCGAGCTCTACTACGAGGACCACGGCACCGGACAGCCGGTCGTGCTCATCCACGGCTACCCGCTCGACGGCCATTCCTGGGAGCGGCAGGTGCCCGTCCTGCTGGAGGCCGGCCACCGGGTCATCACCTACGACCGCCGTGGCTTCGGCCGCTCCTCGCAGCCGACCAAGGGCTACGACTACGACACCTTCGCCGCCGACCTGGACAAGGTGCTGACCACGCTGGACCTGACCGACGCCGTCCTGGTCGGCTTCTCGATGGGCACCGGCGAGGTGGGCCGCTACCTGGGCACCTACGGTTCGGGCCGGGTGGCGAAGGCCGCCTTCCTGGCGTCGCTCGAACCCTTCCTGCTCAAGACCGACGACAACCCGACCGGCGTCGACCAGCAGGTCTTCGACGGCATCCTGGAGGCCGTCAGCAAGGACCGGTACGCCTACTTCACCGCGTTCTACCAGGACTTCTACAACCTGGACGAGACGCTCGGCAGCCGTATCAGCGAGGAGGCGGTGCGCAACAGCTGGAACGTGGCGGCCGGTTCCTCGGCGCACGCCTCGGTGGCCTGTGTGCCGACCTGGATCACCGACTTCCGGGCCGACGTGGCCAAGGTCGACGTGCCGACGCTGATCCTGCACGGCACCGGCGACCGCATCCTGCCGATCGACTCGACCGGGCGGCCCTTCCGCGCCCTGCTGCCCTCCGCCGAGTACGTGGAGATCGAGGGCGCCCCGCACGGCCTGCTGTGGACCCACGCGGAGGAGGTCAACACCGCGTTGCTGGCCTTCCTCGGCAAGTAAGCGGCACCGGGGCGGGTGTCACTCCCGCCCCGACGCCACCACCGCGAGCACGCCCGCCGTCACCGCCGCGACCAGCAGCGGAATGCCCAGGCCGTGGTGGAGCACCAGCCAGGCGCCGAGGCAGGCGCCGGCGGCCATCGCGACGACCGCCGCCGAACGGCGCGGCGAACGGCGGCCCGAGCCGCCGCCGGCCCGGGAGTCGGCGGCAAGGCCTGTCAGCGTCATCGTCAGGACGGTCGTCGTGGTGAGGCCGGGGACGTCGAGCTTGCGGACCGTCGCGTTGCGCAGGCCCATCGCGACGGCCGTGAGCCCGATCACGGCATAGCGGGTGCCGGCGACGTGCGGGGCGGCGAACGCGGCCGCGGCGGCCCCGCCCCCCAGCACCGCCTCCGCGGCGAGCGTGAGCCGCGCCCAGGTGCGCTTCGGACCGTCGCCCAGCCATCGCGTGACCCGCCCTCCGGCCACCGCGCCGAGCAGGAAGCAGACCAGCGAGGTCGCGGTGTGCGGTACGGAGAACCCGGGCGCCCCGGCCGCCGCGAAACCCAGCACCACCACATTGCCGGTCATGTTCGCGGTGAAGACGTGCCCGAGCCCCAGGTAACTGACCGCGTCGATCAGCCCGCTGACCACCGTCAGGCCCAACAGCACGAACACCAGGCGCAGCCCGCGCGCCCCCTGGTCGCTCTCACTCACGCTCATCAACTCCGGGCAGCCGGACGGGCAGGGTGCGCTCAAGTCCACCACGGACGCGGGGGCCACTCGGATGCCGACATTCGATGTGTGTCCGTAGCGTCGACGCCATGACCGATCAGACGCGCAAATCCTGTGGAACACCGGCCAGTTGGCGGACCCGGCGGGCTCTCGCCGCGGCGGCGGCCCTGGTGCTCGCGGGGCTCGCCGCGGCGCCCGTGGCCACCGCCGCCGAGCAGACGCACGCCGGGACGCGACGCGGAGACCTGGTCTCCGTCACCCCGGTCGCCGACCGCGACGCCGGGCAGGTCAGGAAGTTCGTGACCGACAGGGGCGTCGCCGCCGACCCCGTGCGGTACGGCGTACGGGCGTACCGGCTGACGTACCGGACCGTCGACCCGTACGGAGGGCCGACGACCGCGACCGGCCTGCTGACCCTCCCCAAGGGCGGCGCCCACCGGCTCGACCTGGTGTCCGACACCCACCCCACGATGGTCAAGCGCAGCTACGCGCCCTCCGCGAGCGAGGACAACGGCCGCATCCCGTCCTACCTGAACGCGAGCGCAGGGCGTGCGGTGGCCGCCCCCGACTACCTGGGCCTGGGGCAGGGCCCGGGCCCGCACCCCTACATGGACACGCGCTCGGGCGTCACCGCCTCCGTCGACATGCTGCGCGCCGCCCGCACGGCGGCGCAGCGGCTGGGACGCCCGCTCACCGGGGACGTCTACGCGACCGGCTTCTCACAGGGCGGCCAGATCGCGATGGCGCTGGGCAAGGCGCTGGAGCACGGCGTCGACGGCCACTTCCGGCTGAAGGCCCTCGCGCCGATCAGCGGCCCGTACGACCTGGAGGGCCAGGAGCTCCCCGCGCTGTTCGACGGCCGGGTCAACGACACCAGCGGGGTGCTCTACATCTCGTACTGGCTGGTCGCGCAGAACCGTCTGCACCCGATCTACAAGGACCCGGCGGAGGTCTTCCGCGCCCCGTACGCGAGCCGGGTCGAGGGCCTCTACGACGGGAACCACGAGGAGGACGACGTCATCAAGGCGCTCGCCCCCACGGTGAAGGACCTGCTCACGCCCGCCTTCCAGGAGCGGCTGCGGCACCTGTCGGGCCCGCTGCTGGACGCGACGCGCGCCGCCGATCACACCTGCGACTGGAAGCCGGACGTGCCGGTGCGGCTGTACGCCGGTGCCGGCGACACCGACGTGCCCATCGGCAACACCCGCTCATGCGCCCGCACCCTCGCCGGTCAGGGAACGAGGGTGCGGGTGGTCGATCAGGGAGCCGTGGACCACTTCGGCTCCTTCGCCGCGTCGGCCCCGCAGGTGGTGCGGTTCTTCGACGGCGTACGGGCTCGGGGCTGAGCCGGGTGCGGCGGCTCAGTACCAGTTGTGGGCCTGCCAGAAGGCCCAGGCGGCGGCCGGGCTGCCGTAGCGGGAGTTCATGTAGTCCAGGCCCCACTTGATCTGGGTCCTGGGGTTGGTCTTCCAGTCCGAGCCGGCGCTGGCCATCTTCGAGCCCGGGAGGGCCTGGACCAGGCCGTAGGCGCCGGAGGAGGAGTTGGTGGCGGTGACGTTCCAGCCGCTCTCATGCTCGACGATCTTGCTGAAGGCGTTGTACTGCGCCGCGCTCGGGATCATCTTGTGCGCGATCGCCTGAGCGCTGGCGGCCGAGTCGGCGGTCGCGGCGTGGGCGGGAGCCGCGGTCAGCACCATGCCGGCGGTGGCGGCGGCCACGGCGGCGGAGGCGAGGGCCTTCTTCGGGGACGCGATACGGCGGGCGATGCGGGAGACGAACACGAGGAACCTTTTTCTTCGGGGACAGAGGGTCGCGCGCAGCCCGGGGCCCGGAGTCCGGGAGACCCGGGGGCATGCGTCGGCGCCGTGGCCCTGAGGGCACTCGGCGCCGTGCGACGTCATCCAGAGAAACAGGCTCGGAGGGGGTCCGCAATGACCGTATTTGCTAGTTGTGGTCGTATGTGGGGGAGGTGATCGTCGTGTGACATGGCTCTCAAAGCGCAGGTCGGGGGCCGTTATGGCGTGGACATGGCGTCCGATATGCACTACTAGGGCGATTAGTGGGTGATGTGGGTCATGTGGGGTGGTTCACCGGTCAACGAGGGTCGAAAGTGACCGCCGTCTCGAACGCCGCCCGGCGGGTGGCTCTGCGTAGTGCCCTGAGCACGGCCGGGCCGAGCGTGAGCGTCAGTACGACGGTGACGACCGCCCGCCCCAGGTCCCAGCCGAGTGAGGTGGCCGCGCAGTACGCGAGGAAACGGGCCAGGTTGGCGGCGACGGCCGCCTGCGGGTCGAAGGCGATGCCCGAGGCGAGCGCGCCCATGAAGGGCCAGCCGGCCAGGTTCATGACCGTGCCGTAGGCGAAGGCGGCGAGGAAGCCGTACACGGCGAGGAGGGCGAGCTCGCCGCGGCCACGCAGACGGTCGGGTCCCGGGAGCAGCCCGGCCCCCATCGTGAACCAGCCCATCGCCAGCATCTGGAACGGCATCCACGGGCCCACCCCGCCCGTGAGCAGCGCGGACGCGAACATGGTGAGCGAGCCGAGGGTGAAGCCGAAGCCCGGGCCGAGCACGCGTCCGCTCAGCACCATCAGGAAGAACATCGGCTCGATGCCCGCGGTCCCCGCACCGAGCGGGCGCAGGGCCGCGCCGGTCGCCGCGAGCACCCCGAGCATGGCGACCGCCTTGGGGCCGAGCCCGGACTCCGCGATGGTCGCGGCCACGACGGCGACCAGCAGCACCAGCAGACCCGCGAAGAGCCAGGGGGCGTCCTGGGCGTGGGCGCCGAGCTGTGAGCCGGGCGGGGCGAGGAAGGGCCAGCCGAAGGCGGCCGCGCCCACGGCGCCGACCAGGGTGAGGGCCGTGAGCGAACGGGGGCCCAGGCGGATGGGGCGGGCCTGCGGTGTCATCCCAGGGCCTCCCGTACCTGCGCGACCGTGAGCCACTGCTGCGGGGCGAGGATCTTGGTGACCTGCGGGGCGAAGGACGGGGACGAGACGACGACCTCGGCCGTCGGCCCGTCCGCGATCACCTCGCCGTCGGCGAGCAGGACCACTCGGTGGGCCAGTTCGGCGGCCAGTTCGACGTCGTGCGTGGCCAGGACGATCGCGTGTCCCTCGACTGCCAGGTTGCGGAGCAGGGTCACGAGGCGGGCCTTCGCCGCGTAGTCCAGTCCGCGGGTGGGTTCGTCGAGGAGGAGCAGGGGTGGGCGGGCGGTGAGGACGACTGCCAGGGCGAGGGTGAGGCGTTGGCCCTCGGAGAGGTCGCGGGGGTGGGTGTCGTCCGTGACCTCGGTGATCTCGGGGAGGAGGGTCGACAGGAGGGTGCGGCAGGTGCCGGGGGTGGCGTCGGCGTCGCGGTCGGCTGCGGTGCACTCGGCTGCGACCGTGTCGGCGTAGAGGAGGTCGCGGGGTTCCTGCGGGACCAGGCCTACGTGGCGGATGAGGGTGGGGGGTGGTGTGCGGTGGGGGGTGAGGCCGCCGACGCTTACTGAACCCGTGGTGGGGGGTGTCAGGCCTACGAGGGTGTTGAGGAGGGTGGATTTGCCGGCGCCGTTGCGGCCCATGAGGGCGAGGGTTTCGCCGGGGGTGATGGTCAGGTCTATGTGGCGGAGGGCTTGGATGTTTGCGTGGCGGACGGATAGGGAGCGAACTTCTGCTGGGAGGCTGGGAGTTCGGTCGGGCTGGGCCTTTGTGCGTCGGCGCCGCCAAGTGGAGGTTGCTGTGGGGGTGGGTTCGCTTGCCCGCGCTTGCGGAGTGCCGCCTTTCTCTGGGTCGGGAGCCGCCCTGGCGGCACGATTGCCCGCAGGCTGCGTGCGGCTGTCCGCAGGCTGCGCGAGTCGGTCGCGGAGGTCCTCTGCCCGACGGCGGGCGTCCCTCACCGTCAGCGGTAGTGGGGACCAGGCTGCCAGGCGCCCCAGAGCCACCACAGGTGGATACACCGGCGATACGGCCATCATGGCGGCCGGAGGGCCCAGTTGCACGGGGGCTCCCGGGGTCGGCAGGACGGCGACCTGGTCTGCGTACTGGATGACCCGTTCCAGGCGGTGTTCTGCCATCAGGACAGTGGTGCCCAGGTCGTGGACCAGGCGTTGCAGGACCGCCAGGACCTCTTCCGCCGCCGCCGGGTCGAGGGCCGACGTCGGTTCGTCGAGGACCAGGACCCGGGGGTGCGGGGTGAGGACCGAGCCGATGGCGACGCGTTGCTGTTGGCCGCCGGAGAGGGTGGCGATGGGGCGGTTGCGGAGGTCGGCCAGGCCGAGGAGGTCGAGGGTCTCCTCGACACGGCGGCGCATCACATCGGGTGCCAGGCCCAACGACTCCATGCCGTAGGCGAGTTCGTCCTCGACGGTGTCCGTCACGAAGTGGGAGAGCGGGTCCTGGCCCACCGTGCCCACCACGTCCGCGAGTTCGCGCGGCTTGTGCGTACGGGTGTCGCGGCCCGCCACCGTGACGCGCCCCCGCAGGGTGCCGCCCGTGAAGTGCGGGACGAGACCGCTGACCGCGCCGAGAACGGTTGATTTCCCCACTCCTGACGGGCCGACCAGGAGCACCAGTTCGCCTTCCGGGACCTCGAAGTCCACGCCCCGGACGGTGGGTTCGGCCGCCCCCTCGTACATCACGGAAACATCCTCGAAGCGGATCACGACGGCTCCTTCGGGGCGATGAAGGCGGGCAGCAGGGCGAGGAGTACGGCCGCCGCCGGCCACAGGGGGAGCGTGGGGGCGGCGAGCGGGACGACACCGGGGTTCAGGGCCGCCGGGTCGGCGTCGGCGGCAAGGGTGAGCAGCGCGGCGACCACGGCGCCGGAGGCCGTGACCAGCCAGGCGCGGATGTCCCAGCGGTCGGGCCGGTATCGGGTACGCAGACTGCGCCGGCCGCCCAGCCGCAGACCGGCCAGGGCCGCGACGACCCCGGCGAGCAGCAGGGGCAGGCCGTATGTGCCGCCTTCGGCGGTGAGTAGCCCGTACGTTCCCGCGCAGACGCCGAGCAGGCCGCCGAGGGTGAGGGCGGCGGTGGTGCGGCGGACGGCGGGCGGGACCTCGGCCGTGCGGCCGTAGCCGCGGGCGTCCATCGCGGCGGCGAGCGCGACCGAACGCTCCAACGCGCCCTCAAGCACGGGGAGCCCGACCTGCAGCAGACCGCGGATGCCGCTGTCCGGGCGGCCGCGCAGACGGCGGGCGGCGCGCAGCCGCTGGACGTCGGCGATGAGGTTCGGGGCGAAGGTGAGGGCGACCACCACGGCGACGCCGGTCTCGTACAGGGCGCCGGGCAGGGACTTGAGGAGACGGGACGGGTTGGCGAGGGCGTTCGCGGCGCCCACGCAGATGAGGAGGGTGGCCAGTTTCAGGCCGTCGTAGAAGGCGAAGAGGAGCGACTCGGCGGTGACCCTGCCGCCCAGGCGGATGCCCTGCGCCCAGTGCGGGAGCGGGAGTTCCGGGAGGGTGGCGATCACGTGGGTGCCGGGAATGGGGGAGCCGAGCGCGACCGCGAAGACGAGACGGATGAGGAGGACGGCGAGGGCGAGTTTGAGGAAGGCGGAGTAGGCGTGGGAACCGGGGGTTCGGGGGCGGCAGGTGACGACGACGTACGCGGACGCCGTGATGAGGAGGGAGAGGAGGAGGGGGTTGGTGGTGCGGGTGGCTGCGGTGCCCAGGCCCAGGGACCAGAGCCACCAGGCTCCGGGGTGGAGTTGTGCGGGACGGTTCTTCGGGTCGGGTGCCGCCCCAGGCGGCACGAATGCCCGCAGGCCACGGGGGCGAGCGGCACGATTGCCCGCTTGCGCGGGCTTGGCAGCGCGGCTACGCATGCCTGCGTCGCCGTGCCTGCCACACGGCTGCTGCGGCCAGCAGCGCGACTGCGCCCGCCCCCACGAACAGCCCGACCGACGGACCGCCCGTCTTGTCCCCCTTCTGCGCGGCGGCTGTCGGCTTCTTCCCGCCGGAGACCTGCTCCCCGCACCCCTTCTCCGGATACCCGGCGATGGCGCACAGCAGGGCGTTCGTGTCGTACCGCAGCGGCTTCGCCACCGCCGCCAGCGCATCCGCCGTCGTGCCGTCGGCAGGCACCCGCGCGCAGACCGTGCGACGGACCGGCGGTGTCTCCCCGGACGGTGCGTCCGCCGCCGTACCGAAGTCGAGGACGAGCGCCACGCGCTTCTTGCCGTCCTGCGCGGGCGTCCGCGCGCAGATCACCGGGAACGACACCGCCCCACGCGGCTTCGCCGAGTCGCCCGAGTCCTCGCTCACCGAGAAGCGGAAGCCCTGGACGGCGCCGTCGGAGGGGCGGGCGGTGGCCGGGCCCTGGGTGGCGTACGTCCAGTGACCGGCGTCGTAGTCCCAGAAGGACCAGTAGCGGTAACCGGCGGCCTGCGCCTGGCCGCTGCCGGTCAGGGTCAGGAACAGGGCGGCGAGGAGCGGGGCGAAGCGGCGTATCACGGCTGCGCCTTCTTCTTGCGGCCGCTGATCAGGAAGCCGACGCCGATGCCGCCGACGAGGCCGACGCCGACCATCCACCAGACGCTGACGCCGGAGTCGTCCCTGTGGGCCGCCTTGTGCCGGTGCCTGGCGGGCGCGGGGCCGGTCGCGTTGAGGAGCTTGACCAGGTCCTGGCCGCCGAAGTCGTGGACGTCGAAGTGCTCCGCGTGCGCCGCGAGGATCAGCTCCGCGTATGCGGCCGGTCCGGCCTGCCGGGCCCACGCGGCGGAGTTGGTCTCCAGCCAGCGCATGGCGTCGGCAGCCTTGTCGCCGTGGCCCGCGGTGGCGAGGGCGAGGACCGCGTCGGCCGTGTTGCCGTAGTCGGGCTGGGGCTTGGCGCCGGGCAGCGCCGACGTCAGGTGCTTGTCCTCGGCCAGGGCCTTGACGAGGTACGCGGCACCGTTCTGCGCGGCCTGCTCGGGGCCGGTGGCCTTCTTGCACGTCGGAGTGGCGCCGGTGGATTCGGGGGAGTCCCCGGCCAGCCCCTTGCCGAGTGCGCCCACGACCGCGGCCGCGCTCGCGTCCGCGTTGGCGGACAGCCTGCCCTTCTTGTCCGGCTGGAAGGCGAAGGCACCCGAGCCGTCGCCGCCGCAGGGGAGGGCGAGCTTCAGCAGGGCGTCGTAAGGGGACTTGCCGTCCTTCACGACCTGGTCCGGCTTGTCGCCCACGGCGGTCAGCGCGCCGATGACGACGGACGTCGAGTTCGCGTCACTCGCTCCGCCCGGGGCGTAGCCCCAGCCGCCGTCCTCGTTCTGCACGGACTTCAGCCAGGCGACCGCCTTGCCGGTGACGCTCCCGTGTCCGCCGAGCGCGGCAAGGGCCTGCACGGCGGCGCCCGTGCTGTTCGTGTCCACCATGAGCTTCGCGTCACAGGCCTTCGCCGGGTCCGCGCGGAACGGCGCGAACGCCCCGTTGGCACACTGCTGTCCCGCCAGCCAGTCCACCGCCTTCGCCGCCGGCTTCACCCCCACGGTGTCCTGCGCGAGCAGCGCCAGCGACTGGCGCCAGACGCCGTCGTACTTCGGGTCGGAGGTGCCGTACAGCCCGGCGGGCAGGGACGGCGAGGGGGACGCGGCGAAGGCGGGGACGGCTGCACCGAGTACGACGGTGGTGGCGGCCAGGGCCGCGGCGCTGCGGCGGACGACGTTCATGATCGGCGGGTGCCTCTCCCTGCGGGAGCGGGCAGCACGGGACGACCCCGGCGGCTCGGCTCCGTATGCCTCGACGGTGCCGCACGCCGACGGGTGCCGACGCACGTGAGCCGGTCACAACCGCGCGGGGCAGTCCGGCTGGCCGCCCGGCGTGGGGCGGCTTCACGGTTGCGGGTCAGCGCCGGAATTGCACCGGCTTCCCCCCGTACGGCGTGATGACGACCCGGCCACTGTACCGGCCCGTAGGAAAACGCTGAGAGCCGCCTGTGAGGCGTGCGGCGCTATGTTCGGCCCATGACGACGGGAGGCTGCTCGGCACGGGCCGGATCAACGACAATGTGATGGTGACGTCCTAGGGGCCGTACGTGATCGACTGGAGGAATGCGGAGGAGGGTCACCCGGGCCTGGACTGGGGCATCTCCGCCATGATCCTCGCGCAGGTCGCCGTCGGGAACGAACCGGTCGCCGACGCCGCCCGCGCCATGCCGGCCGCCCTCCTCGCCGGCCCCTCCCACCTCACCGACGAGCGCCTGACGGAGGCCCGACGGCGGCGCGCGGCCAACGCGACGATGAGCCGAGAGGAGGTCGAACTCCTAGGAAAGGCAGAGGAGTTGATACGAGCGATCGCGTAGGGGGCGTGCTCAGCCGACGACGGCCACCGCGTCCACCTCCACCAGCACCCCCTCCCGGACCGGCTCCGCCACCACCGTCGTACGAGCGGGCAAGGGTGAGCAGTCCGTGAAGAAGGCCCGGTAGACGCGGTTGAACTCGGCGAAGTGGGTGCGGTCGGCCAGATAGCAGGTGCAGCGTGTGATCGACCGCCGGTCGCCGCCCGCCGCCGCGACGACGGCCTCGACGTTGGCGAGCACCTGCCGCGCCTGCGCGCCGAAGTCCGCGGGCATCTTCCCGGTCGCGGGATCCAGCGGGCCCTGCCCGGAGGTGAACAGCAGCGGACCGCTGCGCACCCCTTGGGACAGCGGCGGCGCGCTGCCGTCGGCGAAGGGGACGTAGGGCGCGCGGTCGGTGCGGACGGGTTCGAGGGGGCCGCGGCCGATGTGCGGGGTCGGGCCGCCGAAGGGGAGGTGCAGGGTGCGGGAGGCGAGCAGCCAGCGGCCGTCGACGCGGCGGAAGGTGTCCTCGTAGTGGCCCACTTGGACGGGAGGGCCGGCCAAGACCATGCCGCCCGTCCAGCCTTCGATCCGGTACGTCGTGAAGTACGAGGTGGCCTCGGCCGTGTCCGCCGAGGTCACCGTGGTGCGGATGTTGGACATCACCCGCCGCGAGAGCTTGTCCGCGGGACGCGCGCCGAAGTACTTCCGCAGCGCCTCCCGTCCCTCGGACCGCCGGCCGTCCCCCGGAGGGGGCCACTCCCACCAGCCGTCCTCCGTGAACAGCTCGGCCACGGAGGCCGGTTCGCCGAGGTCGAGGCGGTGGACGAAGTCGAGGATCAGACGCTCGCAGGCGCGTTCGGCGAGGAGTTGCTGCAACGGGTCCATGGGACCGTTGGTACCAGCGGCGGATCACCGGACGCGACCGCTTTACACCGCCACGTACGTCACCGGGCCGCTCCCCGCCACCGCCTCCGCCCGCCCCAGCTTCACCAGCCGCCGCAGATGCGCTTCGGCCTCCGAGACCGCGATGTTCCGCGACCCGTACGGGATCTGGGCCCAGGGCCGGTTCCATTCCATGCGCTCGGCGACCTGCCAGGGGGTGAGCGGCTCCACCAGGAGGGCCCTGAGGCCGGTGAGCCGCTCCTCGTGATGGTCCAGCAACTCCCGTACGCGGGCGGGAGCGTCGGCGAACACGTGCTGGTGGGCGGGGAGCACCTCGGCGGGGGCGAGACGGCCGACGCGTTCGAGGGAGTCGAGGTAGTCGCCGAGGGGGTCGGTGACCGTGGTGTCGTCGGGGTCCTCGTACAGGCCGATGTGCGGGGTGATCTCGGGGAGCAGGTGATCGCCGGAGAACAGCCGCCCGTGGCCCGGGAGTTGACCCGGATGCTGCTCCTCCAGGTGCAGGCAGACGTGGCCGGGGGTGTGCCCCGGCGTCCAGATCGCGCGCAGCCGGCGGCCCGGGAGGTCGAGCAGCTCGGCGGGGACGATCTCCCGGTCGGGCAGGGCGGGGGAGAAGCCCGGCAGAGTGGTGCGGGGGGCTGCGTCGCGCAGCGGCGCCACGTGCTCCTCGGGGGCGCCGGCGGCGATCAGCTTGTCGGTCATGTACGCGAACCAGCGTCCCGGCCGGGTGTCGCGGGTGCGCCGCACGATCGCCGTGTCCGCGGCATGCATGGCGATCCAGGCGCCGGACGCCTCGCGCACCCTGCCGGAGAGGCCGTGGTGGTCGGGGTGGTGATGGGTGATGACGACACCGTGCAGCTCGCCCACCGCCGTACCGCAGGCCGTCAGCCCCTCGGCGAGCGTCTCCCAGGAAGCGGGGTCGTCCCACCCCGTGTCGACCAGTACGGGCCCGCGGTCGGTGTCGACGACGTAGACCAGCGTATGACCGAGGGGATTGTCCGGGATGGGGACCTTGACCGACCGGACGCCTCCGCCGTGGTCGTACACCTGCGTCATGGGCTCCCCAATCACCGCGAACCGGCCACGCTCGGCCCACTATAACTAGAACGCGTTTCGATGGGAGCCCAAGTCACCTGCCCACACCCTCAACTCGTGTGCGGCCCGTGGACTCCTCCGAGGGGAACTGGTATCAGTGCCGTATCTGATGAACCGTCAGAGACAGGCGCTCCGGGGAGGCAGTCGGCCATGACCGAGCTCGTGGAACACGGACAGCTGTTCATCGGCGGGGAGTTGACCGACCCCCTCGGCAAGGACGTCATCGAGGTGATCTCGCCGCACACCGAGGAGGTCATCGGGCGGGTGCCGCACGCCTGCCGGGAGGACGTCGACCGGGCCGTCGCCGTCGCCCGTCGCGCCTTCGACGAGGGGCCCTGGCCGCGGATGACGCTCGACGAGCGGATCGAGGTCGTCACCCGGATCAAGGACGCGATCGCCGTACGGCACGAGGAGATCGCCCGCGTGATCTCCTCCGAGAACGGGTCCCCGTACTCCTGGAGCGTCCTCGCGCAGGCGCTCGGCGCGATGATGGTGTGGGACTCGGCGATCACCGTCGCCCGCAACTTCACCTACGAGGAGCAGCGCGACGGCGTGCTCGGGAAGATCCTGGTGCGGCGTGAGCCGGTCGGGGTCGTGGCGGCCGTGGTCCCCTGGAACGTCCCGCAGTTCGTGGCCGCCGCAAAGCTCGCGCCCGCGCTGCTCACCGGCTGCACGGTGGTGCTCAAGCCGTCGCCGGAGTCGCCGCTGGACGCGTACATCCTGGCCGACATCACCCGCGAGGCCGGACTGCCCGAGGGCGTGCTGTCGATCCTGCCCGCCGACCGCGAGGTCAGCGAGTACCTGGTCGGGCACCCCGGGATCGACAAGGTCGCCTTCACCGGCTCGGTGGCGGCGGGCAGGCGCGTGATGGAGGTGGCCTCCCGCAATCTCACCCGCGTCACACTGGAGTTGGGCGGCAAGTCGGCGGCGGTTGTCCTGCCGGACGCGGACGTGGCCACCACCGTCGCGGGCGTCGTCCCGGCGGCCTGGATGAACAACGGCCAGGCGTGCGTGGCCCAGACCCGCATCCTCCTGCCCCGCTCGCGCTACGACGAGTTCGCCGAGGCCTTCGCGGCGGCGGCGAGTGCGTTGATCGTCGGCGACCCGCTGGACACGGCGACCCAGGTCGGCCCCCTCGTCGCCAGGCGCCAGCAGCAGCGCAACCTCGACTACATCCGCATCGGCCAGGAGGAGGGCGCCAAGATCCTCACCGGCGGCGGCCGCCCGCCGGGCCTGGACCGCGGCTGGTACGTCGAACCGACCCTCTTCGGCGACGTCGACAACTCGATGCGGATCGCCCGGGAGGAGATCTTCGGCCCGGTGATCTGCCTGCTCCCGTACGGCGACGAGTCCGAGGCCCTGAAGATCGCGAACGACTCCGACTACGGGCTCAGCGGAAGCGTCTGGACCGCGGACGTGGCACACGGCATCGACGTCGCACGCCAGGTCCGCACCGGCACGTACTCGGTGAACACCTTCAGCCTCGACATGCTCGGTCCCTTCGGCGGCTACAAGAACTCCGGTCTGGGGCGGGAGTTCGGCCCCGAGGGCTATGGCGAGTACCTCGAACACAAGATGATCCATCTTCCGGCCGGCTGGGAGGGCTGAGCGGATGGGGGTACCTCCCGCGCGAGCGAATTCGAGCGTGGGGGCGGGCGACCGCTGGCATGTCGAGGTCGACCGCTCCGTCTGCATCGGCTCGGCCCAGTGCGTCCACCGGGCCACCGGCGCCTTCCGCCTCGACTCGGCCATGCAGTCGCACCCCGCCGAGCCGGAGACCCACGCCAACGAACGCATCCTGGAGGCGGCGGAGAACTGCCCCGTGGAGGCGATCGTGATCACGCTGCTGGGGAGTGGGGAGCCGGTGTTTCCGCCGGAGGAGTAGCGCCCGAAAAAGTACCCTTTCCGGGGTTTCATTCCCGGTCGGATGCTCTATTCTGGGAATTGGCCTACGGGACGAGTGAGGGAGTCCGAACCGGAGTAGCCGATTCTGGCGTGAAGCAGTCAGTCCGCTGGTACCGACGTCGACGGTCCGGGCTGAGAGGCCAAAAGGCCGTGGATCGCGAGGTCCGCGACTGGAAGGCGACCTCCACCACCTGACCCGGGTAGCTCCGGCGAAGGGAACCCGTCTCGTAGGTCTTTTGTGTGTCTAGGCCCGCGCTTGGGGCGTCGTCAGGTCGATCAGCCGGCACACCGTCTCGATGTCGATCTTGACCTGGGCGATGGAGGCGCGGCCCGAGAGCCAGGTGATCAGGGCCGAGTGCCAGGTGTGCTCGATGACCCGGACCGCGGAGAGCTGCTCGGGGGTCGGGTTCTCCAGGCCCATGGCGTCCAGGATGATCACGGTGGTCTGGCGGGAGACCTGGTCCACCTCGGGCGACACGCTCCGGTCGGCGAAGGTCAGCGCACGCACCATCGCGTCGGCCAGATGCGGTTCGCGCTGCAGCGCACGGAAGGCCCGCATCAGCGTCTCGGCGACCCGCTCGGCCGCCGTCTCGCCCAGCGGCGGCTTCTTCCGCAGCGTGCCGTGCATGTGCTCCAACTGGTCCTGCATGGTGGCGACCAGCAGATGGATCTTGGACGGGAAGTAGCGGTACAGCGTGCCCAGTGCCACCTGCGAGGACTCGGCCACCTCACGCATCTGCACCGCGTCGAAACCACCCCGGCTGGCCAGCTGCGCGCTCGCGTGCAGGATGCGCCGACGACGCGCCTCCTGCCGCTCCGTGAGGGGCGGGGAGGCCGGCTGCGAGGTACGTGCTTCCACCTTGGCCACCTTCGCTTGCGCAGGCATGGATCCCGTTCCGTACGTTCCGTGACTATCGGTGAGGGCTGGTGATCGCACCGAGTTTGGCAGGGCCTCCGCCGTGGCGCGAATCACCTGATCCACTGCTCACCGCGCCCCTACCTGCCGGTAGATTCAGAGCCTCCTGGACGATCAAGTCTGAAACTTGTTCTAGATTAGCGTCCCGGCGTAATCTCGCGGGACAGTGCAGGCAGAAGGGGGCCCAGAGTGACCGCTGAGGCCAGTCAGGCGGGTCCCCAGGAGGACCTCGCCGCCGACGGCGAGCGACCGCTCCACATCGCGCTCCTCACCTATAAAGGGAACCCGTTCTGCGGCGGACAGGGCGTCTACGTCCGCCATCTCTCGCGCGAGCTGGCCCGCCTCGGCCACCGCGTCGAGGTCATCGGCTCCCAGCCCTACCCCGTCCTCGACGAGGGCGAGGGCTACGCCGGCCGCCTGAGCCTGACCGAACTGCCGAGCCTCGACCTCTACCGCTCCCCGGACCCCTTCCGCACCCCGGGGCGCGACGAGTACCGCGACTGGATCGACGCGCTGGAGGTCGCCACCATGTGGACCGGCGGCTTCCCCGAGCCGCTGACCTTCTCCCTGCGCGCCCGCCGCCATCTCCGCGCCCGCCGCGGCCGGTTCGACATCGTGCACGACAACCAGACGCTCGGATACGGCCTGTTGGGCGACGTGGGCGCCCCCCTGGTGACCACCATCCACCACCCCATCACCGTCGACCGGCAGCTGGAGCTGGACGCCGCCGAGAACTGGCAGCAGCGCTGGGGCAAACGCCGCTGGTACGCCTTCACCCGCATGCAGAAGCGCGTCGCCCGCCGCCTGCCCTCGGTCCTCACCGTCTCCGGCACCTCACGCGCCGAGATCATCGACCACCTCGGTGTACGGGACGACCGTATCCACGTCGTGCACATCGGCGCCGACACCGACCTCTTCTCGCCGGACCCGTCCGTGCCCGTGGTGCCAGGCCGGATCGTGACGACGTCCAGCGCCGACGTCCCGCTCAAGGGCCTGGTCTTCCTCGTCGAGGCACTCGCGAAGGTCCGCACCGAGCACCCGGACGCCCACCTCGTCGTCGTCGGCAAGCGCCCCGCCGAGGGGCCCGTCGCCCAGGCCATGGAGCGCTACGGCCTCGAAGGCGCCGTCGAGTTCGTGAAGGGCATCTCGGACGCCGAACTGGTCGATCTGGTCCGCTCGGCGGAGGTCGCCTGTGTGCCCTCCCTGTACGAGGGCTTCTCCCTGCCGGCGGCCGAGGCGATGGCCACGGGCACGCCCCTGGTCGCGACGACCGGCGGTGCGATCCCCGAGGTCGCGGGCCGCGACGGCGAGACCTGCCTGGCGGTGCCGCCGGGTGACCCGGGCGCCCTCGCCGCAGGCCTCAGCCGCCTGCTGGGCGACCCGGAGCTGCGGCTACGACTCGGCCGCGCCGGCCGTGAGCGCGTCCTGCGGCACTTCACCTGGGCCCGCGCCGCCGAGGGAACGGTCGCCAGATACCGCGAGGCCGTCACCGGCTCCCCGGCCCCGGCACCCAGCGCGGCCCCACAGCCGAAAGCCGTCGTAGAAGCCGTAGAAGAACTAGCCGCCACCCACCCCGAAAGCAGGGCCACGTGCTGACCGTCGACTTCTCCCGGTTCCCGCTCGCCCCGGGCGACCGCGTCCTGGACCTCGGCTGCGGGGCCGGCCGGCACGCGTTCGAGTGCTACCGGCGCGGCGCCCAGGTCGTGGCGCTCGACCAGAACGGCGAGGAGATCCGCGAGGTCGCGAAGTGGTTCGCCGCGATGAAGGAGGCGGGCGAGGCCCCGGCGGGCGCCACCGCCACGGCGATGGAGGGCGACGCCCTGGCGCTGCCCTTCCCCGACGAGTCCTTCGACGTGGTCATCATCTCCGAGGTCATGGAGCACATCCCGGACGACAAGGGCGTGCTCGCCGAGATGGTCCGGGTGCTCAAGCCCGGCGGCCGCATCGCCGTCACCGTCCCGCGCTACGGCCCCGAGAAGGTCTGCTGGGCGCTGTCCGACGCCTACCACGAGGTCGAGGGCGGCCACATCCGCATCTACAAGGCCGACGAACTGCTGGCCAAGATCCGCGAGGCGGGCCTGAAGCCCTACGGCACCCACCACGCGCACGCACTCCACTCCCCCTACTGGTGGCTGAAGTGCGCGTTCGGCGTCGACAACGACAAGGCGCTGCCGGTGAAGGCGTACCACAAGCTCCTGGTCTGGGACATCATGAAGAAGCCGCTGGCCACCAGGGTCGCCGAACAGGCCCTCAACCCCCTGATCGGCAAGAGCTTCGTGGCCTACGCGACCAAGCCCCACCTGCCCTCGGTGGACGCCCGGTGACCACTCCCCGGACAGAACACCTCGTCCTGCCCGGGGTCCTCACCGCCGAGCAGGCTGCCGCGACCGTCCGCGGCATCCTCGCCGTACAGCGGGAGGACGGCGCGATCCCGTGGTTCCGGGGACACCACCTGGACCCCTGGGACCACACCGAGGCCGCGATGGCCCTGGACGCGGCCGGCGAGCACGAGGCCGCCGAGCGGGCGTACGAGTGGCTGGCACGGCACCAGAACGCGGACGGCTCCTGGTACGCGGCCTACGCCGACGGCGACTTCGCGGACGTCACCGACCACGGCCGCGAGACGAACTTCGTCGCGTACATCGCGGTAGGTGTCTGGCACCACTACCTCTCCACGGGCGACGACACCTTCCTGGACCGCATGTGGCCGGCCGTCTACGCAGCAATGGAGTACGTCCTCCGGCTCCAGCAGCCCGGCGGCCAGATCGGCTGGAAGGGCGAGGAGGACGGCGGCTTCACCACCGACGCCCTGCTGACCGGATCCTCCTCCGTCCACCACGCCCTGCGCTGCGCGCTCGCCGTCGCCGAACAGCGCGAAGAACCGCAGCCGGACTGGGAGTTGGCGGTCGGAGCACTCCGCCATGCGATCCGTCGTCACCCGGAGCGGTTCCTCGACAAGGACCGCTACTCGATGGACTGGTACTACCCGGTGCTGGGCGGTGCGCTGACGGGTGCGGAGGCCAAGTCCCGCATGGAGGAGGGCTGGGACCGCTTCGTCGTCCCCGGCCTCGGGGTGCGCTGCGTGGTCCCCAACCCATGGGTGACCGGCGGCGAGTCGGCCGAACTCGCCCTCACCCTGTGGGCGATGGGCGAGTCCGACCGCGCGCTGGACATCCTCCAGTCGATCCAGCACCTGCGGGACCCCGAGACCGGCCTGTACTGGACGGGCTACGTCTTCGAGGACAAGGCGATCTGGCCACGCGAGCTGACCACCTGGACCGCGGGATCCCTGCTGCTGGCGGTCGCAGCCCTCGGCGGCCACGAGGCGACCTGCACCGTGTTCGGCGGGGAGCAGCTGCCGAGGGGGCTGGATCCGGACTGCTGCGCCTGATCTCCGGGCGCAGCGGGGTGGGTGGTCAGTGCCGCGTCATCCGTCCGGCGATCGCGTGGCCGATGAACAGGTAGACCACCGCCGCCAGGCCGTAACCTGCGACCACGCGGGCCCAGGCCTTGTCGAAGGTGAACAGGTCACGCGACCAGCCGGCCAGCCAGTTGGCCACGTTGTGGACGAACTGCACCAGGTCGTTGGCGCGGTTGGCGTCCAGCAGGTACATCAGGATCCACAGGCCCAGAATGAGGGCCATGACGTCGGCGACGATCGCTATGACCGCCCCGGCTCGATTGCCGCTGCTATATCGAGACATACTTTCCGGATTGCCGCCGAATCCTGTATGAAACCCGAACGGCTTTGACCGGCGGCTACGAGTTGAGCTCGGCCAGCACCCGCAGCGACTCCCGGTCGGGGGAGAGGGCCAGCAGGTCCGTCACAGGCCCCTTGCGCCACAACTCCAGGCGCTCGGCGATCCGTTCACGCGGTCCTACCAGGGAGATCTCGTCGGCGAAGGCGTCCGGTACGGCGAGTACGGCCTCCTCGCGCCGCCCGGACAGGAACAGCTCCTGGATGCGCCGGGCCTCCTCCTCGTACCCCATCCGCGCCATCAGATCGGCGTGGAAATTGCGCGCCGCGTGGCCCATGCCGCCGATGTAGAAGCCGAGCATGGTCTTCACGGGCAGCAGGCCTTCGCTCACGTCGTCGCAGACCCGGACCTGTGCCATGGGGGCGACCAGAAAGCCCTCGGGGGCATCGGTGAGCGAGGCCTCGTAGACCTCGGGGCGGGTCGGCGACCAGTACAGGGGGAGCCAGCCGTCGGCGATACGGGTCGTCTGCGCGACGTTCTTCGGCCCTTCGGCACCGAGGAGGATGGGGAGGCCGGGACGCAAGGGGTGTGTGATGGGCTTGAGGGCCTTGCCGAGGCCGGTGCCGTCCGCGCCGCCGTACGGATGGGAGTGGAAGCGGCCGTCGAGCACGACCGGCCCCTCCCGCCTGAGCACCTGCCGTACGACGTCCACGTACTCCCGGGTCGCGGTCAGCGGCGACTTCGGGAACGGCCGCCCGTACCACCCCTCCACCACCTGCGGCCCCGACAGCCCGAGACCGAGCATCATGCGCCCGCCGGAGAGGTGATCGAGGGTGAGGGCGTGCATGGCGGTGGTGGTCGGGGAGCGGGCGGCCATCTGTGCAACGGCGGTTCCCAGCCTGATGGTTGAGGTCTGCGCCGCGATCCAGGTCAGCGGGGTGAAGGCGTCGGACCCCCACGACTCGGCGGTCCACACGGAGTCGTATCCGAGCCGTTCGGCCTCCTGCGCGAGCGGCACGTGGTCGGGGGAGGGGCCGCGGCCCCAGTAGCCGAGGGCGAGACCGAGTCGCATGACGCCTCCATCAGATAACTGACGGTCAGTCAGGTTCGGGGCTGGGAGCTGCGACTGTACGACAACGGCCCCCCGCCCGGAAGGGCGAGGGGCCGGTGGCAGCTTCTTGCCGGCTGGCGTCAGCCGCGCTGGATGCCGGAGGTGTCCTGCAGTACACCGCGGCGGCCGTCCTGCGTCTGGGCGACCAGGGCCGGGCCGCGCTGCTCGACGGCCAGGTACCAGGTGCCCGGCGCGAGTTCGGCGATCGGGGTGGGCGAACCGTCCTCCGCGAACAGCGGCCGCGGCACCGGAACGGCGAACCAGAACGGCGAGAAGTCCCCGGCCGGCGGCTGCGGAGCCTGCGCCTGCTGCGGCTGAGCGCTCCCGTAGGGCTGGCCGGGCTGCGGCTGACCGCCGTAGGGCTGCTGCTGTCCGGCACCGGGGTAGCCGTAGCCGCCGGGGGGCTGGCCGCCGTAGGGCTGGGGGGCGGCGGGCTTGGGCGCGGGGATGAGGGCGGCCTGGAGGGCGGGGACCAGGGGGGTGGCGATGGCGGCGCCGGCCAGGACGAGGGCGGCGATGAAGCCGAGGACGAGGCCGGCGGCGGGGCTGGTGTTCTTGCCGCTGTCGACCAGGTACCAGAACAGGGTCCAGGCAGAGAGGACGCTGAACGCCACGCCCGCCACTCCGAGGTCGAGCCCGGCGACCTTGCGCGGCTGCGGGAGGCAGCGGTTGACGACGATCAGCGCGGCGCCGATGACCCCGCCCATGAACACGCCGAGACCGGTGCCGAGGCTGTCCCACGCGTTCACGTCGAGGCTGTACCCGGACACGCTGTAGAGGTTGAGGAACGACGCGATGAAGAGCAACACCGCTGCTCCGATCACCACGCCGTCGCCTCGTGTGAGGGAGCGGATATTCACTTCAGGTCCTTCGTAAGTCGTCTCGTCGTCGGTAGACACTATCGTCCGTCCGAGCAAGGCGTCCGCCGGGATCAGCCCGCTGATCACGAACCGTGCAGGAAACTCACGATTCCATCAGAAATTCCTTGCGCGGCCTTCTGTCGCCACGCACCGCTGGTGAGCAGTGCCGCGTCCTTGCTATCGCGCATGTTCCCGCATTCGATGAACACCTTGGGAACCGTTGACAGATTGAGACCGCCCAGGTCCTTACGCGTGACGATGCCGTGGCCGTCGCCGATGTAGTTGGCGGGCGGTTCACCCGTGACGCGGAGGAAGTAGCCCGCGATGTGATCGCCGAGGTCGGCGGAGGAGGCCACGATGGGGCGGGTGTCGGCGGCGCCCGCGTGGACGGAGCCGGGAAGGATGACGTGGAAGCCGCGGTTGCCGGCCGCGGAGCCGTCCGCGTGGATGGAGATCGCGGCGTCGGCGTGGGCCCGGTTGCCGATCTGCGCCCGCTGGTCCACGCAGGGGCCCCAGGCAGGGGAGTTGCCGTCATGGGTCAGCTTCACCGTGGCACCCAGCTTCTCCAGCAGGGCCTTCAGACGGTGGGACACGTCCAGGGTGAACTGGGCTTCCGTGTAGCCCGAGTTGGTGGACGTCCCCGTCGTGTCGCACTCCTTCTTGTTCGTGCCGATGTCCACCTGGCGGGCGATCTCGGTGGCGTGCTGGAAGTTGCCGGGGTTGTGGCCCGGGTCGATGACGACGACCTTGCCCTTGAGGGGGCCGGAGGCGGCGGGCGCCGACGAGGTGGGGGAGGCGAGGGTGGGCGCCGGGCTGTTCGGGTTCTTGTCGTCGCCGGCGGGGGAGGAGGCGGGCGCGCCGGACGTCGCCGCCGCGGACGTCCGTACGGTCGCCTGAGCTGCCCCGCCGCCGTCACCGCCGCCCCCGCCCACGACCTCGTACACGAGCCACCCGAGCAGCGCACCCGGTACGAGCGCGGCGATAGCCACGGTCAGGGGGCTGCGCCGGGGGCGGCGGGGCTGGGGAGGATCGAAGTCCGGGCCTACGTACGACACGTCAGCCACCCTAGCGGCCGTTCTGCGGGTGCATGCGATCCAAGACGGCTCAACGGGTGGCTCGTCGGAAGCTGTCGATGATCAGCCGCGCGGCGAACGAGAACCCAGCCGGGTACCGAGTTGGCGACCGCCGTGCCCGATCTGTCGCGGTCGGAGTCCTCGAGCGCCCGGCCGGTGATTCCGGCAAACTGCGCCCGGAGGGATCAGGAGCCGCCCCGTGTGCCTGTTCGCCGCAGGGCGCACAGCGACTGGGTGACCGAGACCGCACCTGGGTGAGGAGGGCTTTGTCCGCTGACGACTACGGAGCCTGGCAGGAGACGGTCTACCTGCTGGCTTCTCCCGCCGACGTCCAGCGCCTCATGGAGGCCGTCGCCCGCGACAAGGCAGGTGAGGCGGAAGTCACGAGGTCGATCGATGAACTCCGCGAGCTTGCAGGTGGCGAAGTGTGAGGAATGCGTCCTTCTGCCCGGACGGGTGGGGTTACCGCCCCACCCCCGTTCGCCGCAACACCCGCAGTGAGCCGGTCACCGCGACCTCCGTGAACGCTCCCGACGCCAGTGCCCGCAGGTAGACCCGGTACGGCGCCTGGCCGGTGAACTCGTCCTTCGGGTTCGGGAAGACGTCATGGATGAGGAGCAGGCCGCCTTCGGCCACATGGGGGGCCCAGCCCTCGTAGTCGGCGCCGGCGTGCTCGTCGGTGTGGCCGCCGTCGATGAAGACCAGGCCGAGGGGGGTCCGCCAGAACTTCGCGATCTGCGGCGAGCGGCCGACCAGCGCCACCACGTGCTCCTCCAGCCCCGCGCGGTGCAGGGTGCGGCGGAACGTCGGCAGCGTGTCCATCAGGCCGATCTCCGGGTCGACCGTCTCCGGGTCGTGGTAGTCCCAGCCCGGCTGCTGCTCCTCGCTGCCGCGGTGGTGGTCGAGGGTCAGCGCGGTGACCCCGGTCTCGCGGGCCGCGTCAGCGAGCAGGATCGCGGACCGGCCGCAGTACGTGCCGATCTCCAGCAGGGGCAGCCCGAGCGCCCCCGCCTCGACGGCGGCCGCGTAGAGCGCCAGCCCCTCATCCACAGGCATGAACCCCTTCGCGGCCTCGAACGCCGCCAGGATCTCCGGCTTGGGTGCCGCGGCCATGGGGTTCCTCCCGGTCGTACGTACGTCTGCGGCCCCCATGCTGCCGCACCCCCGGCCGCCGATTCGACCGGGGGTGCGACACGGCGCTTGGGGCGCGGGGAACTGCGCGACCAGCCACGATGGCGAGTCAGCCGCCAGACAACAGAACCAACCGGGTGCTACGCGCTCACGGTCTCCCCGGGCAACGACAGATCCAACTCCACCGCGGCCTCCCCGGGATGCGTAGCCGAAGACGCAAGCGGCCCATGCCCCGAGGCCCGTGCGGCCAGCACATACGCCCCCTCGGCCGGCACCGCCAGCACATAGCTCCCGTCCTCGTCGGAGACCGCCGCCCCCGCCTGCCGGCCCCGCCGATCGATCAGCGTGACCTTCGCCCGGGCCACCGGAACGCCGTCGGCACCCAGCACCCGGCCACGGAAACCACGCAGCACTTCCTCCGCACGCTCCACGACGGCGTCGTCCTCCTCGCTGCTCGCGAGCAACTGCGGCGCCCGGTTCGGCTTGGGCAGGAACAGGGCCATCAGCAGACCGACGGCGACCGCGCCGGTCGCGATCAGGAAGGAGACGCGGAAGCCGTGCATGGTCGGGATCTCGACGCCGCCGACGTTGTTCGCGGTGTTGGCCAGCACCATGCCGATGACGGCGCTCGACACGGACGTACCGATGGAACGCATCAGGGTGTTCAGACCGTTCGCCGCACCCGTCTCCGAGGCCGGGACCGCACCGACGATCAGTGCGGGCAGGGACGAGTACGCGAGGCCGATGCCCGCGCCCAGCACCACCGCGATGACCAGGCTCTGCCACGGGGCGCTCATCAGGCCGAGCCCGGCGCCGTAGCCGATCGCGATGATCAGCAGGCCGAGGATCAGGGTGACCTTGGGGCCGTACTTCGCGGACAGGCGGGCGTAGACCGGCGCCGTGAACATCATCGTCAGGCCCAGCGGGGCCACCAGCAGGCCCGCGACGACCATCGACTGGCCGAGGCCGTAGCCGGTCGCCTTCGGGAGCTGGAGCAGCTGGGGAAGGACGAGGGAGACGACGTAGAAGGAGACACCGACCATGATCGAGGCCAGGTTGGTGAAGAGGACGGCCGGGCGGGCCGTCGTCCGCAGGTCCACCAGCGGGGCCTTCATACGGAGTTCGAGGACGCCCCACAGGACGAGTACGACGGCCGACGCGCCGAAGAGGCCGAGCGTCGTGCCGGAGGTCCAGCCCCAGTCGCTGCCCTTGGTGATGGGGAGAAGGAAGAGCACCAGACCCGCCGAGAGACCGAGTGCGCCGAGCAGGTCGAAGGTGCCCTCGGCGCGCATCGGGGACTCCGGTACGACCAGGAGGGTGAGGAGGATCGAGAGGGCGCCGAGGCCCGCGGCGCCGTAGAAGAGGGCGTGCCAGTCGGCATGCTGGGCGACCAGGGCCGCGAGCGGCAGGGCGAGGCCGCCGCCGACGCCTATGGAAGAGCTCATCAGGGCCATCGCCGAGCCGAGCTTCTCGCGGGGCAGCATGTCGCGCATCAGACCGATGCCGAGCGGGATGGCGCCCATCGCGAAGCCCTGGAGCGTACGACCGGCGATCATCGTGAGCAGTTCGCTGGTGAGGGCGCTGATCAGGGCGCCGACCACCATCACGGCGAGGCTGAGGATCAGCATGCGCCGCTTGCCGTAGAGGTCACCGAGGCGGCCCATGATCGGGGTGGCGACGGCTCCCGAGAGAAGTGTCGAGGTCAGGACCCAGGTGGCATTGCTGGGTGCGGTGCCCAGCAGCTGCGGCAGGTCCTTGATGACCGGGACGAGCAGGGTCTGCATCACCGCGACAACGATGCCCGCGAAGGCGAGTACCGGGACCAAGGCCCCGCTCGCCCGCCGGGCGGGCTGTTCGGTCGTCGTGTGCGTCATGGGGTGAGGCCTCCAGGCCGTACGAGAGGAAGAGCTGTGCGAGATAAGTGCCGGGTAAACCTCGTATGCACAGGCAACTATTCCGTTGCTTCGGGTCTCTAATGAATTCTTGACCCGGTCATGGGGATCTGATCAGTCGTCAGGCCTGGCGGCTTGGTGGAACGTGTTCTAGTCTCGCGCGCCATGAAGGCATACCGCACGGGCACGAAGGCCTACGTCGTCGGGGTCGGGATGACCCGGTTCGAGAAGCCTGAGACCCGTGACTGGCAGTACTGGGACATGGTGCGGGAGGCGGGGAGCGCCGCTCTCGCGGACGCAGGGGTCTCGTACCAGGACGTGGAACAGGTTCCCGTCGGCTACTGCTTCCAGCCCTCGACCGCCGGGCAGCGGGCCGCGTATGAGCTGGGTCTCACCGGTGTGCCCGTCTACAACGTCAACAACAACTGCGCGACCGGCTCGACCGCCCTGATGCTGGCCCGGCAGCTCGTGGAGGGCGGGGCCGCCGACTGCGTACTGGCGCTGGGCTTCGAGAAGATGAAGAAGGGGGCGCTGGGCGGAGGCGCTGACGGAGGAGACTTCTCCGCGTCCCCGGTCGCCCGGCACTACGGCATCATGGCCGCCCGCCACGGCTTCGAGATGACCCCGCCCACCGCCCAGATCTTCGGCGACGCGGCCCGCGAACACGTGGAGCGCTACGGCACGACCGAGGCGCAGCTCGCCGCCGTGGCCGCCAAGAACCACCGGCACTCGGCACACAATCCGTATGCGCAGTTCCGGGACGTGTACGAGGTGGACGACATCCTCGCCGCGCGCCCCGTCCACCGGCCGCTGACCAAGCTGCAGTGCTCGCCGACCTCGGACGGCGCGGCGGCCGCACTCGTCGTCTCCGAACGGTTCGTGGAGCGGCGGGAGCTGGGCGGAAAGGCCGTCGAGATCGTCGCGCAGGCGATGACGACCGACACGGAGGAGTCCTTCGCGTCCGGGTCGTGCATCGACGTCGTGGGGCAGCCGATGTCCCGGGAGGCGGCACGACAGGTGTACGAGCGGGCCGGGCTCGGGATCGGCGACGTGGACGTCGTGGAACTGCACGACTGCTTCTCCGTCAACGAGCTGCTGACGTACGAGGCGCTCGGCATGTGCGGGGAGGGGGAGTCCGGCAAGCTCGTCGAGTCGGGGGCGACGACGTACGGCGGGCGGTGGGTGGTGAACCCGTCCGGCGGGCTGATCTCCAAGGGGCATCCGCTGGGGGCGACCGGGATTGCCCAGGTGGCCGAGCTGGTGTGGCAGCTGAGGGACGAGGCGGGGGCGCGGCAGGTGCCGGGGGCGCAGGTGGGGCTCGCGCACAACATCGGGCTGGGCGGGGCGGCGGTGGTGACGCTCCTGCGGGCGGTGTAGGTCCTGCGGAGGAGGGCCCGCTGCGGCGAAATCCCGATGCAAGGACCGTAACCCGGTTGAGAGCATGACAGGCATGCTGGAAGCCGCTGACGTCACCCGGACCCCGTCCCGCCGTACCGCTCCTCCCACCTGGCTGGTCGTGGCGCTCGCCTGCGCCGGGCAGTTCCTGGTCGTGCTCGATGTGTCGGTCGTCAATGTGGCGCTGCCGTCGATGCGGGCCGACCTGGGGCTGAGCCCGCAGGGACTGCAGTGGGTGGTGAACGCGTACGCGATCGCCTTCGCCGGGTTCATGCTGCTCGGCGGGCGGGCCGGGGACCTGTACGGGCGCAAGCGGATGTTCCTGGTGGGGCTCGCCCTGTTCACGGCGGCCTCGCTGGGCGGCGGGCTGGCGCAGGAGGGCGGTCAGCTGCTGGTCGCGCGGGCCGTGCAGGGGCTGGGGGCGGCGGTGCTCGCGCCCTCGACGCTGACCATTCTCACCTCGGCCGTTCCGGAGGGAGCCGCGCGGGCGCGGGCGATAGCGACCTGGACCGCGGTGGGCGCCGGTGGCGGAGCGGCCGGCGGGCTGGTCGGCGGGGCGCTGGTGGACGGGCTGTCGTGGCGGTGGGTGCTGCTGATCAACGTGCCCATCGGGGCGCTGGTGCTGGCCGGCTCGCTGCTCTGGCTGGTGGAGAGCCGCAACGGGGACGGGCGGCGGCTCGATCTGCCGGGTGCGCTGCTGGTGACGGCGGGGCTCGGGACGCTGGCGTACGGGATCTCGCAGACGGAGGCGGAGGGGTGGACGGCGGCGGCCAGCCTCGTGCCGCTGGTCGCCGGGCTTGCGCTGATCGGGCTGTTCCTGGTCGTGGAGGCGCGTACGGCGGCGCCGCTGATGCCGCTCGGGCTGTTCCGGGTGCGGGCCGTGTCGTCGGCGAACGCGGCGATGTTCGTGAACGGGTCCGCGATGTTCTGCATGTGGTTCTTCATGACGTTGTACGCGCAGAACGTGCTCGGCTACACGCCCTTCGAGGCCGGGCTGGCGCTGGTGCCCAGCTCCCTGGCGGTGCTGCTCGGCTCCAAGTCGGCGCCCCGGTTCCTGCCGGTGTTCGGCGCGCGGAACGTGGCCGTGCTCGGGACTGCCCTGGCGGCGGTGGGCTTCGCATGGCAGTCGATGATGACGCCGGGGGGCAACTATCTGACGGAGATCATGTTCCCGGGCATCCTGATGATGCTGGGCGCGGGCCTCACGGCGACCCCGCTCGCCGCACTCGCCACGTCCGGGGCGGCTCCGGGGGAGGCCGGGCTGGTGTCGGGGCTGGTCAACACCTCGCGCACGATGGGCGGTTCGCTGGGGCTCGCGGTGATGTCGACGATCGCGGCGACGCGCACGGCGGGCAGCGGTACTCCCGGCGCGCTCACGGAGGGGTACGCGCTGGTCTTCCGGACGGGCACCGGGGTGCTGCTCGCGGGGACGGTGCTGATGCTGGTGTGGCTGCCGCGGAGAATTTCGACGAGTTCCGCGGGGTGAGG
Source organism: Streptomyces sp. NPDC002092 (assembly GCF_053593775.1). Taxonomy (NCBI): domain Bacteria; kingdom Bacillati; phylum Actinomycetota; class Actinomycetes; order Kitasatosporales; family Streptomycetaceae; genus Streptomyces; species Streptomyces sp. NPDC002092. The sequence continues at coordinate 378,390 of NZ_JBSFDG010000008.1, forward strand.
CAACGATCCGGGCTGCCCGTGGACGCCCTTTGTCTATCTGGGGGCGCACGGGGACGGTGCGTCACGGCGGCTCTGCCCGGTGTGGTCAGCGGCTTGCCTCGGACGGGAACGAGAGTTCCTCTGTCGAATGTGTGACCTTCGCCTGCTGTGCTCGTTGAGAGCGGTGAGGGGATCTTCTTCGAAGTCGGGGGTGAGACTGCCGAGTGGGTGGGAAGTTTCGGGCACAGCCCGGTTGTGTGGTGCAGGCCTACAAGTTCGCCCTCGATCCGAACGCCGGGCAGGAGCGGGCGCTGCACTCGCACTGCGGTGCCGCCCGCGCTGCCTACAACTGGGCCGTGTCGTGGGTGACCGCCACGTGGTGGCAGCGCAAGGCGGAAGCCTCCTACGGCGCTGACGAGGAGGAGTTGACTCCGTGGCGGTCGTGGTCGCTGCCCGCGCTGCGGAAGGAGTTCAACCGGGCCAAGGTCACCGACCCGAGATTCGCAGAGTGGTGGGAGGAGAACTCCAAGGAGGCTTACAACACCGGTCTCGCGAACGCGGCTGCCGCGTTCGATAACTACGCCAAGTCCAAGCAAGGCAAGCGCAAGGGGTGCCACGTAGGCATCCCGCGTCGGAAGCAGAAGCGAAAGGCCCGCCTGGCTTGCCGTTTCACGACTGGCACGATCCGCGTCGAGTCGAGCGGACGGCACGTCAGCCTGCCCCGGCTGGGCACGCTTCGTACCCACGAACCCACGGTCAAGCTTCTGACCCGCATCCAGGCCAGGACGGCGCGCATCCTGTCCGCGACTGTTCGGCACGAGCGCGGACGCTGGTTCGTCTCCTTCCAGGTCGAGACCGGGCGGGAGATCACTCGCGTTGCCCGGCCAAACACGGCGGTCGGGATCGACCTGGGTGTCAAGCACCTCGCGGTCTTGGCTGACAGCACGGGTGAGATTCGGTACGAGCCGAACCCGAAGCACCTGGACGGTGTGCTCAAGCTGCTGAGGTTCCATTCCCGCCGCGTCTCACGGCGGCAGGGACCAGACCGCAGGACTGGCAAGAAGCCGTCGAAGCGGTGGGAGAAGGCCAACCGCGAGCGCAACAAGGTCCACCACCGAGTGGCGAACCTGCGCAGCGACGCTCTGCACAGACTCACCACACGCGTACGCGCCGAGTACGGCACGGTAGTGGTCGAAGACCTCAACGTCACCGGAATGCTGCGCAACAAACGGCTCGCCCGCCGCGTGGCTGATGCGGGGTTCGGGGAGATCCGACGCCAGCTCGCCTACAAGGGCCGGCGCAATGCCTGCCGTACCGTCGTGGCGGACCGCTGGTACCCCTCTTCCAAGACCTGCTCGGTGTGCGGCGCCGTGAAAGCCAAGCTGCCGCTGCACGTCCGAGTCTTCGCCTGCGACGCGTGCGGTCTGGTCATGGACCGGGACGAGAACGCGGCACGCAATCTGGTCGCGCTCGCCGCGGCCCGCACCACTGGTACCGGAGTGGCCGGAGACCAGGACACGCCCCGCGTGTCGAAGCTCCGTGGAGCCGATCGTAAGACCCGCCGCCAACGCCCCGACCGGAACACCGGCCGGGGCGGGCGGGCAGGTGGCGCAGCCCTGCCGCACAGCGGCAGAAGGAAACGGGAGACCGTCGTCAGGACACCGAAGCGCAACCCGCGCTGTGGTGACACCGTCACGGACCTTTCAGGTGAAAACACCTGGAATGCTGAAAGTTACTGCGACTTTGAGCAACGGGATCGCAAGGAAGCTCGCCTCCTCACCCCCGCCTGCCAGGGCGCGAGGGTGAGAGCGCTGGCGCGGTGATTGGTCACAGCCACCCCTGCTGACGAGCCTCCCGCATCGCCTCCATGCGGTTGCGGGTGCCCGTCTTGCCGATGGCGGACGAGAGGTAGTTGCGGACCGTCGACTCCGACAGGTGCAGCTTGGCGGCGATGTCGGCGACCGTCGCACCGTCCACGGACGCCTTGAGGACGTCGCACTCGCGGGCGGTGAGCGGGCTGGGGCCGGCGCTGAGCGCGGCGGCGGCGAGCGCGGGGTCGATCACGGTCTCGCCGGTCAGCACCCGGCGGATCGCGGCGGCCAACTCCTCGACGGGGCCGTCCTTCACGAGGAAGCCGGCCGCTCCGGCCTCCATCGCGCGGCGCAGATAGCCGGGCCGCCCGAAGGTGGTGAGGATCAGCACCCGGCAGTCGGGGACCTGCTCGCGCAGCACGGCCGCCGCGTCCAGGCCGCTCATGCCCGGCAGTTCGATGTCCAGCAGGGCCACGTCGGGCCGGTGGGTCAGCGCGGCGTCCACGATCGCGTCGCCCGCCGCGACCTGGGCGACGACCTCCAGGTCCGCCTCCATGCCGAGCAGCAGGGCGAGCGCGCCCCGCATCATGCCCTGGTCCTCGGCGAGCAGGACGCGCACGTTCTTCGACGGCCGGTGATCCCGGGGCATCTCGTTCACGGTCCAAGAGTAGGGCGCGGACGAGGCCGCGGCCCGAGTAAAGGCTCGTCTAAAGACTTGTCATTGTTCCGTTCCGCGAGTCTTGACGGCCTACCACTTCGGGCCAACAATCGCGTCTGCATTGGGAGTTCGCCTTTGCAATTCCCGTGCGTGCACCCCCATCCGCAATTGTTCGGCATTTCGACAGCAGGAATGGGTTCGGCATTTCGGTCGAACAACGTTCGGGATATCGGACATGAAGGAGGCTCCACCGTGTTCTCCAGGTTCTCCAGACTCAGAACCGCGGCCCTGGCCGCACTCTCCGCGCTCGTCACCGTCCTGGCGCTCGCCGTCGGCGTGCCGCAGGCGCAGGCGGCGGGCTCGCTGCCCTGCGACATCTACGCCGCCGCGGGCACCCCCTGCGTCGCCGCGCACAGCCTCGTCCGGGCGCTCTACTCGTCGTACAACGGCTCGCTCTACCAGGTGCAGCGGGCCTCGGACGGCGCCACCGCGAACATCGGGCTGCTGGCCGCCGGAGGGTATGCCGACGCGGCCGCCCAGGACTCCTTCTGTTCCGGCACCACCTGCATCATCACCAAGATCTACGACCAGTCCTCGCGCCACAACGACCTGACGGTCGAGGGCGCGGGCGGGGCCGGCGCGGCCGATGTCGGGGCGCCCGCGGACGCCCTGCCGGTGACCGTCGGCGGGCACCAGGTGTACGGCCTGGAGATCTCGGCCGGCATGGGCTACCGGGACAACTCCACCTCCGGTGTCGCCGTCAACGGGCAGGCCGAGGGGATGTACATGGTGACCTCCGGCACCCATGTCAACGGCAGGTGCTGCTTCGACTACGGCAACGCCGAGACGAACAACAAGGACACCGGCAACGGCCACATGGACGCCATCAACTTCGGCACCGAGTGCTGGTTCTCCCCGTGCTACGGCGGCGGCCCCTGGGTGCAGGCCGACCTGGAGAACGGCCTCTTCCAGTCGGACTCCGGCTACAGCAAGAACACCTCGAACACCGGCACCGGGCCGCTGCCCTTCGTGACGGCTTTGCTGAAGAACAACGGTCAGAACCATTTCGCGCTGAAGTACGGCAATGCGCAATCGGGCAGCCTCACCACCACTTATTCCGGCGGTGAACCGACGAGGAGCGGCTACTCGCCCATGCACCAGGAGGGCGCGATCGTCCTCGGCACCGGCGGCGACAACAGCAACGGCTCCATCGGTTCCTTCTTCGAGGGCGTCATGACCTCCGGCACACCGACGGACGCCGCCGACAACTCGGTGCAGGCGAACATCGTCTCCGTCGGCTACGGCGGCGCGACCGGCTCCACCGGCTCGCTGACCCCGGGGTCGGAGATCTCCCTGCGGGCGACGACCTCGTGCTGCACGGGCGACTACATCCGCCACCAGAACGACGCGGCGGTCATCTCCCCGATCACCTCGAGCAGTTCGGCGCTCGACAAGAGCGACGCCACCTGGATCGTCCGCCGGGGTCTGGCGAGCAGTTCCTGTGTCTCCTTCGAGTCGCGCAACTACCCCGGTGACTTCCTGCGCCACTACAACTACCAGCTGCTGCGCCAACCCATGGACGGCAGCGCGCAGTTCAGATCCGACGCGACCTTCTGCCCGACGACTGGCAAGAGCGGCACCGGGACCTCGTTCGCCTCGTACAACTACCCGACCAAGTTCCTCCGCCACTACGACTTCAACGTCTACATAGCGAGCAACGGCGGCTCCAACACCTGGGACAGCTCCACGTCCTGGGCGGACGACGTGAGCTGGGTCGTCAGCTCGCCGTGGGCGCCGTAGCCGCCACCGGTTCGGACACGTCGTCGGCCTCCACGGGGAGTTCGGCGGTGACGGTGAAACCGCCTCGCGGCGACGGGCCGGCCCGCAAGGAGCCGCCCGCCGCCGCGAGGCGCTCGGTCAGTCCCTTGAGGCCGGTGCCGCCGATGCCCGGCAAGGACGGGGAGGGGGCCGTGGAAGGCACACCCTCCCCGTTGTCCGCGACCGTGAGGCTGACGCGTTCGGGGCTGCTGTGCACGGTGATCTCGCAGTGCGTGGCGCCGGCGTGCCGCACGACGTTCGTGACCGCCTCCCGCACCACCCAGCCCAGCAGTGCCTCGGTCTGCGGGGCGAGGGGCGCGCCGGTGCGGCGGACCACTGGTTCGACGGCCGCCGCGGACAGGGCCGAGCGGGCCCGGTCCAGTTCGGTGGCGAGGCTGCCCTCGCGGTAGCCGGTCACGGCCTCGCGGATCTCGGTGAGCGCCTGGCGGCCGACGGACTCGATGTCGCCGATCTGGGTGAGTGCGGCCTCCAGGTTCCCCGGGGCCAGCCGCCGGGCCGCCTCCGACTTCACCACGATCACCGACAGCGTGTGCCCGAGCAGGTCGTGCAGATCGCGGGAGAAGCGCAGCCGTTCCTTCTCGACCGCCTGGTGCGCCAGCTTCTCGCGGGCGGCGCGCAGTTCCCGTACCGCCTCGGAGAGGGTCAGGATCGCCGCCGTCACCATCGTCGAGATCCAGGTGGCGTACGCGATGTTCAGGCCGTTCCAGCCGTCGTGGACGGCGGAGACCAGACCGGCGAGCACGGCGATGGCGGACCCCGACCAGCGCAGGTACTCGCCCCGCAGTGCGGCGCCCGTCGCCAGGCCCAGCAGGGGGAAGAACAGCAGCCAGCTGTCACCGTAGCCGCCCGCGAGGCCGCAGGTGATCGCGGTCATCAGGACCAGCGCCACCCGCGTGGAGGCCGACTGCCGCTTCTCCCTCACGAACGCGCGGGTCGCCACGTAGATGTACAGGGAGTTGAAGGCGAGCAGTCCCAGGCCGCCGATCCACGGGTTGGGGGTCTTGCCCTGGAAGATGTTGGAGAACGCGCCCATCCCCATCAGCAGCCAGGGCAGGAGGGAGAAGGCGGTCGGCGGTGGCCCGGGGTGCTCGGGCACCTCGGCGCCGGTGCGGCACGCCTCCCTCTGAGCGGCCTTGAAGGCCCGCCTGTCCGCCTTCCAGCGCGCCCGCGCCGCCCGCCGGCGGTCCACCTGACGGGCGACCCCTCGTATCCAGGACATGTCTCCGCTCCCCCCGTTCAGGCGGTCCGTCCGGACCGCCGGTACGACAGCACAGCGTACGAACCGAAGGCCAGCAACCAGAGGGTCAGCACCGCGATCGCGCCGAGGGCCGGGGCGCGGCCCTCCGCCGCCGCGGTGCCGAGCTGGGCGAATCGGTAGGTGGGCGTGTACGCCGACAGGGTGCGCAGCCAGTGCGGGAAGAGGGTGACCGGGAACCACAGGCCGCCGAGGACCGCGAGGCCCAGGTTGCACGCCATGTTGGTCACGCCGGTGGTCTGCCCGGTCAGCCGGTAGCCGTTGCCCAGGCCCAGCAGGGTGAAGGGCAGCGAGCCCAGCCACAGCAGCGCCGCGACCGCCGCCCACTGCCAGGCCTGAAGCCGTACGCCGTTGAGCAGGCCGCCCGCGGCGAGCACCGCGAGGATGGCGGGCAGCACCGTCACCGAGCCGGTCAGCGTGCGGCCGACGACGACCTGACGCGGGGTCATCGGGGTCACGCGCAGCTGCCGCAGCCAGCCGATCGCCCGGTCCTCGGCGACCCCGCCGCCGGTGTTGAGGGCGCAGCCGACGGCGCCGTAGCCCGCCATGCCGACCATCGCGCCCGTCTTCCAACTCCCGTCACTGGTCCCGAGGTTGGTGAACAGCAGATACATCAGCACCGGCATCGCGATCCCGCCGATGACAAAACCCGCGTCGCGCAGGGTCCGGCGTACTTCGAGCCGCAGATAGTCCAGCATCACGCCGCCTCCGTCACACGTGCGGTCAGAGCCAGGAACGCGTCGTCGAGGGAGGCGGGCGCCACCTCCAGGCGGCGTATCGCGCCCAGTTCCGCCAGTGCGATCACCGTCGCGTCCGGGTCGTCGGTGCGCAGTCGCGCCCGCTCCCCGCGCACCTCCACCGACCGCACACCGGGCAGCAGCTCCAGGCCCTCCGTGCCCCGTCCCGCGAGGTCGAAGGCGACCAGGCTGCCACCCACCGACCGCTTGAGCTGCTCGCCGGTGCCGTCCGCCACGATGCGGCCTCCGTCGATGACGAGGATGCGGTCGGCATGCGCGTCCGCCTCCTCCAGATGGTGCGTGGAGAACAGCACGGTGTGGCCGAGACGGGCGTACGAGCGCATCGACGCCCAGAAGGCGAGCCGCGCCTCCACGTCCAGGGCGGCGGTCGGCTCGTCCAGGACGATCAGCGAGGGGTTCCCGGCGAGCGCCACGGCGAACCGCACGCGCTGCGTCTGACCGCCCGACAGCCGGTCCACCCGGCGCCCCGCCAGCTCGGTGATCCCGGCCAGCTGCAGGGCACGCGCGACGGGCATCGGGTCCGGGTAGCGGCCGGCCACGAAGGTCACCAGTTCCCGCACCGTGACGCGGGGCACCGCGCGCCCCTCCTGCAGCATCGCGCCGATCCGCCCGGCGCGCACCGACTGCTCGGGAGGAGCGCCGAAGACCCGTACCGTGCCCTCGTCGGGCTCGTTCAGGCCGAGCAGCAGCGAGATGGCCGTCGACTTGCCGGCGCCGTTGCGGCCGAGCAGCGCCACCGTCTCGCCCTGCGCCATCTCAAGGTCCACGCCCTGCAGGGCGCGCACGCTGCCGAAGGTCTTGACCGCCCCCGTGAGGGACACGGCGGGCGGCGCCCCAGCCGCCGTCCCTGTCCTCATCCCCGTCATCCCCGTCATCCCCGTCATCCCCGTCATCCCCGTCGTCTTCGTCATGCCTACGACGCTACGGAGACCAGGTGTCCGCCCGGCAGATGCGCTTGTACGGACTCCGGCAGGACAAATGTCACGGCCGGCCGCGCACTCAGCTGACACAGTGTCAGGAGCCTTCACAAGTGCGGAGCGCTGGGCTATACAGAGGGCGCCGCACTGGAACGCGTTCTAGATCGGCACTCGTGACGACCTCGGTCGCGGCCGACGGTGCGGACGGCCGCGCCGAGGTCTTGAACCATCCGAGCCACCAGGAGCCGTATGCCCATCGATGCAGCGAAGGCCCTCGCCGCCGAGCCCCGTTCCGGCGAGATCACCTGGGACCGCAAGGACGTCCAGCTCTACCACCTCGGGATCGGAGCCGGAATCCCCGCCACGCATCCCGACGAGCTGCGCTACACCCTGGAGTCCCGGCTGCACGTCCTGCCGACCTTCGCCACCGTCGCGGGCAACGGCTCGCCCGGGGTGATCAGCGGCCTGTCCATGCCCGGCGTCGACGTGGACCTGGCCCGCGTCCTGCACGGCGGCCAGTCCCTCACCCTGCACCGCCCGATCCCCGTCGTGGGCACCGCGACCGCCACCGGCCGTATCGCCGCCGTGTACGACAAGGGCAAGGCGGCCGTCCTGGTCATGCGCACCGAGGTGGCCGACGCCGACGGCCCCCTGTGGACCAACGACGCCCAGATCTTCGTCCGCGGGGAGGGCGGCTGGGGCGGCGACCGCGGCCCCTCCACCCGCCTGGACCCGCCCCCCGGCGGCCCCGACCGCACCGTCGAGCGCCCGATCCGCGAGGACCAGGCCCTGCTCTACCGCCTGTCCGGCGACTGGAACCCGCTGCACGCCGACCCGGACTTCGCCAAGACCGCGGGGTTCGAAAAGCCCATCCTGCACGGCCTGTGCACGTATGGCATGACGCTCAAGGCGGTCGTCGACACGCTGCTCGGCGGGGACGTGACACGGGTGCGGTCGTACGCCACCCGGTTCGCGGGCGTCGTGTATCCCGGCGAGACCCTGCGCATCCGCATGTGGCGGGGGGGCCCGCAGGTCCGGGTCGCCGTGAGTGCAGTCGAGCGGGACGACGCGCCGGTCCTCGCCGACACGATCGTCGAACACCTTTGATCCAGCACGCAGTTGAGGGGAGCCGCACCATGCGCGCAGCCGTACTGCACGAGATCGGCCAGGACAAACTCGAGGTCTTCGAGGACGTCGAGGCGACGGGCTTCGGGCCCGGCAAGGTGAGGATCCGGGTGCGGGCCACCGGGCTGTGCCACTCGGACCTGTCCGCGATGAGCGGGGTGCTGCCGCAGCCGGCGCCGTTCGTGCCCGGGCACGAGGGCGCGGGCGAGATAGTCGAAGTCGGCGAAGGCGTGGGCCACTTGAAGCCGGGCGACCGGGTGGTGGTCTGCTGGCTGCCTGCCTGTGGCGCCTGTCCGGCCTGCAAGCGCGGGCAGACCGAGCTGTGCCTGGCCGGGTTCATGAACGCGGGCACCCCCAACTTCCGCCGCCCCGGCGGCACCCCTTCCGATGTATTCGGCTTCGCGGGCACCGGCACCTTCGCCGAAGAGGTCGTCGTGGACGCGGGCTGCGCGGTGCCGATCCCGGGCGACGTGCCCTTCGACATCGCCGCGCTGATCGGCTGCGGGGTCACCACCGGCCTGGGCGCCGCCCTCAACACCGCCGATGTGGAAGCCGGTTCGTCGGTCGCCGTCATAGGCTGCGGCGGCGTGGGGATCTCCGCGATCCAGGGGGCGCGGCTCAAGGGCGCCGCCGAGATCGTCGCCGTCGACCCGGTCGCCTCGCGCCGCGAGTCCGCCCTCAAGTTCGGCGCCACCAAGGCGGTCTCGCCGGACGAGCTGGCCGACGCCAAGCAGAACGTCACCGGCGGCGAGGGCTTCGACTACGTCTTCGAGGTCGTCGGCAAGTCGGCCACCGCCCGCACCGCCTACGACAGCACCCGGCGCGGCGGCACGCTCGTCGTGGTCGGCGCGGGCGCCATGGACGACTTCCTGCAGCTCAACATGTTCGAGCTGTTCTTCGACGAGAAGCGGATCCTGCCGTCGATGTACGGCGGCGGTGACGTCCTGCGTTCCTACGAGCGGACCATCGCCCTGTGGCGGGCGGGCCGCGTCGACCTGGAGGGCCTGATCACGCACCGGGTGCCGTTGAGCGAGATCAACGAGGCGCTGGACCAGATGCGGACGGGGACGGCTCTTCGTACGTGCATCGAGATCTGAGGGGCGTGACTGTGTCGTCGCTGCCACTGCCCCTGGAGGGGCTGTCAGCCGTCGTGACCGGTGCCGGCCGCGGCCTCGGCCGGGCCGAGGCGCTCGAACTCGCCCGGCTGGGGGCCGCCGTCGTCGTCAACGACTTCGGGCAGCCGGGCCGGGACGGCTCGGGGGAGGCCTCGGCGGGCCCCGCCGAAGAGGTCGCCGCCGAGATCCGTGCGGCGGGCGGCAAGGCGCTCGCCCACACCGGAGACGTCGCCGACTTCCAACAGGCCCGGGAGATCGTGGAGTTGGCGATCGGCGAGTTCGGCAAGCTGGACATCCTGGTCAACAACGCGGGCATCCTGCGCGACCGCATGGTCTTCTCCATGACCGAGGACGAGTGGGACGCGGTGATCCGGGTCCACCTCAAGGGCCACTTCAACACCACCCACTTCGCTGCCGCGCACTGGCGCGAGCGGTCCAAGGCCGCGGGCGCGCCGGTCTACGGACGGATCGTGAACACCTCGTCCGAGGCGTTCCTGGCGGGCTCGGCCGGGCAGCCCAACTATGCCGCCGCGAAGGGCGGAATCGTCGGCCTCACCACCTCGACGGCCCTCGCCCTGGCCAAGTACGGCGTCACGGCCAACGCGATCTGCCCGCGTGCCCGCACCCGGATGACCGAGGACGTCTTCGCCGGCTTCGAGCAGCCGGCCGACGGCCTCGACCCGCTCGCCCCCGAGCATGTCGCCCCGCTCGTCGGCTACCTGGCCTCGCCCGCCGCGGCCCGCGTCAACGGCCAGCTGCTCGTCGTGCACGGCGGCATGGTGGCCGTCGTCGACCGACCGCGGGTGCAGGCGAAGTTCGACAGCAAGCAGGACACCTTCACCTACGACGAGCTGGACGCCGTACTCACCCCGCACTACGCGGACCGGCCGCCGGGGGAGACGTTCGCGGCGGCGGAGGTACTGGGCCTCAAGCGGGCGTAGACAGACGAAAGGGGCTCGCACACCGGCCGGTGTGCGAGCCCCTTCCCTGCGTACCCTCAAGCAGCCGCTTCGCTGTCCTCGGTCGGCTTGCGGTGCCGGCCGTGAGGGGCCGTGTCACCGTCCTGGGCCGAATTCGGGCCCCGGTGCCGGCCGTGCCCGGCGTCTTCCCGGGACTCGGCGGACAGCGGCTGCATGGTGCTTGTGTCGCTCATCGGAAGGATTCACCCCGTCAACATGATCTTTCAAACAGCCGGGCGAGTTTAACCGGCCACCCTCCGCGCGGATCCAGACGGGCACGCCCATCGGCACTATTTCGTTACAAGACGTCCCAAGGGCGCCTGCTGCAAGGGCACGGGACGCGGTGCGACGGGCTCCGGAGGATCCGGCTGTGCCGGCTCACCCCGTGCCGGATCCTCCGGGCCCGCGCCCCCCGATCCCCCTGCATCCCCCGGTTCCCCCGTCTCCCCCGAGGGCGCCACCAGCTGCGCCACGCCGCACGGCACCTCGGCCGTGGCGTAGGGCAGTTGGAGCACCCCGTCCCTGGTCCAGACACCCGCGCCCGCCAACCACCCGTAGGGCGCGGCGAAATGGTGCACCTGCCGCCGGTCCGGCCGCCACAGGCCCACCCAGCTGCCGACGGGCCCGTCGATACGCAGCGCCACCCCGCAGGACTCCGGCAGCAGCACCTGCCCCGGCTGGATGGCGAAGGGCGTCACGACGCAGTCGGGCAGCCGCAGGCACTCCGGGAACCGCACCGGCAGGGTGCTGCCCAGCACCCCCCAGCCGAGGCGCTCCTCGCCCGGCGAGGGCGCGTCGGAGCCGATCAGCAGCAGACCGCTGTCCGGGTCGGCGAGCAGCAGCCGGTCGTCGCTGCCCTCGGCGATCTGCAGCAGCGGCGAGACCTCACCGGCCCGCTCCAGGTCGACCACGACCGCCTTGGTACGGCCGCCGGTCTCCCGGTCGAGCGCCAGCAGCCGTCCCGTCCGGTCCAGCCACACCCCGCCCGAGCAGCGGCCCGGGATCTCCGCCAGCTGCTCCGGCCCGAAGGCGCCGCCCGCCACCAGCCACACCGTGCTGGAGCGCCGGCCGACGGCGAGGGCGTACGCCTTCTCGCCGCCCGGCGCGGGCGGCAGCAACCGCAGCCGGGCGCCCTCCTCCGGACACTCCACCGCGCCGATCAGCAGCTCGCCGGTGCCCGGTCCGGTCGGGTACAGCAGCGAGAACAGGTGCCGTCCCTCCGCCCGCCGGTGGATGAGGACCCGCCCGTCGCCCATCGGCTGCACCTCGGTGCCGGGCTCCTCGGGCTGGTTGCCGGGCAGCGGCACGGCGTACGGCTCGGGGCCGTCCAGCGTCCAGCGCTCCGGGAACCAGGAGCCGCCGCCGGCCGGCGCGAGGCGGGCGGCGTAGGCGCCGTCCACGGTGATGGTGCAGCCGGATTGCGGAGCGCCGTCCTCGGGAGCAGCCTCGGGCTCGATCGCACACGCCGTCATGGTCTGGTCACCTCCGGCGACGAAGCTAGTTTTCGCACGCACACACGTGGGACCACGAGGCTCCTGCTTCACACATAAGGGTGGCGGGGGAACGATTCGCCTGAGGAAACGGGGGCGGCTGTGCTGAAGGGGTCGGCGGTGAGCCGCGGGGTGCCGGTACCGCTCCGCCCGACCACGGACACAGGTTCAGCGGCACAGATCAGGCAGGTAGCCTTCTAGCGTGCCCCGTCTGTCTGAAGTCATCGCCGCGCTGGAGAACCTGTGGCCCGCCGAGCGGGCCGAGTCCTGGGACGCGGTCGGCACGGTCGTGGGCGACCCCGACCAGGAGGTCACCCGGGTCCTGTTCGCGGTCGACCCCGTGCAGGAGATCGTCGACGAGGCGGTGAAGCTGGGCGCCGACCTGCTGGTCACCCACCATCCGCTCTACCTTCGCGGTACGACGACGGTCGCGGCGACCCACTTCAAGGGCCGCGTCGTCCACACCCTGATCAAGAACGACATCGCGCTGCACGTCGCCCACACCAACGCGGACACGGCCGACCCCGGAGTCTCGGACGCCCTCGCCGGTGCGCTGGATCTTCGCGTCGTACGCCCCCTGGTGCCGGACCCGGCCGATCCGTCCGGCCGCCGGGGCCTGGGCCGCATCTGCGAGCTGGACCACCCGCTGCCGCTGCGCGAGTTCGCCGAGCAGGCCGCCGCCCGGCTGCCCGCCACCGCGCAGGGCATCCGCGTCGCCGGCGACCCCGAGGCGGTCGTCCGCACGGTCGCCGTCAGCGGCGGCTCCGGCGACAGCCTCTTCGACCAGGTCCGTGCGGCCGGTGTCGACGCCTTCCTCACCGCGGACCTGCGCCACCACCCGGCCTCCGAGGCCGTGCTCCAAAGCCCCCTCGCGCTGCTCGACGCGGCGCACTGGGCCACCGAATGGCCCTGGTGCGAGCTGGCCGCCACCCAGCTCGACGAGATCTCCGACCGCCATGGATGGGACCTCAGGGTCCATGTCTCCAAGACGGTCACCGACCCCTGGACGGCCCACGCGGCCTCCCCCGATCCGACTGCAGGAGCCCCCAACTGAACGCCGCGCCCGCCGACCAGATCCGACTCCTCGACGTCCAGGCCCTCGACGTACGCCTGCAGCAGCTCGCGCACCGGCGCAGGTCGCTGCCTGAGCACGCCGAGATCGAGTCGCTCACCAAGGACCTCACCCAGCTGCGCGACCTGCTGGTGGCCGCGCAGACCGAGCAGAGCGACACCGCCCGCGAGCAGACCAAGGCCGAGCAGGACGTGGACCAGGTGCGCCAGCGCGCCGCCCGCGACCAGAAGCGCCTGGACTCCGGCGCCGTCACCTCGCCCAAGGACCTGGAGAACCTCCAGCGCGAGATCGCCTCCCTCGCCAAGCGGCAGAGCGACCTCGAGGACGTCGTCCTGGAGGTCATGGAGCGCATCGAGTCCGTTCAGGAGCGGGTGGCCGAGCTCACCGAGCGGGTCTCCTCCGTCCAGTCGAAGATCGACGACGCGACCGCGCGCCGTGACGCCGCCTTCGAGGAGATCGACGGCGAGGTGGCGACGGTGACCAAGGAGCGCGAGGTCATCGCGGGCACCATCCCCGCCGACCTGCTGAAGCTCTACGACAAGCTGCGCGAGCAGCAGGGCGGCATCGGCGCGGCCAAGCTCTACCAGCGCACCTGCCAGGGCTGCCGCCAGGAGCTGGCGATCACCGACATCAACGACATCCGCGCGGCCGCCCCCGACACGGTGGTGCGCTGCGAGAACTGCCGTCGCATCCTGGTGCGCACGGCCGAGTCCGGCCTCTAGGAGCCTTGACCGTGCGGGAGTTCATCGTCGAGGCCGACGGCGGTTCGCGGGGCAACCCGGGACCCGCGGGCTACGGATCCGTGGTGCTCGACGCGGTGACGGGTCAGACCCTGGTCGAGGCCGCGGAGTACATCGGCGTCGCGACCAACAACGTCGCCGAGTACCGGGGCCTGCTCGCGGGCCTGCGCGCCGCCCACGAACTGGACCCCTCGGCCAGGGTCCGCGTCCGCATGGACTCCAAGCTGGTCGTCGAGCAGATGTCGGGCCGCTGGAAGATCAAGCACCCTGACATGAAGCCGCTGGCGACGGCGGCGGCCCGGGTGTTCCCGCCGGACCAGGTGACGTACGAGTGGATCCCGCGGGAGCAGAACAAGCACGCGGACCGCCTGGCCAACGAGGCGATGGACGCGGGCAAGCGCGGCGAGCAGTGGTCACCGTCGGCTTCGACGGCGGAGCTGGAGGCGGCCGCCGCGAGGACCACGGTCGCCGAGCCGGCCGCCGCCGACGTCCCGAAGGCCGAGGCCGATGTGCGGGCCGCCACGGCCGTCGCCGGCCCCGGCTGGGCCCCCGCCGACCTGGGCGCGCCCGCTACCTTCGTGCTGCTGCGGCACGGTGAGACCCCGCTGACCCCGCAGAAGCGTTTCTCGGGCAGCGGCGGCACCAACCCCTCCCTGTCCGACGTCGGCCGGGAGCAGGCCGAGCGCGCCGGGGCCGCGCTGGCCCGGCGCGGCACGATCCAGGCGATCGTCGCCTCGCCCCTCGCCCGCACCCGCGAGACCGCCGGCATCGTCGCCTCCCACCTGGGCCTGGAGGTGAGCATCGACGACGGGCTGCGCGAGACCGACTTCGGCGCCTGGGAGGGGCTGACCTTCGCCGAGGTCCGCGAGCGCTACCCCGACGACCTGAACGCCTGGCTCGCCGACCCGCACGCCCAGCCCTCGGGCGGCGGCGAGAGCTTCGCGGCGACCGCGACCCGTATCGAGGCCACCCGGGAGAAGCTGGTGGCCGCCTACGCGGGCCGCACGGTCCTGCTGGTCTCCCACGTCACACCGATCAAGACGTTCGTACGGCTGGCTCTGGGCGCCCCGCCCGAGTCCCTGTTCCGCATGGAGCTGTCGGCGGCCGCACTGTCCGCGGTGGCCTACTACGCGGACGGCAACGCGAGCGTACGGCTCTTCAACGACACGTCCCACCTGCGCTGAGCGCCTGGTCGGCGACCCGGGTGAGCCCCGCCGCCTCGCGGGCCAGCGACTCGATCCGGTCCCAGTCGCGGGCCGCGAGGGCGTCCGCCGGGAGCATCCAAGTGCCGCCCACGCAGCCGACGTTGGGCAGCGCCAGGTAGGCGGGGGCGTTGGCCGGCCCGATGCCCCCGGTGGGGCAGAACCGCGCTTGCGGCAGCGGCCCCGCCAGCGACTTCAGATACGCCGTGCCACCCGCCGCCTGCGCCGGGAAGAACTTCATCTCCCGCACCCCGCGCTCCAGCAGCGCCACCACCTCCGAGGTGGTGGACACCCCCGGCAGGAACGGCACCCCGGACGCCTTCATGGCCTCCAGCAGTACGTCCGTCCAGCCCGGGCTGACCAGGAAGCGAGCCCCGGCGGCCACCGAGTCCTTCACCTGCTCCGGCGTGATCACGGTCCCGGCCCCGACCACCGCGTCCGGCACCTCGTCGGCGATCGCGCGGATGGCGTCCAGGGCGGCCGGCGTCCGCAGTGTCACCTCGATGGCGGGCAGTCCCCCCGCCACCAGCGCCCGCGCCAGCGGAACGGCGTCCGCGGCGTCCTCGAGGACGACAACGGGCACGACGGGGGCAAGGTCGAGGAGCGATGAGGCCATGCCCACATCGTGCCCGCGCAATGCAGCATGCGCAAAAGCCATTGCGCATGCTGCAACAGGCGCCGTAGGGGTGCTATAGGTCAGTGGATCTCGTCCACCAACACGTCGAGCAGCCACGGCTTCCCGGCCCCCGTCGGAGGCTCCGCCTCCACCACGTAACCGAGCTCGCGCAGCGTCTCCACCAGCTCCGCCGGGTCCTTGGGTGCCGCGCCCGCCGTCAGCAGGCTTCGTACGATCCGCCCCTTGGTCGCCTTGTTGAAGTGGCTGACCACCTTGCGGGTGGGCGCGTGCAGCACCCGTACGCTCGCCGTCCGCCCGGCGACCTCGCCCTTGGGCTTCCATGCGGCCGCGTACGCGGCCGACCGCAGGTCCAGCACCAGCCCGTTCCCGGCGGCCTCGGGCAGCACGGCCGCCATCGGCGTCCGCCAGTACGCGCCCAGCGCCCCGATACCGGGCAGCTTCACGCCCATCGAGCAGCGGTAGGAGGGGATGCGGTCGTTGACGCGCACCGCACCCCACAGCCCGGAGAAGACGAGCAGCGACCGTGCCGCCCGCTTCTTCGCGGCGGCGTCCAGGGAGGCCAGGTCGAGGGCGTCGTACAGCACACCCGTGTAGATCTCCCCGGCGGGCCGCGCCCCGGCGGTGCGCAACTCGGCGTTCTTCGCGACCTCGCCCCGCAGCCCCTCGCTCAGCCCGAGCACCTCCCGCGCCTTCTCCTCGTCCCCGGCGCACAGCTCGACCAGTTCGCCGAGTACGGCCTCACGGGCGGGCGTGAGCCCCGGCAGCGACAGCGACTCCGTCTTCAGCGGGGCGCCACGGCCGGAGAACGCCTTGCCTTCGGAGGGAGGCAGCAGGACAAGCACGGAAGATCTCCTTCTGTTTGAGCTCCCGGACAGCGTACGGGCCCCGGTCTGCTGAGAGCCTGGGTCCGAGTCCCGCTCGGATCGGCGGGACGCAGACGCAGGCTCTACCCTCGCTGTATGCCCCGCCGCCACATCCGCGTGACCGGCGCCCCCGAAGCCCCCCTCCGGGCCGCCCTCACCGCGCTGCGCACCGAACTCGGCGTCCCCGAGAGCTACCCGCCCCAGGCGCTGGCAGTGGCCGAGCGATCAGCAAAGACCCCGACGCTCCCCTCCTACGACGCCACGGACCTCCCCCTGTTCACCATCGACCCGCCCGCCTCCACCGACCTCGACCAGGCGATGCACCTGTCCCGGCGGGGCACCGGCTACCGGGTGCGGTACGCCATCGCGGACGTGGCCGCCTTCGTCGTGCCCGGGTCGGCGCTGGACGCGGAGACCCACCGGCGGGTGACCACCCTGTACTTCCCGGACGAGCGCATCCCCCTCCACCCGGCGCTGCTCAGCGAGGGCGCCGCGAGTCTGCTGCCCGGGCAGATCCGCCCGGCCGCCCTCTGGACCATCGACCTCGACGCGGACGCCCGTACGATCGGGGCCGACGTCCGCCGCGCCCTCGTCCGCAGCAGGGCCAAGCTCGACTACGCCTCCGTACAGAAGCAGATCGACGACAAGACGGCCGAGGAGCCGCCGGCGCTGCTCAAGGAGATCGGGGAGGCGAGGGAGCGGCTGGAGGTGGAACGGGGCGGCATCTCGCTGAACGTCCCCGAGCAGGAAATCGTGGAGCGCGACCACACGTACGCGCTCAGCTACCGCGCCCCGCTCCCCGCCGACGGCTGGAACGCCCAGATCTCCCTGCTGACCGGGATGGCGGCGGCAGATCTCATGCTGGCGGCGGGCACCGGCGTCCTGCGCACCCTGCCCGCCGCCCCCGATGGCGCCGTCGGCCGCCTGCGCCGCACCGCACACGCCCTGCACATCGACTGGCCGCACCACGTCTCGTACGCGCAGCTCATCCGCTCCCTCGACCCGCACCGCCCGCACCACGCGGCCTTCCTCCAGGAGTGCACGACCCTCCTGCGCGGCGCCGGCTACACCGTCTTCCGGGACGGCGCCCTCCCGCCCATCACCACGCACGCCGCCGTGGCCGCCCCGTACGCCCACTGCACGGCGCCGCTGCGGCGACTGGCCGACCGGTACGCGTCGGAGATCTGCCTCGCGGCCGCGGCGGGCGAGCCCCCGCCCGAGTGGGTCCTGGCCGCTCTGGAGACGCTCCCGCACGAGATGGCCGAGGGCAGCCGACGCGCGGCCACGGTCGAGCGCGAGTGCGTCGACATCGTGGAGGCGGCGCTGCTGGCGGGCCGGGTGGGGGAGGTGTTCGACGGCTGCGTGGTGGAGACAGCGGATGGTCGACCGGGCGTCGGCACCGTCCAGTTGGAGTCCCCGGCGGTCATCGGCCGCATCGAGGGCGACCACCTGCCCCTGGGGGAGCGGCTGCGGGTACGCCTCACGCAGGCGGATCCGGCATCGGCGAAGGTGCGCTTCGCACCTGCGTGACGCGATGCAGGAGCGCTTGTACGAGGCTGTCGGCGTCGTCGGCGTGGAAGCGGACGAGGTGGATGTCGCGCCGACGGCCGAGGAAAGTGACGTGGGCGACGGGCTCGATGAGTCCGAGGGTGACGGTGGTCCGTGCGCCCACGGGGATGTCGAGCTCGCCGTCGGCGCGTTCCTGGGTGGTGCGCAGCTCGCGGCGCACGGTCGCGATGCGGTCGACCGGTATGCGCAGATCGACGTGCACGGCGCGGCGGATGCGCAGCACGTCGGCGCCGAGCACGTGCGGCCGTACGACGGAGGCCGCGTGTACCCCGACGACGAACACGATGGTGTACACGTCGAGCACGAACACCACCCGGTGCACGGTCGGATAGGCATGCAGCAGCACGGACATGGTCAGCGTCTCGACCAGGCACACGAAGGCGAACCCGAACATCATCGTGCCCTGCCCCCGCGCGTACCCGAACACCCGCCCGCCGTCGGCCCCGTGCGTGCGCCGGGCCACCCACATCGCCAGACTGGCGAGCAGCCGCAGCTCATGCCGGACGAGGACGTACGCCGCCGTCCTCACGAAGGCTCCTCGGTGAGTATCCGCAGCGCGAGGCGGAGGGCTGCAGCCTGGGCGGGGGCGAAGTCCGCGTAGAAGGCACGCATGAAGTTGTTGTCCTCGTCGATCCTCGGCTGGGGAACCAGGTCGCTTGGAATGCAGTCGGCGATGACGCGGGCGGCCTCCGCCACGCGCGGGTCCGCCGGGTCGGCGTCGGCGAGGTCGTCGAGCAGGGCGTACGCCTTGAGCGCCCGCGCGATTCCCTCGGGGGAGCCGAAGGCGCCGCGCAGCAGATCCGTCAGCCGCTCCCGGTCCTTCCCGGACGCCATGGTGTCGATCAGCGCGAGCATCTCGCGGTCCTTGGCGGCCATGGGGGAGTCGGCCGCAGCATGCGCCAAGTCGCCGAACACTGAGGCCAGTCGAGGTGACACCGGCCCCTCGGCCGTCAGCCCGCCCTCCGCCTCAAGCAGCGCCCGCAGCCGCTCGCGCCGCTCCCGGATCGCCGCCTCCTGCCGGGCCAGGTCCTCGTCGAGTTCGGTGAGCACCTCGGCGAGGTCCTTCCCGGCGTCCTCCGCCAGCACGTCCCGCACTTCCGCGAGCCCCATCCCCAGCTCGGTCAGCCGCCGGATCCGCGCCAGCACGACGGCGTGCCGCAACGTGTAGTCCCGATAACCGTTCCCCAGCCGCTCCGGCTCCGGCAACAGCCCCTGATGGTGGTAGTGCCGCACGGTCCGCGTGGTGACGCCGACGGCCGCGGCGAGTTCTCCGATCCGCATGGGGCCAGTAGAAAGGCTGACGTCGCGGCAGGGTCAAGCGGGCGGGGCGGCGCCTGACGGCCGAGGCGATCGTGTGCCACGATCGAGGGAACGGTTCCCGATCTCTCGGACAGGTGATCTCCCAATGTCCCAGTCTGGCGAGCGACCGAAGGAGGGGCGTGACATGACTGCCATGGCCCACGAGCCGCTCACGCAGGAAGAGGTCCTGCTGGAGGGCTTTCTCGCCCTGGACACACCGGAGGGTTTCCGGGCCGAGTTGATCGAGGGGGAGATCGTTGTGACGCCGCCGCCGGACGGGGATCACGAGGACTACATCGAGCTGATTGTGAACCAGGTGTACAGGCAGTCCCGGACCGACATGCAGTTCTCCGGCAACAAGGGGCTGAAGCTGCAGGGCGGGGGCGGCTGCCCGAAGGACCGCGTGATCCCGGACGGCACGTTCGCCCCCAGGAAGCTGCGGCTTTACCGGGGCGCCGACTCCTGGATGCCCTGCGAGGGCGTCACCATGGTCCTGGAGGTGACCTCGACCAAGCCCAAGGCCGACCGAGAGGCCAAACGGCGCTGCTACGCCCGTGGGGGGATCCCCCTCTACTTGCTCGTCGACCGGGACGCCTCCTCGATCACGCTGTTCAGCGACCCCGAGAAGGACGACTACCGCGAGCACTGCACTCGTCCCCTCGGCAAGCCACTCACTCTTCCGGAGCCGTTCGCCTTCGACCTGGATACGACGGACTTCCTCTGAGCCGCCGGCGCTTCAGTCGGTGCGGGCCGCCCCTCGGCCTGGTGACCGCCCGCTTCCAGCAGCCCGTCTACGCCCGCGGGGCGGGGTCAAGCACGGCGGAAGCTCCGAACCAGAGCTCCAGTGCCCGGTCGAGCGCGTCCCCGCCCTCGTCGTCCTCGTCCGCTGCCCATGCGACGAAGCCGTCCGGGCGCACCAGCAGCCCTGCGAGCCCCGTCCGGTCGTCGCAGGCGACGGTGCGGACGTCAACCCGGTCGCCGTATCCCTCCGCGCGGGCCCGGACCTTCGGGTCGTCGGCGAGGTCCAGCAGCAGGGCGCGGCCGGTGTGCAGGTGGTCGGCGAGGCGGGTGCCGTCGGAGAGTTCCAGGTCGGGGGCGCTGCGGCCGACGAGCGGGTGGTCGCCGGGCAGGTCGTAGCGCTGCCAGACGCCGGAGATCTTCTTGGCGAAGAACGTGGTGCCGGTGACCGTCCGCGACAGCTCGGTGATCACCTCGCGCAGGGCGCGCGCATGCGACTCGGGCCGCATCAGGGCGATCTGGGCCCGCGTCCAGTCGAGCACCCAGGCGCCGATCGGATGCCGTTCGGCGGTGTACGAGTCGAGCAGCCCCTCGGGCGCCCGCCCCCGCACCACGGCCGCGAGCTTCCAGCCCAGGTTCATCGCGTCCCCGATGCCGAGGTTCAGCCCCTGCCCGCCGAACGGCGAGTGCACATGCGCCGCATCGCCCGCAAGCAGCACCCGGCCCTTGCGATAGCTGCTCGCCTGGCGGCAGTTGTCGGTGAACCGGGTCGCCGAGTGCACCGCGGTCACCGTGACCTCCACCGCGGTCACCCGGCGCAGACTGCCCTCCAACTCCTGTGCGGTGATGGGCGCTTCACGGTCGGCCGGGGGCCCGTCGAACTCGACGGTGAGGATCCGCCCCGGCATCGGCCCGTGCACGTACGTCCCCACGTCCGTCGTGTTCCAGCCGGTCTTGAGTCCCTCGGCTCCGGTCATCTCGACGAGTGCCTGATATCCGGTGATCTCCGGGTCCGTCCCCGGAAAGTCGAACCCGGCCAGCTTGCGCACCCTGCTGCGACCACCGTCGCAGCCGACGAGCCACCCGGCGCGGATCTCCTCCGTCGCACCCGTCGCAGCATCGGCCACGTGGACGACCACCTGGTCGTCGTACATCTCGAACCCGGTCAGCTCGACCCCCCGGCGCACCTCCACCCCGAGCTGCTCCGCCCGCCCGGCGAGGATCCGCTCCAGCGTGGCCTGCGGGACGAAGCCGACCCGCCCGGCGGGACCCGATCCGCCGAACTCGGGATCGGTCTCGTCCAGCAGCTCGCCATGCAGCCAGATCCCGGCGAAGTGGCCGGCGAACCTGGGCGGCGGCGGTGCGTTTTCGTCCTCGCCCCGCTCCCGGCGGAACTTCCGGAAGCCCTTCATCGCCTCCTCCTGCACCGCGGCCAGCGCGGGCAGTAACCCGCGGCGGTACAGCGCCTCGGCGGACGGCAGGTTGATCGCGCCCGCCTTGATCGTCTCGTCCACCTCGGCCAGCCGCTCCACGACCAGCACCCGCGCCCCGCCGAGCCGCAGCTCGCAGCCGAGCAGTAGGCCTACGGGCCCGGCACCGGCCACCACCACGTCGTACGCCGTCTTCGTGTTCATGGGGTCGTTCATGAGGTTGTCCGTGAGGTTGTCCATGAGTTGAGTGTAGTCACTAAAATTTTTTGCTCGCTATAGTTTTCTCATGTCAGATGAACGTGCAGGTGAACGTGAAGACGAACGCACGGGGGCTGAACTGCCGCTGCGCGAACGCAAGAAGAGAGAGACCCGGCAGCGGATCTCCGACATCGCGACGGGACTGTTCCAGGAGCGCGGCTTCGACGCGGTGACCGTGGCGGAGGTCGCCCGGGCCGCGGACGTGTCCGCCATGACCGTCTTCAACTACTTTCCGCGCAAGGAGGACCTCTACCTCGACCGCATCCCCGAGGCCGCCGCGACCTTCGCCGACGCCGTCCGTGACCGCCGCACCGGCGAGACCCCGCTGGCCGCCCTGCGCCGCCTGGCACTCGGACTCCTCGACCAGGGCCACCCGCTGGCCGGGGTCAACGACCGCTTCCCGGCCTACTGGCGAGTCGTCATGGAGTCGCCCAGCCTGCGGGCCCGCGCCCGTGAAGGCCTGGAGGAGGTGGAGACGGCACTGACGGAGGCGCTGACGGAAGCATCCGTCGCCGACCCGCACCTGCTCGCGGCCCTGACCGTCGCCGCCTACCGCTCGGTCTACGTCACCACCGCACGCCGCCTGCTCGCGGGAGAGCCGGCTGCGGAACTGATCGCGGACCACCGCGCACGCATCGAGGCGGTCTTCGACGTACTGGAGCGGATGGATTCATAGCGCTCCGTGCGGGGGGCCGGGGCATGGAAGAGACCCGGAGTTTGTTGCACCCCGTACGACGACGGAGACGTAGACCGAACGCATGGGGGCGCACGGTGAGTGAGCAGGCACTGTGGACCCGCGCGCGCCTGGGCCGCTGCGGACCGGCCCTCGACCTGCTCACCGCCCGCTTCCGGCACCACGTCTACGCCCCGCACGCACACGCCGAGTACACCATCGGCGTCTGCGTCGGCGGCTCCGAGGTCATCGACTACCGCGGCGGCCACATCCGCACCGGTCCCGGCTCGATCGTCGTCCTCGACCCCGGCGAGATGCACACCGGCGGCCCCGACACCACCACCGACGGCTACGCCTACCGCGCCCTGTACGCCGACCCCGCCCTCCTCGCCGACGGCACCCTCGGAAACCTCCCGCACTTCCGCGAACCCGTGATCGACGACCCCGAGCTGGTCACCGCCCTCCGCCTCGCCCACACCGAACTCAGCGCCTGCCCGGACCCGTTGGAGACGGAATCCCGCCTCCCGTGGCTGCTGACGGCCCTGGCCCAGCGCCACTCCACGGCCCGCTCGGCGCCGGATGTGGTGCCGGGCGCCGACCACATCGCTTTCGTGGTCCGCGACCGCCTGGCCGACGAACTGCTGGACCCCCCGTCCCTGGCCGACCTCGCACGGGACATGGACCTCTCCCGCTACCAACTCCTGCGAGCCTTCCGTACGACGATGGGGATACCGCCGTACGCCTGGCTGGCCCAGCACCGGGTGAGCCGGGCGCGCGGGTTGCTGGAGGCAGGCCTGCGCCCGGCCGAGGTGGCCACCCTGGTCGGCTTCGCGGACCAGGCCCACCTGACCCGCTGGTTCCGCCGTGTGCTGGGGGTGACCCCGGCGGCTTACCGCAACAGCGTTCAAGACGCCAGATAGCCGGTGAGCCGATTCTGTCCGCATGACTGCACGCGGCTGGTTCCTGTTCTCCCTGATGGGAGTGGTCTGGGGCATCCCCTACCTGATGATCAAGGTGGCGGTGGACGCCCCGCTTTCCCCATCGATGGTGGTCTTCACGCGCTGCGCACTCGGCGCACTCCTCCTGTTGCCCTTCGCGATACGTCAGGGCGGCCTGATCCGCACGGTCCGCACCCACTGGCTGCCGATGCTGGTCTTCGCGTGCATAGAGATCGTCGGCCCGTGGTTCACGCTCACGGACGCTGAACGGCACCTGTCGAGCTCCACGGCGGGCCTCCTGATCGCGGGCGTGCCGATCGTGGGCGTGGTGCTGGCGCGCTTCTTCGGCGCGACGGAGCGGCTGGGCGTACGGCGGATGACGGGCCTCGGACTGGGCCTGGCGGGCGTAGGCGTCCTGACCGTCCCGCACCTGACCGGCGGCGACGCCCGCTCGCTCGGGGAGGTCATGCTGACGGTGCTGGGTTATGCGACGGCACCGTTGATCGCGTCACGCTGGCTGAAGGACGTCCCGACCCTGCAGCTGACGGTCCCGTGCCTGGCACTGGCGGCGGTCGTGCACGCAGCACCGGCGGCGGCAACCTGGCCCTCGACCGTCCCCTCCGCCTCGGTCCTGACGGCCCTGATCGGCCTGGGAGTGATCTGCACGGCCCTCGCCTTCGTGGCCTTCCTGGAACTGATCAAGGAGGTGGGCCCGACCCGCGCGACGGTGTTCACGTACGTCAACCCGGCGGTAGCGGTGGCGGCAGGAGCGCTGTTCCTGGACGAGCCCTTCACCTTGGGCATAGCGCTCGCTTTCACTCTCATCCTGGCCGGCTCGGTCCTGGCGACGGCGGCCTCCGGTCCGGCGAAGGGCGGACGCCCGGTAGCATGGTCCACACGGCAGACGAGCCGGGCGGACGGCCGCGTGGAGTCCCCTTGAGGGGGCTCCCCGAGGAACGTCCGGGCTCCACAGGGCAGGGTGGTGGCTAACGGCCACCCGGGGTGACCCGCGGGACAGTGCCACAGAAAACAAACCGCCCAGCACTTCGGTGCCGGGTAAGGGTGAAACGGCGGTGTAAGAGACCACCAGTGCCCAGGGTGACCTGGGCAGCTAGGTAAACCCCACCCGGAGCAAGGTCAAAAGGAGCGCCGTAAAAAGCGCTCTGCGGGGACGTTCGAGGGCTGCCCGCCCGAGCCCCCGGGTAGACCGCACGAGGCCGGTGGCAACACCGGCCCTAGATGGATGGCCGTCTCCCCGGCCGCCGCGAGGCGGCCGGGTGACAGAACCCGGCGTACAGCCCGACTCGTCTGCCGCCGGGTTCTGGTTTTCCGGAAGTGCCCGTGACGCCTGCGACCCGAATCTGCGCACACGGCTCCGGAGTCCCTTTGCGACCCACGATGGCGTCGATGACGCGGAGATGCGCCGTCGACAGGACAAT
Source organism: Streptomyces sp. NPDC002092 (assembly GCF_053593775.1). Classification (NCBI taxonomy): domain Bacteria; kingdom Bacillati; phylum Actinomycetota; class Actinomycetes; order Kitasatosporales; family Streptomycetaceae; genus Streptomyces; species Streptomyces sp. NPDC002092. Next base: position 403,154 of record NZ_JBSFDG010000008.1, read on the forward strand.
CGGAGGGCGAAGACCAATCTGGCGTGGGTCAGAGTTCTCCGGCGATGACGCCCTCCCGGAAGGCAGCCCACTCCGAGGCCGTGAAGCGGAGGGGGGCGCGTCCGGGGTTCTTGGAGTCGCGGACCGCCTTTGCGCCGTTGGGGAGTTCAGCGACCTCGACGCAGTCGTGTTCCGCGCCGCTGGCGGATGCCTTCCGCCATATCGCCTCGGTGAGGTCGTATGCGTACAGCTCAGCCTTCAGGTCGTTCACTTCCGGTGGCCCTCTTCCAGCTCGGCGATTCTCGCGAGCGAGTCCTCCACGGGAAGCGCCGTCGCACGGATGCGTTCGAAGGCCTTGGCGAAGGGCGTCGCGTCGTCGCCCTCAACGTATGTCGCGCCGCTGAGGTTTTCCAAGAGCACTACGGAGGGCATCGGTTGGGGAAAGCCGGTCAGGGTGAAACCGCCGACCACACCGGGGTGCGAGGTGGAGTCCAGTGGCATCAACTGCACGGTGATGTTCGGCATCTCCGAGACGTCGAGTAGCCGCCGGAGCTGCTCACGCATGATCGCGGGGCGTACGGCGAAGCGCTGGTGAAGGGCCGCTTCGTGGACGATGGCCCAGAGCTCATGTCCTCCGATGTCCGCCGCGCAAGCGGATCAGGAAGCCCGTCGGGCCGCTGAGATGGTGTTCGCCATCCTAGGTGAGCGTGCCGATCACGTGGAGGGGATGGGGGAGAGTTCGGTCATGCGGAGTCTTCACTCGCCAAGCGCCGTGCGCAGCCAGTCCAGGAAACCTGTCTCCAGAACTGCGTCAGCGAGCGCCTGGCCTGTTTTGGTGACGATCCGCCGCCGGCTGTTTTCGATCCATCGCTGATGCACCGCCGCTGTACTTCTTGCCGACGTGGTTGACGTCCCCCGTGCGGCTCTCCTGGGAGTCGTGCCAGACGGCAAGGAACGCGGCACGGGACGGGTCGTCGGCCGGGCGACGATCGCGAGTCCCGTGCGCGTCTTGGACGAGCGGCTCGTCTTTAACGAGCGCTCCTACTCCGAGGGCTGCCGCCTGAAGGTGCCGGGGCTGGCTCCGTTCCGGGAGGCGCTGGTCCTGCGCGATCCGGTGCCGCGGCTGACAGTCTTTCCCGACCTGGCGACCTGGAGCGTCCGCATGCGGCGGGAGTCGCTGCCCCTGCCGTCTGCTGACGCCGAACTCGTACGCACGGAGCTTGAGCCGCCGCTGCGTCCGTACGGCGAAACGGGTGAGTGATATCCCTGGGGCCGCCCGGCGGTCTGAGTGTCACCACGCGCTGCGAGGCCCTGACTTCGGACGCTACGGTGTGCGTGAAACCTGAGTCCGGTGGGGGGACGCATGTCATTCCAGACGCCCATCACGATCGCCAGCGCGCTGGAGAAGATCCATCGTCGCGAGTACGTGTTGCCGGCGATTCAGCGTGAGTTCGTCTGGTCGCGCGACAAGATCACACGGTTGTACGACAGTCTGATGCGGGGATACCCCATCGGCTCGTTCCTCATGTGGCAGGTCCACGAGGGCAATTCCGGTCGTTTCGCCTTCTACGACTTCATGCGCGACTACCACGAGCGCGACAACGCCCACTGCACGCCGACCGGCCCGCTGGGCAGCCGGGCCATCACGGCGATCCTGGACGGTCAGCAGAGACTGACGGCGCTCAACATCGGCCTGTGCGGGTCGTTCACCGCGAAGCTTCCGCGTATGTGGGCGAACAACCCGCTCGCGTACCCGAAGAAGCTCCTCTACCTGAACCTGCTGCACCGCGGCCAGGACGACGACCTGGGGGTCGAGTACGACTTCCGGTTCCTCACCCAAGAAGAAGCCGAGGCCAGCACCGAGAGTGGCGACGCCCAGTGGTACCGCGTTCAGGACATGCGCGAGGTACGCACTGTCGGGGACGTCATTCGCACGCTTCAGCAGCATGGGGTCGCGGACAACGCCACCGCCGGCGACGTGCTCACCAGACTCCATGAGGTCGTCCATGTCACCCCGACCGTGAACTTCTTCCTCGAGGAAGCGCAGGAGCTGGACAAGGTCCTCAACATCTTCATCCGGGTCAACTCGGGAGGCGCTGTCCTCTCCTACTCCGACCTCCTTCTCTCGGTGGCCACTGCCCAGTGGGTCGAGCACGATGCACGCGAGACCATCCACAGGCTCGTCGACGAACTCAACGGGATCGGACAGGGCTTCGCCTTCGGCAAGGACTTGGTCCTCAAGGCCGGACTGGTGCTGCTGGGGAAGGGCGACATCCGCTTCAAGGTGGACAACTTCGACCGCGACACCATGACCAATCTGGAGAAGCACTGGACCGAGATCGAGAACGCGTTGCGTCTCGGCGTGGCCCTGCTCGCCGACTTCGGGTTCTCCGGTGTCACCCTCACGGCCAACAGCGCAGTCATTCCTCTGGCTTACTACCTCCACCACCGAGGCCTCGGGGACAACTACCGTACTTCGGAAGCGTTCAGGAACGATCGGGCGGCGATCCGCCGCTGGCTTCAGCGCTCACTGATGAAGTCCGGTGTGTGGGGCAGCGGCCTGGACCGGCTGCTCACCGGTCTGCGTACGACCCTGGAGAAGGAGGGCGGACAGGGCTGGCCGACGGAGGCCGTCGAACGTGAGATGGCCCGCCAGGGCAAGTCGCTCCGCTTCGACCAGAGCGAGATCGACGACCTGCTGGATCTCAAGTACGGATCGAAGCGGCTCTTCCCGATGCTCGCGATGTTGTACCCGGGCGTCGACACCAGGGACCACTTCCACGAGGATCACATCTTCCCGCGCAGCCTCCTGCGGTCACGGACCAAGCTGCGGGCGGCCGGTCTCTCCGAGGAAGCGCTGTCGCTCGTCGAGGACCGCGTGGACAGAGCGGCGAACCTGCAACTGCTCAGGGGGCCCGAGAACATCGCCAAGCAGGCCGCCCTGCCGGCTGCCTGGCTGCGGAAGCACTTCGACTCGGATGCCGCGCGCGAGAGCTGGTTGAGGGAATACGACGCCACCGGCCTGTCCGAGGATGTGGCCGGATTCCCGGAGTTCTACGAGGCCCGCCGTGCGCGTATGCGTCAGCGCCTCGCGAGTCACTTGGAGGTGCACGCCAGCGCGGACCAGCAGACGGCCGACGTCGCGCCAGAGGCTCCTCAATCCGTGCCGGACGACGAGCCCGATCCGGGCAACGAGGGCCTGTAGCCCAGGGAAGAAAGCAGCCTGACGTGGTCAACGAAAAGGACCTGCGGAGCAAGGCCCTGAGAACTGAATCCCGGGTGCGGGGAATGATGCTCGGGCTGGCCATTGGTGACACCCTGGGAACGGTTCGGGGCAAGCTGTCGGCGAGCGGTCCGCTGCGGGCCGGTGTCAGTACACAGCTGGCCTGCTTCACGGCCGAGGGCATCATTCGCGCCATGGTGCGCGGAAGTCATAAGGGGATCTGCCATCCGCCGGGGGTCGTCCTGCACGCCTACGGCCGGTGGGCGGCTCTGCAAGGCATCGAAGTGGAACGGATGCGGCGCCGCTGGGCTTCGTTCAAGGACGAAGAAGAGTGGCCGGACGGCTGGCTCGCGGGCGTGTCCGTACTGGCCGAGCGGCGGGGCAGCGCCCCGGCGACTGTGACGGCCCTGTCCCGGATCGAGGGCGCCCACGAGCCGATGGCCACCACAAGCCGTGGCTGTCACGCGCTGACCCGATCTCTCCCCGTCGCGGTTGCCGGACTGGGCTGGGCCAAGCAAGCCGGCGAGTTTGCCGCTCTCACCCATGGCGACCAGGCCGCACAGTCCGCTGCCGCCCACGCAGCGGTGCTTGTCCATCACTGCCTCACCAACTCACCGCCGGAGCACGACCACAGGGGTTTCTCGGAGCGTCCCGCGCGGGACGCGATAGAGGCAGGCATCGCGGAGATTCCGTCCATCCACCGGCAGACGACCGGTGACGAGCACGAGCGCCTCCTTACGACCTTCCAGGAGGCCGTCAACCGGCCCGCGGACGCGGCGCGGCTCGCACGACTTGCACCGGACCCGACCGCGCCCTCCGCCCTGCTCGGCGGCCTCTACACAGCGGCAGCGTTCCCCGGTCGTGCCCAGGTCAGGGCCGCGTTGGAGTTCGCGGCGGGGGCACCGGACGGTGACTCTGTCGCCTGCGTCACGGGAGCGCTGCTCGGTGCTGTGCACGGTGTTGAGGCATTGCCCATGGACCTGGTAAGCCGTCATGAACTGGCCTGGGTCCTCGACGCTTTGGCCCGCGACATGCTGAGCGAAATCATCGACTCACCCAGCGGAAGCGAGTACGTCCAAGGCTGGGACCCGTACTGGTGGGACCGCTACCCCGGTTGGTGATCCCCACAACCCCGCTTCGTGGGCCCGTGAGTTCAGACCCAGAAGGAGATGCTCACTTACGACAACAGCACCGGCAGCACCGACCCTGTCAGGCGCACCTCACCTTCCCGGATTCCCGGCAGACCGCCTCACGCACCCGGGACGGTGGGTTTCGACATGCTGCTCGCCCACCGCGTCTGAACGAAGCGCAGCAAGGCGATCCAGCGGGTCGGCCGCACGTCTTTGATCTTCCGCCTTCGCCGTCTCGGCCCGCGAGGATCTGCGTCGCCTCCTGCCTTGACCACTTCGCGTCCTTGACGTCACCCACGGCGATCAGGCCGGTGGCACTGCGGGAGTTCAGTGCGGTTACATAGGCTTCGACGGCCTCACGCGCTCCATCGGCGGATGCCGTGCGCGAAGGGCGTGAGGACGGCGCGTCCTTCTCGTGAGGGGACGAGTAACCGGATGCGGCGGCCAGAGCGACCAGCCCGGCCAGGAGTTCGCGACGTTTCACAGCGCACTCCTTGGTGGTTTCTGTGAGGGGTCGGCAGCGTGTCAGGTGCGGTGCGCGGACCACGAGGTGTGCGGATGGGCCGAGAGCAGCTTGTTCAGGCTTTTGAGAAAGGCCCAGCAGACCGGACATATCCGCACCACAGACTCGGGTGAGCCGGGGCCGGCGGCGTGCGTGCTTCTGCCGTCGGCCCTGCCGATGCGTCTACGTCTCCGTCGTACAGGTTTTGGGCGGCGAGCGTGCCCCTCAGGAGAGATGTGCGCCCGCGGTCTTGTACGAGGCGGCCTGCGTGGGCGTCAGGTAGTGCGAGACGCGGATGACGACCGTGCCGTGGACGTAGTCGTACTCGGTGAGCGCGGGCATCGCCTTGGTGACGGCCTGAATGTACTTGGCGCGGGCGGCCGCATCGGCCGGACTGCCGAACACCTCGATGGCGCCGCCGCGTTCGACGTCGCCCTTCTCCGTACCGGTCACGTCGGCCGTCTTGATCCTGCTGTCCGTGAAGGTGACCTTCGACGTGTACTGGTTCGGTCGGCCGAGGAGGTGGTTCGGGTCGTTCTCGGCTGTGACCGTGCCGGACAGTTTCGCGGAACTGACCTTGCCGGAGATGGACGCAAACGCGGCGTTGGCGGTGAGCGGCTTACTCGCGGTGGCATTGGGTTTCTGCGACGAGCTCGAGCCGCTGTTGGAGGTGCCGTTGCCGCACGCGGTGAGTCCCGTGAGGAGGGTGGCGGCGAGCGCGGTGGTGGCCAGGGTTCTGTTCATGCGGGCGATCATGAACGCGCAGCACGTGACGGGTGGGCGGTGTGGCCCAATTGTGACGGGCTGTTCGGGGCGAAGGAACGCCAGTTCCCAGGCGCGGGTGAGTAGCACGTCCCGTGTTTGCGGGATCGGCAAGCTCGTGCACGTCGGGTCGTTCACCCACTTCTTCGGCGCCTGCCGTTCTGCCTCTGCGTCGCCTCGTTTTGGAAACAGCGGTTCGGCTGCTACGCCGAACCGGCAATACCCGGGCTGTCCTTGAGATGGTTGGTCAGCTTCTGAAGCGCCGTCCAGGCCCCAGCATCGGTTCCATCCCCCAGCAGGTAGTGGAGCGCCGGATAGCTGGGCGACCCGAGCTGCCGCGGCTTCGCAGCGAGGGGCGGGCGGCGCGCGTGAGTAAGCCCGACGGCGCGCACGTCCCGTGGGCCCAGGGTGAACGACACTGGAAGCGGCGGCGCTTCCAAGTGCGCGGGCAAGGTGAGGTCCGTGCGGCCGTTGCGCAGAGTGGTGAGCATCGTCGTCAGGCCGTGTGAGCTGACCAGCGTGGCGGCGAGGGATTCCAAGACGGATAGGGGCACTTCTGCGGGTGTGGCGTAGCCGAGCGTGAGGGTCGTGTCCTCGGCTACGCCTGCCGTGGTGCGGGTGATGCGGTGGGTGGCGATGGCGGGGTGGTCGGACGTGCCGATCGCGATGAGGTGGGTCGGGGTGGGGGACCGGTCGCGGGCGAGGTCTGTCAACTGGCGTGGAGACCAGGGGAGGTTGATGGGTTCCGCCGTACCCCAGCCGGTGGGTGCCGTGCCGGTGAGGTGGCGCCAGGCTGTTTCGAGGGCGCGGCCGAGTACGAGGTCGGTGTCGGGCGTGTGCACCGTGCGGAAGGAAACGGTTAGTTGCCGTTGCCCGGGCGGCGTGCTCACTGCCGTGAAGGCGTCGGCAACTGTGGTGTCGAGCGGCGCGAATGTGCCCTCCCGCCATGCGAGTTGTACGCCGGAGAGGCCGTCGTAGTAGCCGCACGCCGGGTCCTGGATGACCCAGCGGTTGGGTGCGCCGCCCAGTGCGGTGCGCAGTGGCAGGGTGAGGCGGACGTGGGGTGGTGTGACGAGGTGGAAGGCGCGGTTCGTCTGTGCGGTAGTGCGCAGGAGGTCTGATAGCCAGGCGGTGAGAGGGGCGAGTGGACGGTCGGCCAGGACAACCGCGGTCGAGTCGGTGAGGACGTCGACGATGGGGACGGGCGAGTGGGTTGTCTCCGGTTGCTCGTTCGTCGAGTCGTCCGGGATCGGGACGTGCGCCGTGTGTGCGGCGCCGGGTGGCCAGCTGGTTCCGCCGAGCAGCATCGTCAGGCGCCCGCACACGGACCCGGCGAGGGGCTCCGCCTCGGGTACGGCTGTGGAGGCGCGGGTCTCTGTCCACCAGAAGGGCAGCTCGGGCGGGGTCACTTGAGGGCCGAGGAGGCGTTCGACCTCGCCGGGGACATGGACGAGGACCGGTGCCTCGACCGAGACCAGCGGGCGTCCGCCTGGCGTGCACAGTTGTAGGACCGCGCCGTCGTCGGTGGCGGTCAGGTTCAGCTCGGGGCCGCCGGCGTGCAGGCCGGCCAGGAGCGAGCGGGTGTCGGGCATTTTCGGGGTGAGCGCTATGACGTCCTTGGTCACGCCGGGTTCTCCACGGGGTCGGTCTCGGGCGCGAGGGCCGTCTGGATCAGCTGGTGGCGGCGGCCGCGGCGGACCAGGGTGCCCCGGCCGGGCGGCTGCGCAGAGGCGTACAGGCCGGGGAAGAGCTGGCCCTCCGTGCGGTCGCCCGTCATCACGAGGGCCGTCGCGCCGGTCTCGCGCAGGGTCGTCAGGAACGGCTCGTACAGTGCGCGCGAGGCGCCAGCGACGCGGCGTGCGATGACGAAGTGCAGTCCGATGTCCTGGGCGGACGAGATGTACGGCAGGAACGGGTCGAGGGGCTGCTGGCCGGCGGTGGTGAGGATGTCGTAGTCGTCGATGAGGATCACGATCCTCGGGCCGGTGAAGGCCGGTTCGTCGCTCACCGCGTCGGGGTCGGCGGCTTCCGGGAGCCGTTTCTCCAGTTCGGTGGCGATGCCGGTGGCGAGGGCGGCGGCCAGTTTCGCGTTGTGCGCGTAGCCGCCGCGGTACGGCTCCGGGATTGCGCCGCGCAGGCCGCGCCGTGGGTCGAAGATGCCGAAGACGAGCTCGTCGTCGCCGTATCGGTCCACGAGCGCACGGGATATGAGCTTGAGGAGGTTGGTCTTGCCGCATTCGTTGTCGCCCAGGACGAGCAGGTGCTGGTCGGTGCCGAACAGGTCGAGGACGGCGGGGGACAGGGACTCCTGGTCGACGCCGATCGGTATCGCGTGTGGTACCTCGGCGGTGGAGGGCAGGCGTTGCGCGGGCAGCCGGGTGGGCAACACCCGTACGGGAGCGGCCTGTTCGCCGTGCCAGGTGGTGCGCACCGACCGCACGGCGTCCTCCAGGGCCGGCCCCAGGTCCGTGGCCTGGGCGAGCGCGTCGAGGCGGGGCAGGGCGACGTGCGCGAACAGCTTGCCGTCGGTGAGGGCGCGGCCCGGGGTGTCGGCGGACAGGGTCTCGGAGAGTTTGCGGTCGACGGAGGAGTCGGCGGGGTCGTTGAGGCGCAGTTCGATACGGCTGCCGAACATCGACTGGGTGGCGATGCGTACGTCGTTCCAGCGGAGCATGCCCGCGACGACGTGGATGCCGTAGCCGCTGCCGCGTTTGAGGAGGTCGGATACGACGTCCTCCAGGTCGGCGAACTCGTCGCGCAGCGCGCCGAATCCGTCGATGAGCAGGACGACATCCGTGGAGCCGAGTTCGGGCAGCTCGCCCTTCGCGCGCAAGGTGCGCAGCTGGTCGACGGAGTCGATGCCGTGCTCGCGGAAGAGGGCCTCGCGTTCGGCGAGCATGGTGCGCACCTCGGCGACCGTGCGGGCGGCCCGCTCGTGGTCGGCGCGTCCCGCGATCCCGCCGACGTGCGGCAGGCCGGAGAGCGCGCTCAGACCGCCGCCGACCAGGTCGAGGCCGTAGAGCGCGACATCGTGAGGGGTGTGGGTCACGGCGAGTGACAGGGCGAGGGTGCGCAGCAGGGTTGTCTTGCCGGACTGCGGGCCGCCGATGACCGCCGTGTGTCCGCCGGCGGTGTTCAGGTCGTGCACCCAGCGGTTCTGCCACTGCCGGGCCGGGTCGTCGAGGGCCTCGAGCGGAATCCGCAACGGGCCTTCCCTGCGGGCGAGTTGCAGCCCGTCCGCCGATGCCTGCACCGGTCCGGCCGCTCCCGTCAGCGTCACCGCGTCGGGCAGCGGCGGCAGCCAGATCCGCCGTACCGGTCCGGCCGCGCCCGCGAGTTGGTCCACGACGGTGGACAGCACGGTGGGGCCGCTGTCGCGCTCGCGCGGAGTGATCACAGTCTCGTCAGCCGCGGCCCCGGTCGGCGTCTCCAGCGTGTTGTACGGCGGATACGGCCACGCCAGCGGCTCGTCGTCGGCGACCGCTTCGCGCTGCACCGGCCCGCGGTAGGCGCCGGAGACGAAGCCTGCCTTGAACCGTGTGTACGTGGATGTGTCGACCTTGAGATAGCCGAAGCCCGGTAGCGGTGGCAGGTTGAAGGCGTCGGTGGTCTCCAGGACCGTACGCGACTCGTCCGCGGAGAAGGTGCGCAGTCCGAGCCGGTACGACAGATAGGTCTCCAGGCCCTTCAGCTTGCCGCCCTCGATGCGCTGGCTGGACAGCAGCAGATGTACGCCGATGGAGCGGCCGATGCGGCCGATGGAGAGGAACAGGTCGATGAAGTCCGGCTTGGCGGTGATCAGTTCACCGAACTCGTCGATCACGACGAACAGATGCGGGAGGGGTTCGAGGTCCGGGCGGGCGGTGGCGCGCAGTGCGCGGTAGTGCCCGATGTCGGCGATGTTCCCCGCATCCTTGAGGACCTGCTGGCGGCGTTTGATCTCACCGGCCAGCGAGGTGTGCACGCGCTCGACGAGGCCGGCCTGGTTCTCCAGGTTGGTGATCACGCCCGCCACGTGCGGCAGGCCCGTGAAGGGGGCGAAGGTGGCCCCACCCTTGTAGTCGACGAGCACCATCGCCAGATCCTCGGGCGGATGCGTCGTCACGAGTGCGAGTACGAGACTGCGCAGCAGCTCGCTCTTGCCGGAGCCGGTGGCGCCCACGCACAACCCGTGGGGTCCCATGCCCAGTTCGGACGACTCCTTCAGGTCGAGCAGCACCGGCTCGTGCCGGTCGTCCAGCCCGATCGGCACCCGCAGGAAGTCACGCTCATCACGCGGCGCCCACTGCCGGGCCAGGTCCAGGGCTGCCGGATCGTCGATGCCGAGCAGCTGGGGGAAGTCGACCGGGCCGGACACCGGCGTGCCGTCGGCGGCCGACTCGGGGGACAGGCGCAGGGGCGCCAGCATCCGGGCCAGCCCTTCGCCGCCGGCGGCACTCACCGGATCGAGGACGCCCGAGACTCGTACGACGTGCTCGCCCCGCAGGTCGTCGACCGTGACCCGGTCCCCGTCGACGGTGATCCGCACGGCGACCTGACCGGGCTCGTGCACCTGCTCGGCGAGCAAGTGCACAACGGTCACGCCCATGTCGCCCAGTGCTACGGCCGCGTCCGGGCGGGGCAGCTCGGCCGCGTTGTGACCGTACTCGTCGCTCACCACGAGTAGTCGGCTGCCGAGACTCAGCGCGGTGCGGTCGGACAGGCCGCGGCGCACCTCGGCGGCGTAAGAGGAACGCTTCTTCAGGTCGCCGGCGACGACCCGCGCCAACTGTGCGAGATCGGGCGCGATGCGCCGGGCGGCCACCGGCCCGTCCAGCTCGTCCGGATGCAGGACGTGCGGCAGCCACTTCGCCCACTCCCACTCCGCCATGTGCTCGCCGGGCACGCCCAGCGCGAGCGCCACGTCGTCGGGCGCGTGCGTGACGGCTGCCTGCACGAGCAGCGCCCGGGCGACGCGCAGGACGCCCTCGCGGTCACCGACCACGCTCACATTGCCCGCGCGGTCCAGCGGCACCGTCAGCGGATGGTCGGTCGTGGTCGCGAACCGGGCCTGCAACGCCCGCGCCTCGTTGAGCATGAACGGGTCCGGCGGCGTGAGCACTCCACTCGCCGAGTTCTGCCCGACCACCACGTCCTGCACCGGTACGTCACCCACCCCGATGCGTACCCGAAGGAAGTCGGCGTCCGTACGCCGCCGTTCCCACAGCCGCGCCGGATCGCGCACCAGGTCGTACAGGGCCGACGGCGGAGGGTTCAACTGCCGTGCGGCCTGCCGCCGTACCCGCTCGGCCCTGCCCAACTCCTCGCGCAGTTCCTCCAGATACTCCAGATACCGTTCGCGCTGCACCCGCCGCTGGCGCTGTGCCTTGCCGCGCTGTGACAAGAACAGCGCCACGGCTCCTAGCAGCGCGATGACGAGTACGACCGCGCCGAGGCCCGCGAACTGGCTGGAGCGGATGACGGTCATCATCACAACGGACGACATGACGCCGGCCATCGGCAGCAACGCCGTGGCCGCGGTGCCCATCTTCCCTTCCGGCAGATTCGGCGGTGGCTCGATGGTGCGTGCCTCGGCCGCGGGCAGCGGGCGGGTGGCGCGGGCCGGGCGGTGGATCAGGTGTTGCGTCATCGGACTCGCACCGCCCGCTGCAGCGCCTGGGCCGCGAGTTGCGTGGCCGCGCGCCGCGCGCCCGAGCCGAGCAGCTCCGTACGGATGGGTCCGCCGGCCGCGAGATGCCGGTCGTAGGGCAGGTGCACGATGGTGACCCCTGTTTCGCGCAGATGCGCTGTGGCCGTCTTCAGGTCGAGGTTCAGGTCGGGTGCGCCCGAGGTGAGGGCGACGACGGTGGACGCGAGGGCATCGTGCGGCAGTTGGGCGAGCCAGTCCAGGACGATGCGTGTACTGCCGACGCCCTCGGCGGTGAGGGGGGCGACGACCACACGGGCGTGCGCGGTGTCCATCGCGGTACGGGCCACTTCACCGGGCAGCGTCTCGCAGTCCACGACGGTGACGGCGAAGTAGCGGCGCAGCGCCAGCGTCACCGTGCGGTAGGTGCGGATGTCCAGCGGGGGGCCAAGGCGCCCCTGGCTCGCGGGCAGCAGCCAGCCGCCGTCCGTGACGGGCACCAAGTACCCGGTGATGTCGGTGAGTTGCATCTGGGGAGTGAGGATGTGGGCGAGTTCGGTGCACGACCAGCGCACAGACTCGGCGCCGAGCCGCACGGGCAGTGTGCCGAGCGCGGCGTCCGCCTCCAGGGCGAGCACCGGATCGTGCCGGTAGTGGTTGAACGTACGGGCGAGCAGGGCAGTGGTCGTCGTCTTGCCGACGCCGCCCCGGATCGAGGTCACGGCGATTACCCGGCCCGTGGTGACCGGTTGCTGCAACTCCCGTCCGATCCGGGTCTCCTCGGCGACCTCCTGGGAGGCCGAGGCGGTCAGCCGCCGGATGGTTTGTCCGGTCCGGCGCGCCACGGAGTCGCCGTGGGACGGCTTCCCCAGCGCGAGCGCGAGGCGCGGGTCGATGGTGGGGACGGATTCGGGGGTGGGGAAGGGGAGGGCGGGGGTGCCGGAGCGGGGCGCGTACATACCCGGAGCGGTCGAGGTGGGCTCGGGGAGTTGGGGCTGAGCAGCAGTGGCGGAGGGGCCCGGCTGCGCAGGCGCGGGCGGGGCGGTGGAGTCGCGGTTCGGCGTGGTGTGGGGAGGGAGGGGACACGGCTGAGACACAGACTGCGGGAGCTGCTCGGTCGGCCGGGTCGGGTTCGCGGGCTGCTGCTGCGGTACCTCACCGGGGCGGGCAGCCGGGTCGGTGTGCGGGGGAGTCGGTTGCGCCGGGTTGGGGCGCTGGTCGTCGGGGTGACGGACCGGGAGCGGGGCCTTGGCGCCCCCCGCTTCCTTATGGCCCGGCGTAGTGCCGCGCTCAAAGCCATCGGGCTCCGAGGCGTCGTTCGCGTTGGCCGCGGTTTCCGGAGCGGCCGGGGTCGGCGCGCTGCCCCGCAGTTCGCGCAGCACCTCCTCCTGCCAATCGCCGCCCTGAGCCCTGGTCATCGCTGCCGCCTCACGCTCACGCGAAGGTGCCGAGCAGCCGCCCGTACACCCCGAAGGCGCCGATCACCAGCGGGAACAGCGCGATCACTCCGACGGACTCGAGCGCGTCGCCGAACCGGCGCAGCCGCACCCGTACATGCTCGGGTGGCTGCACCACGAGCACGGCCAGCGGCACGACCGCCAGCACCACCAGCGCCGCGAGCGGCCCGACCGCACCAGAGTGGTCCAGCCACACCCAGGCCAGCCGAACCGCCACCACCGCGGCCGCCACGAGCAGCGCGACGACCTCAGGGACCAGCGGATACGCTCGCGCCCGCAACGCGAGCACCAGCGTGACGGCCAGCGCGAGCAGCACCGTCCACACCGTGGTCGTACGCAGTACGAGCGTTCCGCCGGTGGCCGCGGACACGGCCGTCACGATCGTCGCGAGCGCGAGCCCGCGGTGCGTGGCCGCGAGCGCTGTCGACACCTGATAGCGGCTCACCGATGTGCCACTCGACCGCCGGTCGTCGAGCCCTGAAAGCCCGGACGCCATCAACGCGAAACGAGGCAGCAGTCCCAGTACGACCACCGACACGACTGCCAGCAATGCACCGGCCCGCCCAGCCGACTGGAAGGCGAGCGCGCCCTCCCAGCACAACCCGCCTGCAACGAGCGCAGCTGCCCCGAAGACCCCGCCGCGTCCCAGCGGCGAGCACCATCCGAGCAGCAGCAGCGAGACCGCCACCACTCCGGCGACATCGGCCAGCCGCACCGCGCCGGACCAGCCCTGGGCATCGGCCAGACTCCACGCCCCGAACACACCCAGGGCGCCACAGGCGACGACGAGTGTGCCGGCGAGCCCGCGCAGTCCGGCCCGGCCGAATGCTGAACCCGCGGCTGCGGCAAGCGCGGCGATGACGAGGAGGACGGCGCCCACGATCTGGGCGGCGAACGCCTGGCGTGCGAGGAAGGAGGCGGCCAGCGCCCACCCGACCGTCGCACTTCCGGCGACGATGCGTCGCGCGGCGGGCCGCCACCGCCAAGCCCGTACGTCGAGATCGTCGGCGGCCTCATCGGTCACGTCGTGGACGACGGGAGCGGACGGCGCGTCTTCGACGCGCACGAGCCGCAACACCGCACCGTCGGCCACAGCCGCCGACTCCAAGGTGGCGTCCGGGTCCAGGATGCTGCCGTCGCCCGCCACCAGATGACGTGTTTGCGGCCGCGTACCCACCCGATCGTCCAGGAGCCGCATCACCTCGGGAAGCAGCCGCCCGATCGGCTCCTGCGACGGCAGTACAAGATCAACTCGTCGTCGCTCACCCACCAGAGTGACCCGGCTCAACGCCAGCCCCGCACGGCTCGATGCCCCCGTAGATATCACGCGTTCGAACTTATCACCGGCCGGAAGGCGCACCGGTGGGTGTTTCGGCGGACGGTGAGGACGGTGCCGTAGTCGAGGTCCCATACGGACTCGAGGCCTTGCCCAGAACGCGATGCGAAACGAACGACCATCCCACACACCCAGCACACAACACCGCAGCGATCACCACACCCGCAAACACCTTGCCCAGCCGCTCGTCCACGGTCCGGCGCTGGCGCTGGCCGCCGAACAGCACAGCATCGCGCAGGCGCCGACGCCGGACCGAGACCGACTCAAGAAGCTGGCTGTCGTAGTCCTGGGCTGACATGAGTTAATTCCTCGTTGTTCCATGAGGTGCACGGACCCTGAGTACGCCCCAAGCACTCCGTCTGATCATCGAAGCCAGAAGGTCAGGTCGGGGCCCAAGCCGCTCTCATCCGCATCCGGCTCAGCGAGCCCGTCAACGGTGGCCGTTCCGAAGTGCGTCGGTTCTCCGGGCTCGGGGGCCGTGCCGAGTAGGGCTGTGAGGTCTTTGAGTGCCGCAGTGAGCCGTGGAGCGTTGTTCTGGTAAATCTCGGGGTGTGGTCGCCCTGTGAAGTCGTACCGGCCCCAAATGTCGTGATGCACGGACAGCTCAGCCGAGAGACCCGTAGGCGCGGTGGAGACGGACAGGTCGACGAGTCGGTACTCACTCCGGGCCTGTCCTCCCTCGTCAATCCATGTTCCCGTACCGAGGACGTTGAAGTCGGTGATGTCGGCGGCAGGGTGGGCGGCGGGGCGGCTGCCTCGTACCCGTTCAGCGAGACCCGGATCCCCCAGTAGTGGTTTGGTGAGCTCAAGGGTGGTCGTGATGCCGGTGGTCCCAGCGCCCATGATGTTCCAGGTGTACTCAAGCTGGACCGGGGTGAGAAGTTCGTATCGGGTCAGCACGTCACTCATTCGAGCTGCGAGCGAGAGGGCCGGCTCCAGGCCTGGTTCGTCGAAGTCGTAGAGATCCCAGAACCACGAACCGCGCGCCCGTGGTGCACGCATCAAAGTCGACATAGCATTTCCTTACGGGAACGTGGAGCCGTTCGGAGGCACAGTGATGGAGCCATCGGTGAAGCGAAGGAGGAATGTCGCGCCTGCGCTCTTCGCCCGAAATTCTGCCTCATTGAACATCCTGGGTGTCAGATCCCTCATTGACTGGTGAACGTCCAGGATTGCAATGCGGTGGCTCATCCCCTCATGGTTCAGCTGCTTTGCCGCCTTCACGGCAGCGCTCTTGATGCCCTGGATGTTGGTGACGTCCTTTAGTTGGTAGCCGTAGTCGACGGAGCCGTCGGCATGACGGGTGTAGACATCGAGATCGAACGTCTGCGTGTCGAGTTCCACGCCGACACGCCCGACACCGTGCTCCTGTAGATCAGTGGCGAGTCTCATGGCCATGTACGAGGCCGGAACCATACCCTTCGGATCTGCCTTGGTCGGTCCCTGCTTGCACATCTCCAGCAGCTTCCTGTATCCCTCGATGTCGCGGAGATGCCCCCGCGAGATCATCTCGGCGACGCCTGCCCCGTACGGGTCTTTACGCAGAGCACGAAGCACCTTCTGTTGGTCCGGCTCGGGCATCTTTGCGCGGGAAAGCTCATCGAGGACTCCGGCTTCTTGAGTCGGCTCCATATGGCCTGTGTGGGCCTGTGCGAGGTCGTCCACGTTCTTGGTGTACTTGGCCGGGTCGATGTCGGGAGGTCCGTCCGAGGCTCCGCCATGCGCCTGACCCTCGCTTGGTGCACCCGGACTGTCGTGTCCTGGCGCATGACCGTGCGCCGCGTCCGCCTGATGCCCGTCGGATGCGTCGGCGTGCTCGGTCGAGCCGCGATCGGTTGTGGAACCCTGATTGCCCTCACCGTGTCCCGCTCCTGCGGAACCATTCCCTCGAGCCCCGCCATCGTTCCTCAGCCGCTCGGCAGAACCTGCCTCAGTAGGCCTTCCGGAACCGCCTTCGCCTGAAACCGCATGGCTGCCGCCGTTCTTGCCTTCCTGCCCTGGTTCCTGCCCGCCAGGGCGAGAGGAGCCAGTGCCGTGTTCAGCCCGTGCGTCGGCCCCGACCAGCTCACGCGAGTGACTCTCCCGGGCTGAACCCAACTCGTTACGGTCGCTGGAAGTGAGCTCGTGGGCCGCCTCCTCCGCGTGCTGGCGCACTCTGCCATCCGCACCGAGAACGTGACCGTCTTCGGTGAGATAGACCGGGTTGCCCTTGGCATCGACGTACTCGATGGCGCTGTCCGGCACGGAAACCGGGCGTTCCCCGAGGGGTACCGGGTGTTCGGCAGGCGTGTACCTGTCGCCGACGTTCGCCATGTCCAGGTACGTGCCGGTGTGGAGGTTCTTCAGCGTGCTGAAGGTGTCGCCGACCTTGACGAAGGCGAACTTGCCCACTTTGCCGATGTACGTCATCGGGTCGATGGCCCGGCCGACCTTGCCGACCACCGACAGGGTGCGGGCCGCAGCGCCGGCCTTGCCCGCGCCGCTTGCCGCGCTGCCGACGCCCTCGGTGCCGGCCACGGTCAGGACGTTGAAGCCGAACGCGCCGGCCGCGCGGGCCGGGTTGGTCTTCCACTGGTCGTAGGCGAGGAAGCCTTTCACCGCCTGGGTGTGGACCTTGCGGGAATCGCGCAGCCACGAGGGCAGTTGGTCGTCCGGGATCAGCCACCAGGTGCCCAGCGTCGCACTGGTGAGGGAGGTGGCGGTGCCCAGCTTGGCGAGGTTCTTCCACGCCTCGCCGGCCGCGCCCCAGCCGTCCGAGCCGAACAGGGTGCCCAGGCCGTGGACGGTGCCGATGACACCGTCGTGCCACACGCCGTCCCACACCTGCCCGGTCTGGTGGACCAGCCAGGACCAGCCCTCGTACTCCCGCTCGACCGGCGCTCCCCAGGGGGTTTCCTTGGCGTGGTCGAGGTCGTCGGCGTTGAAACCGTATGTGTTCTTGCCGTGGGAGCCGTCGTCTGCGGTCAGGCCGGCTCCGCCGATCAAAGCCATGATCTTGTTGTAGGCGGTGCGTTCGGCGGCCTGGAAGGCGGCGACCGTGTGGTTGACGTCGTGCCACAGGTCGTTGTTGTGGTCGACCTTGTCCTGGTCCTTGCGCCAGTCGTCGTCCCCGGTCACCGAGTTCACGAACACGGTCGCGTCGGCCTTGAGGGCGTCCAACTTCTGTACCAGCGGCTGGACTTCGAAACTGTATTCCGACAGGGCCGTGGCGACCTTCTCCAGGTCGTCGGCGAACGCGTCCGACTTCTGCTTCACCGGCAGCGTGGTGGCGAACAGCTGCTCCGCCTCCGGCGCCGAATAAAACGCGGCCAGGCCCTGGAACTCTGTGTGCACATCCGAGCCGGACGCCCGGAACTGGCCCGCGTCCGCGGTCAGCAGCATTACGTCGGTATCGAGCGTGGCCAGGTCGCCGATGAAGTGCGGGATCCCTGACGGGTCTATGAGCTTCGCCTCGTCGCCCACCCCTACTGGCCCTCCGTGCGACTGCCCGTCTCATCCTTGCCGGGCATGTCCACCTTCGGCTCCTTGGCCGCCGCCTGTTGCGCGTTCGCCGCCTGCTCCAGGGAGCCGGCCATGTAGTGGCGGGTGGCCTCGTCCGCTCCGTTCAGGGACTTCGACGTCCGCTTGGCGATGTAGAGAAGATCCCGGCTCCAGTGCTCCGCGAACTGGCCCAGTGCCGAACCGACCAGCCCGACCGTGCTGGTGTACGGCCCGTACTGACTGGTCAGCGTCCCCGCCGCGGACGCGGCTTCCTCAAGGCTGCCCTGCATCGCCGAGCCCGCGTCCGACATGTCCTTCGCCGCGGTCGCCGTCTTGGACAGCACGCTGTACACCCCGGCCGGATGGATGTCCCACCCCGTCACGACATTCCCCCTCGTCCCCGTACCTGCCGGGCATCTGCCCGCCGTGCGCCTGCCGCTGTGTCAGCCGATGCTGTCGACGGCCGCCTTGGCCTTGGCCAGGGTCGACTGCGCGGTGCCGTCGTTCTGCTCCAGCGTCGAGCGGACCAGCCGGATGATCTCGCGGACCTCGCTGGCCGCACGGTGCCAGCGGACCTCCTTGCCGTGGTACTCGTCGGCGACGCCGTCCGCGGTGAAGTCGGCCATCGCGGCCTTGACCGCGCGGTCGCGGTCGGTCAGCACGCGCTCCAGCTGGCCGATGACGCCGGCGAGGCTGCCCTGGACCTCGGCGGAGGCGCCGGTGTCGTAGGAGCGCCGGTCCTGGTTCTGAGCCATGATCGAGTGTCCCCCTGAAGTTTGGTGACGGATAAGGCGACTTGACGGCTGTCGGCTACGACGCTCAGCGTGCGCCGAAGCGGGCCGCGTCGAAGTTGGCGGCGCTCATGTTCTGTTGGGCGTTGTCGCCCAGCTCCACATCACCGGTACCGAACGCGGTGTCCATGCCGGACTGACCGCCCAGGATCGCGCCGAGCGAACTGTTCAGCTCGTTGGTGATCTCGTCGGCATGCGCCTTGAACGCGTCGAACGCGGCCTTGCCCGCCCCGTTGAACTTTCCCTCGAGCGGTTCCGCCGCCTGGATCAGCAGTCGGATCAGCGCGCCCAGGTCCTCGCTCGAGCCGACTGTGCTCTTGCCGAGCTCCGACAGGGTCGTGGACCCCATGTCGAACTTCATCAACCCACCCCCGTAAGTGTGTTGTGTGTCATTGCTGCATGACCGTGGCGACGTGATCGTGTGTCACGCCCGCCTCACAGCTCGTCGAACATCCTCTCGTACCACACGTTGCAGGCGCAACGCAGAAGTGGCCGAAGTGGCGTGATCCAGTTCATGACGGGCCGTGAAAGAACGTTTGGGGTGCTGCTGCGCGGCCGAGCGGCTCTTATCCGCCTGGCGCGGAGGGTTCATCGAGCTGGGCAGCGTGAACCGGCAGTGGGGAGGGCGATCATGGGCGCGAGTCCATGTAGGCCTTGCGGCCTGCAATCTGCCGCTGAAGCCCTCGCAGGCACGCACCCCCCGCCCCGTAAAGTGGCGCCGTTACCGAGTCGGACGGCACGCGCACACGTGAACGGGCCCCCGAAAACCGGCGGACACCGCGAAAGGCGACCATGCGCTCCTTGACCTTCGTCATCGGTACCGGACGCAGCGGTTCGACCGCGCTGTCACGCATCCTCAACGCCCACCCGGACGTACTGAGCCTCAACGAGTTCATGGCCTCGGTGGGTGACGCGGCATTTCCCGAAGGGGAGTTGACCGGCGAGGAGTTCTGGCAGGCTCTCTTCCGGCCCGCCCCGCACTTCGCGCGGATGATCCGCAGTGGGCTGCCGTTGCCGGAGTTCCTCTACACGCGTCGGCCCGGGAGGTACACGGCGGAGACCGCCGGGATCCCGGCGCTCTCCCTCATGGTGTTGCCCCACCTCACGGACGACCCGGACGGGCTTCTCGACGAACTCGGTGCAACGGTGGTGCGTTGGCCCGAACGGGGCGCCGCCGAGCACCATCGGGCGCTGTTCGGCCTGCTGTGCGCGCGGTTCGGGCGGGCCGCCGTCGTGGAGCGGTCCGGATATTCGACCGGCTGGGCGCCGGGGCTGCGGGCCGCGTTTCCGGACGCGAGGTTCGTGCACATGTTCCGGGACGGACCGGACTGCGCCCTGTCCATGAGCCGCCATCCGGGATACCGCACGATCGCACTGCTGCGGGAGATCAAGGCACGGGCCGGCATCGACAGTCTGGGCGGCCTGACGCCCGAGCACGTGCGTGCGCTGCCCGCGGACCTGGCCCCGCTGCTCGACGAGCGCTTCGATCCCGCCCTCGTACGCGACCGGGACATGCCGCTGCGGACGTTCGGCGCGCTGTGGTCGGAGCTCGTCACCGAGGGCACGCGGTTCCTCGGTGAGTTGCCCGCCGACCAGCGCAGCACGCTCTCGTACGAGAACCTCCTGGACCGTACTGACGAAGAGCTGACCCGCCTTGCCGACTTCATCGGTGTCGCTGCCCTGCCCGAGTGGCTGCTCGCCGCGTCTGAACTGCTCGACCACAGCCGCCGCGGTTCTGCCCGACGGCTGTCGGCGGCCGAATTCGACGAACTCAGCGAGAGCTGCGCCCCAGGCACCCGCGTGCTGGAGGGGTGGCTGGGGCGCTGACCGGACTGCGCGTAGGACGTCTGCGCGCTATCAGGTCAGGGTGAGTTCCAGGACCGTCACGGAGAGCGCCGGCACGGTGCTGGTGAATCTCGCCGACGCGCCCTTGACCGTGCTGGTGCTGGGGACGAGGGCCTTGGGGTCGGTCAGGGTGTTGGTTGCGGTGCGGGAGGGGCCGGTCAGGACGGTGGCTGTGGCGTTTCTCCTGACGCCCTTCGCGAGACCCTTCAGTTCGACCGGCACATTCACCTTCTCCGTCCCGGAGTTGACCACCGCGAGGTACAGGCGGTTCCCGGCGCGGGTGGCGACGGTGGCGACGGCGGGCAGTGCGCGTGCGGTGGCCGGGAGCACCGTGTTGCCCAGCTTGCTCGTCAGCATGTGCTGGGCCCAGTAGCTGGGCGAGACGTAGCTGGTGAGGTTGTCGTAGGCGATCAGGTTGGTCGCCCACACGTTGTTCTTGACGTGGGAGAAGAGCGGGGCGTAGCACTCCATCAGGACCTGGTCCGAGTTGCGGATCAGACCGGCCAGCCATGCCGCGTCGCCGAGCGCGGCGTTGAGGTCGGGGGTGGGGCGGCCCTCCTGCGCGGCCCATTCCCCGACGAAGACCTTCGTCGAAGCGCGGTCCCGGTTGTCGTACTTGTGGGTGGCCGACTGGGCGGCGGACGGTGCGAGGTAGTAGTGCTCGTCGATCAGGTCCGGTGTGCGGCTCGTCACCGTCGTCGTGGCGATCAGCTTCAGGTGCGGGTACTTCGCCTTGATCGCGTCGTGGAAGGCCGTGAACCGGGCGTCGTAGGAGCCCGAGGAGTCGAACCAGTCCTCGTTGCCGATCTCCACGAACTCCAGCGGGAACGGCTTCGGATGGCCGTCGGCCGCGCGCTTGGCACCCCAGGTGCTGGTCACGGGGCCGGTGACGTACTCGATCTCGTCGAGGGCGTCCTGGATGTACGGCTTGAGGGCGTCGCCGGTGACGTGTTCGCCCTTCAGCGTGTAGCCGGCGAAGACGGCCAGCACCGGCTGGGCGTGCAGGTCCTCGACCCATTCCAGGTATTCGAGCAGACCGAGGCCGTCCGTGGACCAGTAGCCCCAGGCGTCGTCCATGTGGCCGGGGCGCTCCCAGACCGGGCCGATGGTGTTCTTCCAGTTGAAGCGGGTCGCGATCGTGTTGCCCTCCAGGAAGTTTCCGCCGGGGAAGCGCAGGAACTTCGGCTTCAGGGCGACCAGCTTCTCCATCAGGTCGATGCGCAGGCCGTTGGGGCGGTTGTTGTAGGTCGGCGGGAAGAGGGAGACGTGCTGGAGCCATAGGGTCTCGCCCGCGGCGGCGGGGTCGGCCGTGGTGACGGTCAGCCTCGCGTCGCCGGTCACGGGGGCGCCCGAGCCGGTGTGCAGGGTCAGTTCGAAGGGGCGGTCGCGGAACTCCGTACCGATGTGGGGCACACGAGCGGACGCGTACACGGTCGCGCCGTCCGCCGACTCGATGGCCACCGTGAGGGGACCGATTCGGCGCGATGCCTTGGCGAAGAGGCGGGCCGTGTAGGTGGTTCGGGGGCGCACGGGTATGCCCCAGAAACCGTCGTTGGCCACTCCGGCCCGGTTGCCGGCTCCGGTACCGCTCGGCAGTACGACCTTGAGGGAACGCGTGAGTACGTCGTTGAGGGGCGTGGTGGTGTCGAGCGCGAGGGTCGTGCCGCCGACGGCGGACCAGTGCACGGGCGCGGTGTCGCTGGCCATCATCGAGCGGTTCTGGACCAGTTCGGCGTAGATGCCGCCCTCGCCGGAGTGGTTGATGTCCTCGAACATCAGGCCGGGGAGGATGGGGGACACGGCGTGGGCGGGGTGTGCGACGTCCACGCTCAGCAGCGGGGTCGTGGTCTCCACCGGGACGCCGGCCAGCGTCGCGACCTGGTCGGAGGTGAGGGCGGTGGGGAACATCCACACGTCGTCGATCAGTCCGTGCCACTGGTCGACGTGTCCGCCGCCGTAGAGCGCCCGGCCGATCGCGGTGTCGCCGGTGCCGGCCCAGCCCGCGGTGTAGTCGGCCTGGCCCTCCAGTACACCGTTGACGTAGAGGCGGGTGACGCCCGCCGAGGGGTCGCTCACACCGACGAGGTGGGTCCAGGTGCCGGTGGTCGGGGCGGAGGCGGCGGCCGCCACGGCGGCGCCCTGGGTGGCGTCCGAGGCGAGCCGGGCGAAGGCGAAGGTGCCGGTGTCGTCGCGCAGTCCCAGGTAGAAGGCGCTGACGACCTGGCCGTCGATGCTCACGGCGGTCTGGTAGCCGCCCAGCTGGCTGAGGTTGACCCAGGCGGCAACCGTGAACGCCTTGGAGGTGTCGAGGGCGGGCCCGGAAGCGGTGGCGTTGCCGCCGGCCGCGAGGCTCAGGCTGTGGGCGCCGACCTTGCCGGTGTCCCAGCCGGCCGCGCCCTGGAGGGTCGCGGCGTGACCGTTGCCGGTGGCGTCGGCGGCGGCGGTGCCGGAGCCCTCGTCGAAGCTCCAGTGCGCGGCCGCGGCGGGGAGGTCCGAAGCGGTGGCGCCCGAGGCCGCGCCGAAGCGCTCGGCGGCCCGGGCCGGAGCGGCAGCGGCGAAGGTCCCGGCCAGCGAGGCCGCGCCGAGGGCTGTCAGAACGGTTCTGCGGGGGAGTCCGGCTTGTGCAGGCATGCGGGATTTCCTTTGCGAGACGGATTCATCGGGACGGGGACGACTGGGTGGGGGCGGGGCCCGGGAGCGGGGGATGGGCGGGAGGCCGGGTGAGGTGGGCCTCTTCCGCGGTGCGGTTTCGACCGCGTCCGGAGGCTCTGGACGTCCGGAGGCAGCTGGACGTGCGGAGGCAGCTGGACGTGCGGAGGCAGCTGGACGTGCGGGGCCAGTTGGACGTAAGGCCCCTCCGTCGATCGCGCCGCAGCACAGCCGACGGTCCGCCGCCGGGGAAGCCGGCGGACCATCGGCGAGCGGATCGTCGGGTCAGGGGGCGATGTCCCACTGCTGGCAGGCGTTGTCCAGCTGTGCCCACTGGCGGACGAGCGTGCCGTTCGCGGTGCCGCAGTTGGTCACGTCCAGCGTCATGCCGCTGTTGACGTTGCTGATCGTGTAGTGGCTGCCGGCCGGGGTGACGTCCCACTGCTGGCAGGTGTTGCCCAGCGACGACCAGAGCTGCGTCGCGGTGCCGTTGCCGATGCCGCAGTTCTTGTCGTCCAGGACCGTGCCGCTGTTGACGTTGGTGATCGTGTAGTGGCCGTTGCCCGCACTGGCGAACTTCCACTGCTGGCAGGTGTTGCCCAGGGAGGCCCACAGCTGCACTGCTGTGCCGTTCGCCGTCCCGCAGTTCTGGGCGTCCAGCACCTTGCCGCTGTTGGTGTTGGTCAGCCGGTAGGCGGTGCCGGTGACCGGGAAGGTCTGGGCGGCCTGGGTGTAGCCGACCGAGACGATGTTGGACTGCACGGCGTTGTCGGCCGCGTCGGTCGGGTAGCCCGCGGTCATGACGCCCTCGAAGAACGAGCCGTCGGACCAGTTGCTGTCGTCACCGCCGGTGCCCAGGACGATGGCGCCCTCCTTGGACATCGGGATGTAGCCGCCGGTGGTCGGCAGGCTGCCGTTGTAGTCGGTCTTGAGGGAGCCCGACTGGGCGTTGCCGTCCTTGATGGCGTAGGTGGTGGTGCCGTTGTTCTTCAGCAGGGCCGTGACGAAAGCGCTGGAGTTGCCCGTGTTGTTGCTGTTGGTGCCGTTGCCGCCGGCGAACAGGCCGTTCTCCAGGTCGCCCATCACCCAGGGGCCGGAGCCGGAGCAGGGCGAGAACCAGCACTCGGTGCCGAAGTTGACGGCGTCCATGTGGCCGTTGCCGGTGTCCTTGCTGTTGGTCTCCGCATTGCCGTAGTCGAAGCAGCAGTTGCCGTCGACGTGGTGGCCGCTGGTCACCATGTAGGTGCCCTCCGGCTGGCTGCCGGTGGCGACGCCGTTGGTGCTGTTGTCGCGGTAGCCGACGCCGGCCTGGACGGAGACGCCGTAGACCTTGTGACCGCCGGCCGTCACGGGCAGGGCGTTGGCGATGGCGCCGACGTCCTGCCCGCCGTTGCCGCCCGGACCCTCGATCGTGAGGTGGTTGCCCTTGCCGCTCTGGTCGAAGATCTCGGTGATGATGCACTCGGTGCCGGAGCAGAAGGAGTCCTGGGCCGCGGCGTTGGCGTAGCCGCCGGTGCTGAGCGTCCCGATGTTCGTCGTGGCGTTGTCGGAGAGGCGTTTGACCTGGTAAAGCGCTCCGCTGTACGAGGCGAGCAGGGCCCGCGTCGTGCTGTGCGCGGCGACACAGGGCGTGCCCGCGGCGGCGTAGACGTCACACGGGAGGGACGAGGCGGCCTGGGCCGTGCCCGCGGTGCCGAGGGTCGCGGCCAGGATGCCGGCGACGAGTGCGAGAACCGCACCCACCACCCTCAGCCGGAGAGCCGGCAGGTGTCTGACTGTCACTGTGAACCTCTTCCGTCTTGCGTTTTTCGCCGGCTCGGTGCCCCGGGGACGGGGAATTGTGGGCGCTAACAATCGAGGCTGTCGGAAGCCGCCGCTCAGTCCGAGCTGTCTGGGGGTGGGGGAGGGAGGCGGCCGGAGTGTGTGGTTCTCGCAGGTCAAAGAGGTGGTCCGGTCTCCACCGGGGCGTTGCGCACATGGCGTTCTCGGGCAGTGGGGTGATCGCCCGGTCTCGCGACTCCGCATTTTTACGCGGGATTAACAGACGGTCAATGCTGCCGAATGGTCAAGAAAAGGTAAACTGTAGGCGTGAACTCCCTGTGCCTCAGCCTGCGTTCTTGACTCGGGGGAGCGCTTCCTGGAGGTGAATCCGCTGATCACTGGGCTCTTGAGCCTCTGAAAGGCTCCGTTGGTCAGCCGAGCGCGAGTGTCGGGAACCTTGACCCCGCCAGATTGTGTGCGCTAACAATTCCACCGCAGCGGGGCGACCCCCACCCGGAGGAGCTGCCGATCGGAAACAATGGCAGCGATGAAGGAGGTCGATCGTCGACACGGAACGTGCACCGGTGATGGCGGACGTGGCCCGGCTCGCGGGCGTCTCTCACCAGACCGTCTCGCGGGTGCTCCACGACCACCCGAACGTACGGCCCGCCACCCGGGACCGGGTGCTCGCCGCGGTCCGCGAACTCGGCTACCGCCCCAACGCCGCCGCCCGCACCCTGGCCACCCGCCGCACCCGCACCCTGGGTGTGATCAGCTTCAACACCACGCTGTACGGCCCGGCCTGCATGCTCTACGGCATCGAACAGGCGGCCAGACAGTACGAGTACTTCGTCACCGTGGCCGCTGTCGGCGCTCTCGACCGGCGTTCGGTACTGGACGCCGTCGACCGGCTTCGGGGCCAGGGCGTGGAGGGCATCATCGTGATCGCGCCGCAGACCACCGCGGTCGCGGCACTGGCGAACGTACCGCCGGACGTGCCCCTGGTGGCGGTCGGCTGTGGCACCCACACCGAACTGGCCTCGGTCGCCGTGGACAACGAGGCGGGTGCCGAACTCGCCACCAGCTACCTGCTCGACCTCGGCCACCGCACGGTGCACCACCTGGTCGGGCCGCGTTCCTGGCTCGACGCGCAGGAGCGCGAGGCCGGATGGCGCAGGGCCCTGGAAAAGCGGGGCGCTGCGGTGACGGAACCGCTGGCCGGCGCCGACTGGACGGCTCGCACCGGATACGAGCTCGGCCGACGGGTCGCCGCCGACCCCGAGGTCACGGCGGTGTTCTGCGCCAACGACCACATGGCCCTCGGACTGCTGCGGGCCCTCCAGCAGGCGGGACGCAGAGTGCCCGAGGACATCAGCGTCGTCGGGTTCGACAACATGCCGGAGACCGAGTACTTCGGCCCCTCACTGACCAGCGTCCACCAGGATTTCGACGAACTCGGCCGACGTGCCGTGGGTGCACTGATCGAGATCGTCGGCGCCCCCGAGGCAGGGCTCCCGGCGGCCGCGGAGACACCTCACATCGTCATCCCGCCCACCCTCGTGGTGCGGACTTCGGCGACCCGACCCCGCCCCTGAACGAGGCAGTTGGTCACGTTCACGTCTCCGTTCTCCGCTCTCCGGAGAACGACCGACGGCAGTTCTGCCGGCGCCGGGGACGACCAGGGCGTCGCGGAAGCTGTGCGCCGTCGGATACGGCGTCAGTATCCGGACCACGGCCCGCGATACGCCAGACCGTCCGCCCGATTCCCGCGCCCGCCCGATTCCCGCGCCCGCGCGGCTACGCGGACGGCCCCAGGGAACGCGCGGTCACCTTCGCCAGATGCCGGGTGAACACCTCCCGGGTGTCCGGCGTCAGCGTCCGCAGGGCCACCAGAGCCGTGATGACGACATCGCAGAGCTCGCCCTGGACGTCCTCCCAGGTGTGGGTGATCCCCTTGCGCGGGTTCTGGCCGGTCGCGCCGATCACCGCCTCCGCCACCTCGCCGACCTCCTCCGACAGCTTGAGCATGCGCAGGAGCATGCCCTCCTGGCCGCCGTGCGCACGGTTCGCGTCGAGCCAGGTCCACAGATCGTCCACGGCTGCCCACACGTCGGGGGAGGTCGGGGTCTCGGGGGACAAGCGCTGATCAGTCATGGGCCCAGCCTGCCCGACCGGCTCACTCCCTGAACAGCGCCTCCTCCTCCGCGAACAGGGCCTCCTGCTCGTCCGTCTTCTTGTCCCGCAGCCGCTTGTTCCGCGCCCCCACGACCAGCGCGGTGGCCGCCGCCGTCACGCCGAGTGCCGTCGGCACCATCCAGCCGCGGTCGAAGACATGGCCGAGCGCGTGGTCGAGGGAGAGACGGCCGGGGCCGGCGACCGCGAGGCCGGTGGCGGCCAGGGCGAGGGTCGCCGCGTACTCGTAGCCGCCCTCCGCGTTGAAGAAGCCGCTCGGCGCGTGCACCGCGGACGCCCCGGCCATCGCGCCGGCCGCCGCCGCGCCCGCCGCCGGGGTCGCCAGGCCCAGCGCCAGCAGCGTGCCGCCGCCGGCCTCCGCGAGGCCCGCCGCCGTGGCGCTCGCCCTGCCGGGTGCGTAGCCGACCGACTCCATGAACTGGCCGGTCCCCTCGATGCCGTGTCCGCCGAACCAGCCGAACAGCTTCTGCGCGCCGTGCGCCGCCAGCACACCACCGGTACCCAGCCGGAGCAGCAGCAGGCCCAGATCACGCCGGTCGTAAGAGCTCATGATTTCTCCCGGGACAGACAACGGGGACAGACAACGGGTCCAGACGAACTGAACAGGAACGCTCCCCTCCGCGTGTCCACCGTCCCACTCCTCACACCTCCCGGACCCCTCCGCGCAGCCGTTCGGGTGGCGGGTCCCGGCGGGCGGTGTGACCCTGCTGGCATGACGATTCAGCCAGCCAAACTCAGCGACCCGGCCGTCCGCGCGTTCGTCACCGCCGTCAACGCCCACGACCGGGACGCCTTCCTGGCCCTCCTCACGGAGGACGCGACCATGGCGGACGACGGCTCCGACCGGGACCTCGCCGACTGGATCGACCGGGAGATCTTCGCCTCCAACGGTCACCTGGACGTCGACAACGAGTCCCAGGGCGGCCGCGCCCTCCTCGCCCACTACCGCAACGACGCCTGGGGCGAGATGCGCACCCGCTGGAACTTCACCATCGAGGACGACGGCCGGATCTCCCGCTTCGAGACCGGGCAGGCGTAAGTCACACGTACTACCCGCGTACCACCCCTTGCCTTTGTGCGTGCTCCAACTCCTACCGTTCTCGGTCATGGAGACGAACAGGACCCTCGGTCGCAGCGGCATCCGGGTAAGCGCTCTCGGTTTCGGCTGCTGGGCCATCGGAGGCGAGTGGCAGAACACGGAGGGGCAGCCGCTCGGGTGGGGCAAGGTCGACGACGACGAGTCCGTACGGGCGATCCGGCGCGCCCTCGACCTCGGCGTGACCTTCTTCGACACCGCGGACACCTACGGCACCGGACACAGCGAGCGCATCCTCGGCAGGGCGCTGGGCAAGCGCCGCGCCGACGTGGTCGTAGCCACCAAGTGGGGCAACGTCTTCGACGAGGAGACCCGCACCCTCATCGGCCGCGACGACTCCCCGGCGCACGCCCGCCGCGCGGTGGCCGCGTCGCTGAAGCGGCTGGACACCGACTACGTCGACCTCTACCAACTGCACATCTCCGACGCCGACCCCGAGCGGGCCGCCGAACTCCGGGACCTGTGCGAGGAGTTCGTACGGGAGGGGCTGATCCGCGCCTACGCCTGGAGCACCGACGACCCGGCCCGCGCCGCCGTGTTCGCCGAGGGGGAGCACTGCGCGGCCGTGCAGCACGCGGCCAACGTGCTGCAGGACGCCCCCGAAATGTTCGCGCTGTGCGAGGAGTCCGGGCTCGCGAGCATCAACCGCAGCCCGCTGGCCATGGGGCTGCTGGCGGGGAAGCGTCAAGGCGTCCTGGAGGCGGGCGACATCCGCAGCAAGCCGCCGGCCTGGCTGGAGGGCTTCAGCGAGGGCTGCGGAGCCGACTCGGACTGGGTCGCCCGTATCGACGCGCTGCGGGAGATCCTCACCAGCGGCGGCCGTACCCTCGCCCAGGGGGCTCTGGCCTGGCTGTGGGCGCGCAGTCCGCGCACCATCCCGATTCCCGGCTTCCGTTCGGTCGCGCAGGCCGAGCAGAACGCCGGCGCGATCGCGAAGGGGCCGCTCACCGACCGGCAACTGGCCGAGGTCGACCGGATTCTCGGACGGTGAGAAACCCTTTCCCCGGGTCTTTCCCCTTTGTGGTGGACCGAGTAAAGGATGTATCAGACCTCGGAAAGTAGGGTGCCAGGTCAGAATTACGTAAGACAGGCAATTCCTGTGCCGTGGACGGCGTACTGCCAGGAAACTGCTGTTGAGTGGGTGTTACCGTCCCGGGGTGCATGGTTCTTCTCCCCTCTCCCGGCGTGCCGCTCTCGGCCTTGCCGCAGCCGCCGTTCCGCTTGCCTCGGCGACTCCCGCATCCGCTGTCGGCACCGTCGTCGGCGGCGAGCGACTCGCCCGTAAGGGAATTCAGGTGAGCGGCGCCACAGGTCTGCCCGGGAAACTCACCGCAAGTGCCTGGATCATCGCCGACTGCGAGAGCGGAGAGGTGCTCGCCTCGTTCGCCGCGCACCGGCGCCTGCCGCCCGCGTCCACACTGAAGATGCTGTTCGCCGACACCGTCCTGAAGAAGTTCCAGCGCGGTCAGCGGTACAAGGTGACCGACGCCGACCTGGCCGACATCCCGGCCGGCTCCAGCCTGGTCGGGGTCAAGCCCGGGATCACGTACACCGTCGAGCAGCTGTGGCAGGGCGTCTTCCTGCGCTCCGGCAACGACGCCGTGCATGTGCTCGCCCATATGAACGGGGGAGTGGCCAAGACGGTCGCCGAGATGCAGGCCAAGGCCGAGGACCTGCAGGCCCTGGACACCCATGTGGTCAGCCCGGACGGCTTCGACCACAAGGGCCAGCTGTCCTCCGCCTACGACCTCACCCTCTTCGCCCGGCACGGACTGAAGAACCCCGACTTCCGCGAGTACTGCCACACCAGGATCGCCGACTTCCCGGCCGGCGGCCGGAAGACCTTCCAGATCCAGAACACCGACCGTCTGCTCACCGGCGCATGGGGCCTGAAGACGTACGACGGTCTTATCGGCGTCAAGAACGGTTACACCAGCCACGCGGGCAACACCTTCACCGGTGCCGCCACCCGCGGGGGCCGGACCCTGCTGGCCACCGTGATGCACCCCAAGAGCGGCTCCAACGCCGTCTACGAGGAGACGGCCGCACTGCTCGACTGGGGCTTCACGCACGGCGGTTCGGCCGAACCGGTGGGCACGCTGGTCGAGCCGCTCAGCGAGGGCGGGGCCAGGGTGACACCCACCCGCAAGACGGCCCAGGCGGCGGCCGGCGCCCCCGGCGCGGGGTCGGACGACCCCACGGCCTGGCGGCTGCTGGAGGGCGCGGGCGGCACGATCGCCCTGCTCGCGGGCGGCGTCTGGGCGCTGCGCAGACGCGGCAGGAGCGGCGGCAGACACGCCAACTGACGTATGTGGCAGCCGTTCCACCCACCGGTGCGTACCTCGCGGTCCCACGCGAGATCCACCCCCACCCGGTGCGGTGGAACGGCTGCCATCCCCCCTCGGCATGGACTGCCGGCCTACGGAACTTCACTCCCCCAAGTGTGAAGCTCTTGTGTAGGAGATTTGAGCATAGGTCCACAACCGGCCGCAATAGTGCGGACGCTCAAATTCCGGTTGTGCAAGTTGACGAGTTGAGTACCTGCCGGGGCGGTCAACCGCGGCCCACATACGGCATCGCGGTCGCCAGAACCGTCGCGAACTGCACGTTCGCCTCCAGCGGCAGCTCGGCCATGTGCCGCACCGTGCGCGCCACATCGGCGGCGTCCATCACCGGCTCGGGCGCGATCTCGCCGTTGGCCTGCAGCGCTCCGGTCTGCATCCGCGCGGTCATGTCGGTGGCCGCGTTGCCGATGTCGATCTGCCCGACCGCGATGTGGTACGGACGCCCGTCCAGCGAGAGCGACTTGGTGAGGCCGGTCAGCGCGTGCTTGGTCGCCGTGTAGGCGACGGAGTGCGGCCGAGGCGTATGGGCGGAGATCGAACCGTTGTTGATGATCCGCCCGCCCTGCGGGTCCTGCGCCTTCATCTGCCGGTACGCCGCCTGCGCGCACAGGAACGCCCCGTTGAGGTTGGTGTCCACCACATGCCGCCAGGCCTCGTACTCCAGCTCCTCGACCGGCACCCCGCCGGGACCGAACGTCCCCGCGTTGTTGAACAGCAGATCCACCCGCCCGAACCGCTCGACCACGGCGGCGAACAGTGCGGCCACGTCCTGCGGCCGTGAGACGTCGGTCCGTACGGCGAGACTGGCGCCGCCCGGCACCAGCGCCGCCGTCTCCTCCAGCGTCCCGGTGCGCCGTCCCGCCAGCGCCACCGACCAGCCCGCACGCAGCAGCTCCACGGCAACCGCCCGCCCGATGCCGGAGCCGGCACCGGTCACCACCGCGATCCTGGACCGCCCGCCGGTCCCCTGCTTCTCAGTCTCCATGGCATTCATGGGCCCGCAGCGTAGGCGAGGGTCCGGCATACGGGACGAGACCGTCCGCCATCCGGGTCCGGGCAGCCCGAGGGGCAAGTGACATTCGGCACTGTGTGCGAGCTGAGACCATAGGGACGTAGCACTCGGAGAGGGAGGGGCGCATGCCCGAGCAGGGGGCGTCGACACCGGACATGTCGACACCGCACACAGAGCAGGCGGCCGGACCGGCAGCGGAACCGGCCGC
This sequence comes from Streptomyces sp. NPDC002092, assembly GCF_053593775.1. Lineage (NCBI taxonomy): Bacteria > Bacillati > Actinomycetota > Actinomycetes > Kitasatosporales > Streptomycetaceae > Streptomyces > Streptomyces sp. NPDC002092. Next base: position 434,549 of record NZ_JBSFDG010000008.1, read on the forward strand.
CGCCCGTACCGTTCCCCGTACCGGACTGCTCGTCACCCTGATCCTCGGCGGCCTCACCGCGACACCCCCGCTCGCGATGGACATGTACCTCCCCTCGCTCCCCGAGGTCACGAACTCCCTGCACGCCCCCGCGGCCACCGTCCAGCTCACGCTCACCGCCTGTCTGCTCGGGATGGCCCTGGGCCAGCTGGTGGCCGGCCCGATGAGCGACCGGTGGGGCCGCCGCCGGCCCCTGCTGATCGGCATGATCGCCTACGTCGTCTCGACCGTCCTGTGCGCCTTCGCACCGACCGTCGAGCTGCTGGTCGCGTTCCGGCTCGCACAGGGGCTGGCGGGCGCGGCGGGGATCGTGATCGCGCGCGCCGTGGTCCGCGACCTGTACGACGGCGTGGCGATGGCCCGCTTCTTCTCCACCCTCATGCTGATCGGCGGGGTCGCCCCGATCGTCGCGCCGCTGATCGGCGGGCAGATCCTGCGGGTGACGGACTGGCGGGGTGTGTTCGTGGTGCTCACGGCGGTGGGCACGGTGCTGACTGTCTTCGTCTGGACGAAACTGCCCGAGACCCTCCCCACTGCCGAGAGGCACGGCGGGGGAGTCGGCGAGGCCCTGCACTCGATGCGCCGTCTCCTCGCCGACCTGCCCTTCACCGGTTTCATGCTCACCGGCGGGTTCGCGTTCGCGGCGCTCTTCGCCTACATATCGGCCTCGCCGTACGTGATCCAGGAGATCTACGGCGCCTCCCCGCAGACGTTCAGCCTGCTCTTCGGCCTGAACTCGGTGGGCCTGGTGGCCGTGGGCCAGATCAACGGAAAACTGCTGGTCGGAAGGGTCCGTCTGGACCGGGCGCTGGGCGCGGGCCTGCTCGTCGTCATCGCCGCCGCGACCGCCCTTCTGCTCATGTCCACCGGAGTCCTCGGCACGGTCGGTCTGGCGCCCGTCGCCGCGGCCCTCTTCGTCCTGATGTCCGCGATGGGTGTGACCCTGCCCAACGCACAGGCCCTCGCCCTGATGCGCACCAAGCACGCGGCCGGGTCGGCGTCCGCGCTGCTCGGCACCTCCTCGTTCCTCATCGGCGCCGTCGCCTCCCCGCTGGTCGGGATCGCCGGAGAGCACACCGCCGTCCCGATGGCCGTCGTCCAACTGGCCGCGGCGCTGGTGGCACTGGCCTGCTTCGTGGGAATGTGCCGACCCCGGAGCGGGCGTACGAGCGTGGAAGGAGCGGGGAGCTGAGCGCACCGAGACTGCGCAGGGACAGCCCCGAGCGGGCCGGACTCGACCCCGGCGAACTCCGCCACCTCGTCCAGGAGGTCCACGACCTCACCACCGGGGACCATCCCTGGGCCGCGGGTGCCGTCGTCGTCGCCGGGCGCGGGCCGGTGATCGCCGTCGAGGAGGCGGCGGGCTGGGCCGTCAGGTACTCGGCCTACGACCCCGACACGGACCGTGGCGTCGAGCTGCCGCCCTCGGACCGCGTCCCGATGACCGTCGACACACCCGTCGACGTGGCCTCCCTCACCAAGCTGTTCACCGCGGTCGCCGCCGTGCAGCAGATCGAGCGGGGCACGCTCGGGATCGATGCGCGGGTCGGGGCCTATCTGCCCGAGTTCCGCGCGGCCGTCCGGCACGGCATCACTGTGCGGGAGCTGCTCACCCATACCTCCGGGCTGCGGCCCGAACTCCCGCTGTACGACTGTGCCGACGACGCGGAGCGGTTGGAGAGGCTGCGGGCGGAGGTGCCGATCGGGGTGCCCGGCACGTACACGTACTCCGACCTCAACTTTCTGCTGCTGCAGTTCGTTCTGGAGCGGGTTTCCGGGCGGACCCTGGACGCCCTGATCCATGACGGGATCACCCGTCCGCTGGGGATGCTGTCGACGGACTTCGGGCCCTGCCCCGGGGCGGCGGCGACGGAGGACCAGCGGCGGCCGTGGGCCAAGGCCGACCGGGGGATGGTGCGTGGTGTCGTCCACGACGAGAACGCGTGGGCGCTGGGCGGCATCGCGGGCCATGCGGGCCTCTTCTCGACGGGGCGTGACCTGGCGGTGTTCTGCCGCACGCTTCTCGCGGGCGGCTCCTACGGGCCCGCCCGCATCCTGGGCACGGACTTCGTGGAACTGCTGCTGACCCCGCCGGGGCTCGGGTTCGCCGTGGACCAGGCGTGGTTCATGGGGGAGCTGGCGGGGCGGGGGGCGGCTGGGCACACGGGGTTCACGGGGACGTCGGTGGTGCTGGATCCGGCGACGGACACGTTCTTGGTGCTGCTGGCGAATGCGGTGCATCCGCGGCGGCGGGGTCCCGACAGCCGCCCCCGCGCGGCAGCGGCGACCCACCTGGCGCGGGCGGTGTACCGCAGCCCGTCCAGGGCCTGATCTCTCGCCCCCGCCGCCCCTACCCATTCCCGTCCCGTACCTGGGGGCTGCCGCCCCCAGACCCCCGCTTTCGGCCTGAACGGCCTCGTCCTCAAACGCCGGACGGGCTGAAAGA
>NZ_JBSFDG010000009.1:0-405714 GCF_053593775.1 Streptomyces sp. NPDC002092
TTAAGCACGCCGCCAGCGTTCGTCCTGAGCCAGGATCAAACTCTCCGTGAATGTTTACCCGTAATCGGGTGACACATTACGAGAGCGGAACAACCGGGCGGAATAAGCCCGGCCGTTCACAGCGTCCTCGCTGTGTTTTTCAAAGGAACCTCGCCACCAGGAAACTTCCCGGTGGCGGGGTATCAACATATCTGGCGTTGATTTTTGGCACGCTGTTGAGTTCTCAAGGAACGAACGCTTCCTTTGTACTCACCCTCTCGGGCTTTCCTCCGGGCAGTTTCCCTTCGGTCTTGCGTTTCCGACTCTATCAGATCCTTTCGGGCCTGATTCCCTGTCGGCGGGGCCTTTCGACATTCACTACGTTAGCCGATTCCCCCGGCAAACTCATAATCGAGTTCTGCGAGTCCGAATTCAGGCATGCGGGCACACCGAATTCGACCCCGCCGAGGGGCGATCGTAGGTAGTGGTTTGGCCGCTTCCGGCTGCTGGCGATTGCCGTACCCGGTTCAAGCGGCTCGGGCTACATTACGCACCTTCCAAGGACGCGTCAACTTGAGCGGCGCCTCGGAACGTGGGCCCGATAGGGGCTCACCGTCGGGTCGTTGGCGATCCAGAAGCGCCACGGGTGAACGCCCCCGTCACCGGCCACGCCGGTGCGGGGACCGTTGCGTACCTGGTCCGGGGTGACGGCGGTGCCCGTCAGGATCCGCAGCGGGGTCTCCCCCGGGGCGCACGCGTCCGTGCCGTCGAGATCGCGGGCCACGTCCAGAGCTGTGGCCAGGCGTGCGGGCCCTTTGGCCAGTTCCTTGTCGTTTCGGGCCGAGAGTCGACGTTTACGAGCGAGCTCGGCGCCCTCGATGACCTCGCCGGCCCGGAGCAGGACCGCGCTCGCCCTCCCTTCGGGACCGCACACCAGGTTCATGCAGAACCACATGCCGTAGGTGAAGTAGACGTATACGTGCCCGGGCGGACCGAACATCACGCCATTGCGGGCCGTACGGCCGCGATAGGCGTGGGAGCCGGGGTCGTTCGGGCCGTCGTAGGCCTCGACCTCTGTGAGGCGCAGGGCGATCGGGCCGTCCGGTGTCGAACGCACGAGGATGCGGCCCAGGAGGTCGGGGGCGACTTCCAGGACGGGGCGGTCGAAGAACTCCCTGGGGAGTGGCGTACGGTCCGGTGACGCGATCATGGTGTACGAGCCTAGTCCAGACGGGTGGAGACCAAGGGCTGGTCAAGGTTCTCTCTCCTTGCCAGGGTGTGGGGCGGAACCGGCCGTGCCGGGATCGCGTTTGAGGGATCAAGGGTCCACACGTATAGGGAGAGACATGGCGTTCAAGAAGCTGCTCGCGAGCCTGGGGGCCGGCGGGGCTTCGGTCGAGACGGTGCTGACCGAGGTCAACGTCGTTCCGGGCGGCGTCGTCCAGGGTGAGGTGCGGATCCAGGGCGGGTCCGTGAACCAGGACATCGAGGGCCTGTCGGTCGGGCTGCAGGCCAGGGTCGAGGTCGAGAGCGGCGACGAGGAGTACAAGCAGAACATCGAGTTCACCAAGGTTCAGCTCGGTGGCGCCTTCGAGCTGCAGGCCGGGGCCGTGCACGCGGTGCCGTTCGGGCTCGAGATCCCGTGGGAGACGCCGGTCACGATGATCGACGGGCAGGCGCTGCGCGGGATGAACATCGGTGTGACCACGGAGCTGGCGATCGCGCGGGCCATCGACTCCGGCGACCTGGACCCGATCAATGTGCACCCGCTGCCGGCGCAGAAGGCGATCCTGGACGCGTTCATCCAGCTGGGCTTCCGCTTCAAGAACGCGGACATGGAGCGCGGACACATCCGGGGTACTCGGCAGAAGCTGCCGTTCTACCAGGAGATCGAGTTCTTCCCGCCGTCGCAGTACCGCGGTCTGAACCAGGTCGAGTTGAGCTTCGTGGCCGACGAGCACGCCATGGACGTCATCCTGGAGATGGACAAGAAGCCCGGTCTGTTCAGCGAGGGCAGTGACACGTTCCGGTCCTTCCAGGTGGGTCTGCACGACTTCCAGGGGACCGACTGGGCGGCGTACCTCAACCAGTGGCTGTCCGAGGTCGGCAGCAAGCGCAACTGGTTCTAGGCTCGGAACTGCTGATTCCGCCATCGATCAGGAGGTACCGAGGTGACCGAGCTCAAGCGGCGGCCGCTCCCCCATGACTTCCATCCGCCCGTGCCGTCGTTCACGGTGACGAGCGAGGACGTCCAGGAGGGCGCCACGCTCAAGGACGCTCAGGTCTACGCGGGCGGCAACACCTCGCCGCAGCTGCGGTGGGAGGGCTTCCCCGCCGAGACCAAGAGCTTCGCCGTGACCTGCTACGACCCGGACGCCCCTACGGGCAGCGGGTTCTGGCACTGGACCGTCTTCGACATCCCGGCCTCGGTGACCGAGCTGCCGGCCGGGGCGGGCAGCGGCAAGTTCGAGGGGTTGCCCGAGGGTGCCGTGCAGGTGCGCAATGACTACGGGAGCAAGGACTTCGGCGGGGCCGCTCCGCCGCCCGGGGACGGCCCGCACCGGTATGTGTTCACGGTGTACGCCGTGGATCAGGAGAAGTTGGGCCCGGATTCCGGTGCCTCTCCCGCCGTCATCGGGTTCAATCTGCGGTTCCACGCGATCGCGCGTGCCCAGCTGATCGGTGAGTACGAGGTGCCCGCCGAAGACTGACGTTCATGGAACGTTTGCCCGCCTCTGGTCTTGGAATTGATCAGGGGCGGGCAGTTTTTATTGCGTTGTCCATCTCGGCGTGCCCGGCCAGAGTTGATCCAAGCCCGCCAGGGGGTGGGCCGACTGCACGGGAGGTGGGCTGGGATGCGGGACACGCTGGTACTGAATGCGAGCTTCGAGCCGCTGTCGACGGTGACGTTGAATCGAGCCGTCGTTCTGGTACTGCAGGACAAGGCCGTTGTCGAGCAGGCCCATCCCGAGCTGCGCATGCGTGGAGCCGCGGTCGACATACCCGTGCCCCGGGTGATCCGGCTGTGCCGGTACGTGAGGGTGCCGTTCCGAAGACAAGCGCCGTGGTCGAGGCGGGGGGTGCTGGTCAGGGATCGGCACCGGTGCGCGTACTGCGGACGACGGGCGACCACCGTGGACCATGTGGTGCCGAGGGCGCAGGGTGGCCAGGACTCGTGGCTGAATACGGTGGCCTCGTGCGCGGAGGACAACCACCGTAAGGCGGACCGGACTCCGGAGCAGGCTGGTATGCCGTTGCTGCGACAGCCGTTCGAGCCGACGCCTCAGGACGCGATGCTGCTGACGCTTGGCAGTGAGGACTTCGAGGCGCTTCCGGACTGGCTGGCTCAGCCCGCCGCCTAGGCCGTACACAGAACTCGGGGCTCACCTCCGTCGGAGGTGAGCCCCGGTGTCGTACAGGACACGTCAGTCGATCGACGGCTTCTCTCGGCGTTCCGGAGCCTTCTCCGAGCCTCCGCCGCCCGAGTTGCCGCCGAACGGGCCGAAGTTGCCCATGGCGCCGGAGAGGCCCTTGAGGGCGTCGCCGATTTCGCTGGGGACGATCCAGAGCTTGTTGGCGTCGCCCTCGGCGATCTTCGGGAGCATCTGGAGGTACTGGTAGCTGAGGAGCTTCTGGTCGGGGTCGCCGGCGTGGATGGACTCGAAGACCGTGCGGATCGCCTGGGCTTCGCCCTCGGCGCGCAGGGCGGCCGCCTTGGCCTCACCCTCGGCGCGCAGGATCTGGGACTGCTTCTCACCTTCGGCGGTGAGGATGGCGGCCTGGCGCGTACCTTCGGCGGTGAGGATCGCTGCGCGCTTGTCACGGTCGGCGCGCATCTGCTTCTCCATCGAGTCCTGGATGGAGGTGGGCGGTTCGATGGCCTTGAGCTCGACGCGGTTGACGCGGATGCCCCACTTGCCTGTGGCCTCGTCGAGGACGCCGCGCAGGGCCGCGTTGATCTCCTCGCGGGAGGTCAGGGTCCGCTCGAGGTCCATGCCACCGATGATGTTGCGGAGCGTGGTGACGGTGAGCTGCTCGATCGCCTGGATGTAGCTGGCGACTTCGTACGTCGCGGCCCGGGCGTCGGTCACCTGGTAATAGATGACCGTGTCGATGTTGACGACCAGGTTGTCCTGGGTGATCACCGGTTGCGGCGGGAACGGCACGACCTGCTCGCGGAGGTCGATGCGGTTGCGGATCGTGTCGATGAACGGGACCACGATGTTGAGGCCCGCGTTGAGTGTCCGCGTGTAGCGGCCGAAGCGCTCCACGATGGCGGCGCTGGCCTGTGGGATGACTTGGATTGTCCTGATCAGGGCGATGAAGACCAACACCACCAGAATGATCAGGACGATGATGACCGGTTCCATCGTCGTTCCCCGTACCCTTCTCCGCCTCGGCGCTTTCGGAAGATCTTATGGTTGTTGAAGATCTTGCTGGTCGAGTCTGACAGACCGTCGCACAACTCGTGGGCTGTTCACTTCAGTTGAGTCCTACGAGGTCAGATGACGATCGCGGTTGCCCCTTCGATCTCCACGACATCCACTTCCTGCCCCACTTCGTAGGCGCTGCCGGCGTCGAGTGAGCGTGCCGACCAGACCTCGCCGGCCAGTTTGATCCGGCCTCCGGAGCCGTCGACGCGCTCGAGCACGACGGCCTGCTTGCCCTTCAACGCCTCGACTCCCGTGGCGAGTTGGGGGCGTTGCGCGCTGTGCCTGGCCGCGATGGGGCGTACGACGGCGATGAGGGCGACCGAGACGACGACGAAGGTGAGTACCTGGGCCACGGAACCGAAGCCCACTCCGGCCATGACGGCGGCGGCGACGGCGCCCACTGCGAGCATCCCGAACTCCGGCATCGCGGTCACCACGAGCGGGATTCCGAGCGCAGCCGCGCCGACCAGCCACCACACCCATGCGTCGATGTCGTTCACATGGTCATGGTAGGACCGCGGGTCCTGCCTCGGACAGGGCGCAATGTGGCTGGGTGGGCTTCTTGCCGGGGTTTTCGCGCGGGCTTCACACCGTCAGGACAGCGGCAGGCCCTGAGCGGTCCAGCGGTCGCCGACCTGTTCGACGACGAGCGGGAGGCCGAAGCAGAGGGAGAGGTTGCGGGAGGTGAGCTCGAGTTCCAGCGGGCCGGCGGCGAGGACCTTGCCCTGGCGGATCATCAGGACATGGGTGAAACCGGGGGCGATCTCCTCGACATGGTGGGTGACCATGATCATCGAGGGGGCGATCGGATCGCGGGCGAGGCGGCCGAGGCGGCGGACCAGGTCCTCGCGGCCGCCGAGGTCGAGGCCGGCGGCGGGCTCGTCGAGGAGGAGGAGCTCGGGGTCGGTCATCAGGGCGCGGGCGATGAGGGTGCGCTTGCGCTCGCCCTCGGAGAGGGTCCCGAACCTGCGGTCCACGTACTCGGTCATGCCGAGGCGGTCGAGGAAGGCGCGGGCGCGCTGCTCGTCGATGTCCTCGTAGTCCTCGTGCCAGCCGGCGGTCATGCCGTAGGCGGCGGTGAGGACGGTCTGCAGGACGGTCTGGCGCTTGGGGAGCTTGTCGGCCATGGCGATGCCGGCCATGCCGATGCGGGGGCGCAGTTCGAAGACGTCGACCTTGCCGAGGGTCTCGCCGAGGATGGTGGCGCTGCCGTTGCTGGGGAAGAGGTAGCTGGAGGCGACGTTCAGGAGGGTCGTCTTGCCGGCGCCGTTGGGGCCGAGGATGACCCAGCGCTCGCCTTCCTTGACCGACCAGGAGACCTGGTCCACCAGAGCCCGGCCCTCCCGGACCACGGATACGTCCTGAAGCTCCAGAACATCGCTCATGAGCGCGTTGTCTCCCCTTGCAGTGTGACCGGTCTCGGCGTCTCGGCTGTCGCGTGCGCGCTTTTCGGGCGCAGCCCTCGATGAAATCTACGCCACCGGCCGCCCGGCCCATTCCATCGGTCCGGTCCTTAGGGTGGGGGCATGCTCTCGGAACCGCGTTCAGGACGCTTTGCCGCTTGGGGAAACGCCCTTTTGGCCGGACTTGTCTCGCCGGACGACGCCGTGCTGGCGATCGTCGGGGACGATGCCGTGCATCGCATGGAGGGGCTGCCCGGTGAGTCGGCGCCCGTCGGGCTCACGCTGGCGTTGGGCCGGCTGCGGGCGCTCGGCGTCACGGCGCTGCGGGTCGCGCTGCCCGCGCCGGGGCATCCGCTGGGGCTGAGCGGGCCGCCGGAGTTCAATGCGCGGGCGATGGACGCCGAGGAGGCGGTGGTCTGTCATGGCGCCGCGTTCGGGTTGGTGCCCGAGGTGTACGAGGCCGGGCCCGAGGGCGATGTGCACGTGGAGGTCGTGTGGCACTGCCTGCCGGTGCGGGAGGCTCCACCGGCGGATGTGCCCTCGCTGGGTGAGGCCGAGCGGGAGCTGGCGGAGGCGTTGCGGGAGGCGACGGAGGTGCTGGCGCGGTTGGACGTGGCCGGGTCGGGGCCGGTGGCGGAGGCGGCGATCGATGCGTACCGGGCGCGGGCCGAGCGGGGGCGTGAGGTGCTGGCGCCGGGTTATCCACCGCGGGCGGTGCGGGTGCTGGAGCTGGCGCAGCGGGTGGGGCTGCTGATTTCGCTTGCTCGCGGCAACGGGCACGGGGGTGCGGTCAGCTCCGCCGAGATGGCGGCGCGGGCTCTGGCTCTGCGGCCGGTGGAGCGGACGGCCCGGCGGGCGCAGGTCGCGGCGTACAACTCCGTTGTGGAGGAGCGGGAGCGGGGGGTGCGGTGAGCGGGGGCGGTTTTGTGGCCGGCGGTTGTCGTCGCGTCTGGGGGCTCTGCCCCCAGGCCCCCGTGTCGGCCTGAACGGCCTCGTCCTCAAACGCCGGACGGGCTGAAAGACACCCGTCGACCGGCACGGAAAACTGATCGGCCTCCCGGGATGCCCGGGAGGCCGTAGTCAGTGCATGCGGTTGGCCTGCGTCAGTGGTTGACGGCCAGGTTGCCGAAGGCGGGGTTCAGCACGCCGACGACGTTCACGCTGTTGCCCGAGACGTTCACGGGGACGTGCACCGGGGCCTGGACCACGTTGCCCGAGACGATGCCCGGCGAGCCCACTGCCGTCCCGTCGGCGTGCGCACCGCAGGTGGCGGAGGCCATTCCGGCTCCAGCGGCGAGCAGACCGCCGGTCACCATCGTCACGGCCGCTGCCTTCTTCAGGTTCTTCACTTTCCAAGCCCTCCCTAGCGGTTGCTGCGGCAATCGCCGCAGCACGCACTGAAGAACGGCGGAGATCCCCGGAGGATGCGCCATCCGGGGGACATTCCCACGACGGTATGAATCTCAGTCCGGAGCGGAACCCTCCGTATTGCCGCGGCGTCCCGGCGCGCGGCGCGTTTCAGCCGGTCACACCGTGTCGGACGGCCCACAGCGCCGCCTGGGTGCGGTCCGCCAGGTCGAGCTTCATCAGGATGTTCGAGACATGGGTCTTCACGGTCTTCTCGGACAGGACGAGGGCGCGGGCTATCTCCCGGTTCGAGCGGCCGTCCGCTATCAGGCCGAGCACCTCGCGCTCCCGTTCCGTGAGTGAACCACCTCGCCCTTGGCCCGAGTTGGCCTCCTCCTGGGACAGCAGGGCGCCCGCGACCTCGGGCTGCAGCAGGATGTGCCCGGCGTGGACCGAGCGGATGGCGCCGGCCAGGGCGTCCGGGTCCACGTCCTTGTAGACGTATCCGGCGGCGCCCGCGCGCAGGGCCGGGACCACCGTGCGCTGTTCGGTGAAGCTGGTGACGATCAGCACGCGCGCGGGGTTGTTCAGCTCGCGCAGCTTGCGCAGGGCGTCCACGCCGTCCATGCCGGGCATCTTGACGTCCATCAGGACGACGTCGGGCTGCAGTTCCTCGGCACGGGCGACTCCTTCGGCGCCGTCGGCCGCCTCGCCCACGACCTCGATGTCGTCCTGCACTTCGAGGAAGGTGCGCAGGCCGCGACGGACCACCTGGTGGTCGTCGACGAGCAGCACCTTGATTGCGTCAGCCACCGGGGACCTCCATCTCGATCGTGGTGCCCTTTCCGGGCGCCGACTCCACGGTCAGCACGCCGCCGACCCCGCTCGCGCGGTCCCGCATGGACACCAGGCCCAGGTGGCGTCCCGCGCGGCGTATCGACTTCGGGTCGAAGCCGCTGCCGTCGTCCGTGACGCGCAGGACCGCTCCGCCCTCGCGCCGGGACAGCGTCACGTCCACGTGCCGCGCCCCGGAGTGCCGCAGGGCGTTGTGCAGGGCCTCCTGGGCGACGCGCAGGACGGCCTCCTCCTGGGCGGCGGGCAGGGCGCGTACGCCGCAGCTGTCGAAGGTCACACGCGCGGTGTGGGCGCGGTCGAGGACCTGGATCTGGGTGCGCAGGGTGGCGACCAGGCCGTCCTCGTCGAGGGCCGCGGGGCGCAGCTCCACGACGGCGGCGCGCAGTTCGTCGGCCGCCTCGGCGGCGAGCGCGGCCACCTGTTGCAGCTCGCCCTTGGCGCGGGAGGGGTCGCGGTCGACGAGGGCGGCGGCGGCCTGGGCGGTCAGGCGCAGGGAGAAGAGCTTCTGGCTGACGGCGTCGTGCAGCTCGTGGGCGAGGCGGGAGCGCTCCTCGGCGATGGTCAGCTCGCGGCTGCGCTCGTACAGGCGGGCGTTGGTGAGGGCGATCGCGGCGTGCTGGGCGAGGATGGCGAGCAGGTCCTCGTCCTCCTCGGTGAAGCCGCAGCTGCCTTCCGCTTTGGGACAGTTCTTGTTCGCCAGGAACAGGGCGCCGATGACCTCGTCGCCGTCCCTGATGGGCAGGCCCAGGAAGTCGGACATGTCGGGGTGGGCGGAGGGCCAGCCCTCGAAGCGGGGGTCCTTGCGGACGTCGGCGAGGCGCTCGATCTTCGCCTCCTGCAGCATCGCGGCGAGGATGCCGTGCTGGCGCGGGAGCGGGCCGATGGCCTTCCACTGCGCGTCGCTCACGCCGTCGACCACGAACTGGGCGAAGCCGCCGTGGTCGTCGGGGACGCCGAGGGCGGCGTACTGCGCGTCGAGCAGTTCGCGGGCCGAGGCGACGATCGTCTTGAGGACGTCGCGCACCTCGAGATGCCTGCTCATGGCCAGCAGCGCGGTGCTCACCGCGGTGAGGCCGGACCGGGGGCCGTGACTCATGCCCTCAAGGTACCGGCGGGGTGTGACAGCGGGGATCGGACCTGTGACGGCGGGGTCTGCGCCGGTGGGCCTAGGGCGGGCGGACTAGGTCCGGGGCCCCGGACGGGCGGCTTAGTCCGAAGGGCCCCGGCTGGTTGGGGCCCGCGTCCGAGGCGGGGCGGGCGGCGCGGTTCCTAGGTTGAGGTCACCGCCGATCGACGGGCGGCCGAGACGAGGGGACGTGTCATGCCGGTAGCGATCATCACGGGGGCTTCGAAGGGGCTGGGGAGGGCGCTGGCCGAGGCACTGGCCGCGCGCGGCTGGGATCTGGTGCTCGACGCAAGGACGCAGGGGGCTCTCGCCGAGGCGGCGGGGGCCGCGTCCGCGTACGGCACGCGGGTGAGCGCCGTGCGCGGGGACGTCACGGACGCCGGTCACCGGGCGGAGCTGGTGGCGGCCGCGGAGAAGCTGGGCGGCATCGATCTGCTGGTGAACAACGCCAGCGCGCTGGGTGCCGAGCCGCTCGTACGGCTGGAGGAGCTGCCCCTGGAGGGGTTCCGGCGGGCGCTGGAGGTGAACGTGGTGGCCGCGCTGGGCCTGGTCCAGGAGGCGCTGCCGCTGCTGCGGACGTCCGAGGCGGGCACGGTGATCGCGGTCAGCTCGGACGCGGCCGCCGAGGCCTATGAGACCTGGGGCGGGTACGGCGCCTCGAAGGCGGCCCTCGACCATCTCGCGGCTGTGCTCGGCGAGGAGGAGCCCGGGCTGCGGGTCTGGGCGGTCGACCCCGGGGACATGGCCACGGACCTGTATGCGGCGGCCGTACCGGACGACCGCGATCCGCGGCCGGCACCGGCGAGTGTGGTGCCGGCGTTCCTTCGGCTGCTGGACGAGCGCCCCGCGAACGGCCGGTACGCAGCTCCGGCGCTGCTGAAGGAGCAGCGATGACGGTGGCGGTGCACGTACCGGAGGAGCTGTCGGCCCGGATCCCGGTCGAGCAGCGTGGGGCGGGGCTCGACCGGGATGCCGTACGGCTGCTCGTGTCGCGCGGCTGCGAGGTGTCGCACCATGCGTTCGTGGAGCTGCCGCGGCTGCTGCGGGCCGGGGATCTGCTCGTGGTGAACACCTCGCCCACGCTGGCCGCGGCCGTGGACGGGCGGGCCGGGCACGCGCGCGTGGTGGTGCACTTCTCGACGCGCGGGGACGACGGGCGGTGGGCGGTCGAACTGCGGGATCCGGACGGAAAGGGCACCACGCGCGCGCGTGCGGGCGGGCCCGCGGGACTGGAGGTGCGGCTGCCCGGGGGCGTGCGGCTGGTCCTGGAGGAGCCGCTGAGCGCGCGCGGCGACCGGTTGTGGTGGGCGCGGGTGTCGGGGGCCGGGGTCCTCGGGCTGCTGCGGGAGCACGGGCGGCCCATTCGCTACTCCTATACGGAGCGGGACCAGCCGCTGTCCGTCTACCAGACGGTGTTCGCGCTGCCGCCGGCCGACGGGGCGGGCAGTGCGGAGATGCCGAGTGCGGCGCGGCCCTTCACGGCGCGGTTGGTGGCGGAGCTGGTGAGCCGGGGTGTGCAGTTCGCACCGATCACCCTGCACACCGGGGTGGCCTCGGCGGAGGCGCACGAGCCGCCGTATCCGGAGCGGTTCTCCGTGCCGGAGGCGTCGGCTCGACTGATCAATGCCGCCCGGGCGGGCGACGGACGGGTGGTCGCGGTCGGGACGACGGCCGTGCGGGCCGTGGAGTCGGCGGCGGGGCCGGACGGCGTCGTACGCGCGCGTGAAGGGTGGACGGATCTGGTTGTCACCCCGGAGCGCGGGGTACGGGTGGTGGACGGGCTGCTGACCGGGCTGCACGAGCCGGAGGCCTCGCATCTGCTGATGCTGGAGGCGATCGCCGGGCGGGCCGCGGTCGACCGCAGCTACGAGGAAGCGCTGCGCGGGCTCTACCTGTGGCACGAGTTCGGGGACCTGCACCTCATCCTCCCGTAGGAGGCCCCTTACGCAGTGCATTGCTCAAGCAACTCATGGTGAGACTGTCGCGGCGGCGATGTGAGCCCGCGCATAGGGCGCAGATCACGTACGAAGGGCGATAGGAGACAGACCCTCCCCTCATGAGCGGGGCGAACGGTCCAGTCTGTCCGTTTTTGCCCTCACCCGATCCACTACCGGGGATCGTACGTCACACCTTTGCCACGACATTTTGCGGCCGCTAAGAATGGCTGCCGTCGCTCAGCGCCGCGGGTTCCCCCCGCGGCGTTTGTGCGGGAAGGACCCGTGTCCCCCGCCGGACGTAGAGCGACCTCCGCGCTATTCGAAGAGGTCCGTCTGCCATGCTCAAGAACACCAGCATTCGCCGTCTCAGTCGCTCGCTGACCCGTCACCAGAAGGTCGCGATGGCCGGTGTCGCCACCCTCGGTGCCGCCGCTCTCGCGTTCTCCGCGGTGCCCAGCAACGCCGAGACGACCACGAACGAGGCCACCGTCTCGACGGCCAAGGTGGAGTACGGCTCCAACCAGATCAAGGACGTCAAGGCCAGCGTCACCGACCAGCTCGCCGGTGCCAGCCTGAAGGCCGAGGCCATCAAGGCCAAGGCCGAGGCCAAGCAGAAGGCCGCCGCCGCGGCCGCCGCGAAGAAGGCGGCCGCCGAAGCCGCGGCGAAGAAGAAGGCCGAGGCCGCGCGCCAGGCGAAGGAGGCCGCGAGCCGGGCCGCCCAGCGTGCCGCGATCAAGCCGGTCGCCAAGACCTACGCGAACAACCTCGACGGCTGGATCAGGAACGCGCTGGACATCATGCAGTCCAAGGGCATACCGGGCAGCTACAACGGCCTGTACCGCAACATCATGCGGGAGTCCTCGGGCAACCCGAACGCCATCAACGACTGGGACATCAACGCCATCAACGGCATCCCGTCGAAGGGCCTGCTGCAGGTCATCCCGCCGACCTTCAGCGCCTACCACGTGGCCGGCACGTCCTGGAACATCTACGACCCGGTCGCCAACATCACCGCCGCCGCCAACTACGCGGCCGACAAGTACGGCTCGATCGACAACGTCAACAGCGCGTACTGAGGTCGGCGCGGACCTCTTCACGCAAGCGCCGAAGGGCGGCACCCTCTGGGGGTGCCGCCCTTCGGCGTCGTACGAGAGCCGTCGTAGCGGAGCACCTACTTGCGCATGACCTCCGGCTCGTGGCGGCGCAGGAAGCGGGCCACGAAGAAGGCGCAGATCACACCGAGCGCGATCAGGGCGATCATGTCCATGCTCCAGGCGCCCACGGTGTGCTCCCAGAGCGGGTCGTTGGGCTTGCCCTTGCCGGGCGGGCTGATCCGGTTGAAGTCGAGCGTGGTGCCCGCGGCGGCGACGGCCCAGCGCGAGGGCATCAGATACGAGAACTGGTTGACGCCGATCGCGCCGTTCAGGGCGAAGAGGCAGCCGGTGAAGACGACCTGGACGATCGCGAACATGACCAGCAGCGGCATGGTCTTCTCGGAGGTCTTCACCAGGGCCGAGATGATCAGGCCGAACATCATCGAGGTGAAGCCCAGGGCCATGACCGGGATGGTGAGCTCGAGCAGCGGCAGGTTCTTGAGAACCAGCCCCTCCGTCGGGATCTTCCGGCTGGCGAAGCCGATCATGCCGACCATCAGGCCCTGCAGCACGGTGATGAAGCCGAGCACGAAGACCTTCGACATCAGGTACGCGGAGCGGGACAGGCCGGTGGCGCGCTCCCGCTCGTAGATGACCCGTTCCTTGATCAGCTCACGGACGGAGTTCGCGGCACCCGCGAAGCAGGCGCCGACCGCGAGGATCAGCAGGACGGTGGTGGCCGTGCCGTTCGGGACGGGCTGCTGGGTCGTCGGGTTGATCTCCGTGTTGACCAGCAGGTCCTTGCCCGAGTCGATGAGCAGGCTCACCGAGCCGAGGACGAGCGGCAGGATCACCGTCAGGGCGAGGAAGCCCTTGTCGGAGGCGATGACCGAGACATAGCGGCGCACCAGGGTGACGAACTGGCTCATCCAGCCCTGTGGCTTCGGCGGCTTCATCGCCTGCATCGGAGGCATCTGTACGGACTGTGGTGCAACGGCGTCGATGTCCGCGGCGTACATCTGGTAGTGCTGCGAGCCCTTCCAGCGTCCGGCCCAGTCGTAGTCACGGTAGTTCTCGAAAGCGGAGAAGACATCGGCCCAGCTGTCGTAGCCGAAGAAGTTCAGCGCCTCCTCGGGAGGGCCGAAGTAGGCGACCGCGCCGCCCGGGGCCATCACCAGGAGCTTGTCGCACAGCGCCAGCTCGGCCACGGAGTGGGTGACGACGAGGACCGTACGGCCGTCGTCGGCGAGGCCGCGCAGCAGCTGCATGACGTCGCGGTCCATGCCCGGGTCGAGACCGGAGGTCGGCTCGTCGAGGAAGATCAGCGACGGCTTGGTCAGCAGCTCCAGGGCCACCGAGACGCGCTTGCGCTGGCCGCCGGAGAGGGAGGTGACCTTCTTCTCCTTGTGGATGTCGAGCTTCAGCTCGCGCAGCACCTCGTCTATGCGCGCCTCGCGCTCGGCGCCGGTGGTGTCGGCCGGGAAGCGCAGCTTGGCCGCGTACTTGAGGGCCTTCTTGACGGTCAGTTCCTTGTGCAGGATGTCGTCCTGCGGGACCAGACCGATGCGCTGGCGCAGCTCGGCGAACTGCTTGTACAGGTTCCGGTTGTCGTAGAGGACGTCGCCCTGGTTGGCGGGCCGGTAGCCGGTGAGCGCCTTGAGCAGGGTCGACTTGCCGGAGCCGGAGGGTCCGATGACCGCGATGAGCGACTTCTCGGGGACGCCGAAGGAGACGTCCTTGAGGATCTGCTTGCCGCCGTCGACCGTGACGGTCAGATGGCGGGCCGAGAAGGAGACCTCACCGGTGTCGACGAACTCCTCGAGGTGGTCGCCGACGATCCGGAACGTGGAGTGGCCGACGCCGACGATGTCGGTCGGGCCGAGCAGCGCCGAGCCGCCCTTGGGGATCTGCTGGCCGTTGACGTAGGTGCCGTTGTGCGAGCCGAGGTCGCGGATCTCCATGCGGCCGTCGGGCGTCGAGTGGAACTCGGCGTGGTTCCGGGAGACCTGCAGGTCGGAGACGACCAGCTCGTTCTCCAGGGCACGGCCGATACGCATCACGCGGCCGATGGAGAACTGGTGGAACGTGGTGGGGCTGCGGTCGCCGTAGACCGGCGGCGCCCCCGCGCCACCAACGGGGCCCTGCTGCTGCGGGATCGCCGCGGCGGCCTGCTGCGGCTGCTGCCAGCCGGGTTGCGGGGCCTGCTGCTGGGGCGGTGCCTGCTGCTGCGGTGTCTGCTGGGCCCAGCCGGGGCCCGCGCCCTGGGCGGCGTACGGCTGCTGCTGGGGCTGGGCGACCGCGGCCGCCGCGCCGGTGACGTTGACCAGCGGGCCGTCGGTCGCGTTGCCGAGGTGCACCGCGGAGCCGGGTCCGATCTCCATGTGATGGATCCGCTGCCCCTGCACGAACGTGCCGTTGGTGGAGCCCTGGTCCTCGATGACCCAACTGCGGCCGCCCCAGCTGATCGTGGCGTGACGCCAGGACACTCTGGCGTCGTCGAGCACGATGTCCCCCTGCGGATCACGTCCGAGGGTGTACGGCCTGGACGGGTCGAGCGTCCAGGTACGTCCATTCAATTCCAGTACGAGTTCCGGCACTCCATGCCCCACTGAGTAGTCCCCCGAGTTACCCCCAACACAGGGAGTCTAGGGATGTCGAACATCGTCGGGAACTATTTCAGGCTCGCCCCCCTGACCGAAAGTCGGGCCTTGTGAACCACCACGCACATGCGCATCGGTTGGTTCCGTTGACGGGGTTGAAAACGGCCCGGAGAGTGGTAATCCACGCGAGGGGGACATGCGCGGCCGCCGTGCCGCAATGCGGATCGGGGGGTCTGCCATGAGCGCGTCCATGGGCACGTCGTCGAGTGTCGAGTCCGCCAGGAGCGGAATCAGGGTGCCGTGGGGGGACGTCCTGCTGTCCGCGATCGCCTCCGTGAGCTGGGCGTTGATCGGGATGGCGGGCACGGCGGCACTCGGCCTGCATCTGCTGGAGGCGGACGCGTCGGGCTCGCTCGGGCCGATGACCGCGGCGGTGGTGGCACTTGGGGCGGGTGGTTCGGTGACACCGTCCGGCGACGTGTCCGCGTTCGGTCTGAAAGGTGCTCAGGCGCACACGGCCGTCACGATCACGCCATTGGGGGTCAGCCTGGTCGGGGCGCTTTTGCTGTCGTGGTTCTTCCTACGGTCCTTGCGGGCGGCGGGAGTTGTGATCGCACCGGCCGAACTCCTCGCGCGCGCGGGCGCCGTGGTGGCGCTGTTCGTGGCGACGCTGGGCGGGCTGGCGTGGGCGGGGCACGACGTCATCACCATCGACGGCGGTGCGCTGGGGCTCGACAAGCTGCCCGGCGGGGGCGGCGGGGGTGGGGGCGGCGTCGACATCCCCGGTCTCGGCGACATCGGGAACATCGGCGGGCTGCTGCCCGACAACATCGGCAACCTCATCCACGCGAAGGCGGCGGTCGGCTTCACCGTCGACACGGCGCCCACACTGCTGGGCGGTCTCGGCTGGTCGGCCGGCATCCTGCTGATCGCCCTGCTGGCCTCGCGTCGCACTCCCCTGCCCCACGGCTGGGAGGCCGTGCACCGGGTCGTACGGCCGGCGGTGTCGGCCATCGTCACGGTGATGCTGCTGGCGGTGGCGGCGGGGTTTGCCGCGGGGGCGTACGCGGCGATCGGTGACGACCACCCGAAGCGGATCTTCGGCGCCGCGCTGCTGGGCGCGCCCAACGGCACCTGGCTGGGCATCCCGATCGGTCTGTTCGTGCCGTTCGACGGCAAGGCCACCGGCGTGCTGACCAGGTTCCTGCCGCATCCGCTGGACGGCCTGCTCACCGCGAAGACCGACCGGTCGGTGACGCTGGCGCGGCTGGCGGACCTGGACGGGCGGGTGTGGCTGCTGGGGGTGGCGGCGGCCGTGCTGATGCTGCTGGCGGGGGTGCTGGCCGCGGTGCGGACGCCTGTCGGGGCCGGGGCTTCGCAGGCTGGTCCGGGCGCCCTCGCCTTCGCCGGGCGGTGTGCGGTGCGGCTGGGGATCGTCACGGCGCTGACGTTGCCGCTGCTCGCGTGGCTGACGGAGGTGTCGGTGGACGCCTCGCTGTCGGTGCTGGGCTTCGATGCCTTCGGCGCCGGGGTCGAGTTGCACGGGCACCTCGGCGTGGCGCTGCTGCTGGGCGCCCTGTGGGGTGCGGGAGCGGGGGCCGCCGGGGCGCTGCTGGCGTGGGCGACCGGCGCGGCGGGGCGGCGGGCCGCGCCGTTGGCGCTGGGCAGCGAGGTCGCGGGGGTGTACGCGCCCGAAACCGGGGGCGGGATGCCTGCCGCCGGGGGCGCGTCGGGTCCGTACACGCCCAGTACGCCGTACCGGGCGCCGAACCCCACCACCAATCCGTATCTGCGGCTGCCGGACGAGCTTCGGGAGCCGGAGGACGCGCGCCCGCCGGACCGGCAGGGCCCGCCGGACGCCCCCGGCCGCGGACAGCCGCCCGGTACCGGCAACATGTACGGCGCCCCGACGGTGGCCCGTCCGATGGGCAACCCGCCCCGCCCCCGCCGCGGGAACCGACCGAACCCCGGCCCGAACGAGGCCCCACCCCCACCCCCGCCGCCGCCCCCTCCGGGGCGACCGCAGGACGACCGCTGAGCCACACACATCGGCCGTCATGGGAACTGTCCCGCGCGCATGCCGCTCGGGGCGACCGGACCGCGGAGCCAAATACACCGGCCCCAGGCCCCCGGCACACGCACGCCGTCCGAGGCACCCGCCCCCAGCCGGAGCGACCGGGACAGTCGTCGCCCCTACGAGCCCCGCCAGCCGAGGCGCACCGCAGAACCGATCCGCCCGCCCCGGCGCACCTGCACCCCTCCAAGGCACCGGCCCACCCGCGAAGCAGCCGGGCTGCCGGTGTCCTCGGTGCAGGTGTCGTCGGGCCGTAAGGCCCTGGACATCCGCTCGACACCCACTGTTCCGTGTCCGGCAGGCGGACCGCGGCGGCGGGCGGCACTGGGTGCCGGATACGGTGGGTACACCATGAGCGCATCGCAGACCTCGACCTCTGACGTCCCCACCCTCCTCGTCAAGATCTTCGGCAAGGACCGGCCGGGCATCACGGCCGGCCTGTTCGACACCCTCGCCGCCTACTCCGTCGACGTGGTCGACATCGAGCAGGTCGTCACCCGTGGCCGGCTCACGCTGTGCGCGCTCGTGACCCCGCCGGCCCACGGGCTGGAGGGAGATCTGAGGGCCACCGTCCACAGCTGGGCCGAGTCGATGAAGATGCAGGCGGAGATCATCTCCGGGCGTGGCGACAACCGCCCGCGCGGCCTCGGACGCTCACTGGTCACGGTCCTCGGTCACCCGCTCACGGCGGAGGCGACCGCCCGGATCGCAGCGAAGATCGCCTCCGTGGGCGGCAACATCGACCGCATCTTCCGCCTCGCCAAGTACCCCGTCACCGCGGTCGAGTTCGCGGTGTCCGGCGTCGAGACCGAGCCGCTGCGCACCGCCCTGGTGACGGACGCCGCGGCACTGGGTGTCGATGTGGCGGTCGTCGCGGCGGGGCTGCACCGGCGGGCCCAGCGGCTGGTCGTCATGGACGTCGACTCGACTCTCATCCAGGACGAGGTGATCGAGCTCTTCGCGGCGCACGCCGGCTGCGAGGACAAGGTCGCCGAGGTGACCGCGGCCGCGATGCGCGGGGAGCTGGACTTCGAGCAGTCGCTGCACGCGCGCGTGGCGCTCCTGGAGGGGCTCGACGCGTCCGTGGTGGACAAGGTGCGCAGCGAGGTGCGGCTGACGCCGGGGGCGCGGACCCTGATCCGTACGCTCAAGCGCCTCGGATACCAAGTGGGCGTGGTCTCCGGCGGGTTCACCCAGGTCACGGATGATCTGAAGGAGCGGCTGGGGCTGGACTTCGCGCAGGCCAACACCCTGGAGATCGTCGGCGGCAAGCTCACCGGCAGGGTCACCGGCGAGATCGTCGACCGTGCGGGCAAGGCGCGGCTGCTGCGCCGGTTCGCCGCGGAGGCGGGCGTACCGCTCGCCCAGACCGTGGCGATCGGCGACGGCGCCAACGACCTGGACATGCTCAACGCGGCCGGCCTCGGCGTCGCCTTCAACGCCAAGCCTGTCGTAAGGGAGGCCGCGCACACCGCGGTGAACGTGCCCTTCCTGGACACGGTCCTGTATCTGCTGGGTGTCACCCGTGAAGAGGTCGAGGCCGCGGACACGCACGACGAGCAGTAGTCGCCCCCATCGGCACGGAGGGGCCTGCCCGGCACCGCGGTGGTGCCGGGCAGGCCCCTCGGTCGTCGTGTCGCCTGCTCGCTTCGTCAGTCGTCTGGTTGCGCCGTCTCGGCTACTCGGTCGGCGCCCAGTAGTCCAGCAGCGTGGCCACGCCCGGCTCCAGGCCCTTCCAGGGCCCCTCGAAGGAGAGGACGGCGAAGGCGGCGGCCGGGAAGCCGCGGCGGTTCATCCGCTCGCCTGCGTCACCCTCGGACGAGCCGGCCAGGATCTCGGCGAGGCCCTGCACGCCCGGGTTGTGGCCGATGAGTACGGCGTTCTGCACATCGTCGGGGGTCTCGTTGAGCAGCGCGATCAACTCGCCGGGTGAGGCCTCGTAGACCCGCTCCTCGTAGACGGTTTTCGGCCGGTGCGGGAATTCATGGACGGCGAGCTTCCAGGTCTCTCGGGTCCGGATCGCGGTGGAGCACAGGGCCAGATCGAAGGGGATACCGGTGTCGGCCAGCTTGCGTCCGGCGACTGCGGCGTCCGTGCGGCCCCGCTCAGCGAGGGGCCGTTCGTGGTCGGTCACCTGTGGCCAGTCGGCTTTCGCATGCCGGAAGAGGACGATCCTGCGGGGTTCTGCGACGCTCATGGAACCCAGCTTCGCATGAAACAGGCCATGGGGCGCAGGGAGTTGACTGGCGGCCGAACCGGTGCTCAGCGGGCTATGAGCTGCTGCGCCCGCTCGAAGAGGTGGGTGATCGCCGGGTCGCCCGCCGCCGCCTGTGCGTCCGACGGGTTCAGCATCAGAGCGAGCAGCACGATGAAGGCGAGCGTGGGCAGGGCGAGGGCCCACCAGGGCAGCCGGATGTCCATGCCACCCGTGGTGGCCGGGTGGGGCCGGGTGTGCGACTGGGCCGACATGGGTGCCTCCGCTGGTCTTCGGGTCTCGGTGATCCGCCTTACGCGGTCACACCTCGAAGTTACGGAATCCGGGGCCCCCAACCCATCCGGAGATCCACCCAGTTGACCCTGACACTCACCCCCTAGGGGATGGTGGTGCTAGCCCCACCATCGGGCCCATCGGGCCGCCCGGCGGAGGGTCACGGCGAGGCGATCGTCGCGATGACGGCGATGATCACGAAGATGGCGAGGAACGAGCCGAAGACGAGCAGCATCTTCTTCTGGCCGTTCTGGGGGTTCGGGTCGAGCACTGGCATACGGCAAGTCTCGCACCCGTCGCCCACGGCGGTACGGGCGGGGTCAGCGGGCCGCCTCGTCCTCCACCGTGCGGTTGCGCCCCGCCAGGACGCCGACGGCCATCTGCGGGACCATCAGGGCGGCCATCAGCGCGATCGGCAGCCCCCAGCCGCCGCTGTGCTGGTAGAGCACGCCCACCAGGAGCGGGCCGGGTATGGAGATCAGATAGCCGGTGCTCTGGGCGAACGCCGACAGCTGGGCGACGCCCGCGCCGGTCCTGGCCCGCATGCCGACCATGG
The DNA here is from genome assembly GCF_053593775.1 of Streptomyces sp. NPDC002092. NCBI lineage: Bacteria > Bacillati > Actinomycetota > Actinomycetes > Kitasatosporales > Streptomycetaceae > Streptomyces > Streptomyces sp. NPDC002092. The sequence continues at coordinate 19,893 of NZ_JBSFDG010000009.1, forward strand.
TCAGGGCCAGCGGGAAGGCGCAGTTGGCGACGCCGAGCAGCAGTGCCCAGGCCCAGGCTCCGGCGGCCGGTGCGAGGTACAGGCCGGCGTAACCGGCGAGTCCGCAGGCGCCCAGCGCGATCACGATCGGCCCCTGGTGCGACAGCCGGGCGGCGACGCGCGGGATGACGAAGGCCAGCGGCACGCCCATCACCATGGTGACGGCGAGCAGCAGCCCCGCCGTGCCCGCGGGCACGCCCGCGTCCCGGAAGATCTGCGCCATCCAGCCCATCGTGATGTACGCGGCGGTGGCCTGCAGCCCGAAGAAGACGGCGAGCGCCCAGGCGGTGCGACTCCGGGTGATCCGCAGCGCGGGCGCCTCCACGCGCGCGTGCTCCTGCCGCCCGGCCGGCTCCTCGGCGGGCGCCACGCCCCGCTGCCGTACGAACGGGATCCACGGCAGTACGGCGGCCGCCGCGAGGGCCGCCCAGACGGTGAGTCCCGACTGCCAACTGCCGCCCAGCGCCTCGGTCACGGGCACGGTCACCGCGGCCGCCGCGGCGGTGCCCAGGGCGAGGGCCATCGAGTAGAGGCCGGTCATGGAGCCGACCCGGTCCGGGAACCAGCGCTTGACGATGACCGGCATCAGGACGTTGCTGACCGCGATGCCCATGAGGGCGAGCGCACTGGCGGCGAGGAAGCCGGCCGTGCCGGCTGCGCCCCCGACGTATGGCCGTATGAGCAGGCCCGCGGTGATGGCGACCATGCCCGCGCACACCACCGCGCCCGGCCCGAAGCGGCGGGCCAGGCGGGGGGCCGTGACACCGAAGACGGCGAAGCAGAGCGGGGGCACGGAGGTGAGCAGGCCGGCCACGCTGCCGCTCATGCCGAGCCCGTCGCGGACCTCTTCGAGGAGCGCGCCCAGGCTGGTGATGGCGGGACGGAGGTTGAGGGCCGACAGGACGATGCCGAGCACCAGCAGTCTCGTCCGCCACACGCGCGTGGCGGGTCGCCGGGGCTCGTGCGCGGCCGGAACGGCCACGGTGGTGAACGTCTTCGTACGGGTTTCCTCACGTGCCATGCCGTCCATCATAGAATCATAGGATGATTGGTTGTCCATCCCCAGGTCGGTCGGATCCGCCCGTCGCGTGCGAAGGTGTGCCATGCCCCTGAGTCATCCCCGCCGTTCCGCGCTGTCCGAGCAGGTCATCGCCGCGCTGCGGCACCAGATCACCTCGGGCGAGTGGCCGGTCGGCTCCCGCATCCCGACGGAGCCCGAACTGGTCGAGCAGCTCGGGGTGGCCCGGAACACGGTCCGTGAGGCGGTCCGCGCCCTCGCGCACAACGGCCTGCTGGACATCCGCCAGGGTTCGGGCACATATGTCGTGGCGACCAGTGAGCTGGCGGGCGTGATGCACCGCCGTTTCGCCGACGCGGACCCGCGGCACATCGCCGAGCTGCGCTCCACGCTGGAGTCGGCCGCCGCCAGGCTCGCCGCCGGACGGCGCACGGAGAAGGACCTCAAGCAGCTGGACGCCCTGCTCGTACGGCGCGAGGAGGCCTGGGGGTCGGGTGACACGGAGGCCTTCGTGACGGCGGACGCGACCTTCCACATGGCGGTGGTGGCGGCCTCGCACAACGACGTGATGACCGCGATGTACGCGGACCTCGGCGAGGTGCTGCGGGACTGGCTGCGCGAGGACGTCGGCCAGGAGCTCACCCCGGAGACGTACATGGAGCACACCCGCCTGGTCGACGCGATCCGCACGGGCGACGCCGAGGCGGCCGGTGCGGAGGCCGCGAGCTATCCGTTCCTGTGCCGTCCGGGACGGTTCAGCGCCTCTGGTGACTGATCCACACCGAGCCGACTTCCTTCCAGCACCGGCCGGTGAGCCGTACGGTCATCGCCGGCTCGGTGTCGACGGGAGTGCCGTCGGTGTCGAGGTCCCACCAGCGGGCGCACTCGACGTGCAGGCTGACGCCGTCGGTCAGCGGATAGGGGTTGTGGCAGTACGCGGTCACGTGGGAACCGGTCACCCTGGTGCGGCACTCGGCGCCGAAGAGCTGCGGCGCCGGCGGCTTCCCGGGCTTCACGCGCGCGTGGGGCATCGCCTCGTACGGCAGGGACATCACGAGAGCGACGGCGACGGTCACTGAGGCCAGGTTGCGGAAGATGCGCACAAGGGGACCTCCTCGGCCGTGCTGGGGAGGGAATCACGTGCCGGACCCGTAATCCAGGGTGCGCAGTGGTGGCCCGGCCCGCCCGGTCACATAGCCCGAACGGGTGAGCTCTCGCACCGAGGACGGCGGACGCGCTGAGGGCCCGCACCCGGCGGGGTGCGGGCCCTCAGTGTCGGCCGGGGCTCAGCGGCGGCGTCAGGCGCCGATGGCGTGCAGACCGCCGTCCACGTGGACGATCTCGCCCGTGGTCTTCGGGAACCAGTCGCTCAGCAGCGCGACGATGCCCTTGCCGGCCGGCTCCGGGTCCTTGAGGTCCCACTCCAGCGGGGAGCGCTCGTCCCAGACGGCGGCCAGGTCGCTGAAGCCCGGGATGGACTTGGCGGCCATGGAGCCGATCGGGCCCGCGGAGATCAGGTTGCAGCGGATGTTCTGCTTGCCCAGGTCACGGGCGAGGTAGCGGCTGGTGGCCTCCAGGGCGGCCTTCGCCGGGCCCATCCAGTCGTACTGCGGCCAGGCGTACTGCGCGTCGAAGGTGAGGCCGACGACCGAGCCGCCGTTCTGCATCAGCGGCAGACAGGCCATGGTCAGCGACTTCAGGGAGTACGCCGAGACGTGCATGGCCGTGGCGACCGACTCGAACGGCGTGTTGAGGAAGTTGCCGCCGAGCGCGTCCTGCGGCGCGAAACCGATGGAGTGCACGACGCCGTCGAGGCCGCCGAGCTCCTCGCCGACCAGGTCGGCCAGTCGGGCCAGGTGCTCGTCGTTGGTGACGTCGAGCTCGATGACCTTGGTGGGCTTGGGGAGCTTCTTGGCGATGCGCTCGGTCAGCGTGGGCCGCGGGAACGCGGTCAGGATGATCTCGGCGCCCTGCTCCTGGGCCAGCTTGGCGGCGTGGAAGGCGATGGAGGACTCCATCAGCACACCGGTGATCAGGACGCGCTTGCCCTCGAGAATTCCGCTCATGGTTGTCAGTGACCCATTCCCAGTCCGCCGTCAACGGGAATGACGGCTCCAGTGATGTACGAGGCGTCGTCCGAGGCGAGGAACCGCACCGTCGCGGCCACCTCCTCCGGCTGCGCGTAACGGCCGAGCGGCACCTGCTTGACGATGCCCTCGCGCTGCTCGTCGGTGAGCACCTTGGTCATGTCGGTGTCGACGAAGCCGGGCGCGACGACGTTGAAGGTGATGTTGCGCGAACCCAGCTCACGGGCGAGGGAACGCGCGAAGCCGACCAGGGCGGCCTTGGAGGCGGCGTAGTTGGCCTGGCCGGGGCCGCCGTACAGCCCGACGACCGACGAGATCAGGACGACACGGCCCTTCTTGGCGCGCAGCATGCCGCGGTTGGCGCGCTTGACCACGCGGAAGGTGCCGGTGAGGTTGGTGTCGATGACCGAGGTGAAGTCCTCCTCGGACATGCGCATCAGGAGCTGGTCCTTGGTGATGCCGGCGTTGGCGATCAGGACCTCGACCGGGCCGTGCTCGGCCTCGATCTCCTTGTAGGCCTGCTCCACCTGCTCGGTGTCGGTGATGTCGCATTTCACCGCGAGGCAGCCCAATTCCGTCAGGGCGGCCGGCGGCTCACCCGAGCGGTACGTGATCGCGACCTTGTCGCCGGCGTCGGCGAATGCGCGGGCGATGGCGAGGCCGATGCCCCGGTTGCCTCCGGTGACGAGAACCGAGCGGCTCAACGGATCACCCTTTCGATAGCGGTCTGATACCCCCCGCCCGAACACCTGGATGACAGGCGGCTTCCTCGAAAACCTATCGGTCCGGGTGCTCCCGCGGACAATCGGGCACCGACAGTGGCTTACGGGACTCACTGTCGGGTCCCTACAGAAAGTTCCCGGTACCGGCTCGAAACCTGTGGTCCGCGGCCCGGTCACGCGAAATGATCGGGGCAACCGCCGGTCCGATCACAGGTCACGACAACAAGGAGAGACCTCGGTGCCTCATACCATCGACGAAGCCTTCACGGCACTTCCCCTACGGGCCCTGGCCGACGCGGCGCTGGCACGCGCGCGTGCCCTCGGTGCCCAGCATGCGGACTTCCGGTTCGAGCGGGTGCGCAGCGCGTCCTGGCGCTTCCGGGACGCCAAGCCCGCCGGTTCGTCGGACACCACTGATCTCGGGTACGCGGTACGGGTCGTGCACGGCGGCACCTGGGGCTTCGCGTCGGGGGTGGACCTGAGCCTGGACGCCGCCGCCAAGGTCGCCTCGCAGGCGGTGGCGATGGCGAAGCTCTCCGCCCAGGTGATCAAGGCGGCCGGTTCGGGCGTGGGGGCACCTCCCACGCCTTTCGGGCAGTGGGGGAGGGTGGAACTCGCCGACGAGCCCGTGCACGCCGAGAAGACCTGGATCTCGTCGTACGACATCGACCCGTTCTCCGTGCCCGACGAGGAGAAGTCGGCGCTGCTGACGGACTGGAGCGCGCAGCTGCTCGCGGCGAACGGGGTCAACCATGTCGACGCCTCGCTGCTCACCGTGCACGAGAACAAGTTCTACGCCGACACGGCCGGGACGGTGACCACGCAGCAGCGCGTGCGGCTGCACCCGCAGCTGACGGCCGTGTCGGTCGACGAGTCGAGCGGCGAGTTCGACTCGATGCGGACGATCGCGCCGCCCGTGGGACGCGGCTGGGAGTACCTCACCGGCACCGGCTGGGACTGGGAGAGCGAGCTCGAGCAGATCCCGGAGCTGCTCGCCGAGAAGATGCGCGCGCCGAGCGTCGAGGCGGGCCTGTACGACCTGGTCGTGGACCCCTCCAACCTGTGGCTGACGATCCACGAGTCCATCGGTCACGCCACCGAGCTGGACCGTGCCCTCGGCTACGAGGCCGCCTACGCCGGCACCTCCTTCGCCACCTTCGACCAGCTCGGCAAGCTGAGGTACGGCTCCGAGCTGATGAACGTCACCGGCGACCGCACCGCCGAGCACGGCCTCGCGACCGTCGGCTACGACGACGAGGGCGTCGAGGGCCAGTCCTGGGACCTGGTGAAGGACGGCACGCTCGTCGGCTACCAGCTGGACCGGCGGATCGCGAAGCTGACCGGGTTCGAGCGGTCCAACGGCTGTGCGTTCGCCGACTCCCCCGGACACGTGCCGGTGCAGCGCATGGCGAATGTGTCGCTGCAGCCGGATCCGGCGGGGATGGCGACGGAGGACCTGATCGGCGGGGTGGACCGGGGCATCTACGTCGTCGGTGACCGTTCATGGTCGATCGACATGCAGAGGTACAACTTCCAGTTCACGGGTCAGCGGTTCTTCAAGATCGAGAACGGTCGGATCACCGGGCAGCTGCGGGATGTCGCGTACCAGGCGACCACCACCGACTTCTGGGGCTCGATGGCCGCGGTGGGCGGCCCGCAGACGTATGTCCTCGGGGGCGCCTTCAACTGCGGCAAGGCCCAGCCGGGCCAGGTCGCCGCCGTCTCGCACGGCTGCCCGTCCGCGCTCTTCAAGGGCGTCAACATCCTCAACACCACGCAGGAGGCCGGTCGATGAGCGCCCGCAGCAGCAAGCCGCACGAGATCGTCGAGCGGGCGCTGGAGCTGTCCACCGCCGACGGCTGTGTCGTCATCGCCGACGAGCACTCGACCGCCAACCTCCGCTGGGCGGGCAACGCGCTCACCACGAACGGCGTCACCCGTGGACGCACTCTCACGGTCGTCGCGACCGTCGACGGCAAGGAAGGCACCGCCTCCGGTGTCGTCTCCCGCTCGGCCGTGACCGTGGACGAGCTGGAGCCGCTGGTGCGGGCCGCCGAGGCCGCCGCCCGTGGCGCCGGGCCTGCGGAGGACGCACAGCCGCTGGTCACGGGCGTCACGCAGTCGCCGGACTTCGTGGATGCGCCCGCCGAGACCTCGTCGACGGTGTTCGCCGACTTCGCGCCGGCACTCGGTGAGGCGTTCGCACGCGCGCGTGCGGGCGGCCGTGAGTTGTACGGCTTCGCCAACCACGAGCTGGTGTCGAGCTATGTGGGTACGTCGACGGGCCTGCGACTGCGGCACGACCAGCCCAACGGGACGCTGGAGCTGAACGCCAAGTCCCCGGACCGTACCCGCTCGGCTTGGGCGGGCCGCTCCACGCGTGACTTCAAGGACGTCGACCCGGCCGCGCTGGACGCGGAACTCGCCGTGCGCCTCGGGTGGGCGGAGCGGCGGATCGAGCTGCCGGCCGGGCGGTACGAGACGCTGCTGCCGCCGACCGCTGTCGCGGACCTGCTGATCTACCAGATGTGGTCGGCGTCGGGCCGGGACGCGGTCGAGGGCCGTACGGTGTTCTCCAAGCCGGGCGGCGGCACGCGCGTGGGCGACAGGCTCAGCGAGCTGCCGCTGACCCTGCGCAGCGACCCGAACGAGCCGGGCCTGGAGTCGGCGCCCTTCGTGATCGCGCACTCCTCCGGCGGCGACCAGTCGGTGTTCGACAACGGGCTGCCGCTCGCGGCCACCGACTGGGTAAGGCAGGGTGAACTGGCCCACCTGACCACCACCCGGCACAGCGCGGGCCTGACGGGGCTGCCGGTGGCTCCCTCGATCGACAACCTCGTCCTGACCGGCGGGGACGACCGCTCCCTTGAGGAGATGGTCGCGAACACCGAGCGGGGGCTGCTGCTGACCTGCCTCTGGTACATCCGCGAGGTCGACCCGGCCACGCTGCTGCTCACCGGCCTGACCAGGGACGGCGTCTACCTCGTCGAGAACGGTGAGGTCAGCGGCGAGGTCAACAACTTCCGCTTCAACGAGTCGCCCGTCGACCTGCTCGGGCGGGCGACGGAGGCCGGGCGTACGGAAAAGACGCTGCCGAGGGAGTGGAGCGACTGGTTCACTAGGGCTGCGATGCCTGCGCTGCGGGTGCCCGACTTCAATATGAGCTCTGTCAGTCAGGGCGTATAACCTCGTAGGCGGCTGTCGCTCGACTGCCCGAAGATCATCAAGGAGATACGAGAACCGTGACGGACATCGTCGACGAGCTGAAGTGGCGCGGGCTGATCGCCCTCTCCACTGACGAGGACGCATTGCGCAAGGCGTTCGCGGACGGTCCCGTCACGTTCTATTGCGGCTTCGACCCGACCGCGCCCAGCCTGCACCTCGGCAACCTCGTGCAGATCCTGACGATGCGCCGGATCCAGGACGCGGGCAACCGGCCGCTGGGCCTGGTCGGGGGTGCCACCGGCCTGATCGGTGACCCGAAGCCGAACTCCGAGCGCACGCTCAACGCCCCCGAGATCGTCGCCCAGTGGGTCGAGCGGCTGCGCGCGCAGATCGCCCCGCTGCTGGACTTCGAGGGACCGAACGCCGCGGTCATGGTCAACAACCTGGACTGGACGCAGGGTCTGTCGGCCATCGAGTTCCTGCGGGACATCGGCAAGCACTTCCGCGTGAACAAGATGATCAGCAAGGAGGCCGTCGCCCGGCGCCTGGAGTCCCAGGAAGGCATCAGTTACACCGAATTCAGCTACCAGATCCTGCAGGGCATGGACTTCCTGGAGCTGTACCGGCGGTACGGGTGCACGCTGCAGACCGGCGGCAGCGACCAGTGGGGCAACCTCACCTCGGGTACGGACCTGATTCACAGGGTCGAGCCCGAGGCCGTGGTGCACGCGCTGGGCACTCCGCTGATCACCAAGGCCGATGGCACCAAGTTCGGCAAGACGGAGTCCGGCACGGTCTGGCTCGACCCCGAGATGACCACGCCGTACGCCTTCTACCAGTTCTGGCTGAACGCGGACGACCGGGATGTCTCCAAGTTCCTGCGGATCTTCAGCTTCAAGTCCCGTGAGGAGATCGAGGAGCTGGAGAAGCAGACCGAGGAGCGCCCGCAGGCCCGTGCCGCCCAGCGCGCGCTGGCGGAGGAGCTGACGACGCTGGTGCACGGTGCCGACCAGACGGCCGCGGTGATCGCCGCGTCCCGTGCCCTCTTCGGGCAGGGCGAGCTTGCGGAGCTGGACGACGCGACGCTGGCGGCCGCGCTGTCCGAGGTGCCGCACATCCAGGTCACCGAGCTCGGTCCGATCGTGGACCTGTTCGCCGAGGTCGGCCTGGTCGCCAGCAAGTCGGCTGCGCGGCGGACCGTGAAGGAGGGCGGGGCGTACGTGAACAACGTGAAGGTCACGTCCGAGGACGCCGTGCCCTCCAAGGAGGATCTGATTCACGGGCGGTGGCTCGTGCTTCGGCGGGGCAAGAAGAATCTTGCCGCCGTTGAGGTGGGCGCGTAATCGCCGTGGGGTGCGGGTGATCTGCGGGCTGCGGCTTCGTCGTGGTGGTGCGCGCCCACGCGGCGGAGCCGCAGATCGATACAGCCCCGCGCCCCTTCGGGGCACGCTTCAGCTCACGCCCGCCGTCTGTGCCGGCCCGGGCGGCGTACGGTGCATGCCGGGCGAGGCTGTACGTGCTACGGCTGAGGTCGTTCGGGCAGGTAGGCGGTGCCCCGGTCTCGTAGGCGGCGCAGGCGCGGCGTAACGTTGGAGGTGTCCGGGCGCCGTTCCCAGACCGGGGGCGGACCGGGCACGGGGACGGGGACGGTCCGATGCGGGCGGATGGTGGAATGTGATGCGGAAGCTGCATGGCGTCGGCAACAGCCAGGTGTTCCGGATCACCGGGGCCAGGGCGAGCCTCGAGGAGGACGTGCGCGGCCGGCAGCGCCGGTACGTCATCTCGATGTCGATCCGTACGGTGTCCGTGATCCTCGCGGCCTCGCTGTGGAACGTCGAACGGCCTGTGGCGATCGTGGCGTTGGTCCTCGGAGCGGTCCTCCCCTACATCGCCGTGGTGATCGCCAACGCGGGCCGGGAGAACGCGCCGTCGCTTCCGTCGACTTTCGTCAGTGTCCCGATGCGTCCGATGATTGCGCCGCTGGGGACGAAGGACGGTTTCGCGGAACCGGTCCCGGAAGATGTCGCGGCCGAGCCCGCACCGGGCGCACGAAGCGAGCCGCACGACCGGGCGTGACCATGGCGCAGGGGTCGCAAACGGAAGGCGGCTCCGCACCAAGCTCAAGAAAAGCTCAGATCAATCATGTTGTTCCGGTGCCGGGCAAACGGTTATCCGTGACATACTTCGTAGGCGCTCCGCATCCCCCGTCGGAGCGACAGACCGACGCCGGGCAGCTCCCCCCGTGGCTGCTCGGCGTCGCCTTGTTCGGCGGCTTTTCTCCGCGCCTTGTTCAGCCGGTTGTGAGACGAACCTGTGAGTGACGAGAACCCGATCTGCTCCGCCAAGGGCTGCCGTGCCGATGCCGTCTGGGTGCTCGCATGGAACAACCCGAAGATCCACACGCCGGAGCGGCGCAAGACGTGGCTCGCCTGCGAGGAGCACCGGGAGCATCTGTCGCAGTTCCTCGGGGTGCGGGGTTTCCTCAAGGACGTCGTGAAGTTCGACGACTGGGAAGCGCCCGAGAACTCCTAGCCGCCGATCGCCGACATCGGGCGGTCCGGCTGGACGAACGACGGGTCGTCCAGGCCCGCTCCCGCCTTCTTGCCCCACATGGCCAGTCGCCAGATGCGGGCGATCTCCTCGTCCGGGGCGTCGGAGCGCAGGGCTGCGCGCAGGTCGGTCTCCTCCTGTGCGAACAGGCAGGTGCGTATCTGGCCGTCGGCGGTGAGGCGGGTACGGTCGCAGGCCGAGCAGAAAGGGCGGGTGACGGAGGCGATGACACCGACGCGGTGCGGACCGCCGTCCACGACCCAGCGCTCTGCGGGGGCCGAGCCGCGCTCGTCCGTGCCCTCCGGAGTCAGCTCGAAGCGGGTGCGCAGCGAGGCCAGGATGTCGCCCGCGGTGACCATGCCCTCGCGCTTCCAGCCGTGCTGGGCGTCCAGGGGCATCTGCTCGATGAAGCGCAGCTCGTAGTCGTGCTCCACGGCCCAGGCGAGCAGGTCCGGGGCCTCGTCCTCGTTCAGTCCCGGCATCAGGACGGTGTTGACCTTGACCGGGGTCAGGCCTGCGTCGCGGGCGGCCTGAAGGCCCTCGATGACGTCCTTGTGGCGGTCCCGGCGGGTGAGGGTCTTGAAGGTGTCCGGGCGCAGGGTGTCGAGTGAGACGTTCACCCGGTCCAGGCCCGCTGCCTTCAGGGCCGTCGCCGTGCGCTTGAGTCCGATGCCGTTCGTCGTCAGGGACATCTGGGGGCGGGGGTGCAGCGCGGCGACCCGCTCGACGATGCCGACCAGGCCCGGGCGCAGCAGGGGCTCGCCGCCGGTGAAGCGGACCTCCTTGATGCCCAGGGAGGTGACGGCGATGTCGATCAGGCGGACGATCTCGTCGTCGGTGAGCAGGTCGGGCTTGGACAGCCACTGCAGTCCCTCTTCGGGCATGCAGTACGTACATCGCAGATTGCACCGGTCGGTCAGCGAGACCCTCAGGTCGGTGGCCACTCGGCCGTAGGTGTCGATGAGCACGTGGGCCCCCTCCCTCGTAGCTGATCAGATACGGATCAGTGCCGGTCCATCATTTCCGTTCACTTGTGAGCCTACGTGACGTCACTGACAACAACAGCGGCCCGATCCCACGAGGTACGGCGCGGCCGCGTCGTAGGGACCTACGACGCGGCCGGGTCAGGGGCCGTTTCCAGCTGTCGTCAGTGGGCGCCGGTGCCGGTCAGGGAGCGGACCTCCAGCTCCGCGTACTTGCCCTTGTCGGGCTCCTCCTTGGACAGGTAGGTGCCGATGACGCCGAGCAGGAAGCCGACCGGGATCGAGATGATGCCCGGGTTCTCCAGCGGGAACCAGTGGAAGTCGACGTGGGGGAACATCGACGACTCCTTGCCGGAGACCACCGGCGAGAACAGCACCAGGCCGACCGCCGTGATCAGGCCGCCGTAGATCGACCACAGGGCTCCGGAGGTGGTGAACCGCTTCCAGAAGAGGCTGTAGAGGATGGTCGGCAGATTGGCGGAGGCGGCGACCGCGAAGGCGAGGGCGACGAGGCCGGCCACGTTCAGGTCGCGGGCCAGGGCGCCGAGGCAGATCGAGACGGCACCGATCGCGACCGTAGCCCAGCGGGCCGCCCGCAGTTCCTGCTTCTCGGTGGCCTCGCCCTTCTTGATGACGTTCGCATAGATGTCGTGGGCGAACGACGAGGAGGAGGCGAGGGTCAGGCCCGCGACGACCGCGAGGATCGTGGCGAAGGCGACCGCGGAGATGGAGGCGAGCAGGATGGCGCCCCAGTTGGAGTCGACACCGCCCAGGTGCAGGGCCAGCAGGGGTGCCGCCGTGTTGCCCGCCTTGTTGGAGGCGATGATCTCGTCCGGTTTGATGAGCGCCGCGGCGCCGAAGCCCAGCGCGAGCGTCATCAGGTAGAAGGCGCCGATGAGGCCGATCGCCCAGTTCACGGACTTACGGGCGGCCTTGGCCGTGGGCACGGTGTAGAAGCGGATCAGGATGTGCGGCAGGCCCGCGGTGCCCAGCACCAGGGCGATGCCCAGGGAGATGAAGTCCAGCTTGGACGTCGAGGTGAGGCCGTACTTCAGGCCGGGCTCCAGGAACGCCGACCCCTTGCCGCTGTTGTCGGCGGCCTTGCCGAGCAGGTCGGAGATGTTGAAGTCGAACTTCAGCAGCACCAGGAAGGTCAGCAGCAGGGCGCCCGCGATGAGCAGCACCGCCTTGACCATCTGGACCCAGGTGGTGCCCTTCATGCCGCCGATGGTGACGTACACGATCATCAGGATGCCGACGAGGGCGACGATGCCGATCTTGCCTGCGTCGCTGGTGATGCCGAGCAGCAGCGAGACCAGGACCCCCGCGCCCGCCATCTGGGCCAGCAGGTAGAAGATCGAAACGACGATGGTGGAGGTGCCGGCCGCGGTGCGGACGGGCCGCTGGCGCATCCGGTAGGCGAGGACGTCGCCCATGGTGTAGCGGCCCGAGTTGCGCAGGGGCTCGGCCACCAGGAGCAGCGCCACCAGCCAGGCGACCAGGAAGCCGATGGAGTACAGGAAGCCGTCGTAGCCGGCCAGCGAGATCGCGCCCGCGATGCCGAGGAAGGACGCGGCCGACATGTAGTCGCCGGAGACGGCGAGGCCGTTCTGGAAGGCGGTGAACTGGCGGCCGCCCGCGTAGAAGTCGGCGGCGTCCTTGGTCTGGCGGCCCGCCCATACGGTGATGACGAGGGTCGCGGCGACGAACACCGAGAACAGGGTGATGATCAGCGTCCGGTGCTCACTGGCCGCACCCGCGGCCAGCACGCTCTGCTGCGCGATGCTCATGCGTCGCCCTCCATACGGGACTTGATCGCCTCGGCCTTGGGGTCGAGCTTGGCGGCGGCGTGCCGCGAGTACCACCAGGCGATGAGGAATGTGGTGAGGAACTGGGCGAGGCCGAGCACCAGGGCGACGTTGACGTTGCCGAACAGCTTGGTGCCCATGAAGTCGTCCGCGAAGTTCGACAGCAGGACGTAGAGCAGGTACCAGGCGATGAAGCCGACGGTGAGCGGAAAGGCGAAGGAGCGGTGGGAGCGGCGCAGTTCACCGAACTCCGCACTCTCCTGCTCCGCGACGAACTCCTCGGTGGAGGGAAGTCGGGCTTGGGTCTTCGAGGGGGGCGGTGTCTCGGTGGCCACGGAGTCTCCTCGCGTTGCGGATGCGGTTGTGACGGGGATCGGGGGCGAGTGTCCTCGCGCTCCCTGTCCAAGGTCACGGCGCCACGCGAGGACAGGTTCAACTCCCTTGACCTGTTTCCGAACTCACCTTGGGCAACTCATTGCTGACCAGCGGCGCCGGGAGATAGCTTCGGCCTGCACCGCCCGTCATGTACCTGCCCGAGCAGCATCTGCGTCTCGGGCGGTTTCGTTTCCGGATGATGTGGAGACCCCATGGCTCATCTGCGTTCCAGACGTCGGCTCGCACTCGCCGTACCGGTCGTGCTGTCGCTGACCGCCTCGCTCGGCTTCCTGCCGGCGGCCGCCCAGGCCGCCCCGCGCGCGGGGTCCACGGCACAGGCGGCCGACGCGGAGAACTTCGCGTATCTCGTCAACACCAAGACGGACCATCGCACGATCGAGTCGGTCAAGAAGGCGATAGCCAAGGCCGGCGGCACCGTCGTCGTGGCGTACGACAGGATCGGCGTGATCGTCGTCCACTCCGCGAACCCCGCCTTCGCCCAGCAGATACGCAGGGCGCCCGGCGTGCAGTCCGCGGGGGCCTCGCGCACCTCGCCGGTGACGGCGGCGGGGACCACGGACGAGGGGGCGGTGCAGTACCTCTCCAAGGCCGAGGCCGCGAAGATCGCGGGGAGCTCGACGGCCGGCGAGGAGCCGCTCGAGGCGGACCAGTGGGACCTCAGGGCGATCGGTGCCGACAAGGCCGCCGAGGTCGACCCGGGCAGCAAGAACGTGACCGTCGCCGTGATCGACGTCGGCGTCGACGACACCCATCCCGACATCGCCCCGAACTTCTCCGCCTCGCAGTCCGCGAACTGCGTGAGCGGCAAGGCGGACACGACGTACGGCTCCTGGCGGCCGGTGGACGCCGAGCACTACCACGGCACCCATGTGGCGGGGGAGATCGCCGCGGCACGCAACGGCATCGGTGTCGCGGGGGTGGCGCCCGGTGTGAAGGTCGCCGGCATCACGGTGGCCCAGCCGGACGCGAACCAGCTGTTCTTCCCCGAGAGCGTCGTGTGCGCCTTCGTGTTCGCCGCCGACCACGGCGTCGAGATCACCAACAACAGCTACTACGTTGATCCGTGGCAGTACAACTGCATGGACGATCCCGATCAACGTGCCATTGTTGATTCGGTCAACAGAGCCCAGCTGTATGCACAGCGCAAGGGCACGCTCAATGTCGCCGCCGCGGGCAACTCCAACGACGACCTCGACTCGAACGCCCTCGTCGACGCCTCGAGCCCCGACGACTCGACGCCTGTCACCCGGACGGTCGACCCGCACAAGTGCTTCGACGTGCCGACCCAGCTGCCGGGTGTGGTCACGGTCAGCGCGACGGGTGTCACGGGCGCAAAGTCGTACTACTCCAGCTACGGCGACGGTGTCATCGACGTCGCGGCGCCGGGCGGCGACAAGTACAAGATTCCCGACACGCCGTCGAAGAACGGCCGCATCCTCTCCACGCTGCCGAACGACTCCTACGGCTTCCTGCAGGGCACGTCGATGGCCACACCGCACGTCGCGGCCGTCGCCGCGCTGCTGAAGTCGACGCACCCGTGGGCGACTCCGGCCCAACTGCAGGCCCTCCTCAAGGCGCAGGCCGACAATCCGGGCTGCCCGGCCGGCCCGTACGACGGGGACGGCGACGGCGTCGTGGACGCCACCTGCGTGGGCGGCAAACGGATCAACGGATTCTACGGTTTCGGTATCGTCAACGCGCTGCGCGCAGTGAAGTAGATCCAGTGCCTGCCCGGGCGGCGCGGTGACAGGGACCGCGCCGCCCCGGACCGTCCGCACGGTCCGTACCCACCGCTCGCACCGCGAACGAACTGGAGACACCGACACATGACAGCGCCTCACCCGCGCTACCGCCGCGCGATCGCGATCCCGCTGGGCATGGCGATGGCGACGGCCCTCGCGTTCCTGCCGAACGGCACGGTCGCGGCCGCGGACAGCGTGCCGGCGGCCACGAGCGCCGCCGACGCGAGCTCGCTCAGCTACGTCGTCAACGTCCGCTCCGGGCATGGAGCTCCGGCGTATGTGAAGAAGGCGATCGCCGCGGCCGGCGGCACGATCGTGACGTCGTACGACGAGATCGGCGTGATCGTCGTCCACTCGGCGAACCCCGACTTCGCCAGGATCATCCGCACCGTGCGCGGGGTGGAGTCGGCCGGCAACACCCGCAACGCGCCGCTGCCCGCCCAGTCGACGACCGACATGGGCGCCCCGACGGCGCTCACGGCCGAGGACCTGAAGGGCGTTCAGGCCGCCGACGGGCAGGACCCGCTGGAGCCCCTGCAGTGGGATCTCGCCGCCGTCAAGGCGGACAAGGCGCACGAGAAGTCGCTGGGCAGCCCGAAGGTCACGGTCGGCGTGATCGACACCGGCGTCGACGACACGCACCCCGACATCGCGCCGAACTTCAACCGGAACGCCTCGGTCAACTGTGTCTCGGGCAAGCCGGACACGACCGACGGCGCCTGGCGCCCCGGCGCCTCGGAGAGCCCGCACGGCACGCATGTGGCGGGCGAGATCGCGGCCGCGAAGAACGGCATCGGCATGACCGGTGTCGCCCCGGGCGTGAAGGTCGCCGGCATCAAGGTGGCGAACCCGAACGGCTACTTCTACACCGAGGCCGTGGTCTGCGGCTTCGTGTGGGCGGCCGAGCACGGCGTCGACGTCACCAACAACAGCTATTACACCGATCCCTGGTACTTCAACTGCACCGACGACCCGGACCAGAAGGCGCTCGTGGACGCCGTCACCCGGGCCGCGCGGTTCGCCGAGCGGAAGGGCACGGTCAACGTCGCTGCGGCCGGCAACGAGAAGTACGACCTGGCCTCGGACTCGATCACGGACCCGTCCTCGCCGAACGACGGCACCCCCTCCGGCCGGGTGGTCGACCCGTCCAAGTGCCTTGACATACCGACCCAGTTGCCGGGTGTGGTGACCGTGGCGGCGACCGGCGCGAAGGGCATCAAGTCGTCGTTCTCCAACTACGGTCTGGGCATCATCGACGTGGCCGCGCCGGGCGGCGACTCGACCCGTTACCAGGCCCCGGCCCCGCCGGCCACCAGCGGCCTGATCCTGGGCACGCTGCCGGGCGGCAAGTGGGGCTACATGGCCGGTACGTCGATGGCCTCGCCGCATGTGGCAGCGGTCGCCGCATTGATCAAGTCAACCCATCCGCACGCCTCCGCCGCCCTGGTGAAGGCCCTGCTGTACGCCGAGGCCGACGGCACGGCCTGCACGGACCCGTACGACATCGACGGGGACGGCAAGGTCGACGCGGTGTGCGAGGGGCCGAGGAACTACAACGCCTTCTACGGCTGGGGCACGGTGGACGCCCTGGCCGCGGTGACCAAGTAGCGGGCAAGAAGCAGACAGAAGCAGGACGCACGCCGCCGGGTCGCCGTCCATATATTGATTCAGTCAATGATGCATAGTGCAGTCATGACTGCAATCAAGTTCGCATGGTCTGCACTGGGCGGCGATGCCGCTCTTCTCCCGCGGGTGTCGGACGTGGTGCGGGAGGGCGCTCTCCAGGGGCGCCTTCCCGTACGGGAGTTGGCGCGGGCCTGCGTCGGGGCCTGCGCGCTCGCCGCTGCCGAGTTGGGCGCACTGCGGAGCGGGCTTCCCGAGGTGCCCGCGGTCCGGGTGGACGACGGCGCCGTCGCCGCGGCCTTCCACAGTGAGCGGCATCTGCTGGTCGACGGGCGGGCGCCGGTCAGTTTCGCGCCGTTGTCGCGGTTCTGGCGGACGGCGGACGGATGGGTGCGGACGCACGCGAACTATCCGCACCACCGGGCACGGCTGCTGGACGCGTTGGGCGTGCCGGACGACGTGGCCGCCGTCGAAGCCGCCTTGGCCGAGCGGTCCGCGCCGGAGGTCGAGGAGGCGGTGTACGCGGCGGGGGGCCTGGCCGTGGCACTGCGCACCCCCGAGGAGTGGGCCGCGCACGAGCAGGCCGTTCAGGTGGCCGCGCGGCCCCTGGTGGAGCGCGAACGGCTCGGCTCCGCGCACGCGCGTGTGCCCGCCCCGCTCGACGGGTCTCCCCTGCTGCCCGCGGCCGGACTGCGCGTCCTCGACCTGACGCGGGTGCTGGCCGGCCCGGTCGCCACCCGCACGCTCGCCCTGCTGGGCGCGGACGTGCTGCGCGTGGACCCCCCACAGCTGCCCGAACTGCCCGACCAGCACGCCGACACGGGCTTCGGGAAGCGGTCGGCGACGCTGGACCTGAGGGCCGACCGGCGCACCTTCGAGGAACTGCTCGCGGCGGCGGACGTGGTCGTCACCGGGTACCGGCCGGGCGCCCTGGACCGGTTCGGTCTGTCGCCGCACGCGCTGGCGGAGCGGCGGCCCGGGGTGGTCGTGGCGCAGGTGTCGGCATGGGGCGCGTACGGGCCGTGGAGGGAGCGGCGGGGCTTCGACAGCCTGGTGCAGGTGGCGTCGGGGATCGCCGCCACCGAGGGCTCGCCTGGGCAGCCGGGGGCGCTGCCCGCGCAGGCGCTCGACCACGGGACGGGCTATCTGCTGGCGGCGGCGGTGCTGCGGGCACTGACCGAGCAGTCGTACGAGGGTGGCAGCCGGTTCGTACGGCTGGCGTTGGCGCGGACCGCCGAGTGGCTCGTGAACGGCATCGGGGCCGGTGCCGCGAGCGACGACTCGTACGACGGGCCCGGTACCTGGCTCGCCGAGACGGACAGCTCGCTGGGGCGGCTGCGGTACGCGCTGCCGCCGGTGTCCTTCGCGGGCGGGCCCGCCGACTGGGCGCGGCCGCCGGCGCCCTGGGGGACGGATCCCGCGCGCTGGGTCTGAGTCACGGGAGCGCCCGAAAGCGTACCTGTGAGCAGAATGCCGTACCCCAGTTGTCTTACTCCACTTGCCCGGTTCTGTGACGGCTGGCGAACATCGTGAGGTGACCCTGATAAAACCCACGGCCGGGGAAGCCGAGGCCGGGGAGCCCGTACGGCGCTCCCGGGCCGGCCGAGCCGTCGCCGTACTCGTCCTGGTGGCCCTGGCCGCGCTGATACCGCTGCTCGGCCCGTCCCTCGCGCTGCACGGCACGGGGGAGGCCGCCGCACCCGGGGTCAGCGGCATCGCCCTGCTGCGGGCGGTGCTGTTCGCCGCGTTGTGCGTGCCGGTGGGCGAGTTGTTCGTCAAGCGTCTGGCCCGTTCGCTGCCCGACGCTCCGCAAGACGCGCCCCGCAGCTGGGCGCCGTATGCGGCCGCCGCCGGTTTCGTCGCCGCACTGGGCCTCGCCTCGGTCGTGTCCACCGGCAACCTGGTGCCGCACAGCCTCGCCGACATCAACGTCGGCGGCCTCTACGACTCGCGGGACGGCAAGCTCGCGCTGATCGAGGTCAACGCCTTTCTCGCAGCCGGCCTCTGCGCCCTCTCGCGCCGCCCCGCCACCCAGGTCTGGCCGCTGGCAGCGATCATCACTGCGGAAGCCCTGCGGGCGCACCCCACGACCGAACACAGCCCGTTGCTCGGGTCGGGACTGACGGCCGTGCACCTGACGTGCGCGACGCTGTGGTCGGGAAGTCTGCTGCACACGCTGCGGACGCTGCGCCGGTGGGGGCCCTCCGAGACGGGCGCGGCCCTGCTGGGGCTCTACGCGCGCGTGGCGGCCGTTCTGCTCGCCGCCATCACCGCGACCGGGGTGTGGAGTTCGCTGCGCCGCATGCCGTCGCACACGATCCTGGACCAGCTGACGACGACGGCGTACGGGCGCACCCTGCTCGCCAAGGTGATCCTCGTGGCCACCGTCACCCTGCTCGCCCTGTGGGCGCGGATCCGGCTGCGCCGCGCCACCGACCCGCTGACCGCCTGCTCCCCCGCGCGCGTCGAGGTCGCCGCGCTAGGGGTGGTGGTCCTGGTGTCGGGGCTGCTGACGGCGCTGCCGCTGCCGATCCGCTGGTCGTGACGTCAGTCGTTGGTGACGAGCACCTTGAGGGCCGTGCGCTCGTCCATCGCCTTGTAGCCGTCGGGGACGCCCTCCAGACCGACCGTCAGGTCGAAGACCGGTGAGGCGTCGACGGTGCCGTCCAGGACGTCGGGCAGCAGTTCCGGGATGTAGGCGCGGACCGGTGCGACGCCGCCGCGCAGTGCGATGTTCCGGTCGAACATGACGCCGAGGTCGACTCCGGTGCTGCTGCCGTGCGGCACTCCGACGAAGCCGATCGCGCCGCCGTCGCGGGTGATGTTGACCGCCGTACGCATGGACTGTTCGGTGCCGACGGCTTCGACCACGGCGTGTGCGCCCTGTCCGCGGGTGAGCTCGCGTACGGCCTCGACGGCCGCGTCGCCGCGCTCGGCGACGACATCGGTGGCGCCGAAGCGGCGCGCGATGTCGGTACGGACCTGGTGGCGGCCGAGGGCGATGATCCGCTCCGCACCCAGCCGCCTGGCGGCGAGCACCGCGCACAGGCCGACGGCTCCGTCGCCGACGACGGCGACCGTGGCTCCCGGGCGGATGCCCGCGCCGAGGGCCGCGTGGTGGCCGGTGCCGAGGACGTCGGAGAGGGTCAGCAGGGCGGACAGCAGGTGGTCGTCGCAGGCCGCGTCCTTGGGGAGCTGGACGAGGGTGCCGTCGGCGAACGGCACGCGCACGGCCTCGCCCTGGCCGCCGTCGTAGCCGACGGAGCCCCAGAAGCCGCCGTGCTCGCAGGAGGTGGTGAGGCCCTCGCGGCAGTAGTCGCAGACGCCGTCGGACCACATGAAGGGCGCGACGACCAGGTCACCCCGCCGGACGGACGAGACCTCGCTGCCGGTCTCCTCCACGACGCCGAGGAACTCGTGCCCGATGCGCTGCCCCGGCTGCCGGGCCGCCTCGCCGCGGTACGCCCACAGGTCGCTGCCGCAGATGCAGGCGCGCAGCACCCGCACCACGGCGTCGGTGGGCAGCTGCACCACGGGCTCGGGCACGTCCTCCACGCGCATGTCGTACGGGGCGTGGATGGTGGTGGCGCGCATGGCGAGGGTCCTTCTCGTGCGGTGTCATGGGTGCGCTCGGGGGGTGGTCGGGCGCACTTCACGGTACGCCGCCGCGGACGCCCGCCGCTCGCCGAGGCGCCGCGGACCAGCAGGAACCGGGCGGGGCTAGACCCCGGCCGCCCCAAGCAGCGCCCCCGCCGCGTAGGTGACCCCCATGGCCAGCGCTCCGCCCGCCACGTTGCGCAGCACGGCAGGCCCGGGCCGGGCGCCGCCGAGGCGTGCGCTGGTCCAGCCGGTGAGGACCAGGGCCGCCAGCACCGAGACCACGGTGACCGGGAGCCGCCAGTGAACGGGCGGCAGGACGATCGCCAGCAGCGGCAGCAGCGCTCCGACGGTGAACGCGAGGAAGCTCGCCCACGCCGCGTGCCAGGGATTGGTCAGCTCGTCGGGGTCGATGCCGAGCTCCACGCGCGCGTGCGCCCTGAGTGCGTCCCGTTCGGTCAGCTGCTCGGCCGCCTCCCTGGCGACCTCGTGGGACATGCCCCGCTCCTGCAGCAGCCCGGTGAGTTCCTCCAGCTCCGCCTCGGGCTGTTCGCGCAGCTCCCGCCGTTCCAGGGCGAGTGCGGCCATCTCGGAGTCCCGCTGGGTGGAGACCGACACGTACTCCCCGGCGGCCATCGACATCGACCCGGCGAGCAGGCCCGCGAGACCGGCGGTGAGCAGGGCCGAGCGGTGGTCCGTCGCGCCGGCCACGCCGACGACGAGGCCCGCGGTCGACACGATGCCGTCGTTCGCGCCCAGCACGGCCGCGCGCAGCCAGTTCAGCCGCTCACCCAGTGCGCCCCCATGGGCCTCGCCGGCGTGCGTTGGTTCCGTCACACCGGGAGGATCCCACCACGGGCGTCACCACACCCGTACCGACGCTCCCCGTGCGAACGCCGGGCTCGTCGCGTGCGACGGCGGTTCGGTGAGCGGATCGGCCAGTTCCGCCTCCGTCGGCCCCACCTTCGCCGCGAGGATCCAGCAGGTGGAGGTCGAAGCCGTACACGCGGGCCGCGTTGTCCCCGACCATGGCGGCGACCTCGTCGCGCGGCACGCCCGCGTAGGCGATGCGCAGGCCTTCCCTGGAGTACGGGTAAGTGCCCTCGTCGTGCGGGTAGTCGCTGCCCCACATGACCTTGTCGACACCGATGCGGTCGCGCGGCGGCACCTCGTGCGGGCGCATGAAGCCGGCGCCGCATCAGACGCTCCCCGCCGGGGGCGCGTCGAGGATCTGCCGCGGATCGTCGTAACGCTGGTGGATGTACGGCAACAGGGCCTGGGCACTGACCCGCTCGACGACCTTGCCGCGCCGGTCGCTGGTCTTCTCACCGATGGTGATGTCGACGAGCCTCAGGACCGGGAGGTCGGCCACCGGGTCGTACATGGACTCGCGCAGGACGACCTCCCCGGTGACCCGCTCCAGCCGGCGCACCTTCTCGTTGCACAGGCAGTGCACCAGCACCGGATCGCCGTCGAAGCCCCAACCGTCCACCGCGGGAAGGAACTTGAAGGTGAAGTCGGTCTTCCGGCTCGGCTCCGGCAGCGGCAGTGGTCCGTTCACCGCGCCGCGCACCTCGACGAAGGCGATGCCGTGCCGGGCGAGCGAGGCGCGCACGACGAGGCCCTCGCGCTCGAACGCCACCTCGCCCAGCTTCTTGGCCACCACCCGGGTGGACCAGATGTCGGGAAGCTTCGCGACCGGCGTGCGCGCGGCGGCCATCTCCGCCTCGGTCCGTGCCCCGTACCGTACGCGTGCCATAGCCGTACCGCGCTTCCGCCGACCGTCACACGCCGGGCGGGCAGCACGCTGGCACCGGCCGCCGAAAAAGGTCCATAGCCGGGGCACAGACATTCGCGCCATTCGCGGCACTCGAACAGACCGGCGGGGAAGGCCACCTGACGGACAGGACTGTCAGTGCCGGGCCGTATCCTCAGGGACCATGCTCGAAGACCGTACGACCGCAGCGTCCTCCCCCACAGCGTGGCCGGCCGCGTATCCGCAGGGATACGCGGTCGTTGACGTGGAGACCACCGGCCTGGCCCGGGACGACCGGATAATCTCCGCGGCCGTCTACCGCCTGGACGCGCGCGGCGAGGTCGAGGACCACTGGTACACGATGGTCAACCCGGAGCGGGACCCGGGACCGGTGTGGATCCACGGTCTGACGAGCGAGGCGCTCGAGGGCGCGCCCCTCTTCCAGGACATCGCCGAGGAGTTCGCGACCCGCCTCGAGGGCCGGGTGCTCGTCGCGCACAACGCGGTCTTCGACTGGCAGATGATCGCGCGGGAGTACGCGCGTGCGCAGCGCGAGGCGCCGGTGCGGCAGCGGCTGTGCACCATCGCGCTCTCCAAGGAGCTCGGTCTGCCGCTGCCCAACCACAAGCTGGAGTCGCTGGCCGCCCACTTCGGCGTCGTACAGCAGCGCGCCCACCACGCGCTGGACGACGCGCGCGTGCTGGCGGAGGCGTTCCGGCCGAGCCTCGCGGCCGCGGCGGCCGGGGGCGTACGGCTGCCGCTGCACGAGTGCCGGCCGCTGACGGAGTGGGCGGACCGGCCGGCGCCGCACATCGGACAGCAGAGCAGCGGCTACGGCAGTTATCGGTCGAGCAGTTGGCGCCCTTCCCGCAAAAGGCCCACATGCCCGTATCCCAATCCAGGGCGTTACGAAGACGGCAAACCACTCAAACAGGGCATGCGGATCGCCTTCTCCGGGGACACCTCCGTCGAGCGGGAGCTGCTGGAGGACCGCGCGGTCGAGGCGGGGCTGCATGTCGCGACGAGCCTGTCCCGGCTGACCAGCCTGCTCGTCACCAACGACCCGGACTCGGGTACGTCGAAGGTGGTCAAGGCCCGGCAGTACGGGACCCCGGTGGTGGACGAGGCGGCCTTCGGGCAGCTGCTCAGGGATGTGGAGCCCGCCGACGGATGACCCGTACGGACGGGTGATTGCCACGCGACTCGCCCGCCGCCCGCTCGCCCGCGCGGCTGCGACGGCTCACCCTGTGGCGCATGGCGACCTGTGAAGTATGTGGCAATGACTACGGAATGACCTTCGAGGTGCATGCGCAGGGAGCGGTGCACGTCTTCGACTGCTTCTCCTGTGCCATCCACCGCATGGCACCCGTGTGCGAGCACTGTCGTGTGCAGATCATCGGGCAGGGGGTCGAGGTCGACGGCCAGTGGTTCTGCGGAGCGCACTGCGCCCGCGAGGAGGGCAAGGTGGGCATCGTCGACAAGGTGTAACCCGCCACCCGGCCTCATGCACCCCACGACCGAGTTGTACGGTCGTGGGGTGTACCGCTTCCTGTTGTCCCGGCAGTGGGTGATTCTCACCCTGATCGCCCTCCTCCTGATCCCCACGATGATCAGGCTGGGCATCTGGCAGAAGCACCGCTACGAGATGCGCACCGCCCGCAACGACCTGGTCTCCGCGGCGCTGCACGCCAAGCCGGTCCCCGTGGAGCAGCTCACCTCCCCCGGGCACGCGGTCACCAGCGCCGACAAATACCGCACCGTCACCGCGACGGGCACCTTCGACACCGCCCGCGAGGAAGTCGTCAGGCGCCGCACCAACTCCGACGACGAGGTCGGCTTCCATGTCCTGACCCCGTTCGTCCTGACGGACGGCAAGGTGGTGCTGGTCAACCGCGGCTGGATCCCGGCGAACGGGGCGCAGACCACCTTCCCGAAGATCCCCGCACCGCCCGCCGGCAAGGTGACCATCAAGGGGCGGCTGAAGGCCGACGAGACGACCGCGGCGAGCGGCATCAAGGAGATCAAGGGACTGCCGGACCGGCAGGTCATGCTGATCAACAGCGAGGAGCAGGCGCGGCGGCTCGGGGCCACGGTCCTCGGCGGTTACATCGAGCAGACGGCACCGGAGGCGAAGGGCAACAGCCCCGAGCAGATCTCCGACCCCGGCAGCGAGGACGCCCCGCTGAACTACGCGTACATGATCCAGTGGTGGCTGTTCGCCGCCGGTGTCCCGGTGGGCTGGTGGGTGCTGGTACGGCGCGAGCGCCGTGACCGGGAGGAAGCGGCCGCCAAGGAGCACGCGGAGGAAGCGGAACCCGCGGCGGTGTAGCCACGCGCCGGTCACTCCCCCGGCCCCACCCCGGATTGCCCTGCGGACCTTGCGGGAACCCGCACTCCGTGCACCCCCGTATCGAGGACTACGCGCTCATCGGCGACGAACAGACCGCGGCCCTGGTCGGCCGGGACGGCTCCGTCGACTGGCTGTGCCTGCCCCGCTTCGACTCGCCGGCCTGCTTCGCCAAGCTGCTCGGCGACAAGGAGAACGGCCACTGGCGCATCGCACCCAAGGGCGCCGAGAGCCACTGCACCCGCCGCGCCTACCGCCGCGACACCCTCGTCCTGGACACCGAGTGGGAGACCGACGAGGGCGCGGTGCGCGTCACCGACCTGATGCCGCAGCGCGACCGTGCCCCCGACCTCGTACGCATCGTCGAGGGCCTGCACGGCAAGGTGACCGTCCGCAGCACGCTGCGGCTGCGCCTCGACTACGGCTCGATCGTGCCGTGGATGCGCAAGTCCGACGGCCAGCGGGTGGCGATCGCCGGCCCGGACTCGGTGTGGCTGCGCACCGAACCCCAGGTGCACACCTGGGGCGAGGACTACGGCACGCACTCGGAGTTCACCGTCAAGAAGGGGGAGAAGGTCGCGTTCGTGCTCACCTGGCACCCCTCGCACCACCCGCGTCCGCCCCAGATCGACCCGTACAAGGCGCTCCACTC
This sequence comes from Streptomyces sp. NPDC002092, assembly GCF_053593775.1. Taxonomy (NCBI): domain Bacteria; kingdom Bacillati; phylum Actinomycetota; class Actinomycetes; order Kitasatosporales; family Streptomycetaceae; genus Streptomyces; species Streptomyces sp. NPDC002092. Next base: position 44,378 of record NZ_JBSFDG010000009.1, read on the forward strand.
CAGCGTGAAGGACTGGCAGAAATGGTCCGCCGCATGCCGGTACGACGGCCCCCACCGCGATGCCGTGATGCGCTCCCTGATCACGCTCAAGGCCCTCACCTTCGCGCCGACCGGCGGCATCGTCGCCGCCCCCACCACCTCCCTGCCAGAGGAGCTGGGCGGGGTGCGCAACTGGGACTACCGCTACTGCTGGCTGCGTGACTCCACCCTCACCCTCGGCGCGCTCCTGGCCTGCGGCTACCACCAGGAGGCCGAGGCCTGGCGGAACTGGCTGCTGCGCGCGGTCGCGGGCGACCCGGCCGACCTGCAGATCATGTACGGCCTGGCGGGCGAGCGGCGGCTGCCCGAGTTCGAGCTGCCGTGGCTGTCCGGCTTCGCGGATTCGACGCCCGTACGGATCGGCAACGACGCCGTGAACCAGCTGCAGTTGGACGTGTACGGGGAAGTGCTGGACTCGCTGTGGCTGGCCCGGAAGTCGGGCCTGTCCGTCAAGCCGCACATGTGGGCGATCCAGGCCTCCCTGATGGACTGGCTGCACGCCGAGTGGCGGCAGCCCGACGAGGGGCTGTGGGAGGTGCGCGGCGGCCGGCGCCACTTCGTCCACTCCAAGATCATGGTGTGGGTGGCCGCCGACCGTGCCGTGCGCACGCTGGAGGAGAACCCGAAGCTGCGCGGCAGCCTGGACGACTGGCGCGCACTGCGGGACGAGGTGCACCGCGAGGTGTGCGAGAAGGGCTTCGACGCCGAGCGGAACACGTTCACCCAGGCCTACGGCTCCCGCGAGCTCGACGCCGCGCTCCTGCTCATCCCGCGCGTCGGATTCCTGCCTCCGGACGACCCACGGGTGGCCGGCACCATCGACGCGATCCGCGAGGAGCTGGGCCACGGCGGCTTCATGCGCCGCTACAGCACCGACGAGACGACGGTCGACGGACTGCCCGGCGACGAGGGCACGTTCCTGGTGTGCTCGTTCTGGCTCGCGGACGCACTGCACATGACGGGCCGCAAGAAGGAGGCCCGGGAGCTGTTCGAACGGCTGGTGGGGCTCACCAACGACGTGGGTCTGCTGTCCGAGGAGTACGACCCCGTCGACGGGCGCCAGCTCGGCAACTTCCCGCAGGCCTTCAGCCATGTCGGCCTGGTGAACACCGCCCTCGCCCTGTTCGGGGACGACGAGGCAGGATAGGGCCCATGGATCTTGGACTGAAGAACCGGGTGTACGTCGTCACCGGGGCCACGCGGGGCCTCGGCAACGCCGCCGCGCGTGAGCTCCTCGCGGACGGCGCGAAGGTGGTCGTGACGGGGCGGGACGAGAAGCGGGTCGCCGACGCGGCGGCCGAGCTGGGGCCCGACGCCCATGGGGTGGCCGTCGACAACGCCGACCCGCAGGCTCCGGCGCGGCTGATCGCGGCGGCCCGTGAGAGGTTCGGCCGCTTCGACGGCATCCTCATCAGCGTCGGCGGGCCTCCGGCCGGGTTCCTGGCGGACAACACGGACGACCAGTGGCGTACGGCGTTCGAGTCCGTCTTCCTGGGGGCCGTGCGGCTTGCCAGGGAGGCCGCCGCGCAGTTGGAGGAGGGCGCTGTCATCGGGTTCGTCCTCTCGGCCTCGGTGTACGAGCCGATTCCCGCGCTCACCATTTCCAACGGGCTGCGCCCCGGCCTTGCCGGGTTCGCCAAGTCCCTCGCCGACGAGTTGGGGCCGCGGGGAATCCGGGTCGTGGGCCTGCTCCCCTCCCGTATCGACACGGACCGGGTCCGTGAACTGGACGGACTGTCCGCCGATCCCGAAGCCACGCGTGCCGCCAACGAATCCCGTATTCCACTGCGGCGTTACGGCACACCGGAGGAGTTCGGGCGGACGGCGGCTTTCCTGTTGTCGCCCGCCGCCTCCTATCTGACGGGGATCATGATCCCCGTGGACGGCGGAATGCGGCACGGGTTCTGAAGGTCAACTCACCCTTTCCGCGCGGTGTTTGACGCCTTTCATCCGCACTTCGGCGGGAAATGCGGCGAGACCCGCGGAATTGCGTGCGTGCATCAGGGCCCGGGTCGTGAGGTCGTGCAGCGCCGTTCCCGGGTCCACATGCGGTTCCAGGTGGAGTTGCACACGCGCCTCGGGGGCGGTGCGGCGGCCGGTCAGACGGGCACGGGCATGCGCCACGCCCTCCAACTCGCCCGCCTCGCTCGCCAGTACGCCCTCCAGGGCCCGGCCCCGCAGCAGCGCGCCCTCGCCGTCGCCGGTGTCCACCAGGACCTCGGCGAGGCGGCGCCGGCGCAGGACCGCGGCCAGCCACCACAGGGCCAGCAGCACCAGCACGGCCAGTGCGGCGATGACGGTCGGCCACCACCAGCCGGAGCCCTGCCAGCGGGTGCGTTCGGCGTCACTGAGCAGGACGTCGTGCCGGCCGTGGTGGATCCACCAGGACGGTGGCGGAGCGCCGAGTCCGACGGCCAGGACGGAGCCGCCCAGCAGGAGCAGGGCGAGTCCGACGATCCCGATCAGTACCCGGTTGACGATCCTGGGCATCGCCCTCACCCCTTCCGTCCGGGACGCCGTACGTGCACGGACAGCGCGGGCGGGTGGGTGAGCCCCAGGCCGCTGATCGCGTCGTCGAGCGTGGCGTTCAGGTCGGCGCGTACGTCGCCCAGTTCGCGGAAGTGCGAGAGGGCGTACACATCGGCGCGGGTGCGGCGCATCCGGACCCGTACCGACTGGACGCCGGCGACCTCCATGGCGCGGTCGCGCAGCACGAAGGCGGCCGCCTCGCGGTGCAGTCCGGCGCGGACGTCGGCGTGGGTGCGCCGCATCGGCAGGACCCCGCGCAGCCCGGGCGTGAGCGCCAGCACGACCAGCCACAGGCCGAGGGCGGCGGCGACCCCGGCGCCGACGAGCACCCAGGTGTCGTCGAGGTGGCGCTCGGCGAGCTGACGGGCGAGTTCGCGCCGCCAGGCCATCGCCGGCCGGTGCGCCCGTACGGCCGCGATGTCGTACAGGAACAGGCCCGCGACCGCCAGGACCAGTACCGCCACGATGCCCGCGGGGACGCGGCGCGCCGACCAGAAGCGGCCCTGATCGCCGTCGTGGCCGGACGGCGCGGGCCCGTAGGCCGGTTCGTCGGCGGGTGCCTTCTCGATGACCGGCAGTCGTTGTGTGGTGCCCTCGGAGCCCTGGGGCTCGCTCATCGCGTCCTCCCCTGTGCCACGCCGTGTGCCGGGGTCAGATGCAGCCGCTCCACGTGGACGGCGACCTCCGGCACCTCCATGCCCACCAACGCGCCTACCCGCGAAGCGACATGTCGACGCACATCCGCGCAGCGGGCACCGATGTCGCAGGGATAGTCGAGTTCGATGTGGACGCGGACGTGGGCGGCCGCATGGTGCACGGCCACGGTGGCGTGCGCGGGCGAGGTCTCCTCGGACTGGTCGCTCAGGGTCTCCCGGGCCGCCTGGGCGGCGATCTTCGAGACCACCCGGTCGGCGATCCTGGTGGCCCCGCGCTCGCCCGGCGCGACGGTGGCCGTGGGGCTGGACAGCTCACCGACACCGTCGCTCACCGTGCTCACCGCCGGCGGTCGTCACGCGTACGGAAGAACTCGCCGATCTCCAGATCCCCCTCCAGGAACCGGCCGACGACGAAACCGATGGCGCCCAGGGCGGCCACCAGCACGAAGGCGCCGAAGCCGCCGAAGTATCCGGCGAAGCCCAGCGCCATTCCGGCGATCATGCCGACCACAGCCCTGCTCATCGTGCGCTCCCCTCAGCGGTGCGGTTGTCCGGTCGCCTGCCGGTCACTGGAGCCGCTGCTCCGGCTCCTCGTCCTCTTCCTCCGGCAGCTTCACATCACTCACCGCGATGTTGACCTCGACGACCTCGAGACCCGCCATCCGCTCCACCGCCGCGATGACGTTCTCGCGCACGGCGTGGGCGACGTCGGAGATCGAGACGCCGTATTCGACGACGATCTCCAGGTCCAGCGCCGTCTGCACCTCGCCGACCTCGACCTTCACACCCCGTGTCACGGACTTCGTGCCGCCCGGCACCCGGTCGCGCACGGCCCCGAAGGTACGGCTGAGCCCGCTGCCCAGCGCGTGCACGCCGACCACGTCCCGCGCGGCCAGCCCCGCGATCTTCTCCACGACACCGTCGGCGATCGTCGTCCGCCCCCGGGTGGCGGGGTCTCCGCCGCCGCGCCGCGTCGGCTGCGCCTTGCGCATCGTCGGCGGGTCCGTCACCTCGCTCGCTCCTCCGGGGGCCTGCGTCCGGTTCTGCTCCGTCATGTCGGTCATCGCCGCACGTCCCTTCCGGTTCGTCGTCCCTACGACCACGGTAAGCGGGGTTCCGTCGCCGCGCGCCGGGGATGCGGCAGGCTGGAGGAATGACAGCGGAACGGTGGGCACACGCGGTACGGCATCAGCTGAGCCTGGGCAGACTCCTGCCCCTGGGCGGACCGCACGACGGCGCGTGGATCTCGGAGGAGGCAGCCGAGGCGGTACTCCGGCGCGCTGCCGAGGCGCTGCGCGGGGTACGGCTGGACGCGCTCCGCATCGCGCTCGCCGACCCGGACACGGCTCAGGACCCCGCCGTACCGCCGCCGCCGAGCGCCCTGCCGCCCGGACCGCTGCGCGTGACGGCGGACTTCGCCACGACGGCGTCCGAGCCACTGCCGATCAGGGCGGCCCTCGTACGTACGACGCTGGCAGCCGCGGCGACGGAACTGCTCGGCCTGACGCTGGCCGAGGTGGACCTCCGGGTCACGGCCCTGCTGGACCAGGCACCGGAACCCGTGCCCGTACGCGCATCGGAGCCGCCACGCGCCGCGGAGCCCGACGACGCGGACGAACTGCGGGTGGCGTCCGCCGCCCTGATGGTCCCGGGGGTCACCCACCTGACGGGCGGCCTGGGCCGAGCGGCGGTGCACATCACGGAACTCCAGGAGGAGGGCGCGCTCGCCCACCGCCACGCGCGCGTGGAGATCGCGGTGAGCGCCAACCACCGGGCCGTGGACGTGGCCCGCGAGGTACGTGCAGCCGTCGCCGGGGTGCTACCGGATCACCCGACGGTGGCGGTACTGGTAACTGCGGTCAGCTGACGTCCCCGTAGGGGGCGCGGGGAACTGCGCGACAAGCCCCCACGGAGCCGCAGACAAACAGCGCGCAACCGCCGGAGGCTCACTCCCCGAGGCCGGCAAGATCCCGCAACCGCCGAGCCTGAGCGGCCCGCTCAGCAGCACGCTGCTCATCGAAGGACCGCCCGTGCGCGCCACGAATCAGCGCCTTGGTCTCGATCACGGCGTCCCGCGGCGCAGCCAGAATCGCCGAAGCCAGATCCCGCACCGCACCGTCGAGCTGATCGCCCGGCACAGCGAGGTTGGCGAGACCCGTGCTGACGGCCTCCTCGGCCGACACAAAGCGCCCGGTGACGCAGATCTCCAGCGCGCGGGCATAGCCGACCAGCCCCACCAGCGGATGCGTCCCCGTCAGGTCCGGCACCAGCCCGAGGCTGGTCTCGCGCATGGCGAACTGCACGTCGTCGGCGACGACGCGCAGGTCACAGGCGAGCGCGAGCTGGAAGCCCGCACCGATGGCGTGGCCCTGGACGGCGGCGATGGACACGAGGTCGCTCCGTCGCCACCAGGTGAAACCGGCCTGGAACTCGGCGATGCTCGCGTCGAGTTCACCGTCGCTGCTGCGCGCAAGGTCGATGAACGTCGGCTCGCCCTCGATTCCCTCGGGCGTGAACATCTGCCGGTCGAGCCCGGCCGAGAAGGACTGCCCCTCGGCGCGCAGCACGACGACACGGACGGAGCCCGGCAGGACCCGCCCGGCCTCGGCGAGCGCACGCCACATCGCGGGGCTCTGCGCGTTGCGCTTGGCCGGGTTGGTCAGCGTCACCGTGGCGATCGCGTCGTCGACGGTGAGCCGTACGCCGTCCTTGTCGAGTACCGGACCGAGGTCCTGGGCGGGCGAAGCCATGGAGTGCCTCCGATGAGTGCGGTCAGCAGAGCAAGCTAAAGCGCAAAGCTAAGTGACTGCACAGTAACCACCCGGCCGATCTGCCGACCGACCGGGTGGCCACCATCGAAGCCGATGGGCCGCCCGGGATCAGGACGAGGCGGCCTTCTTGCCCCGCGTCGCCCCGCCACGCCCACGGAGCGTGACGCCCGACTCGCTGAGCATCCGGTGTACGAAGCCATACGAGCGGCCGGTTTCCTCGGCCAGCGCCCGAATGCTCGCACCGGAGTCGTACTTCTTCTTCAGGTCTGCCGCGAGCTTGTCGCGCGCGGCGCCGGTTACCCGGCTGCCCTTCTTCAGAGTCTCGGCCACCCGTGCCTCCTCATGGGAAGTGCGCTCTGGTCCCCTCATGATCACCCCTCCGGGCTTTCATGGCCACCCATTCGGCAAGGTCCGTGAGACAGGGTTTTGACGACAGGAGCGCATCCCCACAAGCGGAATCTGCAATTCCTCCCGGCTGCGTTCGTACCGCCGAACGGGTTCTTTTATGAAGTGCCAGGTCAGAGACGTACGACGGCCGAGCCCTTGTCGATAAAGGGCTCGGCCGTGAAATGGATGTAGGACACACCTCGGTACGAGGAGATCTCACACAGATGATGGATCACGGATCGGCCGAATGATCCATACGCTGTGGATCACGCCTTCGATCAAGCTGCGCTGACGATCCAGCTGACGTTCCACCGGGCTCAGGCGAGGGCGACCAGGTCCGCGTAGTCGGCGCCCCACAGGTCCTCGACGCCGTCCGGCAGCAGGATGATCCGCTCGGGCTGCAGCGCCTCGACGGCGCCCTCGTCGTGGGTGACCAGGACGACCGCGCCCTTGTAGGTGCGCAGGGCGCCGAGGATCTCCTCGCGGCTGGCGGGGTCGAGGTTGTTGGTCGGCTCGTCCAGCAGCAGGACGTTCGCGGAGGAGACCACCAGGGTCGCGAGCGCCAGGCGGGTCTTCTCGCCGCCGGACAGCACGCCGGCCGGCTTGTCGACGTCGTCGCCGGAGAACAGGAACGAGCCGAGCGTCTTGCGCACCTCGACGAGATCCAGGTCGGGGGCGGCGGAGCGCATGTTCTCCAGGACCGTGCGCTCCGGGTCGAGGGTCTCGTGCTCCTGGGCGTAGTAGCCGAGCTTGAGGCCGTGGCCCTCGACGACCTCGCCGGTGTCGGGCTTCTCGACGCCGCCGAGCAGGCGCAGCAGGGTCGTCTTGCCGGCGCCGTTGAGACCGAGGATGACGACGCGGGAGCCCTTGTCGATGGCCAGGTCGACGTCGGTGAAGATCTCCAGCGAGCCGTACGACTTCGACAGGCCCTCGGCGGTGAGCGGCGTCTTGCCGCACGGCGCGGGCTCGGGGAAGCGCAGCTTGGCGACCTTGTCGCTCTGGCGCACCGCCTCCAGGCCGGAGAGCAGCTTGTCCGCGCGCCGGGCCATGTTCTGCGCGGCGACCGTCTTGGTGGCCTTGGCGCGCATCTTGTCGGCCTGCGAATGCAGGGCGGCGGCCTTCTTCTCGGCGTTGGCCCGCTCGCGCTTGCGGCGCTTCTCGTCGGCCTCGCGCTGCTGCTGGTAGAGCTTCCAGCCCATGTTGTAGATGTCGATCTGGGCGCGGTTGGCGTCCAGGTAGAACACCTTGTTGACGACCGTCTCGACCAGGTCGACGTCGTGGGAGATCACGATGAAGCCGCCGCGGTAGGTCTTCAGGTAGTCGCGCAGCCAGACGATCGAGTCCGCGTCGAGGTGGTTCGTCGGCTCGTCGAGCAGCAGGGTGTCCGCGTCGGAGAAGAGGATGCGGGCCAGTTCGATACGGCGGCGCTGACCGCCGGAGAGCGTGTGCAGCGGCTGGCCGAGCACCCGGTCGGGCAGGTTGAGCGCGGCGGCGATGGTGGCGGCCTCGGCCTCGGCGGCGTACCCGCCCTTGGTGAGGAACTCCGTCTCCTGGCGCTCGTACTGCTTCAGCGCCTTCTCGCGGGTCGCGCCCTGCCCGTTGGCGATGCGCTGTTCGTTGTCGCGCATCTTGCGGATCAGTACGTCGAGACCGCGCGCCGAGAGGATGCGGTCGCGGGCGAGGATGTCGAGGTCGCCGGTGCGGGGGTCCTGGGGGAGGTAGCCGACCTCGCCGGAGCGGGTGACCGTGCCGCCGGCCGGGATGCCCTCGCCGGCCAGGACCTTGGTGAGGGTGGTCTTGCCGGCGCCGTTGCGGCCGACCAGGCCGATGCGGTCGCCCTTGGCGATACGGAAGGAGGCGGACTCGATGAGGACGCGGGCACCGGCGCGCAGCTCGATACCGGAGGCGGAGATCACGGACAGGCTCCAGGGCAGAAAGGGTTGACGGGTGGGCGGCTGAGGCGTTCCCGCCGTCTAATGCGCGAGGAGAATGGCCATGGGCCAAGTCTAACGGGGCTGTGCAAGCACTTTTTCTGTGTTCGGGTGTTCGGGCCGCCTGCCGGGGACGTCGTTGCCGAGGGCTGTGCGGTGCGGGGTGATCCGGCCCCAGGGCGTCGACGGCGATGAGCTGGGACGTCCATGACGTCGGCGGACATGGCCGGGCGGTGATCAGGGCCGCTGCGTGAGGTACGGCACGCTCGGGCGGGGCGGCGGGGGTCGGGGCCGTCACCCCGGCCGGGGTGGTGAGCGGGGCCCCCGTGCGGCCCTGTGCATGGCGCCCAGCGTTGTGCCGCGATATGCCGTCGTGCGACTGCGGCGCCGTCGTGGCTGGTCGCGCCCCGCGGCGGAGCCGCATATCGATACAGCCCCGCGCCCCTAAAAGCCGCTGTCCGACCGCCCACCTGAAAGCCTGCGCCCGACCGCCAACCTGAAAGCCGCCACCGGACCGCCGGGCTGAAAGCCTCCGCCCGACCGCCAACCTGGAAGCCTCCGCCCGACCGCCGGGCTGAAACCCTCCGCCGGACCGTCGACCTGAAAGCCGCTGGCGGACGGTCGACCTGAAAGCCGCTGCCGGGCCGCCGAGGATTTTGGTCCCTGCTCAGCTGCCGCCGGTGTGCACTTGGAAGGCGGCGCGGCGCACGGCCTTTGCCAGGGCCGGGTCCGGGTGGGCCGCTGCGAGGGCGACGAGGACCTGGACGGTGCGGGGGTGGCCCACCGCCCGTACCTCTTCCAGGAGCAGGGGGACCGTCGGCTGCACGGCCGACTCCAGGTGGCGTACGAGCATCGGGGCCTCGCCGTGGTCGGCGACCGCGGCGGCGGTGTCGACCCACAGCCAGGTGGCCTCCTCGCGGGTGAGGACCTCGTGGGCGTCCTCGGGGTCGACGCCGTCGTGCTCGGCCAGCCACAGCAGGGCGTACGGCCGCAGGGTGGGCTCGTCGGCGACGGCGCGGACGTCCGGCTCGGCGGGGGCGCCGACCACGCGCAGTGCCTCGAAGGCGAGACCGCGCAGCAGGGCGTCGTCGCCGCGGGCGGCGGCGATGAGTTCGGTGACGGCGCTGCCGACGGGGCGGGCGGCGAGCCACGCGCGGTATTCGGCGCGGGCGGCGTTGGGGCGCAGCTGGGCGCAGCCGCGGAGCATCTCGTCGGCGGCGACCTCGATGTTCCCGGCGGGGCTCTGCGCGGCGACGCAGATCTGCTCCAGCTTGACCCAGACGGCCCAGCTGCCGAGCGGGGTGAGGGTGGCCTGTCCGCCGCCGTAGGTGAGGGCGCCGACGGAGGCGAGGGCGTGCAGGGCCCAGTCGAGGAGGGGGGCGAGCGGGGTGTCCTCGGGGCTCGTCTCGACAGCGGGTTCGGGCTGCGGACCGTAGGGGATCTCGCAGCGCTCGGTGCGCAGTTCGGTGACCCGCTGTTCCAGGAGGTCGAGGAGCTGGTCGACCGGGACGGGCCCGGCGGACAGCTGGAGGAAGGACAGCACCTGGGGCATGGCCGAGACGACCTCGGCGACGGCGGCGGGCTCGTGGTCCGCGGGCTCGCCGTGGGCGAGGGACCAGGCGTCGAAGAGGGCGACCCAGCCGCGCAGGACCGCGCTGTCGTCGCGGTTCCAGGCGCGCAGCCGCCAGCCGGGGCGGGCGCTGTCGCCGTGCACCTCGACGAGGCCGGCGAGGCGGGCGGTGTCCCAGTCCGCGCGGACCTGAGCCACGGTCAGGCCGAGGTCCCGGGCGGCCCGTTCGGCGGTCGCGTCGGCGAGGGTGGCCTTGCCGTCGGCGGTCGCGCCGTCGCTGCCCGGGCCGAGCGCGGCGTCGGCCCAGCGGGCGACGCGGGCCGCGGCGGCCAGCTGGGAGCGAGCCATTCTGGCCAGCTCCGCGGGTGCCGGGGTGCCCTCCGGGGGGCGGGGTGCGGCGCGGCGCGGGCGGCGCTGGTTCACGGCTCTGGGGGCGGCGGACAGGGATCGCGGGCCGACGAGTCGAAGCCTGGAGTCGCGCGGGATACGGGACGTCACGGGTGCAGTCTTCCGGTTGACGGTCCGAAAACCCAAACGGAATGTCACGGCGGGCGACGGGACTGGCCAACGCACGGGGTCCGGCGGGCGGCTCGGGGACGGGAACAGGCCAGTGGTACGGCCTTAAACGGAATGCTGCCGACTGTTCAGCTCCGCTCGGGTCCGGCGGCGCGGGAAGGGGTGTGGGAGGGGGTCGCACAAGCGGCGTAAGGCACCGGCAGAAAGGAGCGTGCGGGCGGGGCGAGGGGTCGGCGGAACGGGTGCGCGAGCCCAGTGGAGCCGGGGTCGAAAAGGGTTGGCGAGCAGGGTGAGGCGCCGGCGGGAGCGGTCACATCAGCGGGGTGAGGAAGCGGCGGAGCGCTTCTTCGTAGGCCTCCGGGTCGGCGTTCCACATCGCCGAGTGGGGGGCGTTCGGGACCGTGCGCAGCGCGATCAGGTTGGGTCGGGCGTGGGCGAGCCGGCGGGAGTACTCCCAGGGGGCCAGGGTGTCGTCCGGGCCGTGGAATATCAGCGTCGGCACGGTGAGCTGCGCGGCCTCGGCGGTGCGCTCGCGCTCCATGCCGGTACGTCCCTGGGCGGCCCGGACGGCGAGCGGGAGCAGTGCGCCCGGTGTGCGGCGGGCGGCGGCGAGGGCGCGCAGTGTCGTGGCCCAGCTGAGCACCGGGGAGTCCAGGACCAGTCCGGAGATGCTGTCGCGCAGCCCGGAGTGGGCGGCGGCGCGCAGCGCCATGGTGGCGCCGGTCGACCAGCCGTGCAGCACGACCTGTTTGGCGCCGTGGCTGACGGCGTGCCGGATCGCGGCGTCCACGTCGCGCCACTCCGTCTCGCCGAGGTGGCCCAGGCCGTCCGGGGAGCGGGGTGCGCCGGGGTCGCCGCGGTAGGCGAGGGCGAGCACCGGGAAGCGCTGGCGGTGCAGGAACTCCATGACGTTCATGGCGAGTTCACGGGTGGCTCCCAGACCGTGCACGGCGATCACCCAGGTGTCCCGCACGCCGGGCACGAACCAGGCGGGCAGGGAGCCGAGTTCGCCGGGGATGTCGACGTCGGTGTGGGGCAGGCCGAGGGCGCTGCCCGGGTCACCGGTGTGCAGGTTGGGGGTCAGCCACACCTTGTCACCGGGCTCCAGGGTGCCGTGGGTGACCCGTTCCAGGCGGCGGACGACGGTGTCGGCGGAGTGGGTCGCCGTGGCGAGTACGGGGCCGACGACCGCGTGGGTGCCGTCGCCGGCGAGGCCGTAGGTGCCGGGCCGCATGGCCGCCAGGTCGCGGGTGAGCGCGATCTGGCCGGCGGCCGTGGCGTGCACGGTGAGCTGGGGTTCGGTGGGCAGGGGCCGGCCCGGCGGCGCCTTGAGCGCCGCGTCGCTCGCGAACCGGCCGGCGGCCACGCTTGCCGCGCCGGCCGCCAGGGCTACGGTGACGGCTGCAGCCGTCGCTTTGACTGTGCGCACCCGTCCAGTGTCCTGGTGGACCCGGCCACCGGCCAGCGGGGGGACGGGGCGGGGTGATGCGGATTACGGCGGGGTGCGCCCGCGCACTCCGCGTGCGGTTTCCCGGGCTTCACTTCCGTTGCCCGTAGCCCCGCAGCTTCTCCCCCGCCTCCGCCATCTGCTCGCGGGACAGCAGCGTCGGGGACATGCCCGGCACCGAGGAAGCCGTCAGCCACAGGCGGCACATCCACTCCAGTTGGGCGGTGCGGTCGTAGGCCTGGTCGAGGGTGGTGCCGTAGGCCATCGTGCCGTGGTTCTGCAGGAGGCAGGCGGTGCGGTCGGCGAGGGCGCGGAGCATGTTCTCGGCCAACTCGTCGCTGCCGTATGTCGCATAGGGGGCAACTCGGACGGCGCCGCCGAGGGCGGCGGCCATGTAGTGGATCGCCGGGAGCTCGGGGACCAGCGTCGAGACGGCCGTCGCGTGCACGGCGTGGGTGTGGACGACGGCGCGGGCGTCGGTGGTGCGGTGGATCGCAAGGTGCATGGGCAGTTCGCTCGTCGGGACGAGCGTGCCGAGCACCTGGCGGCCGTCGAGGTCGACGCCGGTCACGTCCTCGGGCGTGAGCCTGTCGTAGGGCACGCCCGACGGTGTGACCAGCACGGTGTCCCCGACGCGCACCGAGACATTGCCGGAGGTGCCGACGACGAGGCCGTCGGTGACCGTGCGGCGGGCCGTCGCGACGAGCGCTTCCCAGGCGTGCGCCACCTCGGCACTCACACGCCTCCCCCACCGCTCCGGCACGTCCTGCACACCTTCCCGCGCATCCCGTTCGCCTCGCTGGTCCCGCCGCTGCTCAGCCATGCCGCGATCCTGCCAGGCGCACCTCCGCCACGCCGCCGGGCGGGGGCACTTTAGGACGGAAGCCAGGCGTCCGAAAGTCCCCGTATAGGGACATATCCCCCTCTCTCCATGCTTGGCCGGAGATCATCTGGCATTCGACGACCTTCCAGTAATCTCCCCTTGTTTTGTCGTGCACGTCGCCATTCCGGGGGGAAATATGGCTCGTGATCACAAACCGCCGCGCCGCCGCACCCGCGCCCTCGCGGTCTCCGTGGCGGCACTCACCGTCACCGGGGCGGCCCTCGCCGGGCTTCCGGCCTCGGCGGCGAGCCTGCCGCAGGGGCACGACGTCTCTTCGCACCAGAGGAACGTCGACTGGCCGAGCGCGAAGGCCAAGGGCGCCAGGTTCGTCTACGTCAAGGCGACGGAGTCCACGGACTACCGCAATCCGTACTTCGGCCAGCAGTACGACGGCGCCCGCAGCGCCGGCATCATCCGCGGCGCGTACCACTTCGCACTGCCGGACAAGTCGTCGGGCAGGGCGCAGGCGGCGTACTTCGTGAACCACGGTGGCAGCTGGAGGCCGGACGGCTGGACGCTGCCACCCGCCCTCGACATCGAATACAACCCGTACAGCGCCAAGCACAGGTGCTACGGCCTGAGCAAGGCGCGCATGGTCGACTGGATCAAGTCGTTCAGCGGCGAGGTGAAGCGGCTCACCGGTCGCCACCCGGTGATCTACACGACCACCCACTGGTGGAACGCGTGCACCGGCGGAAGCGGCGCGTTCGCCTCGAACCACGCGCTGTGGATAGCCCGTCACGAGTCCGGGACCTCCGGTTCCCTGCCGGCCGGCTGGTCGTTCTGGACCTTCTGGCAGTACGACAACAGCGGCGGACTGCCGGGTGACCAGAATCTCTTCAACGGGTCACAGACCCAGCTGAGGAAGTTCGCCCGGGGCTACTGACCAAGGGGCACGCAGGGGCCGGGGGGTCGCCGGGACAGGACGGAGCGGCGCCCCCCTCATGCGGACATCGTGCAGCCGCCCTCAGTTCATCTTCCGTTCACCCAGGTTGCCTACGGTCAACCGACCGTTGACTTCGAACGATTGCCTGGGTAAATGGAAAACTTCTCGCTGATCCTCGCGATTGTGGTAGTGACCGCACTCGCGTTTGATTTCACGAACGGTTTCCACGACACCGCCAACGCGATGGCCACCACCATCTCGACCGGCGCGCTCAAGCCCAAGGTCGCGGTGGCCATGTCCGCCGTGCTGAACCTTGCGGGTGCCTTCCTCTCCGTGGAGGTCGCCAACACGATCTCCAAGGGTCTCGTCGACGAGACCGGCATACGTCCCGAGGTCATCTTCGCGGCGCTGGTCGGCGCGATCCTCTGGAACCTGCTGACCTGGCTCGTCGGGCTTCCCTCCAGTTCCTCGCACGCCCTGATGGGCGGCCTGATCGGCGCCACCGTCGCCTCGGCCGGCATGGGCGCGGTCCACGGTGACGTGCTCGTCACCAAGGTGCTCATCCCGGCGCTCGCCGCCCCGATCGTCGCGGGCCTCGCAGCGCTGCTCGCGACCCGGCTGTCGTATTCCCTGGGCACTCTCGGCAAGCAGGCCGACGGCAAGGCCGCCGAGAAGGGCTACCGCGTCGGCCAGATCGCCTCCGCCGGCCTGGTCTCGCTGGCCCACGGCACCAACGACGCACAGAAGACGATGGGCATCATCACCCTCGCCCTGGTCGCCGGCGGCGCCGTCGCTCCCAACTCCGACCCGCCCACCTGGGTCATCCTCTCCGCGGGCCTCGCCATCGCGCTCGGCACCTGGCTCGGCGGCTGGCGCATCATCCGCACCATGGGCAAGGGTCTGACCGAGCTCCAGCCGCAGCAGGGCTTCGCCGCCCAGACCAGTGCGGCCACGGTCATCCTGGCCTCCTCGCACCTCGGCTTCTCCCTCTCCACCACCCACTCCGTCTCCGGTTCGGTGATGGGCGCGGGCCTCGGCCGCAAGGGCGGAGTGGTCCGCTGGTCTACGGCGACCCGCATGCTCGTGGCCTGGTGCCTGACGCTGCCGGCCGCTGCGCTGGTCGGTGCGGGCGCGGAGTCCGTGACGGATCTCGGCGACTGGGGCACCGCCGTCGTCGCCGTCTTCCTGGTCGCCGCCAGCGCGGCCATCTGGAAGATCTCCCGGCGCGAGGTCGTCGACGCGTCGAACGTCAACGAGAGCGAGGAGCCGCCCGGCGTGGTGACCACGGCGATCGCCGCCGTGACCCCGCCCCCGGCGGGCACGGTGACCGAGGACCTGACGGCCACGATCCCCGCCCCGTCCTCCGTGACCGCCGTCCCCGACCCGGCGACCCCGCCGGCCGCGGCCGTCTGAGCCCGCCCACCCGGTACGAAGGAAGAGAAGCAGCATGAAGATCGACTGGGCAGCCCTGGGCTCCGTCTTCGGCGTCAGCCTCGCGGTCACGGTGGGCCTCGTGGCCCTGTTCACCCTCGGCATCATGGGCCTGTCGCGCCGCGAGCGGGCCGTGGCGCAGGGCAACTCGGCGTCCCTCGCGGTGGCCGGCGCGTACGTGGCCTTCGCGGGCTGCGCGGCGGCCGTGGCGTACGGAATCCATCTGGTGGTCACCAAGGCCTGAGGCCGCGGCCGGACCGGCCTTTCCCACCGTCCCTTGGGGCGAGGACGCACCCTTTCGTGCCTCCTCGCCCCATGGGTTTTTCATGCACGGTTCAGAGCGCCGGGTGTGGGCCTCAGCACACTCCCCCGTCGCAGGTCAACGGCAAGTTGACTGCCGTTCGGGGGCGTGGTGGACTGCCGAAGCCATCTACGGCGGCGCGAGAGGAAGCCGGTGCAAGTCCGGCGCGGTCCCGCCACTGTCACCGGGGTAGTAAGCCCCGGGAGCCAGGAACTCTCACCGCCGGTCTCGTCGAACCAGGGCGTGGACACCCTGAGTGAGGACATGTCGCCATGCCAGCCTGCCGTTTGAGGTTCAGGACCAGGTCGCTGCTCGACCCCACGGCCGGCTGAGCCGATGCGTGCCGATCGCGTCTTCGCGTACGGCGCCGCCGCCGGCCTCCTCGGTGACCATCTGCTCGGCGATCCGCGCCGTGGGCATCCGGTCGCCCTGTTCGGACGGGCCGCCGGGGCCGTGGAGCGGGTGTTGTGGCGGGACCATCGCGGGCGGGGCGCGCTGCACACCGCCGTGTGCGCCGGGAGCGCCATCGCGCTCGGTGTCGTCGCGCAGCGGGCCCTACGTCCGTCCCGTGCCGCCTCCCTCGCACTGACCGCGGCCGCCACCTGGGCCGTCGTCGGGGGGACTTCGCTCGCGCGCGAGGCCCGTGGCATCGGGCGTGCGCTGGAGGCCGGGGACGTCGAGGGCGCCCGGGCCAGGCTGCCGCATCTGTGCGGGCGGGATCCGCAGGCCCTGGACGCCGACGGGATCGCGCGGGCGGTTGTGGAGTCCGTCGCCGAGAACACGTCCGATGCCGTCGTGGGGGCGCTGGTGTGGGGGGCCGTGGGCGGGGTGCCGGGACTGCTCGGGTTCCGGGCCGTCAACACGCTCGACGCCATGGTGGGGCACAAGTCGGCCAAGTACCGGCGGTACGGGTGGGCTTCGGCGCGGCTGGACGATGTCGCGGGGTGGCCGGGGGCCCGTCTGACCGCCGTGCTGGCGGCCGTCGCGGGGGGTGACCGCCGGGGGGCGGTGCGGGTGTGGCGTTCTGACGCCGCGAAGCATCCCAGCCCCAACGCCGGGCCCGTGGAGGCGTCGTTCGCCGGGGCGCTGGGGGTGCGGCTGGGCGGGACCTTGTCGTATGGGGGGCGGGTCGAGCATCGGCCTGTGCTGAACGCGGAGGGGCGGGCTGTGGAGGTCGGGGACATCGAGCGGGCTGTGCGGTTGTCGCGGCGGGTGGGGTGGCTGGCGTTGGGGGTCAGTGCGGCTGGGGCGGTGCTGCGGGGCCGGGTCGCACGGCGCCCGGCGGTGGGGGCTGTGCCCACCCTCCCCCACTCTCGGCTTCACTCGAGCGGGGGGACCCCCATCGCCCCAGCGGAACGACTGCCCACAGCCTTCGGCGGTGCGTCATGAGCGGCGGGGGGCTTCTTGTTGCCGGTACGACCTCCGATGCCGGGAAGAGTGTCGTCACCGCCGGGATCTGTCGTTGGCTGGTGCGGCAGGGGGTCAAGGTTGCGCCCTTCAAGGCGCAGAACATGTCCCTGAATTCGTTCGTGACGCGCGAGGGTGCCGAGATCGGGCGGGCTCAGGCCATGCAGGCGCAGGCCTGCCGGGTCGAACCGACCGCGCTGATGAACCCCGTGCTGCTCAAGCCCGGTGGCGAGCAGAGCAGCCAGGTCGTGCTGATGGGCAAGCCCGTCGGCGAGCTGAGTGCGCGCGGGTATCACGGTGGGCGGCAGCAGCAGCTTCTGGGGACCGTGCTCGACTGTCTCGCCGAGTTGCGGGGCACGTATGACGCCGTGATCTGTGAGGGTGCGGGTTCTCCCGCCGAGATCAACCTGCGCCGGACCGACATCGTGAACATGGGGATCGCCCGCAACGCACGGCTTCCCGTGCTCGTGGTCGGTGACATCGACCGCGGCGGGGTCTTCGCCTCCTTCTTCGGAACCGTCGCCCTGCTCTCGCCCGAGGACCAGGAGCTGGTCGCCGGGTTCCTCGTCAACAAGTTCCGGGGTGACGTCAGCCTCCTGGAGCCAGGGCTGGACATGCTGCACGGCCTCACCGGACGGCGCACCTACGGCGTCCTGCCCTTCCAGCACGGCCTCGGCATCGACGAGGAGGACGGGTTGCGGGTCTCGCTCCGGGGGACGGTGCGGGAGTCGAACGTGGCGCCGCCCGTCGGCGAGGACGTGCTGCGGGTCGCCGTGTGCGCGATCCCGCTGATGTCCAACTTCACCGACGTGGACGCCCTGGCCGCCGAACCGGGCGTCGTGGTGCGGTTCGTGGACCGGCCCGAGGAACTCGCCGACGCCGACCTCGTCGTCGTACCGGGGACCCGGGGAACGGTGAAGGCCCTGGAGTGGCTGCGCGAGCGGGGACTTGCCGACGCCCTGGTCCGCAGGGCCGCCGAACAGCGGCCCGTCCTCGGCATCTGCGGTGGCTTCCAGGTGCTCGGCGAGCACATCGAGGACGAGGTCGAGAGCCGGCGCGGGCATGTCGAAGCGCTCGGAGTGCTGCCCGTGCGGGTGCGGTTCGCCCGCGAGAAGACCCTCACCCGGCCCGTCGGGGAAGCCCTCGGCGAGCACGTCGAGGGATACGAGATCCATCACGGGGTCGCCGACATAGGCGGAGGGGAAGCCTTCCTGGACGGCATCCGCGTCGGGCAGACCTGGGGCACGCACTGGCACGGTTCGCTGGAGTCGGACGGCTTCCGGCGGGCCTTTCTGCGCGAGGTGGCGGCCGCCGCGGGCCGTCGTTTCGTACCGGCGCCCGACACCTCGTTCGCCGCGCTGCGCGAGGAGCAGCTCGACCGGCTCGGCGACCTGATCGAACAACACGCGGACACGGACGCGCTGTGGCGGCTCATCGAGTCGGGCGCGCCGCAAGGACTGCCTTTCATTCCACCGGGAGCGCCCGCATGAGCACAGTGTTGTTGTTGTCGACCGCCGACACGGATCTGTTGGCCGCCCGGGCCTCGTCCGGTGCCGACTACCGGATCGGCAACCCGACCCGGGTGGATGTGACGGAGGAGCTGCCCGGCCTCCTCGACGGCGCCGACATCGCCGTCGTACGGCTGCTGGGCGGGAAGCGGGCCTGGGAGGACGGGCTCGCCGCGCTCAGGGCGTCCGGGATCCCGACCGTGCTGCTCGGCGGGGAGGCCGTCCCCGACGCAGAGCTGATGGCCGAGTCGTCCGTGCCCGCCGGTGTCGTGGCGGAGGCGCTCAGGTACCTCGTCGAGGGCGGGCCCGCCAACCTGACGGAACTCGCCCGGTTCCTGTCCGACACCGTGCTGCTGACCGGCGAGGGTTTCGTCGAGCCGCAGAAGATGCCGGAATACGGCATCCACGGCGAGCGCCCGTTCGTCGAGGGCCGCCCGACCGTCGGCGTGCTCTTCTACCGGGCCCATGAGCTGAGCGGCAACACCGCCTTCGTGGACACCCTGTGCGACGCGATCGAGGCGAAGGGCGCCAACGCCCTTCCCGTCTACTGCGGTTCGCTGCGCGGTGCGGACGCCGGGCTGTACGAGATCCTCGGCCGGACCGACGCCCTGGTCGCCACCGTCCTCGCCGCCGGCGGCACACATGCCTCGCAGGCATCGGCCGGCGGTGACGAGGAGGCCTGGGACATCGGGGCACTCGCCGATCTCGACGTCCCCGTCCTGCAAGGCCTCTGCCTGACGTCGTCGCGTGAGGCCTGGGACGAGTCGGACGCCGCCCTGTCCCCCATGGACGCAGCGATGCAGGTCGCGATCCCAGAGTTCGACGGGCGGCTGATCACCGTGCCGTTCTCCTTCAAGGAGCAGGGCCCGGACGACGTGCCCGTGTACGTCGCCGACCCTGAGCGGGCCGCGCGGGTCGCCGGGATCGCCGTACGGCACGCGCAGTTGAAGCACAAGCCGAACGCCGACAAGAAGCTCGCTCTCGTCTTCACCGCGTACCCGACCAAGCACTCGCGGGTCGGCAACGCGGTCGGTCTGGACACTCCCGCGTCGGCGGTGCGGGTCCTGGACGCCCTGAAGGCCGCCGGGTACTCGCTCACCGAATACCCCTCCGGCGGCGACGAGCTGATCCACCGGCTCATCGCGGCCGGCGGTCACGACGTGGAGTGGCTGACCGAGGAGCAGCTTGCCGCCGCGCCCGCGCGTGTGCCGCTCGCGGACTACCGGGCGTGGTTCGACAAGCTCGACCCGGAGCTCAGGGACGGGATGCTTCAGGCGTGGGGCGAGCCGCCGGGCAGTCTGTACGTCGACGGGGAGGACATCGTCCTCGCCTCCCTCCAGTTCGGGAACGTCGTCGTGATGATCCAGCCCCCGCGCGGCTTCGGCGAGAACCCCATCGCGATCTACCACGACCCCGACATGCCGCCCTCGCACCACTACATGGCGGCCTACCGGTGGCTCGACAACACGTTCGGCGCCGACGCGATCGTCCACATGGGCAAGCACGGCACGATGGAGTGGCTGCCCGGCAAGGGGCTCGGGCTCAGCGGCGGATGCGCGCCGGACGCGGTGCTCGGTGAACTGCCGCTGATCTACCCGTTCATCGTCAACGACCCCGGTGAGGGCACCCAGGCCAAGCGGCGCGGGCACGCCACGGTCGTCGACCACCTCGTACCGCCGATGGCCCGTGCCGACACCTACGGCGACCTGGCCAAGCTGGAGCAGCTGCTCGACGAGTACGCGCTCGTCTCCGACCTGGACCCGACGAAGGCCCCGGCGGTGCGGGCGCAGATCTGGACGCTGGTGAAGGCGGCCGAGCTGCACCACGACCTGCATGTGGACGAGCAGCCGGACGAGGACGAGTTCGACGAGTTCGTCATGCACATCGACGGCTATCTGTGCGAGATCAAGGACGTGCAGATCCGCGACGGACTGCACATCCTGGGCGGCGGGCCGGTCGGCGAGCCGCGGGTGAACCTCGTGCTGGCCGTGCTGCGCGCCTCGCAGGTGTGGGGCGGGCAGGCGAACGCGCTGCCGGGGCTCAGGGCTTCGCTGGCCGCTCATTTCGGGCTGGTCGAGAAGGAGTTGCTCGCCGAGCCCGGTGCGCCGGTGAAGGTGCCGGTCGAGCTGAGCGATCTGGTCGAGGGCCCCTCCCGTACGGCCGCCGACGCCATCGACCTGCTGGAGCAGCTGTGCCGGCGGATCGCGGAGGGCATGGAGGCACGGGACTGGGACGTCGCGCTCGCCCCGGCCCTCGTACGCGGGGTGCTCGGCGCCGAACTCCCGGACGCCGTCGCGGTGCTGGAGTTCGCCTGCACCGAGGTGGTGCCGCGGCTGGCCCGTACGACGGACGAGATCGGCCACATCCTCAAGGCGCTCGACGGCGGTTACGTCCCGGCCGGTCCGTCCGGTTCGCCGACCCGCGGTCTGGTGAACGTCCTTCCGACGGGCCGGAACTTCTACTCGGTCGACCCCAAGGCCATTCCCTCCAGGCTGAGCTGGGAGGTCGGCCAGTCCCTTGCCGAGTCCCTCGTCCAGCGGTATCTGCAGGACACCGGCGAATACCCGAAGTCCGTCGGCCTGACGGTGTGGGGTACCTCCGCGATGCGCACGCAGGGCGACGACATCGCCGAGATCCTCGCCCTGCTGGGCTGCCGTCCCGTCTGGGACGACGCCTCGCGCCGGGTGACCGGTTTCGAGGTGATCCCCCTGGCGGAGCTGGGGCGCCCGCGCATCGACGTCACCGTCCGTATCTCCGGGTTCTTCCGTGACGCCTTCCCGCACGTCGTCGGGCTGATCGACGATGCCGTCCGCCGGGTCGCCGAGCTGGAGGAGCCCGCCGAGCAGAACTTCGTGCGCGCCCACGCCGACGAGGACACGGCACAGCACGGCGACCGGCGCCGCGCGACCTCCCGGATCTTCGGCTCCAAGCCGGGCGCCTACGGTGCCGGGCTGCTGCCGCTGATCGACGCCCGCAACTGGCGCTCCGACGCCGACCTGGCCGAGGTGTACGCCGTCTGGGGCGGCTACGCGTACGGGCGAGGGCTCGACGGCCGGGCGGCCCGCGGGGACATGGAGACCGCGTTCAAGCGGATCAACGTCGCCGCGAAGAACGTCGACACCCGCGAGCACGACCTCGTCGACGCCGACGACTACTTCCAGTACCACGGCGGCATGGTCGCCATGGTGCGGCACCTG
This sequence comes from Streptomyces sp. NPDC002092, assembly GCF_053593775.1. NCBI lineage: Bacteria > Bacillati > Actinomycetota > Actinomycetes > Kitasatosporales > Streptomycetaceae > Streptomyces > Streptomyces sp. NPDC002092. The sequence goes on from NZ_JBSFDG010000009.1 coordinate 65,837, forward strand.
ACGGGCGAGAGCCCCGAGGCGTACGTCGGTGACTCCGCCACCCCCGACCAGGTGAAGACCCGGACGCTGGGCGAGGAGACGCACCGCGTGTTCCGCGCGCGTGTCGTCAACCCGCGCTGGATGGCTGCCATGCGGCGGCACGGCTACAAGGGCGCCTTCGAGATGGCGGCGACCGTCGACTACCTCTTCGGGTACGACGCCACGGCCGGCGTCGTGGACGACTGGATGTACGAGAAGCTCAGCGCCGAGTACGTCTTCGCCCCGGAGAACCGGGAGTTCATGAAGCAGTCCAACCCGTGGGCGCTGCGCGGTATCACCGAGCGCCTGCTGGAGGCCGCGGACCGTGGGCTGTGGGCGGAGCCGGACGCTCAGACGCTGGAGCAGCTGCGCGCCACGTACCTGGAGCTGGAAGGCGACTTGGAGGGCGACCAGTGACCACCCCCTTCCCCTTTACGGCCGTCGTCGGCCAGGACGACCTGCGGCTCGCGCTGCTGCTGAACGCCGTGTCACCGGCGGTCGGCGGTGTGCTGGTGCGCGGCGAGAAGGGCACCGCCAAGTCGACGGCGGTGCGGGCGCTCTCGGCGCTGCTGCCGGAGGTGGCCGTCGTCCCCGGGTGCCGTTTCTCCTGCGACCCCGCGGCACCGGACCCGTCCTGCCCGGACGGACCGCACGAGCCGGGAGCGGGCACGGAGCGCCCCTCCCGCATGGTCGAGCTGCCGGTCGGTGCCTCGGAGGACCGCCTCGTGGGCGCGCTGGACATCGAGCGGGCGCTCGCCGAGGGCGTCAAGGCCTTCGAGCCCGGTCTGCTCGCGGACGCGCACCGCGGGATCCTCTACGTCGACGAGGTCAACCTGCTTCATGACCATCTCGTCGACCTGCTGCTGGACGCGGCCGCGATGGGGGCGTCGTACGTCGAGCGCGAGGGCGTCTCGGTCCGGCATGCCGCGCGTTTCCTGCTCGTCGGCACGATGAACCCCGAAGAGGGCGAACTGCGGCCGCAGTTGCTCGACCGGTTCGGATTGACGGTGGAAGTCGCGGCCTCGCGGGAGCCCGACCAGCGGGTGGAGGTCGTACGGCGCAGACTCTCCTACGACGACGATCCGACCGGTTTCGCGGCCCGCTGGGCGGACGAGGAGGCTTCTGTACGTCAACGGATCGTCGCCGCACGGGAGTTGTTGCCGTCGGTGCGGCTCGGCGACGGGGCGCTCCGGCAGATCGCGGCGACCTGCGCCGCCTTCGAGGTGGACGGCATGCGCGCCGACATCGTGATGGCGCGCACGGCCACCGCGCTGGCCGCCTGGGCGGGGCGGACCGAGGTGCTCGCCGAGGACGTACGGCAGGCGGCACTGCTCGCGCTGCCGCACCGCAGGCGCCGTAACCCCTTCGACGCGCCGGGGCTCGACGAGGACAAGCTCGACGAGACGCTGGAGGAGTTCTCCGACGAAGACGATCCCGACCCGGACCCGGACCCGGACCCGGACCCGGACGGTGGCGGGCCGGGCAGTGGCGGGCAGCCGCCCTCCGGGGACTCGGACGGGCCGCAGGGCGGTGACACCGACGCGCGGCCGGAGGCCGGGGAGGGCGGGCAGCCGCAGGCCTCGGGCGCTGCCGAGCAGTCCGCCGTACGGGCCTCGGAGCCCTTCCGTACCAAGGTGCTGAGCGTGCCCGGGATCGGTGAGGGGGCCGCCGGGCGGCGTTCGCGGGCGCGGACGGAGCACGGGCGGACGACCGGCGCGCGGCGGCCTCGGGGGGCGCTCACCAAGCTGCACCTGGCGGCGACCGTGCAGGCCGCCGCGCCGCATCAGCGGGCGCGGGGGCGGTCGGGGCCGGGGCTGGTCGTACGGCGGGACGATCTGCGGCAGGCGACCCGGGAGGGGCGCGAGGGGAATCTCGTGCTGTTCGTGGTCGACGCGTCGGGGTCGATGGCGGCCCGGCAGCGGATGAGCGCCGTGAAGGGGGCCGTGGTGTCGCTGCTGCTGGATGCGTATCAGCGGCGGGACAAGGTGGGGCTGGTGACGTTCCGGGGGTCGGCCGCCGAGGTCGCGCTGCCCCCGACCTCGTCCGTGGACGCCGCGGCGGTGCGGCTGGAGTCGTTGCCGACCGGTGGGCGTACACCGCTCGCCGCCGGGCTGCTGCGCGCGCACGACGTGCTGCGGGTGGAGCGGTTGCGGGATCCGGCGCGGCGGGCGCTGGTCGTGGTGGTGACGGACGGGCGGGCCACCGGCGGTCCGGAACCGGTCGCGCTCGCCGGGCGGGCCGCCCGGCTGTTCGCGGCCGAGGGAATCGCCTCCGTGGTCGTCGACTGCGAGTCGGGGCCGGTGCGGCTGGGGCTCGCCGGGCAGCTCGCGGGTGAGCTCGGGGGGACGGCGGTGACGCTCGACGAGTTGCGGGCGGACTCCATCGCCGGGCTGGTCAGGGATGTACAGGGTGGGACGAAGAGGAGGGCCGCGTAATGCCGCAGGGGCAGCCGAGTGTGGTGCCGGACGACGGGCTGACGACTCGTCAGCGTCGTAACCGGCCGCTGGTCGTCGTGCACACGGGCATCGGGAAGGGCAAGTCCACGGCCGCCTTCGGTCTGGCGCTGCGGGCCTGGAACCAGGGGTGGCCGATCGGGGTGTTCCAGTTCGTCAAGTCGGCGAAGTGGAAGGTCGGCGAGGAGAACGCGCTGCGGGTGCTCGGCGCCTCCGGCGAGGGCGGGACCGTCGACTGGCACAAGATGGGCGAGGGCTGGTCCTGGGTGCAGCGGGACTCCCAGATGGACAACGAGGAGAAGGCCCGGGAGGGCTGGGAGCAGGTCAAGCGGGACCTCGCCGCGGAGACGTACCGGCTGTATGTGCTCGACGAGTTCGCGTACCCGATGCACTGGGGGTGGGTGGACACCGATGAGGTCGTCCACGTGCTGCGGAACCGGCCCGGGACCCAGCATGTGGTGATCACCGGGCGGAACGCGCCCGAGAAACTCGTCGGGTCCGCCGATCTCGTCACCGACATGTCCAAGGTCAAGCATCCGATGGATGCCGGTCAGAAGGGGCAGAGGGGCATCGAGTGGTGATGTCGTCGTGAGTTCCTCCCTGTCCTCCATCCCTCGGCTGGTCATTGCCGCGCCCTCCTCGGGCAGCGGCAAGACCACCGTTGCCACGGGGTTGATGGCCGCGTTCGCCGCGCGGGGACTTGCCGTGTCCCCGCACAAGGTCGGGCCGGACTACATCGACCCCGGGTATCACGCGCTCGCCACCGGGCGGGTGGGGCGGAACCTCGACGCGTATCTGTGCGGGCCGGAGCTGGTGGGGCCGTTGTTTCTGCACGGGGCTCGTGGGTGTGACATCGCCGTCGTCGAGGGTGTGATGGGGATGTTCGACGGGGCCGCGGGGGAGGGTGAACTGGCGTCCACCGCTCATGTGGCGAAGCTGTTGCGGGCACCGGTGGTGCTGGTGGTCGACGCGTCGTCGCAGTCCCGGTCCGTGGCGGCGTTGGTGCATGGGTTTGCGTCCTGGGATCCGGAGGTGCGGGTCGGGGGCGTGATCCTCAACAAGGTTGCTTCCGATCGGCATGAGGAGTTGTTGCGGGAGGCGTTGGAGTCCGCAGGGGTGCCGGTGTTCGGGGTGCTGCGGCGGGTGGCTCAGGTGGATACGCCTTCGCGGCACCTTGGGTTGGTGCCTGTTGCCGAGCGGCGGGCTGCGGCGGTCGATGCCGTTGCGGCGATGGCCGCGCAGGTCTTCGACGGGTGTGATCTGGAGGCGCTGGTTGCACTGGCGCGCAGTGCGGGTGCGTTGTCTTGTGCGGCATGGGATGCGGCTGAGGTGCTCGCTTCTTCGCCCCCGCCGCCCCTTCCCGTCCCGACCCTGGGGGCTGCGCCCCCAGACCCCCGCTTTCGGCCTGAACGGCCTCGTCCTCAAACGCCGGACGGGCTGGTGGTTGCCGTTGCCGGTGGGGCGGCCTTCACCTTCTCCTACGCCGAGCACAGTGAACTGCTCGCTGCCGCAGGGGCCGAAGTAGTCCCGTTCGATCCGCTCCGTGATGAGCAACTGCCCGATGGGACACGGGGGTTGGTCATCGGTGGGGGGTTTCCCGAAGTGTACGCGAGCGAGCTGTCCGCCAATGAACCGCTGCGCAAAGCCGTCGCCGCGCTGGCGGAGGGCGGGGCTCCCGTTGCTGCCGAGTGTGCCGGGCTGCTGTATCTGTGCCGGGAGCTCGACGGGCAGCCCATGTGCGGGGTGCTCGATGCGAGGGCGCGCATGAGCGGGCGGCTCACTCTCGGGTACCGGGACGCCGTGGCCGTCGGTGACAGTGTGCTGGCGCCCGCCGGGACCCGGATGCGGGGGCACGAGTTTCATCGGACGGTCGTCGAGCCGGGGGCGGGAGCGGCTCCCGCCTGGGGTGTGCGCGCCCCTGCGCCGCGGGTCGAAGGCTTCGTACAACAAGGTGTGCACGCCAGTTATCTGCACACGCACTGGGCGTCCGAGCCCGGTGTCGCCCGTCGGTTCGTGGAGAGGTGCCGGACGTCATGACCAGCAGCAGCGAGAGCAGTAGGTTGATCGGGGTCGGGGTGGGCCCGGGGGATCCCGAGCTGGTGACCGTCAAGGGGGTCAATGCTCTGCGGGCCGCCGATGTCGTCGTCGTGCCCGTCATGGACACCTTGGAACGGGGGCGGGCCGAGGCCACCGTCTTGCACTACGTGCCCGCGGAGAAGGTCGTGCGGGTCGTGTTCGCGCTGAACGAGCGCAGTGACCGCGGGCGGCGGGAGGCTGCCTGGGACGCGGCCGGGGAGCGGGTCGCGCAGTTGCTGCGGGAGCGGGGCGTCGTCGCGTTCGCCACCATCGGTGATCCCAATGTCTATTCGACCTTCACCTATCTCGCGCAGACCATCACCGAGCTGGTGCCGGGGACCGGCATCGAGACCGTGCCGGGGATCACCGCCATGCAGGATCTCGCGGCGCGCTCGGGTGCCGTGCTCACGGAAGGCACCGAGCCGCTCACCCTCGTGCCCGTCACCGCCGGGGCCGCCGTGCTGAAGGACGCCCTCAACGGGCCGGGCACGGTCGTCGCGTACAAGTTCGGGCGGCAGGCCGGCGAGGTCGCCGAGGCCTTGCGCGAGACCGGGCGGATCGACGAAGCCGTGTGGGGCTCCGCGCTCGGGCTGGAGTCGCAGTCCATCCGGCCGGCGTCCCAGCTCGACGGCGAGCCCCTGCCCTACCTCTCCACGCTCATCGCGCCCGCGCCGCGCGACGGCGGGCGCGGCGGCAAGCTGTGACCGGCGCCGGCTCACCCGGCCAGGCCGACCACCAGCCAGATGAACGCCGCCCCCGCCACCGTGCACAGCAGCGTCGAGCGGGCGGGGTGTTCGTGGTGCGCCTCGGGGAGGATCTCGGCGGCGGCGAGGTAGAGGAGTACGCCGCCGAACAGGCCGAGGTAGCCGCCGAGCAGGCCCTTCGGGATGGTGACGAACGCCGCCGAGGCCGCGCCGGCCACCGGGGCCACCGCGTCCGCGAACAGCATGGTCAGGGCCTTGCGGCGGGCGTTTCCGTACAGGCTGGTGATCGTGTACGTGTTGAAGCCGTCCGCGAAGTCGTGGGCGACCACCGCCAGCGTGACCGCCGTGCCCATGCCGCCGCCGACCTGGAAGGCCGCGCCGATCGCCACGCCGTCCATGTAGCTGTGGCCGACCATCGCCGCGGCCGCCGTGAGGCCCACCTCGGGCGCGCGTCCGTTGCTCTCCTCCCCGCCGTGCGAGGCCTGGCGGGCGGCCAGCAGGCGTTCCACCAGATGGGCCAGCAGAAAGCCGACCACGAACAGCAGCAGGGCCGCCGGTACACCGAAGACCTCTTCACCCGCCGCCTTGAGCGCCTCCGGCAGCAGGTCCAGGCCGACGACACCCAGCATCAGTCCGCCGGCCAGCCCCAGAACCAGGTGGCGGCGGTCGGTCACACGCTGTGCCGTCCAGCCGCCGGCCAGCGTCATCAGGAACGCGCCGAGCGCGACGAAGACCGCCATACGCCCTTGCTATCCGATCAACCCCCGTTCACGCACGTCCGACGGCAATAACCACACCACACTCGTAACCCCAAGAGCCCGACCCAGAGCTTTGCTAGAGAGGACCGTTCCCATGGCCGATGCCCCCACCGGCAAGGTGACCTTCGTCGGTGCCGGCCCCGGCGCCGCCGACCTGTTGACGTTCCGTGCCGCGCGCGCGATCGCCGAGGCCGACGTCGTGATCTGGGCGGCGAGCCTGGTGCAGGCGGAGGTCCTCGAGCACGCGCGCGAGGACGCGGAGATCCTCGACTCGGCGACGATGTCGCTGGAGGACGTCGTCGCCGTCTACGAGCGCGCCCATCACACCGGCCTGAAGGTCGCCCGCATTCACTCCGGGGATCCCGCTCTTTGGGGTGGTACGCAGGAGCAGCTCGACCGGTGTGCGCGGATCGGCATCGAGACGGAGGTCGTGCCCGGTGTGTCCGCCTTCTCGGCCGTCGCCGCGCTCGCGCAGCGCGAGTTGACCATCCCGGAGGTCGCGCAGTCCGTCGTGCTGACCCGGCTCGGCGGCGGCAAGACGCCGATGCCGCCCGGGGAGGAGGTGCGGGAGTTCGCCAAGCACGGCACCACCATGGCGATCTTCCTGTCCGCCGCGCGCAGCGGGCAGCTGGTGCGGGAGCTGCTGGAGGGCGGCTATCCGACGTCCACTCCGGTCGTCGTCGCCTACCAGGCGACCTGGCCGGAGGAGCTGGTCGTGCGGTGCACGATCGGGACGCTGGAGGAGACGGTCAAGGAGCACAAGCTCTGGAAGCACACCCTCTTCCTGGTCGGCCCGGCGCTGGACGCCGAGGGCACGCGCTCGCACCTGTACCACCCCGGCCACTTCCACGGCTACCGCAAGGCCGACCCTCAGGCCCGCAGGGCCCTGCGCTCGCGGGGTGCCAGTACGTGATCACGGTCGTCGGTACGGGGACGGGCACACCCGTTCCCCCGGAAGCGGTGGCGGGGGCCGAGCTCGTGGTGGGCGGGCGACGGCACCTGGACGCCGTGCGGCTGCCCGAGACCGCCGAGCGGATCGTGCTCGGGCCGCTGGCGCCCGCCCTGGACACCATGGAGGAGTACGTCGGCAAGGACCGGCGGGTGGTCGTGCTGGCCTCCGGCGACCCCGGGTTCTTCGGGATCGTGCGGGCGCTCGCCGAGCGGTTCGGTGCGGAGCGTCTGGACGTACGGCCGGGTGTCTCCTCCGTCGCCACCGCCTTCGCGCGGCTGGGGCTGACCTGGGACGACGCGGTCGTCGTCAGCGCGCACGGGCGCGATCCGCGCACGGCCGTCAACATGTGCCGGGCGCACCCGAAGGTGGCCGTGCTGACCGGGCCCGGCGCCGGTCCGGCCGAGTTGGGCGCCGCGCTCGCCCGAACCGCGCCCGGCCGGGTCCTCTTCGTCGCCTCCGCGCTGGGCTCAGGCGAGGAGCGCCTGGAGCGGGTCTCCCCCGCCGAGGCCGCGCGCCGCGACTGGGGTACGGCGGTGAGTGTCGTCCTGTGCCTGGACGAGACGCGGGCGCTCGGTCCCGTACGGACGCTCGCCGGGGCGGCCGTACGGCCCTCCGGGTGGGCCCTGGACGAGGGCGAGTTCGCGCACCGCGACTCGATGATCACCAAGTTCGAGGTACGGGCGCTGGCCCTGGCCCGGCTCGGACCTCGCCCCGGCGACCTGGTCTGGGACGTCGGCTCCGGCTCGGGATCCGTGGCCGTGGAGTGTGCGCGGCTTGGCGCCGCCGTCAGCGCCGTCGAGAAGGCGCCGGACGGGGTGGAGCGGATCCGCGCCAACGCGGGTGCGCACGGCGTCGACGTGCACGTGGTGCATGGGACCGCGCCGGACGCGCTGGATCGACTCGACGATCCTGACGCCGTGTTCGTCGGGGGCGGGGGGCGCGAGCTGCCGGACATCGTGCGTGTGTGCGCGCGGCGGGCGCGGCGGACGGTCGTGGTCGCCATGGCCGCACTGGACCGGGTGCCCGCGGTGCGCACGGCGCTCACCGAGTCCGGGTTCGACTGCGACGGGGTGCTGCTGCAGTCCTCGCGGCTCGCACCGCTGCCGGGTGACGTGACCCGGCTGGCGGCGACCAATCCGGTTTTCCTGCTGTGGGGGGCCAGAACCCCCGTTTCTCATGAAGGAGTTGCCCTGTGATCGGCCTCATTTCCGCCACCGCGGCGGGGGCGGCGGCGCGCGACCGGCTGGCCGCGGCGTGGCCGGACCGCACGCGCGTGTACGAGGGTCCCGTCGGGGACGCCGTACGGGCCGCGTTCGCGGAGTGCGAGCAGCTCGTGTGTTTCCTGGCGACGGGGGCCGTCGTACGGCTCGTGGCGCCCCTGCTCGGCGACAAGGCGTCCGACCCGGGTGTGGTGTGCGTCGACGAGGGCGGGCGGTACGCCGTGTCGCTGGTGGGCGGGCACGGGGGTGGTGCCAATGAACTCGCCGAGCGGGTGGGCGAGTTGTTGGGTGCCGAGCCCGTGGTGACCACGGCGACGGACGCGGTCGGCATTCCCGGCCTGGACACGCTCGGCTTCCCGGTGGAGGGCGACGTGGCCGGTGTGACGCGGGCGCTGCTGGACGGCGAGCCGGTCGCGCTGGACGCCGAACTGGCGTGGCCGCTGCCACCGGTGCCGTTCGCCCCGCAGGGCAGGCACACCGTCCGGCTCACGGACCGTGCGGTCGAACCCGCCGCCGGGGAGGTGCTGCTCCGTCCGCCGTCCCTCGTCGTCGGCGTGGGCGCGTCCAAGGGTGCCCCCGTCGAGGAGGTGCTCGGCCTGGTCGAGAGCGCGTTGCGGGACGCGGGACTGTCTCCTCGTAGCCTCGCCGAACTGGCGACCGTGGACGCCAAGCGGGACGAACCCGGCATCGTCGAGGCGGCCGCGCGGCTCGGGGTTCCCCTGGTGACGTACTCCGCCGAGGAGTTGGCGACGGTCGAGGTCCCCAATCCCTCCGACGCCCCGCTCACCGCTGTGGGCACTCCTTCCGTCGCCGAGGCCTCCGCGCTCGCCCGTGGCGGTGAACTCCTCGTCCCCAAGCGGAAGTCGGCCCGTGCGGACGGGCACGCCTCCATGGCGACCTGCGCCGTCGTACGGCGTGCGGCGCGCGGGCGGCTCGCGGTGGTCGGGCTCGGTCCCGGCGCCCGCGATCTGCTCACCCCGCGCGCCACCGGCGAACTGCGGCGCGCCTCCGTGCTCGTAGGGCTCGACCAGTACGTCGACCAGATCCGCGATCTGCTGCGGCCCGGCACCCGGATCCTGGAGTCCGGGCTCGGCGCCGAGGAGGAGCGGGCCCGGACCGCGGTGGCCGAGGCCCGGAAGGGGCAGGCGGTCGCGCTGATCGGCAGCGGCGACGCCGGCGTGTACGCCATGGCCTCCCCCGCGCTCGCCGAGGCCTCCGACGACATCGACGTGACCGGCGTGCCGGGCGTCACCGCCGCGCTCGCGGCCGGGGCGATCCTGGGCGCGCCGCTCGGCCACGACCACGTGTCCATCAGCCTCTCCGACCTGCACACGCCGTGGGAGGTCATCGAGCGGCGGGTGCGCGCGGCGGCCGAGGCGGATCTCGTGGTGACCTTCTACAACCCCCGTTCCCGGGGCCGTGACTGGCAGCTGCCGAAGGCGCTCGCGATCCTCGCGGAGCACCGGGAGCCGACGACGCCGGTCGGGGTCGTACGCAACGCGTCGCGGCCGGACGAATCAAGCCGGGTGACCGACCTGGGCTCCCTGGACCCGGCGACGGTCGACATGATGACGGTCGTGACCGTGGGCAACACGGCGACCCGTGAGATCGCGGGACGCATGGTGACGCCGCGCGGCTACCGCTGGCAGGAGGCCGCCCAGTGAACCGTGTGGTCCACCCGATCGAGCAGGAGTCCTACCGGCGGCTGCGGGCCCGCCTGGACACCTCGCACTTCCCGCCGCTGACGCGGGCGGTGGTGGAGCGGGTCGTCCACTCCGCCGCCGACCTCGACTACGCGACCGATCTCGTCATGGACGAGGCCGCCCTGGAAAAGGCGTACGCCGCCCTGCACGGCGGGGCGCCCGTCGTCGTGGACGTGGAGATGGTCGCGGCCGGGATCACCCGGCGCGAGACGGTCTGCCGGCTCAGGGACGCCGTCGCCGGTCCGGGACTGACCCGCTCGGCGCACGCGATACGGCTCGCCTACGAACAGGTCGGGCCGGGCGCCCTCTGGGTGATCGGCAACGCGCCGACCGCCCTGGAGGAGCTGCTGACCCTGGACACCTCCCCCGCACTCGTCATCGGCCTGCCCGTCGGCTTCGTCGGCGCGGTCGAGTCCAAGGCCGCGTTGCGCGAGAGCGGGCTGCCCGCCGTGAGCAACGTGTCCGAGAAGGGCGGCTCGGCGGTCGCGTCGGCCGCTCTGAACGCCCTGCTGTACCACCCCACTTCGTACTCCGAGGAGACATCGTGACCACCCCGCCGCCCGCCCTGCTCATCGCCGGTCACGGCACCCGGGACGAGGCCGGAGCCGAGGCGTTCCGCGACTTCGTACGGCAGCTGGGCGACCGCCACCCCGACCTGCCCGTCGCGGGCGGCTTCATCGAGCTGTCGCCGCCGCCGCTGGGCGAGGCGGTCGCCGAACTGGTGGAGCGGGGGGTACGGCGTTTCGCCGCCGTGCCGCTGATGCTGGTCTCCGCCGGGCACGCCAAGGGTGACATCCCGGCGGCCCTGTCCCGCGAGAAGGAGCGCCACCCGGGGATCTCCTACACGTACGGGCGCCCGCTGGGCCCGCACCCCTCGCTGCTGTCGGTCCTGGAGCGGCGGCTGGACGAGGCGCTCGGCGGGACCGCGCGGACGCCTCAGGACCGGGCCGACGTCACCGTGCTGCTGGTGGGCCGCGGGTCCACCGACCCGGACGCCAACGCCGAGGTGTACAAGGCGGCGCGGCTGCTGTGGGAGGGGCGCGGGTACGCGGGCGTGGAGACGGCGTTCGTGTCGCTGGCGGCGCCGGACGTGCCGAGCGGCCTGGACCGGTGCGCGAAGCTGGGTGCGCGCCGGATCGTCGTCCTCCCCTACTTCCTGTTCACCGGCATCCTGCCGGACCGCGTGCGGCAGCAGACCGAGGGCTGGGCGGCCGCGCACCCGGAGGTCGAGGTGCGCTCCGCGGACGTCATCGGCCCGGAGCCGGAGCTGCTCGATCTGGTGATGGAGCGGTACGAGGAGGCCGTCAAGGGCGATCTGCGCATGAACTGCGACTCGTGCGTGTACCGGATCGCGCTGCCGGGCTTCGAGGACAAGGTGGGGCTGCCGCAGCAGCCGCACTTCCACCCGGACGACGACGGTCACCACCACCACGGTCACCACCACCACGGCGGACACGCCCATGCGCACTGAGCACGATCTCCGTCACCACGGCGACGCCGAGGTGCGCGACGACGGCTCCGCCCTGGTCGACCTGGCGGTGAACGTCCGCGCGGACACCCCGCCCGCCTGGCTGCGCGAGCGCATAGCCGGTTCGCTCGGCTCCCTCGCGGCCTATCCCGACGGACGGGCCGCGCGGGCGGCGGTGGCGGGGCGGCACGGCCTCCCGGTGGAGCGGGTGCTGCTGACGGCCGGTGCCGCCGAGGCCTTCGTGCTGCTCGCCCGGGCCCTGAAGGTGCGCCGACCGGTCGTCGTGCACCCGCAGTTCACGGAGCCGGAGGCGGCCCTGCGGGACGCGGGCCACACGGTGGACCGGGTGCTGCTGCGCGAGGAGGACGGCTTCCGCCTCGACCCGGCGGCGGTCCCCGAGGACGCGGACCTGGTGGTGATCGGCAACCCCACGAACCCGACCTCCGTCCTGCACCCCGCCGCGACCGTCGCCCAACTCGCCCGTCCCGGGCGGACGTTGGTCGTGGACGAGGCGTTCATGGACGCGGTGCCGGGTGAGCGGGAGGCGCTGGCGGGGCGGACGGACGTGCCGGGGCTGGTGGTCCTGCGCAGCCTCACCAAGACCTGGGGGCTGGCCGGCCTGCGGATCGGCTACGTCCTCGCCGCCCCCGAGACGATCGCGGAACTGGAGCGCGCCCAGCCCCTGTGGCCGGTGTCCACACCCGCGCTGGCCGCCGCCGAGGCCTGCATGCAACCACAGGCCCTGGCGGAGGCGGCACACGCGGCCCACCGCATCGCCGCCGACCGGGCCCATCTCGTAGCCGGGCTGGGCGAGTTCGCCTCGGACGGGCTGCGGGTGACACAGCCCGCCGAGGGCCCCTTCGTGCTCATACGACTGCCTGGGGCGACCGAGGTACGCCGGCATCTGCGGGACCTGGGTTACGCGGTACGGCGCGGGGACACGTTCCCAGGACTGGGCGAGGAGTGGCTACGCCTGGCGGTGCGGGACCGGACGACGGTCAACGCCTTCCTTCAGGCACTGGACCAAGCGCTGACGCTGGCGTCACCGGTTCGGTAGCGCCCCGAAGGGGCGCGGGGCTGTATCGATATGCGGCTCCGCCGCGTGGGCGCGACCAGCCACAACGAATCCGCAGACAAGAGACAACCGATCACCGCAGCCCGGCGGAGCGCCGCCGCGCCAGCGCCACCGCTCCCCCGCCTGCCACAACCAGGGCGATCGCCCCACCCGCGAGGTACGGCGTCATGGAGCTACCGCCGGTGTCGGCAAGCCCCGAGTCCCCGCCCTGCGCCCTGGCGCCACCCGAGCCCCCGGTGCCGCCCGCAGGGCCCGTGCTGGGCGCCGCCGACCCCTGCGCACCCGCCGGAGGCGCCTCGCAGGTCGCCTTCGCCAGGGTGAGGGTGCCCTCGACCTCGGCCACGTTCAGCTTCAACGGGTTGACGGACACCTTGAGTTCGAGGGCGGTGGCGGCCGCGGTACGCGAGGTCGTCTCCGTCTTCGACAGGTCGAGACGCACCTCGCCGATGCCGGCCGCCTTGACCTCCGTGGTGCCACCGGTCGTCAGGGTGACCTTCTTGCCCAGGACGGTCACCGAGCCGCCCAGGTTCGAGGATGCGACGGGCTTCTTCCCGGCCTCGCAGACCGCCTTCGAGGTGACCTGCTCCAGCTCGATGAGGGACAGCAGCGGCAGACCCGGGACATGGACGCTCGCGTGGGCGAGGTCGGTGGAGCCCTCGGCGCGGTCGGCGGTGACGCTCGCCGCGGACTTGGCCGTCCTCGCGTCCAGCACGCTGAAGGCCCTGCCGCCGTTGACGCCGTCCAGCTTGGCGCTCAGCGCCGTCTTCTCGGCGCTCTCGGGCGCCTCGACCTGGTTGAGCGAGACCGAGAGGGGGACGTTCACGGTCTTGTTGAGCAGGGAGACGTCGAGCCCGGTGCGCAGGACGACGGCGCTCGCCCGGCCCTGGTCGCCGGTCGCGTGCGCGGCGCCCGCGCCGGCCAGCGCCGCGGGACCTGCGGCGAGGGCCGTGGCCGTCGCGACGGTGGCGAGACGGCGTGCGGGCATGCGGAAGTTCTTGCCGTTCAAGGTGGGGACCCCTCAGAGGATTCTTGCTCGGGACCCGTCAAGAATTGCGCACCAGGGATGCCCTGACGGCATTCCGGCGCCACTTCACCCCATCGTGCGTTCGCCGTGAACATTTTCGAATCCCCAGGCACAGGCGTTGCACTCTTTCACCGCCGTATCGCCTTGTGCCCGCGTCGGTCAGCCGACGACGTGTCCGTTCACCACTACCCGCCGAGGGGCCTCGAGTACACGTACGTCGGCCCGTGGATCGCTCTCGTACACCACGAGGTCGGCCGGGGCCCCCTCCTCCAGGCCGGGGCGGCCGAGCCACTTCCGCGCGTCCCAGGTGGTCGCCGACAGCGCCTCGACGGGCGGGATGCCGGCGGTGACCAGCTCCGCCACCTCGCCCGCCACCAGGCCGTGCGCGAGGTGGCCGCCGGCGTCGGTGCCGACGTAGACGGGGATCCCGGCGTCGTAGGCGTTGCGCACGGTGTCGTAGCGGCGTTCGTGGAGCCGGCGCATATGGGCCGACCACTTGGGGAACTTGTCCTCGCCGCCGTCGGCGAGCTGCGGGAAGGTCGCGATGTTGACGAGGGTCGGGACGATCGCGACGCCGCGCGCGGCGAAGAGGGGGATCAGTTCGTCGGTCAGGCCCGTGGCGTGCTCGATGCAGTCGATGCCGGCCTCGACCAGGTCCTGGAGTGAGTTCTCGGCGAAGCAGTGCGCGGTGACGCGGGCGCCGAGGCGGTGGGCCTCGGCGATGGCCGTTTCCACGGCCTCCCGCGGCCAGCTGGGGGCGAGGTCGCCGAGGTCGCGGTCGATCCAGTCGCCGACCAGCTTCACCCAGCCGTCGCCGCGGCGGGCCTCCTGGGCGACGTAGGCGGTCAGTTCGTCCGGCTCGATCTCCCAGGCGTAGTTGCGCATGTAGCGGCGGGTGCGGGCGATGTGGCGTCCGGCCCGGATGATCTTCGGAAGGTCCTCGCGGTCGTCGACCCAGCGGGTGTCCGAGGGCGAGCCCGCGTCACGGATGAGCAGGGTGCCCGCCTCGCGGTCGGTGAGCGCCTGCTTCTCGGCGACGTCCTGCTCGACCGGCCCGTGCGGGCCGAGGCCCACGTGACAGTGGGCGTCGACGAGCCCGGGGAGCGCCCAGCCCTCGACGGTACGGACGTCGTCCGCGCCGCCGGGGCGGTCGTAGGAGACGCGGCCGTCGACCACCCACAGCTCGTCCCGGACGTCCTCGGGCCCGACGAGGACCCTGCCCTTCACATGCAGCACCGCGCGATCGCTCATGGGCCTCAGCCTAGGACGACGGGCAGTCCCTCCCCGATCCGGCACTGTCAGCCGGCCCCGCCCACCTGGTCCGAGGTCTCCTCCTCCACCTGGGCCATCGCCGGGTCGAGCAGCCGGGACAGGAAGTGGCGGGTGCGTTCGTGGACGGGGGCGCCGATGACCTGGCCGGGGGTGCCGTCCTCGACGATGGTGCCGCCGTCCATGAAGACGACCCGGTCGGCGACCTCGCGGGCGAAGGTCATCTCGTGGGTGACGACCATCATGGTCATGCCCTCGTTCGCGAGCATGCGCATCACGGCCAGTACGTCCCCGACCAGCTCGGGGTCGAGCGCCGAGGTCGGCTCGTCGAACAGCATCACCTCGGGGCCCATGGAGAGCGAGCGGGCGATCGCCACGCGCTGCTGCTGGCCACCGGAGAGGGAGGCGGGGTAGGCGTCCGCCTTCTCGGAGAGCCCCACGCGCGCCAGGTTCTCCGCGGCCACCTGCGCGGCCTTCGCCTTGTCCCGCCTGAGCACGCGGCGCTGCGGCAGCGTGAGGTTCTCGGTCACCGTGAGGTGCGGGAAGAGGTTGAACTGCTGGAAGACCATGCCGATACGGCGGCGTACGGCGTCGATGTCGACGTCCGGGTCGGTGAGTTCGGTGCCGCCCACGAAGACCCGGCCCTTGGTGGGCTCCTCCAGCAGGTTCACACAGCGCAGCAGGGTCGACTTGCCCGAGCCCGACGGGCCGATGACGCAGACGACCTCGCCCTGGCCGATCTCCAGGTCGATGCCGCGCAGCACCTCGTTGTCGCCGAAGGACTTGTGCAGGCCGCGTACTTCGATTTCCGGACGGCTCATTTGACGGCCTCCTGGGCCTTCGCCTCCATACGGCGTACGACGAAGCCGAGCGGGATGGTGATCAGCAGGTAGCACAGGCCCGCGACCAGGATCGGCGTGGAGTTGGCGGTCGTACTGGCCAGGTCGCGGCCGAATTTGGACAGTTCGCGCTCCTCCAGGGTGACGCCGAGGAACAGGACGAGCGAGGAGTCCTTGAAGAGCAGGACGAGCTCGTTGGTCAGCGGCGGGAGGATGATGCGGAAGGCCTGCGGGATGATGATCGAGACCATGGCGCGGCCCGGCGAGAAGCCCAGCGAACGGGCCGCCTCCATCTGGCCCTTGGGCACCGCCTGGATGCCCGCACGGATCGTCTCGGCCATGTAGGCGGCGGCGACCAGGCCGAGCGCGAGGGCCACCTTGCCGTAGGTGCCGCCGACGATCTCCGTGCCGGGGAAGGCCAGCGGGACGGCGACCCCGATGAAGATGAAGATCAGCAGGGCGGGCAGACCGCGGAAGATCTCGATGTAGATGCCGGCCAGCCAGCGGTACGGGCCCACGGACGACAGCCGCATCAGCGCGATCACCATGCCGAGCGCCAGGCCGACGACGAAGCCGGACACCGTGTACAGCACGGTGTTCTTCAGCGCCATCGTGATGATGTCCGGGAACATCTGCCGGGCGATGCTGCCCTGCGCGAACTGGTTCTTCAGCCGCCCCCAGTCCGCCGAGACCGCGAAGGCGATCACGGCGGCGACGAAGACGACGTACTGCGCGCCGCGCGACAGGCTGCGCTTCTGACTGCGCGTCAGACCCTTTTTCCTGGGCGGGAGTTGTACGTCAGTGTCGGTGCTCATGGGTCAGGACGCGGCGGGGGACGGGGAGGCGGCGGAGGGGTTGTACGGGCCGATCCACTTCTCGTACAGCTTCTTGTACGTGCCGTCGGCCTTGGCGTCCTTGATCGCCTTGTTGATGGCGGCGAGGAGCTTGGTGTTGCCCTTCTTCACCGTGAAGCCGTACTGCTCACCGGTGTTGAGGTTGTCGGCGACCTTGAACTTGTCCGCGTTGGCCTTGTCCTTGAGCCAGCCCTGGACCACCGGGTAGTCGATGATGACGGCCTTGACCTGGCCGGTGCGCAGTCCGTTGAGGACGGCGTCGGAGGACTCGAAGGAGACCGGGTCGAAGCCCTGCTTCTTCGCGTAGTCCTCGCCGGTGGTCTGCGCCTGGGCACCGAGCTTGACCTTCTTGGCCTTCGCGTCGGCGAGCGAGGTGATGCCGCTGTTCTTGTCGACCAGGAGGGCCTGGGTGGCGTCGAAGTACGGGTCCGAGAAGTCGACGTTCTTCTTGCGCTCGGCGGTGATGGTCATGCCGGCCGCGGCCACGTCGCACTCGCCGGAGTTGAGGAACGCGCCGGTCTTGAAGTTCTCGAAGGGCGTGTCGAGGATCTGCTGCTTGACGCCCAGGTCCTTGGCGACGAGGTCGATCAGCGACACGTCGAAGCCCTGCACCTTGCCGTTGATCTCCGACTGGAAGGGCGGGTACGGCAGGTGGGTGCAGGTGGTGAGCTGTCCGGCCTTGACGAGCTGGACGCCGCCGGCGGCGGTCTTGCTCCCGCTGCCACCGTTGCCGGTGGACGTGCAGGCAGCCACGAGCACCAGCCCGGCCGTCGCGGTGGTGGCGGCCAGGATGCGGGTCCGGCGCCCGGAGAACGTCTTCACGGGGTGGCCTCCTGTGTGGGAACTGTGGGTTCCGATTATAAGGAGATGTTTGGGTCTCTCAAATCAAACCGATGGTTGCGGGGCTGTCCGGCCTAAGAAGTCGCAAGTGGCAGGAGGGACGGGAGTGGGGTCACGGGTGGTGGATACCCTCGACCGAGCCGACCACTCGTGAACGAAGAGAGCATCGCCGTGACCCACCCTTTCCTCGATCTGCCCCCGATGAGCGCCGCGCAGTTCGCGTCGATCGAGGACCGGGTCGCGCGGCTTCTCGGCACCGAGCAGGATGTCGTGATCATGCAGGGCGAGGCGCTGCTGCCGTTGGAGGGGGCGATTCGCGCGACCGCCGGGCCGGGGACGGTGGCGCTGAACGTCATCACGGGCCCGTACGGGCAGACCTTCGGGAACTGGCTGCGGGACTGCGGGGCGACGGTGATCGACCTGGCCGTGCCCTTCCGCACGGCGGTCACCGCCGAGCAGATCCGGGCCGCGTTCGCCGAGCGGCCCGAGATCGACTTCGTGTCGCTGGTCCATGCGGAGGCGGCGACCGGAAACACCAACCCCGTCGCGGAGATCGGCGAGGTCGTACGGCAGCAGGGGGCGCTGTTCTACCTGGACGCCGTCGCCTCCATCGGGGCCGAGCCGGTGCTGCCGGACGCGTGGGGTGTGGATCTGTGCGTCATCGGGGCGCAGAAGGCGATGGGCGGTCCGGCGGGGGTGTCGGCGGTGTCGGTGAGCGAGCGGGCGTGGGCGCGGATGGCCGCCAACCCGGGGGCGCCGCGTCGGTCGTATCTGTCGCTCCTTGACTGGAAGGAGCGGTGGGTCGACGGCGGGCGGACGGCGCTGCTGCATGCGCCTGCGCAGCTGGAGATGCTGGCGCTCGAGGCGTGTGTCGAGCGGATCGAGACGGCGGGGCTGGATGCCGTCATGGCCCGGCATGCGGCGGCCGCGGCGGCGACCCGGGCGGGGGCGGTGGCTCTGGGCGGGGGGCTGGAGCCGTATGTCCACGAGGCGCGGGAGGCTGCGCCGGTGGCCACGACGCTGAGGGTTCCCGACGGGGTGGTGGCGTCGGAGGTGGTGGCTCGGGCGCTGGTGGGTGAGCCTTCGCTGCCGTTGGCGGCGGGTGGGGGTGCGTTGGCGAAGGAGATGGTTCGGGTCAATCACTACGGCGTGGATGCTTCGGTGGGGGTGGTGCAGGGGTGCCTTGCGGCGCTGGGCGCTGCGCTGGCTGAGCGGGGGGTGACGGTCGACCTTGCGGGGGCTCGGCGGGCCGTGGAGCAGAGCTGGGGGTGACCGCCGCTGTTCTTCGCCCCCGCCGCCCCTTCCCGTCCCGAACCGGGGGCCAGCCCCCGCACCCCCGCTCCTCAAACGCCGGAGGGGCTGGATATTGCCGGGCGGGGCTTCGTCTTTCACCCCGGTCGGGGCTTGATCTTTTCAGCCCGTCCGGCGTTTGAGGACGAGGCCGTTCAGGCCGAAGCGGGGGTCTGGGGGCGGCAGCCCCCAGCGGGGGTGCCATGCTCGCCCCATGGCTAACCAGACTCTCCCCGACGGCCGCCCCGTCCCCCACCTCACCGGCGACGAGCGCCCCATGCTCGAAAGTTGGCTCGACTTCCACCGGGGCACCCTCGCCCTGAAGTGCGCGGAACTGGACGACGCGCAGGTGCGGACGGCGTCCGCCGAGCCCTCGGCGCTGACGCTGCTCGGGCTGGTGCAGCACCTCGCCGAGGTCGAGCGGAACTGGTTCCAGCGGGTCGTCGGCGGGCTCGACGTACCGCCCGTGTTCGGCGAGGAGACCGGGTACGTGCTCGACCCGGCGCGCGGGCTCGACGAGGCGCTGAACGTATGGCGCCGGGAGATCGCGCGCGGCCGGGAACTGTGTGCCGGGCGGTCGCTGGACGACACCAGGCGGCTCGTCGACGGCCCCATGGCGGGGCTGGAGGTCAGTCTGCGGTGGGTGCTCATTCATATGATCGAGGAGTACGCCCGGCACAACGGGCACGCCGATATCTTGCGGGAACGGATCGACGGGGTAACCGGCTACTAATTCAAGGCCGAACTCCGGGTGCAATTCAGGAATTCACTTCCGCACAGCTTCCCGTATTCTTCTGCCCGCTTTTCCCCGGCCTAAACGCAAAGATTTCGCGAACACCAAGCGGGGGAATTCGGGCAGATCTCGTGGGGGTTACATGCTTGTGACGCGTTACACATCGTGGCCGATTTGCCCGGTATTTTCCGGACAATACCCCAGGTATCGCCTTCATCTCATGCGACCGCCCGCGCCCGCGCGATAACACACAAGGCCGCCGTGCGTAACCCTCACCGGCGATGCAATTTCGAATTTCCCTCGGTAAATTCAATCCGCATGACTGCCGTACAAGCAGATCTGCACATCGACCGTCCGCAGGTTGCGGACGGAGCCGCGTTGTGGCGGATTGCCAAGGACTCGAAGGCCCTCGACCTGAACTCGTCGTACAGCTATCTGCTGTGGTGTCGCGACTTCGCGGCCACCTCGGCCGTGGCCCGCGACGGGCGCGGGGAGCCGGTCGGCTTCGTCACCGGGTACGTACGGCCGGACCGCCCGCGCACCCTGCTGGTGTGGCAGGTGGCCGTGGACGAGGCGTACCGCGGGCGC
This sequence comes from Streptomyces sp. NPDC002092, assembly GCF_053593775.1. NCBI lineage: Bacteria > Bacillati > Actinomycetota > Actinomycetes > Kitasatosporales > Streptomycetaceae > Streptomyces > Streptomyces sp. NPDC002092. The sequence continues at coordinate 85,701 of NZ_JBSFDG010000009.1, forward strand.
GGCCTGGCCGCCGCGCTGCTCGACGGCGTCGTCGCGCGGGCCGGTGCCGCGCACCGGATCACCGCCGTCGAGACCACCATCACACCCGGCAACACCGGCTCCGAGCGCCTGTTCACCTCGTTCGCCGAGCGGCACGGTGCCCTCGTGGAGCGCGAGGTGCTGTTCGACGAGGGCCTGTTCCCCGACGGGCCGCACGACCCCGAAGTCCTGTACCGCATCGGTCCCCTCTCCCTCTGAGCCGGCGCGGACGACCACCCCGATGACGGCACCGATGACCCACCCCACTGACGACCCACACGCACTCCCCCCACGCAACGAGGAGCGATTCGTCGTGACCATCACCCAGCCCGACCTCAGCGTCTTCGAGACCCTCGAGTCCGAGGTGCGCAGCTACTGCCGCGGCTGGCCCACCGTCTTCGACCGTGCGCACGGCAGCCGCATGTACGACGAGGACGGCCATGAGTACCTGGACTTCTTCGCCGGAGCGGGCTCGCTCAACTACGGCCACAACAACCCCGTCCTGAAACGGGCGTTGATCGACTACCTGGAGCGGGACGGCGTCACGCACGGGCTGGACATGTCGACCACCGCCAAGCGTTCCTTCCTGCAGACCTTCCAGGACCTGGTGCTGCGGCCGCGCGACCTGCCGTACAAGGTCATGTTCCCGGGCCCGACGGGTACGAATGCCGTGGAGTCGGCCCTGAAGCTCGCGCGCAAGGCCAAGGGGCGCGAGGCCATCGTCTCGTTCACCAACGCCTTCCACGGCATGTCCCTCGGCTCCCTCGCCGTGACCGGGAACGCCTTCAAGCGGGCCGGGGCCGGCATCCCGCTCGTCCACGGCACGCCCATGCCGTTCGACAACTACTTCGACGGCAAGGTGCCGGACTTCCTGTGGTTCGAGCGGCTCCTGGAGGACCAGGGGTCCGGGCTCAACAAGCCCGCGGCCGTGATCGTCGAGACCGTGCAGGGCGAGGGCGGCATCAACGTCGCGCGGCCCGAGTGGCTGCGGGCGCTGTCCGAGCTGTGCGAGCGCCAGGACATGCTGCTCATCGTCGACGACATCCAGATGGGCTGCGGGCGGACGGGCGCCTTCTTCTCGTTCGAGGAGGCCGGGATCACCCCGGACATCGTCACCGTCTCCAAGTCCATCAGCGGCTACGGACTGCCCATGTCGCTGTGCCTGTTCAAGCCCGAGCTGGACATCTGGGAGCCGGGCGAGCACAACGGCACCTTCCGCGGCAACAACCCCGCCTTCGTCACGGCCACCGCCGCCCTGGAGGCGTACTGGGCGGACGGGTCCGCGATGGAGAAGCAGACCCGGGCGCGCGGCGAGCAGGTCGAGCAGGCCCTCGCCGCCATCACCGAGGAGAACCGCGCCGACGTCAAGGAGTACCGCGGACGCGGACTCGTGTGGGGCCTGGAGTTCCACGACAAGGACCGGGCCGGCCGGATCGCCAAGCGCGCCTTCGAACTCGGGCTGCTCATCGAGACGTCGGGCCCCGAGAGCGAGGTCGTCAAGCTCCTCCCGGCGCTCACCGTCACGGCCGACGAGATGGACGAGGGGCTCAGCGTCCTCGCCCGCGCCGTACGCGAAACCATCTAGCAACGACCAGCAAGGAGTAGTGCAAGCACCGTGATCGTCCGTTCGTTCAAGGACATCGAAGGCACCGACCGGCATGTGAAGGCCGCGTCCGGCACATGGGAGAGCAAACGCATCGTCCTCGCCAAGGAGAGGGTCGGCTTCTCCCTGCACGAGACGATTCTGTACGCGGGTACGGAGACGTCGATGTGGTACGCGAACCACATCGAGGCCGTCGTGTGCGTCGAGGGCGAGGCCGAGCTCACCGACGACGAGACCGGGCAGAAGTACACGATCACGCCCGGCACCATGTACCTCCTGGACGGGCACGAGCGGCACACGATGCGGATCAAGGAGGACTTCCGCTGCATCTGTGTCTTCAACCCGCCCGTGACCGGCCGGGAGGACCACGACGAGAACGGCGTCTACCCGCTGCTCACCGAGCCCGAGCCCGAGGAGGTGTGACATCACCATGACCACCGTCACCGATCTCTATCCCAGCCGCGGCACCACCGAGGTGTCGACCCCGCGCCAGGACCCCGTCGTGTGGGGCTCCCCCGACACACCGGGCCCGATCACGACCGGCGACCTCCAGTCCTTCGAGCGCGACGGCTTCCTGGCCATCGACCAGCTCATCGCCGACGACGAAGTCGCCGTCTACCGGCAGGAGTTGGAGCGCCTCGTCACCGACCCGGCGATCCGGGCCGACGAGCGCTCGATCATCGAGCCGAAGTCCAAGGAGATCCGCTCCGTCTTCGAGGTGCACAAGATCAGCGAGGTGTTCGCGAATCTCGTGCGCGACGAGCGGGTCGTGGGCCGGGCACGGCAGATCCTCGGCTCGGACGTGTACGTCCACCAGTCGCGGATCAACGTCAAGCCGGGCTTCGGGGCCAGCGGCTTCTACTGGCACTCGGACTTCGAGACCTGGCACGCCGAGGACGGCCTGCCGAACATGCGCACGGTGTCCGTCTCGATCGCGCTGACCGAGAACTACGACACCAACGGCGGCCTCATGATCATGCCGGGGTCGCACAAGACGTTCCTCGGGTGTGCGGGAGCCACGCCCAAGGACAACTACAAGCAGTCGCTGCAGATGCAGGACGCGGGCACGCCCTCGGACGAGGCGCTGACCAAGATGGCGAGCGAGTACGGCATCAAGCTGTTCACGGGCAGGGCCGGCTCGGCGACCTGGTTCGACTGCAACTGCATGCACGGCTCGGGCGACAACATCACGCCGTTCCCGCGCAGCAACGTGTTCATCGTGTTCAACAGCGTGGAGAACGCGGCGGTCGAGCCGTTCGCGGCGCCCATTCGGCGTCCCGAGTTCATCGGCGCGAGGGACTTCACCCCCGTCCGATAACCGCTGATGCCCGGCGGCCTGCCCGCCGCGCAGCGGCAATGGAACACAGCATCGGCGCGAGGGACTTCACCCCCGTCCGGTGACTCGTCCTGGAGCGGGCGGCGTCACAGGCTTCGCGGCCACGACAGTGACGCCGCCCGCTCCAGTGCGCTGCGCGCCGGGGTTCAGTCGGCCAGGACGTCCAGCAGGCGGTCGACGTCGGCCGCGGTGTTGTACAGGTGGAAGGCGGCACGAAGGTTGCCCGCGCGGTCGGAGACCTCGACCCCTGCGCTGCTCAACTCGCCCTGGCGGCGGCCCAGTCCGGGCACCGAGACGATCGGGGAACCGGGCGAGGGGACGGGCTCGTGACCGAGGGAGGCCAGGCCCGCGCGGAAGCGGTCGGCGAGGGCGAGGTCGTGGGCGCGTACGGCGTCCGTGCGGAGTTCCTCCAGCAGTTCCAGGGAGCGGCGGGCGCCTGCGTAGGAGAAGAGGGCGGGACTCTCGTCGAACCGCCGTGCGGAGTGGGCCAGTTCGTCGATGGGGCCGTAACAGGCCTCCCAGGGGTGCTCCCCCGCCACCCACCCGGCGCACAGCGGGGTGAGTCCGCCGAGGTCCTCCGGGGTGACAAGGAAGGCCACGCCCCGCGGGCAGACGAGCCATTTGAAGGCGACGGAGGCGGAGTAGTCGTACGCGTCCGCGTCGAATTCCAGCCATCCGGCGGCCTGGGACGCGTCGATGTACGTACGTGCTCCGTGCTCGCGCGCCGCCTGCCGGATCGCGGGCAGATCGGCCAGGCGCCCGTCGGCGGACTGCGCGGCACTGACCGCGACCAGGGCGGTGCCGGGCCGCACGGACTCGGCGACGCGCTCCAGCGGCACGCTGCGCACCTTGAGGCCGGAGCGGACGTGGAAGGGGTTCACCAGGGAGCTGAAGTCGCCCTCGGCGGTGAGGACTTCGGCGCCCTCCGGCAGGGAGGCTGCGATCAGCCCGCTGTGGACGGCGACCGAGGCTCCGGCCGCCACCCGGCGTTCGGGCACCCCGACGAGCCGCGCGAAACCGGCGCGGCTCGCCTCGACGTCCGCGAACATGTCGGTCGGATCGCCGGCCGCGGCCGCCTCCACGGCGATGCGCATGGCGGCCACGGTGCGCGCCGGCAGCAGTCCGGTGCTCGCGGTGTTCAGATAGGTGTTCTTCGGGGCGAACTCGGCACGGACGAGGCTCTCGAAGGTCTCCATGGATCCACGGTGCGCCCAGGAGAACCCATAGTCCATTGCCGATTTCTACGTGGTTTCACCAAGCAGTACTTATACGTACGCCCCGACCTGCACGCTTTCTCAGTGCTGCGGCACCGCGCACCCCTCGGGACCGCAGGCGTCCGCGTCACCCTGGTCGATCAGCTGCAGCGGCGAGCGCTCGCCCCACGCCTGGGTCAGCGCCTGGGTGAAGACCTCGGCGGGCTGGGCGCCCGAGACGCCGAACTTGCGGTCGAGCACGAAGAACGGCACACCGTTGGCACCGAGCTGCGCGGCCTCGCGCTCGTCGGCGCGGACCTCGTCGGCGTACGCGGCCGGGTCGGCGAGCACCCTGCGGGCGTCCTCGGCCTCCAGACCGGCGGCGACGGCCAGCTCCACCAGCCGCTCGTCGCCCTCGCTGAAGACGGACCGCTCCTCGGCGAAGTTCGCCTGGTAGAGGAGCTGGATCAGCTCGTCCTGCTTGCCCTGCTCCTTGGCGAGGTGCAGCAGGCGGTGCATGTCGAAGGTGTTGCCGTGGTCGCGGTCCCGGGTGCGGTACTCAAGACCCTCGGCAGCGGCCTGCGCACCCAGGTTCTCCTCGCCGGCCTGCGCCTGCGCCTCGCTCATGCCGTACTTCTTGGTGAGCATTTTGATCACCGGCTGGACATCGCCCTTGGCGCGCCCCGGGTCCAGCTCGAAGGAGCGGTGCACGACCTCGACCTGGTCGCGGTGCGGGAACGCGCCGAGGGCCTTCTCGAAGCGGGCCTTGCCCACGTAGCACCAGGGGCACGCGATGTCCGACCAGATCTCGACCTTCATGTTCTCTCCAGCTCGCTCGGGCCACGGAGGCCGCCTCCGCCGAGTGGATGAACGTTCAAGCAGTGGGGATCATTCCCCGGGCACCGAGAAGCGCAGGAAGAGGTGATGGTCGCCCTCTGCGGGCGGGTTCTCCGGGTCCGGGACCCAGCCTTGGCGCGTGTAGAAGTCCTGGGCGCGCTGGTTGTCGACATGCACGTCGAGAACGGCCGTGCGCCTGCCGTCGGCCCGCCACTGCTCGGCGCAGGCGGTGTGCAGGGCCGTACCGATGCCGGAGCGCCAGTGGTCGGGGTCGACGTGGAACTGGAAGAGCTTGACCGTGTCCGCCGGGGCGCCCTCCGGGGTGCGGAAGGAGGCGATGCCGACCAGGCGGGCGTCGCGGACCGCGCACAGCACCTGGCCGTCGGGGCGCTCGATGGCCTGCCGCCAGGCGGCCTGCCAGTCGAAGCCGTCCTCCGGCAGGCCGTCCGGGTAGTAGGTGGCGCGGGCGCGCACATGCAGGGCGGCGACGGCCGCGGCCTCGGCCGGCAGCGCGGTTCTGATCACCAGGGAGTCGAGGATCCGGTTCGCTCTGATCATGCAGCGGAGGACGCGGCCGCGGCGGCCTCGGTTCCCAGGCGGGTGAACTGGGCCCGGTAGGCGCTCGGGGTCAGGCCGGTGCGCCTGACCACGTGGGCCCGCAGGGAGTCCGCCGTGCCCAGGCCGCAGGCGCGGGCCACCTGGTCCATGGGCAGGGTGGTGGTCTCCAGAAGCTCTCTGGCGCGCTCGATGCGCTGGTGCAGCAGCCACTGCAGGGGGCTGACGCCGCTCTCGGCGTGGAAGCGGCGGGTGAGGGTGCGCACGGACACGCCCGCGTGGCGGGCCAGGTCGGTCAGGGTGAGCGGCTTGTCGAGGTTGCGCATGGCCCAGCCGCGGGTGTCGGCGCAGACGGTGCCGCGCTCGGGCGGCAGCGGGGTGTGCGTGAACTGGGTCTGACCGCCCGGCCGTACGGGGGCGACGAGGGCGAGCCGGGCGACCTCGTTGGCGACGGCGGCGCCGTAGTCGGTGCGGATGACGTGCAGACAGAGGTCGATGCCGGCGGCGTAGCCGGACGCCGTGACGTACGGGCCGTCCTGGACGTACAGCACGTCTCCCTGGAGGTCGATCTGCGGGTAGCGCCGGCGCAGTTCCTCGGCGTGCGCCCAGTACGTGGTCGCCCTGCGGCCCTGGAGCAGGCCCGCCTCGGCGAGCTGGAAGGCGCCGGTGCACAGGGACGCGATCCGCTTGCCGGCGTCGGCGGCCTCGCGGACGGCGGCCACGATCCGCGGGTCCGGCTCGTAGGGCGCGCCCGTGCCTGCCACCACCACCGTGTCCGCCTCCCGCACGGCCTCCAGTCCGTCGCGCACATACAGGTCGAGCCCTCCGCTGGTGGGCACGGGCCCGGGCTCGGCGGCGCAGATGACCACGTCGTAGCCCGGCCGCCCGGCCACCTCGACCTTGCCGAACAGCAGCTCGGGGATGGCCAGGTTGAACATCGAGACGGGCGACGGCGCGATCACGGCGATGCGGTGCGGGGCGAGACGGTCGGGCATGGCCAGAACCTCCGGGTGCATGGCATTCAGGCCACTACTGTACGACGGCGGAGATCCGCAGCATGGTCACATGACGACGAACCAGACCCTGAAGGGCGGTCAACTCGCCCGCGCGGAGGGCGGGTTGGTGACCGAGAGGCCCTCCCCCGCGCTCACTCTCGCCGCCGCCCTGCTCGGTTTCGCGCTGATCGGCCTCGACGCGTCCGTGGTGAATGTGGCCCTGCCCTCGATGGGCCACGCGCTGGGCGGCGGCATGTCCGGCCTCCAGTGGGTGGTCGATGCCTACACGCTCTCCTTCGCCGCACTGATGCTGTCCACCGGGGCCTTCGCCGACCGGGCCGGGGCGAGCCGTGCGTATGCGCTCGGCATCACGGTGTTCACCATTGCCTCGGTGGCCTGCGGGCTGGCACCGGACCTGCCCGCGCTGATCGCCGCCCGGGTGGTGCAGGGCGTGTCCGCGGCCGTCGTGCTTCCTGCCTCGCTGGCGCTGGTGCGTCAGGCGTACGCGGATCCGGCCCGGCGGGCCCGTGCGGTGGCCGCGTGGGCGGCGGGTGGTTCGGTTGCGGTGGCGATGGGCCCGGTGGCGGGCGGTGCACTGACCACGGTCTGGGACTGGCGCGGGATCTTCTTCGTCAACATCCCGCTGGGGGCGGTGGCGCTGGCGCTGCTGGTACGGGCCCCGCGCTCGCAGCGGCGCCCGGCAGCGCTGGACGTGCCGGGTCAACTGGCGGCGACGGTGACACTCGCAGCCCTGGCTTTCGCGGTGATCGAGGGCGGCAGGACAGGGGCGGTGGCGCTTGCCGTGGCCATCGTGGCGGGCGGGGTCTTCCTGCGCGTCGAGGCCCGGCAGCCGCATCCGGTCGTCCCCCTCGGTCTCTTCCGCAGCCGGACCGTGACCGTGGCGGTCGCAGCGGGCGCGGCGGTCAGCGTGGCCTTCTACGGCGTGGTCTTCGTCTTCTCCCTCTTCTTCCAGCAGGCGCAGGGCCGTTCGGCGCTGTACGCGGGACTGATGTTCCTGCCGATGACGGGCCTGATCGCGGTGACGAACGTGGTGGCGGGCAAGCTCGCGGGCCGGTACGGGCCTAGGCTGCCGATGCTGATCGGGCAGGCCCTGGCCGTGGCGGGCCTGCTCGTCCTCCTTTACGTCGACACCGCGACGTCCTCGCCCCTGGTGGCCGTGCTCCTCGTACCGCTGGCCCTGGGCTGCGCGCTGACGGTGCCGCCGCTGACGGCCGCGATGATGGACGCGGTGCCGGCGGAGCGGGCGGGGCTCGCGGCAGGTGTGCTCAATGCCGCGCGGCAGGTGGCGGGAGGGCTGGGGATCGCCGTGTTCGGGACGCTGGTGTCCCACGGGTTCACCGGGGGAATGCGGCTGAGCCTGGCGATCAGTGCGGGGGCGCTCGCGCTGACGGGTGCGGCTACGTCTCGGTTGCGGTGAGCGCCGGGGGCTGCCGGCCCCCAGACCCCCGCTTTCGGCCCTTCAAGGGGCCGCGTCCTCAAACGCCGGACGGCCTGAAAATGGCACCGGCGGCCCGGAAGCGCCCTGAAGGGGCGCGGGGCTGCATCGATTTGCGGCTCCGCCGCGGGGCGCGACCAGCCACAATGGCGCAGCAGACGAACCGCGCACATCCCGCGGAGCGCTCAGCTGCCGTCTCTGAGATCTGCGGGCCAGTTGGGGCGGAACTCTATGTGGTCGTAGGTGACCACGCAGCCCTCCCCCATCGGTGACTGGGTCATGAAGCCGACGAGGGCGTCGCCGGTCTCCTTCTCGTTGCCCAGGGTGAAGAGGCGGATGAAGGTCCAGCGCCTGCCGTCCCGGGAGGCGTGGAAGGCGAAGGCGCGGCCGGTGCGGCTCACCCGGAGCCAGACCGAACTGCCGTCCACGGTGAAGGAGTTGGCGTCGTCGGAGTGCCCCCGGGTGACCACCGTGCAGACGGTGGGCACGTCCGGGGAGTACTCCAGGCAGAGCTTGGCCCAGGCCCGCTCGCCGACATGGACGTACAAGACCCCCGCGTCGAAGGCCGCGGCGAACCCGACCGTGACGCGCGCGATCAGCTGGAAGTCCCCCTCGGGCGCCCCGAGCAACCGGGGGGCGTCGGAGGCAGGCTCCAAGGCCTCCCCGGTGGGCGGCACGAACCGGTCCTGCCGGGGGCCTGCCCATCCGCTGAGGATCCCGTCCTCGTGCAACCAGTGCCCGTCGGGGCCGTAGGTGCGGAGAGCGAAAGGCAGTTCGGGAAGTTCCACGTCCATCAGCTGATTGTCGCAGGCCCGGCGTCCCGCAGAAGCGGCTACCGCTCGAGACGGCCGTTGAACCGCCGGGGCAGCCCCAGCGGGTTGTCGTCCCGCAGCTCCGGCGGAAGGATCGCCTCCGGGGCCGTCTGGTACGTCACCGGCCGCATCCACCGCTCGATGGCGGTGCCGCCGACCGACGTCGACGTGGACGTGGTCGCCGGGTACGGCCCGCCGTGGTGCTGGGCGGGGGCCACCGCGACACCCGTCGGCCAGCCGTTCACCAGCACACGGCCCGCGAGCGGCGTCAGCTCGGCCAGCAGTTCCGCGCCGCGCCCCTCCCCGGCCGCCTCCTCCGCCGACAGATGAACCGTCGCCGTGAGATTGCCCGGCAGCCGCGACAGCACCCCCTGCACCTGGGCCTCGTCCTCATAGCGGGCCACCACGGTGACCGGCCCGAAGCACTCCTCCAGGAGCAGGTCGTACTGGCCTTCCTCGGCCAGCTTGTCCGCCGAGACCGTCAGGAACCCGGCGCTGACCGTGTGCTCGCCGCCCGCGCCCGGTGTCACCGGGGACTCGACCTCGGGAAGCTCCGCACGCTCGGCGACCCCGGCGATGAAGTTGTCACGCATGCGGTGGTCCAGCAGGACTCCGGCGTCCGTGTCGCTGACCGCGTCCGTGAGGGACTTGACCAGGCGGTCGCCCGCCGCACCGCTCGGCGCGAGCACCAGACCCGGCTTCACGCAGAACTGGCCGACGCCCAGCGTCATCGACCCGGCGAGGCCCGCACCGATGGCCTCGGCGCGCTCGGCGGCCGCGGCCTCGGTGATGACGACCGGGTTCAGGGAGCCCAGCTCGCCGTGGAAGGGGATCGGCGTCGGGCGGGCCGCCGCCGCGTCGAAGAGGGCGCGGCCACCCCGTACGGAACCGGTGAAGCCGGCCGCCGCGACGAGGGGGTGCTTGACCAGCTCCACGCCGGCCTCGAAACCGTGGACAAGGCCGACGACGCCGTCGGGGATGCCGTGCGCGGCGGCGGCCCGGCGCAGCACCTTGGCGACCAGCTCGGACAGGGCCGGGTGGTCGGGGTGGGCCTTGACGACGACCGGGCAGCCCGCGGCCAGTGCGCTCGCGGTGTCGCCGCCCGCCACCGAGAAGGCGAAGGGGAAGTTGGAGGCCGAGTAGACGGCGACGACACCCAGGGGCACCTTGTAGCGGCGCAGGTCAGGGATGGGCGGGGTCGCGGTGTCGTCGGGGTGGTTGATGATCACGTCGAGGAAGGCGCCCTCGTCGACGATGTCCGCGAAAGCCCGCAACTGGTAGCAGGTGCGGGCGAGTTCGCCGGTGAGCCGGACCGGACCGAGCGCGGTCTCGGCGTCGGCCGTCTCGACGAGCCCGTCCTTCGCCGCCTGCAGCTGCTCGGCGGCGGTGCGCAGGAAGGCCGACCGGACCGCGCGGTCGGCGAGGGCGCCGCGCGCGGCGTGCGCGGCGCGGACGGCGGCGTCCACCTCCTGGGCTGTGGCCTCCACCGCAACCTGTTCACGCTGCTTCCCGGTACGGGGGTCGACACTCCAGACTGGTGCTGCTGCCACCGCGGGTCCCTCCACGTATGTCTTGCGGTATGTCCTGCTTGTATTGCCGCAGTATCTGGGTCATCCACCAGGGTCGTTCGATATACTGAACGCTGTCTCTGATGATGAATATGCTGTTGGAGACTATTTCCCGTCGAACGAAGGGGTCAAGGGCGATGTCGGTAGCCGAGACAGGCGGCGGGGCACAGGTCAAGTCCGCGGTGCGGACGGTCGAGCTGCTCGAATACTTCGCCGGCCGGCCCGGTATGCACTCCCTCGCATCGGTGCAGGAGGCCGTCGGGTATCCCAAGTCCAGCCTGTACATGCTGCTGCGCACGCTGGTGGAGCTGGGCTGGGTGGAGACGGACGCGACGGGCACGCGGTACGGCATCGGGGTGCGGGCGCTGCTGGTCGGCACCTCGTACATCGACGGCGACGAAGTGGTGGCGGCGGCCCGCCCGACCCTGGACCGGCTCTCGGACGACACCACGGAGACCATTCACCTGGCCCGCCTGGACGGCACGAACGTGGTGTACCTGGCCACCCGGCAGTCGCAGCACTATCTGCGCCCGTTCACCCGGGTGGGGCGCCGGCTGCCCGCGCACTCCACCTCGCTGGGCAAGGCGCTGCTGAGCACGTACACGGACGAGCAGGTCCGCAAGATGCTCCCGGAGACCCTGCCGGCGCTGACCGAGAACACCATCACCGACCGGGAGAAGCTCATCGAGGAGCTGCACCAGGTGCGGGAGCAGGGCTTCGCCGTGGACCGCGAGGAGAACACCCTGGGGCTGCGCTGCTTCGGCGTCGCCATCCCTTACCGCACGCCGGCGCGCGACGCGATCAGCTGCTCGGTGCCGGTGGCGCGGCTCACCCCGGCCCATGAACAGATGGTCAAGGACGCCCTGTTCGACGCGCGCGACCGGCTGACCCTGGCGACCCGCAGGCTCTGACTCCTAGGCTTCGGCGTCATGGACGTCGTACTCCGTGAAGTGCACGACAGCGATCTGCCGGTCTTCTTCCGCCAGATGAACGATCCCGAGGCCCTGCGCATGGCCGCCTTCACTCCGAAGGACCCGGCCGACCGGGACGCCTTCGAGGCCCACTGGAAACGGATCCGGGCCTCCGAGGACGTTCTGCGCACGGTCCTGGTCGACGGTGACGTGGTGGGCAGCGCCGCGGTGTACGGCGAGCCTGGCGAGCGCGAGGTCACCTACTGGATCGACCGCGCGCACTGGGGCCGGGGCATCGCCACGGCCGCGCTGCGGGAGCTGGTGACCCAGGTGCCCGAGCGTCCGCTGTACGCCCGTGCGGCCGCCGACAACACCGGCTCCCTGCGGGTCCTGGCCAAGTGCGGATTCCGGGTGACCGCCCGGGCCTCCGGGTTCGCCAACGCGCGCGGCGAGGAGATCGAGGAGTTCGTGCTCGCGCTGGACGCCTGACACCGCCGTGGATGAGCGTCCGATGAGAAAGACGGACGCACGGGAACGATCGACCCTCTTCTGCTCGTCTTCCGAGTGGGATGAACAAGACGATCAGGCGGGCCGCCGTCTTCACACTGCTGCTGGTGATCGCTCTGCTGGTCAGGGCGACCTGGGTGCAGTTCTACGACGGCAAGGCCCTCGCGGACGACAAGTACAACCGGCGCAACGCGATCCAGACGTACGCGGACCCGCTCGGGAACATCATCGTGGGCGGCAACGCGATCACCGGTTCCGCGGTGACGAAGCACAGCGACCTCAAGTACAAGCGCACGTACAAGGACGGCAAGCTGTACGCGGCGGTGACGGGCTACGCCTCGCAGGCGTATGCGCCGACCCAGCTGGAGGGCATCTACCAGGACCTCCTGGACGGGACGGACAGCCGTCTCAAGACCGTGATGGACACGATCACCGGCAAGCGGGCCGACCCGGGCAACGTGGTCACGACGATCGACCCGGACGTGCAGAAGGCGGCGTACGACGCGCTCGGCGACAAGAAGGGCGGGGCCGTCGCGATCGATCCGAAGACCGGCAGGATCCTGGCGGTGGTGTCGACGCCGTCCTTCGACCCGTCGACGCTGACGGACGCCAACACCGCCGGCACGGCCTGGAAGAAGCTCAACGAGGACTCCGACAAGCCGCTGACCAACCGCGCGCTGCGCCAGCCGCTGCCGCCGGGCTCGACGTTCAAGCTGGTCGTCGCGGCCGCGGCGTTGGAGGACGGGCTGTACTCCTCGGTGGACGAGAAGACGAAGAGCCCGGACCCCTACACGCTCCCGGGCACCACCCGCGACCTGTCCAACGAGAACCCGGACGCGCCCTGCGAGAACGCGACGATCCGCACCGCGCTGCAGTACTCCTGCAACAACGTCTTCGCGAAGATGGCCGTCGACCTGGGCCAGGACAAGGTGAGGGCGATGGCCGAGAAGTTCGGCTTCAACGACACGCAGCAGGACGTGCCGGTGCGGGCCTACACCAGCGTCTACCCCTCGAACATGGACAGGTCCTCGACGGCCCTGACGGGCATCGGCCAGTACGACGTCACCGCGACCCCGCTCCAGATGGCCATGGTGTCCGCCGCCATAGCCAACGGCGGCAAGCTGGTCTCTCCGCATATGGTCTCGCAGATCACCGACAGCGGCGGTGACGTGCTGAAGAACTACGACGACAGCGCGGACACGAAGGAGATCGTCAGCTCCTCGACCGCCGGCCAACTGCAGTCCGCCATGCAGACGGTGGTGGACAAGGGCACCGGCACGAACGCCCAGATATCGGGCGCCACCGTGGGCGGCAAGACCGGCACGGCCCAGCACGGCGAGAACAACAGCAAGACGCCGTACGCCTGGTTCACTTCCTACGGCAAGGAGGGCGGCAAGGAGGTCGCCGTGGCGGTGATGGTCGAGCAGTCGGACGCGGCCCGCTCGGAGGTCAGCGGCAACGGCCTGGCCGCCCCCGTGGCCAGGGCCGTGATGGAGGCGGCCCTCAAGAACTGAGTCCGGGTTGCTACTTCACGCCCAGAATCTGCTCCACCGGGTCAATGGCGAAGTACACCAGGAACAGCGCGGACACACCCCACAGCAACCAGTGGACCTCCTTGGCCTTGCCCAGCACCGCCTTGATGAGGACGTAGGCCAGGAACCCCGCCCCGATGCCGTCGGTGATCGAGTAGGTGAACGGCATCGCGGCGATGGTCAGAAACGCCGGGATCGCGATCTCGTACCGGTCCCAGTCGATGTGCTTGACGTGCGTCATCATCAGGAACCCGACCGCGATCAGCGCAGGCGCGGCCGCCTGCAGCGGCACGATCGTCAGCAACGGCGTCAGAAACAGCGCGAGCCCGAACAACCCACCGGTGATCAGGTTCGCAAAGCCGGTGCGCGCTCCCTCGCCCACACCGGCCGCCGACTCGATGTAAGCGGTGTTGGAGGAGGCGGACCCCAGACCGCCGGCCACCGCCGCCGCGCCGTCGATGAACAGCACACGGCCGATCCCCGGCACCTGCCCCTGCTCGTCGAGCAGTCCGGCCTCCGCGCTGATGCCGACGATGGTGCCCATGGCGTCGAAGAAGTCCGACAGAATCAGGGTGAACACCAGCAGGACGGCGGTGAGGATGCCGGCCTTCGCGAAGCCGCCGAACAGGCTGAAGTGACCGATGAGTCCGAAGTCGGGGGTGGAGACGATCTTGTCGGGCACATGCGGGGTGGTCAGGCCCCAGCTCTTGATGTCCGCCACCGCGTCGATGATGATCGCGACGATCGTCATCGTCACGATGCTGATCAGGATCGCGCCCTTCACCTTGCGCGCGAGCAGCGCGATGGTGAGCAGCACGCCGAGACAGAAGACGAGGACGGGCCAGCCGGTCAGCCGGCCTACGGCCCCCAACTGCACGGGCACGGTGGTCTGTGCCGCGTCCGGGATACGGCTGACGAACCCGGCGTCCACGAAGCCGATGAAGGCGATGAACAGACCGATGCCGACGCCGATCGCCTGCTTGAGCTGCTGCGGAATGGCGTCCATGATCGCCTTCCGCAGTCCGGTGACGACCAGGACGCAGATCAGGATGCCTTCCAGGACGACGAGTCCCATCGCGTCGGACCAGCTCATCAGCGGCGCGAGCTGGAAGGCGACGACGGCGTTGAGGCCGAGGCCCGCGGCGATGGCGAGCGGGAGGTTGCCGCCGACGCCCATGATGATCGTCATCACACAGGCCACCAGGGCGGTGGCGGTGACGAGTTGGCCGGTGTCGAGGCTGTGGCCGAACTTGTCCTTCGCGCTGCCGAGGATGATGGGATTCAGGACAAGGATGTAGGCCATCGTGAAGAACGTGGCGAAGCCGCCGCGTATCTCCCGGCCGAAGGTGGATCCCCGCTCGGAGATCCTGAAGAACCGGTCGACGCCGTTCGCCGCTGGTGGCGCGGTACTCGGCCGGTCGGCCGTCTTCCTGGTGTCGGACATGGCGGGTGCTCCTAGGTGCCTGATTGATCAGTGTGCGGATGCTGGCTGGATTGTTCCCCCGGTGAACCCGTTTCAGGTTTTCTCCGTGTTACGGAATCGGTCGGCCCGCCAGACTGCGTTCGAAGGCCCGTACGAGCTGAGTGTTCATCACTGCTACGCTTCCGGATCTCGTCCGGGCCTCCTCCGGATGATCACATGCCTCACATGTCATCTACATGCCACGCACAGAGAGGTCGCCCGTGGGCACAGTCGTCGACGATGCAGCCTCCGTGGAGTTCCATGCCTTCTTCGAGCAGCACTACTCCGAACTGTCCCGGCTCGCCCATCTGTTGACCGGCGAGGCGGACGCGGCCGACGATCTGGCCGCCGATGCGCTGCTCGCCCTGTGGCACCGCTGGGACCGGGTGCGCGCCGCGGACCACCCGGCCGCCTACGCCCGGGGAGTCGTCGCCAACCTGGCCCGCACCCGGATCCGCAGCGCCGTGCGTGAGCGCCGGCGGATCTCGCTGTTCTGGTCGCCACGCGAGGAAAAGACCGAGAATCCTGACATAGCGGGCGTTGTAGACGTCCAGGAGGCGCTGCGCAGGCTGCCGTTCAGGAAACGGGCGTGTGTGGTGCTCCGGCACGCGTTCGACCTGTCGGAGAAGGACACCGCTCTCGCTCTGGGTGTTTCCGTGGGTACGGTTAAGTCCCAGACGTCCAAGGGGATGGCCGAGCTGCAGAAGATCCTCGGCTCCCGGGGCGCACCGCAGAAGGTGCACGCGGCGATGGCGCGCGGCGGCGAGAGTGGAGGAACGGACCGATGAGGCAGCAGGACGTGCACGACGAGCTGCGCGCCCGGCTGCACGAGACGGCCGAGGCGCACCAGCCGGACCGGGCCAGGATCCTGGCGCGGATCGAGCGGGGCATGAGCGAGCACAGCCGCCCCGGCCACCGGGCGACCCGTCCGCCGGTGTGGGGCTGGGCCCGGGTGGCGAGTGCGGCGGCCGCGGTCGCGGGCATGCTCGCGGTCGGCGGTTACGCGGTGGCCTCCGCGGTGAAGGACGACACTCCCCCGCAGCGGGAGACGGTCTCGGTCTCCCCGACGCCCACGCCGTCCCCCGATGCGACGAGCCGGGCGCCCGTCCCGCCGGTGAACCGGACTCCGAGCACCCCCGGGCCGTCCCACAAGCCGAGCAACACCCCTGCCGGCAAGCCCTCCGCCTCCGTGCTGACGCCCGCCGCCCGCGAGAGCGACGGTCCGCTGTGGTCGGAGGGCTCGACGGGCCCGCACAACAACGACTTCTGGGCGCAGAGCAACATCACGCTCAGGACGAGCGAGCAACTGACCGCCCTGACCGTGCAGTTGAAGGTCGCCCAGACCGGCCGGGTCACCTCGACCGGGGCCTGGCGCTCGCTGCCGGAGCAGGACTTCGACCTCACGGTCGGCGAGCAGAACGGCTTCCTCGTCTACACCTGGACGCTCAAGGCGGGACGTACGGTCCCCAAGGGCGAGTGGGTGTTCGCCGGACAGTACAACCACCGGAGCGGCAGCCGGGACGCCAGGGACGACACCTATGCGATCACGGCCACGGCGGGCGGCACGCAGCGTGCGGTCGGCGGCGGCTTCGGGGCGCAGACCGGCGACAAGGGCGGCTCCTGAAAAATCTCGAAACCGGCGGCAACCCTTTCCTCGGCTGCGGCAACCAGGACATGCAGGATCTCCTCCCGTACAGCTGAGTGAAACTTCAAGCACGACAGGACCGTGACCTTGAGCACGCACAAGAAGCACCTCACCCGCCGCCGGGTGCTCGGGGCCTCCGCCATCGGCGTCGCCGCCACCGGCGCCGCCGTGGCCGGAGGTGCCGGCCTGCTGTCGTCCGCGTCCGCCGCGGCCTTCGGCTACCAGGACGACGGCAGGAACTACGTCGTCGACACCGGTTCCTCCCTCGTCTTCAAGGTCTCCAAGACGACCGGCGACCTCACGTCCCTCGTCTACAAAGGCAAGGAGTACGAGGGCTACGGCGGCAAGCACTCGCACGTCGAGTCGGGGCTCGGGGCCTGTGCCGTCACCATCAAGCAGTCGGGCCCGACGATCCTGATCAAGGTCGTGCACGGCGCGATCACCCAGTGGTACGCGGCCCGCAGCGGCCAGAACAACGTCTACCTGTGGACGAACAAGGCCGACGCGTCCTTCACGGCGACCCGCTACATCGTCCGCCTCAAGCCCGGCATGTTCCCCAGCACCGGCTCGGACGCCTGGGACTCGACGAGGGACAAGATCATCGAGGCGGGTGACGTCTGGAAGAGCCCGGACGGCACGACCCACTCCAAGCACTACTCGGGCAAGCGGACCATCGACTACGACCACGTCGGCTTCACCACCGGCTCGGTCGGTCTCTGGATGGTCCGCTCCAACCACGAGAAGGCCTCCGGCGGCCCCTTCTACCGCTCACTGCTGCGGCACTCGAACGACGGCGGCGCCGGCCTGTACGAGATCCTGCACTACAACGAGGCCCAGACGGAGGCGGAGCGCTTCGGTCTGCAGGGCCCGTACGTCCTCGCCCTCACCGACGGCGGCGCCCCCTCCTCCTCGCTCTTCCAGGCGAACCTGGACACCTCATGGGTGGACGGGCTCGGTATCACCGGCTGGGTCGGCAAGGCGGGCCGCGGCAAGGTGGCGGGCGTCGGCCTGAGGGGCATGGACGCCAAGTACCCCTACACCGTGGGCTTCGCGAACGCGGACGCGCAGTACTGGGCGAAGGCCGCGGCCGGCACGGGTGCCTTCTCCTGCAAGGGGATGCTCCCGGGGACGTACGCGCTGACCGTCTACAAGGGCGAACTCGCCGTGCACACCGAGCCGGTGAAGGTGACGGCGGGCGGTACGACGTCCCTGCACACCCTGAGCATCACCGGCGACCCGTCCGCCGCCTCCGCCGTCTGGCGGCTGGGCGACTGGGACGGCACGCCCGGCGAGTTCAAGAACGCCGAGCTGATGACGTACGCGCATCCCTCCGACGGCCGCGCGGCCAGGTGGACCGGCAACGTCACCATCGGCGGCGGCAGCGAGGCGGCGTCCTTCCCTGCGTACCTGTGGAAGGACGTCAACGACGGCATCCTGGTCTACTTCAAGCTGACCAAGGCACAGGCCGCGGCGGCGCACACGCTGCGGGTGGGGGTGACGGACGCGTTCGCCGGCGGGCGGCCGCGGGTGACCGTGAACGACTGGGTCTCGGCCGTTCCCACAGCCCCCACACAGCCCTCGACTCGTTCCCTGACCACGGGTTCGTACCGTGGAAACAACCACACCTTCACTTTCCGCGTCCCTAACAGTGCATGGAAGACGGACACCTCCCAGTACAACGTCCTGAAGATCAACATCGTGAGCGGTTCGGGCGGCACGGCCTATCTCAGCGCCGGCACGTCGTTCGACTGCCTGGACCTGCTGACCTGAGCCCCCCTCGGTCAGCAGAAGAACGCCCCGCCGGTGACGACCGGCGGGGCGTTTCACACCTCAAAGGGGCGCGGGGAACCGCGCGACCACGTCGTCGGGAACGGGCTCAGCTGACGAAGTACGTCGGGTTCGGCAGCTTGTACGTGCGGTCGGCGTAGCCGCCGTCCAGGTCCGAGTACTGGTCGCCGAAGTTGGCGACGATCTCGTAGCCGAGGTCGTCCTCGATGTGCTTGCGGGTGCCGGACTTGTACTGCACGGTCGTGCAGGTCCAGGTGCCCGGCGTGGCGCAGGCGCTCAGATAGGCCGGCGGGTTCGCCTTGTCCTTGAGGAACATGTGGTCGGCGTCGAGGTTCACATCGGCGCCGATCTTCTTCAGGTTCGCGACGGCGGCGGTGCGCTGCGCCTCGCTCAGACCCGAGTTGTAGAAGACCTCCACGCCCTTGGACTCGGCGTACCGGACCAGCTCGGCGCTGCCGAACACACCCGGGCGGTCGGCCTTGTTCACGTAGTCGGCCCAGGTGGTCGGGTTGTACGTGTAGTTGTAGCGCTTCTCGTAGTCGAGGCTGAGCAGCAGCGTGTCGTCGATGTCGAACATGACCGCGGGCTTCTCGCCCCGGTGGTGCGCCTTGCGGGCGGCCCGGTCTATGTACTTCCTGGCGGCGGCGTCGATGTGCGCCAGATCCTGGGCGTACGGGCTGTCGGGAGACGCCTGGTACACGCCGCTCGCGTCGGCCGTGGTGCCGTAGTAGGTGTCGATGTCCTTCACCAGGAGACCGATGTTGTACGGCTCGTGGGTGGAGTTGGCCGTGGACTGTCCGGCCGTGGCCGCACCGGCGCCGTAGAGGGCGCCGCCGGCGAGGGCACACGCTGCGGCGATCGCCGCGATACGCAGTGGCTTATGCATGACAGGTTTCTACGCGCGTCACCCCGGTGGGCGCGAGACCCGTTGCCTGATCGATACCTCTTCCGCAGGCAAAAAACGGGTCAAGCGCCCTGGACGGGAAGGTTCCGGATCGATACCGCTCAGTTCATCGTCGCCCCGATCGTGGTGCTCCCCGTCGTCAGGAACGTCGTCGCGGGCAGGGTGCCGCTGGAGCTGCGGGCGTTGTACGTCGTGGAGGCGTCCGTCGACTTGAAGGCCGGGGTCGAGATCCCGGAATCCCAGTTGTTGCCGGACGAGGTGACCGCGGAGCCCTTGGTGACCGGGCCGCTGCCGTTGCCGACCGCGAGGTTCTTGCCGAGCTTGGCGGAGCTGGTGGCGAAGTAGTAACCCCACTTGCCGTTGGCGTAGGCGGTGGTGCGGTTGACGCTGATCGAGCCGGTGTTGGAGTTCTCGGTGAAGCCGTTGCCGGCGTTGCCCCAGGCGGCGGAGTTGTTGACGACGTGGGCGACGGTCACGCCGTTGCCGCCCAGCTTGTAGCCGTTGCCGTTGCCCGCGAAGGCGGAGTCGCCCCAGCGGTTGACGCCGTTGCCGAAGGACCAGGAGTGCTCGATGGTGACCGGCGAGGAGAAGGACCACAGGTCGATGCCGTCGTCCGAGTTGTTGTACAGGCGCGCTCCGGTGACCAGGTTGCCGGTTCCGGAGCCGAACTTGATGGCGACGCCGTCCGCGTTCTGGCCGTGGCCCGCGGCGTCGTAGTTGCCGTAACTGTCCAGGTTCTTGACGGTGTTGTCGACCGTGCCGTCGCCGGTGAGCGTGAAGCCGGAGTCGCCGCCGTCGATGGTCTTGATGTTGTTCCAGTTGGTGCCGGTGCAGGACTGGCAGACGACGGCGCTGTCCGGGGAGTTCTGGAAGGTGATGTCGGAGACGTTCCAGTAGTCCGCGGTCAGCTTGAAGATCCAGGAGCCGGACGGCAGCGAGGAGCCGTCGATCTTGACGGTCTCCGAGCCGTACGCGGTGAGCGTGATCGGCGCGGAGGAGGTGCCGTTGGCCGTGGACTGCAGGGTGGCCGTGGGGTAGTAGGTGCCGCCTCGGACCTGGATGACGGTGCCGGCGGTGGCGTTCTTGATGGCCTTGGACAGATCGGTCGAGTTGCCGACGACCACGGTGGCGGCCTGGGCCCGGGTGGGGAGTACGGCGAGACCGGTGCCGAGAGCAAGGGCGGCCAGGGTGGCGAGTGCGGTACGACGAGACATGGAGAGCGGTTCCTTTCTCGTACGGGTTCTTGTGCGGGTTCTCGTGCGGGTGGGGGGAGGGTTCACCGGACGGTGGTTCAGAGGACGGTGGTTCAGACAGGCGGCTCCGCCGCGGGGCGCGACCGGCCACGACGGCGTAGCAGACGCCCGACGACACACCGCGGCACAGCCGGCGGAGCGCTTACGCACGGGGCCGCCAATCGCCGAGATACGCCTCACGGTTGTGCAACCGGGCTTCGTCCTCCGTGAGTTGAGGGCGGTTCTCCGGAATCGTGACCGCTGCTCCCGGGCCCGTGTTGCGGTACTCCCTGAACCGCATGGTCTGCCAGGGGTAGGCGTCCCGCATGTTGACGTAGGGCGTGACCGGGTCGATGCCGGACCCGATCCAGGTGTCCCGGACGACGAGGGACGGCCAGGCCGTCGTCTCGTACGACGGCACCCAGGGCCGCGCCAGCTTGTACGCCGCGTCCTCGGCGCCAGAGGTGATGCGGGAGCGGAGGGCCAGGATGCCGTGCGGGTTGGCGCGGGCGGTGGAGGGCGCGAAGACCATGCCTTTGGGGGTGAAGGCCACGTCCCGCCGCAGCGTGTGGAAGTGGCACTCCTCGAACACGGCGGTCGCCCGCCCGAAGACGAAGTCGACGTCACCCTCGATGCAGCAGCGGTGGAAGTACTGCCGGTCGAAGGCGTCGAGCGCGGTCGTGTCGACGAAGAGGGTGTCCTGGTGGGCCAGGAAGCGGACGTTCTCGAAGCTCGACCGGTCACCCGTCACGTACGCGGCCACGGCCTGGGTGCCGGTGATGTCCGGGTGGTCGGCGCGCAGCCAGTCGTTGGCCAGGGTCAGGTCGCGGACGGTCAGGCCGGGGGCGGCGGAGGTGAAGGTGGCGGAGCCCGGCGTCCCGTATGTCGTGCCGTCGGGCTTCTTCGTGCCGTTCGCGTGGTCGAAGACGATGACGGTGTCGCGCGGGTCGCAGGTGGCGCTGCGGATCGTCAACTCGCCCGCGGGCGCGGGTACGTTGACGACCTCCCGGTAGGTCCCCGGGTGCACCACGATCGTCCGGCCGGGTCCGTGCACCGCGTCCACGGCCGCCTGGATCGAGTCGCCTGGGTGCACGTGCAGGACAGGACGGCGGGCGCTCGCGAAGGCGGGGCCGGCTCCGGCGGCGACCAGGCCTGTCGTGATGCCCGCCAGAAGTGCGCGCCGGCGCATGTCAGCAGGCCCCCTTCCACGGCTTCCAGTCGCCGAGATAGGCCTCGCGGGTCGCCGACTCGGCCTGGGCGTCGGTCAGTTGGGGCCGGTTCTCGGGAACGGTGACCTCGGCGCCGGGTCCGGTGTTGTGGTACTCGGCGAACCGCTGGTTCTGCCACGGATAGCTGTCCGACATGTTGGTGTAGGGCGCGACCGCGTCGGTCCCGGGCCCGAGGCGGGTGTTCCGGACGGTGAGCATCGGGCGGGCGGTGGTGTCGGAGCCGGGCACCCAGGGCCGGGCCAACTTGTAGTAGGCGTCCGGGGCTTCGCTGCTCATCCGGCTCCGCGTCACCAGGTAGCCGCGCGGGTTGGCGACCGCCGTGGAGGGCGCGAAGACGAAGCCGTAGGGGGCGGCGGCCAGGTCGGTGCGGTTCAGCGTACGGAAGTGGCAGTCCTCGTACACCGCGGTCGACCGCCCGAAGACGAAGTCGACGTCGCCCTCGACGTAGCAGTGCGCGAAGTACTGCCGGGCGAAGGTGCCGAGCGCCATCGAGTCGGCGTACAGGGTGTCCTGGTGGCCGAGGAAGCGGCAGTGGGTGAAGGAACTGCGGTCGCCCTGCACCTTGATGGCCACCGCCTGCGTGCCCGTGATGTCGGGGTGCTCGGCGCGCAGCCAGTCGTTGGCGAAGGTGATCCAGCGGGCCGTGAAGCCGTCCGCCTGCACGGTCGTGGTGGCGGAACCCGTGGTGCCGTAGGTGCCGCCGCCCGGCTTGGGGGTGCCGGCCGCGTTGTCGTACACGATCACGACGTCACGGGGGTCCTCGGAGGCGCCGATCCAGGTCGCCTCCGTGCGGGTGGCGTCGACGGCGACCGTCTCCCGGTAGACGCCGGGGGCGAGCACCAGCGTCCGGCCGGTGCCGCTCGCCGCGGTCACGGCGGCCTGGACGGTCGTGAAGTCACCGCGGCCCTGCGGGTCGACGTAGAGGGTGCCGGGCGTGAGGCGGCGGGCCGGGGAACCGTAGCGGCCGAACGGGCGCGCCCCCGCGTCGGCCCGCGCGGGCGTCGAGGCGAGCCCGAGCGCGGCGGCTGCCCCGACACTCGCGGCGAGGAAACCCCGTCTCGGCAACGGGAGTTGAGGCTGAATGGAAGGCGAGGGCATGCGGGTGCTCCTTCGCGGTGCGGCTCATGGGAGAAGCGGCCGGGGCGCGCCGGGCGCCCCGGCCGGGGGCGTCAGCGCAGGTTGCCTGCGCCCGCGCAGTGGTCGACGATCCCGGGGACCGCCTGGACCGGATCGACCTTCGTGCGCAGCGTCGGCGTCCAGCCGGCGCCCGAGCGGAGGATCTCGGTGGGCACTTCGGCGTTGTGGACGGCGATGAGATCGACCGGCTCACCGTTGACGTAGTTGTCGTCGGCGGTGAGCGGCGAGTCCTTCCACTTCTTCAGGATCTGCCCGGCGCCGACCCCGTCCGGCAGCGTGAACGCGTTGTGCTCGGCGACGAGCTGGGACTCCATGCCGATGCCGTAGCTGTAGGAGTAGCCGTCCTGGGCCACGAAGTGGTTGTTGTACGAGTCGACCTGCCCGAAGCGGACGCGCGGGGCGCGCTCCACCAGGCCGGAGAACAGGTTGTGGTGGAAGGTGACCTTGAGGTGGCCGCGGTCGACGGCGGCCGTGGCGGCGCTGTCGCTGTTGCCGACGAGGATCGTCTTGTCGTGGTTCTCGAAGACGTTCCAGGAGGCGGTGATGTGGTCCGAGCCCTTGACGATGTCCATCTCGCCGTCGTGCTGCTCGAAGATCCGCCCGTAGTAGTACGGCAGCGTGCTGTCCGGGTGGTCCCCGTCGGTGAACGTGTTGTGGTCCATCCACACGTGCGTGCCGCCGTAGATGTCCACGCTGTCGTACTCGGAGTTCCAGTTGCCGTCGGCGGTGTCGGTCGGGTCCCACTGCGGGAAGCAGTCGAGGGGGCTCTCGAAGCTCAGGTTCCGCACGATGACGTTGTCGACGGCCTTGATCTGCAGGCTCGCGCCCTTGAAGCCGGCGTCCTTGCCCACGCCGATGATCGTGGTGTTGGCGGGGACGTACGCCTTGATGTAGGCGTCCTGGTCGGCCTGGGAGGCACGGCGCAGGCCTTCGGGGCTGTCGTCGGGCTCGCCGTCCAGGTTCTTGTCACGACCCCAGACGGCGGGGTCGTAGGTCTTCAGGTACGTGGCGAAGTCGTACCCCGGCGCCTCGAAGGAGGCGCAGCTCGGGCCGTCGGCGTCGATCGTCCCCTTGACTCTGACGATCTTCGGCGCGCTGCCGCCGGCGGCGAGGGCGGCCTTGAAGCCGGCCCAGTCGGTGACGGTGTAGACATGCGCGGCGTCGGCGGCCGCGCCGCCGGTGGTGCCGGTGCCGTAGGAACCCCAGCCGTCGTTCGCGCCGAGCGTCTGCCGGCCGAGGTCCCGGGCCTGGGCGTGGGCGGAGGCGGTTCCGGTGACGCCGAGCACCAGGGCGGTGCACCCCACGACGGATACTATGACGCGTCCATGACATTTCTGTGTACGCACTGTGCGGCTCTCCTTGGTTACGCGACCGAGGCGCTGCTCGCCTCGGGCCAGGTGATCCAGGACGTCGGAATCTCGTCGTCCAGCCGGATGACATCGCGCGGCGCGAGCACCCGCGTGCGCAGCAACTCCCGCGCCACGAGCCGCGCCACGGCGATAGCGCCCGGCGGATTGAAGTGCGTGTTGTCCTGTTCGGTGGCGGTCCAGTTGAAGTAGACCTTCGTCTCCTCCACCCCCAGCCGCTGCCACAACGCCAGCGACAGCGCCTCGATGTCGAGCAACGCCACCCGCTCCTGCGCGGCAAGCGCGCGCATCGCCGCCGGATATTCCCCATGGGTCGGCACGGCGTTCCCGTCCGCGTCGAACCTGCGCCGCTCGACGGGCGTCGCGAGCACGGGCCGGGCACCTTTCGAGCGCGCCCCCTCGATGTACAGTCGCAAGTAGTCCTGGTACGTCGTCCAGGGCTCGGTGTACCGGGTGGGGTCGTCGCTCTTCTCATCGTTGTGCGCGAACTGGATGAGAAGGAAGTCGCCGGGCTTGATCAGCCCGAGAATGACATCGAGCCGTCCTTCGTCGACGAAACTCTTCGAACTCCGCCCGTTCACCGCATGATTGGCCACCACCAGGTCTCTGCGGAGAAAGAAGGGAAGCGCCATACCCCACCCGGTCTCGGGAGCGGCGTCGGCATATTTCTGCGCGGCGGTGGAATCACCGGCGATGTAGAGCGTGCGGTGGCGCTGCGCTGCTTGCGCGGTACCGATGCCCGTCAGGGCGAGAGGAATGGCGCCAAGGGCCGCCTTGGTGACCTGTCTGCGGGTAAGGGACACGAGCGTGTGCCTTTCAACAGGGGTTTGGGGAGCCGACCTAGGGGCGCGGGGAACTGCGCGACCAGCCACGAACCGACCGGCACTCCCCCACCACCCGAAACCACCCGAGCTCTCAGTGGTTCTTCTTCCAGTCCGCCTGCGCCTTGTTCAGCTGATCGGCCAACGTGTCCAGAAACTCCTTCCCGCTCAACTTTCCGAGCAGGACCTTCTGGAAGTTCGGCTCGTTGTCGGCCTTGGAAATCGTGTTCCAGTCCGGCAGGTAGTACGGCAACTGCACAATCTTGGTGTCAGCCCCGTTCAGCGCGGCAGCGGCCAGCTTCGTGGGCTCGGCCTTCTGGATCCACGCGTCCTGCGCGGCTTCCGTGTTCGCCGGAATCTGCCCCGCGGACTGGTTGAACTTCGAGTTCTCCTCGTGCGAGACGGCGAACTCGACGAACTTCCAGGCAGCTGATTTGTTCTTGCTGGACTTGAAGACGCTCAGCCCGTCCACCGGGTTGGATATCTGCACCCGGGTGCCGTTGTCCTGCGTCGGGTTGGGCAGCCCGCGGAACTTGTCAGCGCCCAGCGCCTTCAGATGGTCCTGATAGGACCCCAGGTTGTGGCTCAGCATGCCGATCGTGCCGCTGTCCCACTGGGCGACCATCTTGGTGAAGTCGTTGTTGACGTCGGCGGACGGGGTGTCCTTCTTGTAGAGGGCGACGTACTTCTCCAGCGCGGCGACGTTCTTCGGGTCGTTGACCGTGGTCTTGTCGCCGTTCCAGAACGAAGTGATACCGCTCTGGCTGTACGACGCGTCCAGCGCCGGCGCGATCGAGCCCTCGCCACCGCGAATGGTGAACCCGAACTCGTTCTTGCTCTTGTCGGTGAGCTTGTCGGCGGCCTCGTAGAACTTCGACCAGGTGGTAGGCGCGTCCAGGCCGGCTTTCTTGAACAGGTCCGTCCGGTACCACAGCGTGCCGTTGTTGGACGAGGTCGGGATCTGGTACAGCTTGTCGCCGCCGCCCGCGGCCTTGCTGCTTTCCAGCAGGTTCTGGCTCAGCTCGCCGTTCAGGGAGCTCTTCGCCAGGCGGCCGTCCAGCGGCTCCAGCGCGCCCTGGACGGCGACCTCGGCGAGCATCGCGGTGCCGACGCCGCCGACGTCCGGCAGGCCGCCGCCCTGGATGGCGGTGTCGTACTTGGACTGGGCGCTCGCGGCGGGGATGCCGACGTAGTTGACCTTGATGTCCGGGTTCTTCTTCTCGAAGTCGGCGATGATCTGCTTCCAGATGTCGGTCCGGACACCGCCGTTGTTGTCCCAGAAGGTGATCTCGCCCTTGCCGGAGCCCTCGTTGCCCTTGTCCCCCGCGCTGCCGCTGCCGTCGTCGCCGCAGGCGGTGGCGGTCAGGGCGAGCACGGAGCCCAGGGCGACGGCGACGGCCGCGCGCCTGCTTCTGCGGATGCTGCTCTTCATTGGTCGGCTCTCTTCTGCTGGATCCAACGGAGACACGAAGTTGCGGGGGGTCGCGGCGGGAACCGCTCAACGACCAGCCAAGTCCGGCTGGACGGTCGGGTCCGGGCGGACGCCGGGCGTCACTGACTCACTGTCTTGCGGACCAGTGCTGCCGCCTCGTTGCGGCTCAGGCGGCCGTCGGCGACGACGGTGATGATGCGCCGTACGACGGTCTCGGCGGGCGCGATCGGGAGGCGGTCGGTGTGGGCCAGGGACGAGCCCACACCCGGGTATTCGGCGGTGCGTACGAACCACGGGTCGCGGCGGGTGGTGTCCGTGGCGCCGGCGAAGACCAGGGTCCAGGTGGTGCCCGCTAGGGCCGGCCAGTCGGCGCGGGTGGCATGCACCTCAGCCTCACCCTCGCGGTCGGCGGTGAAGACGTGCGGCGTGTCGTACTCCTTGCGGGCGCGCCAGAAGAAGCCGCCGTACGCCGCGTCGGGGCGTCCGTTGGTGGCCGGGCTGCCGATCGACAGCGGCCTGTCGGTGACGTTCGTGAGCGAGAACGTGAAGTCCAACGCCCAGGCGGTGTCGGTGAGTTCGGTGGCGGCGACCGTGCGGCACTCGCGCAGCAGCTCGCCGCCTGACGCCACCCAGCGCAGTTCCTCCACGAATCCGTCGGGGTCGCGCAGCTGGAAGGCGGTGTGGCGCTGGGCGCCGTGGTTGTCCAGCTCGGTCGGGCCCCGGTCGCGTACGTAGGTCCGCCCGCCCCAGAAGTTGTGCCCCTCGACATCGGGAACGGCGACACCGACGCCGAGGTGGTGGGTGTGGTCGGCGGGGCTCAGCTCGGTGACCGCCGTGCCCGCCAGGGTGGTGACGGGGTGCAGATAGGGGCGCGGTGAGAGCCGGGCCGGCAGTTCAGGCCGGGTGACGTAGCGGCCGACCGGGCGGCCGGCGACGCGCAGGACGGGCGAGTCGATGGTCGTCATCACATGCTCACCTCTTTCGGTGGGGCCCAGGTGGCGCCGAGCTCGGAGTAGAGGGAGAGGGTGTCGGCGGCGGCTGCCACGAGTCCGTCGATGCCGGGAACGACCCTGCGGCCCTCGTCGGGGACCAGGTGCCAGGCCCCGGCCGGCAGCGGAGCCGGGTCGGGGGCCTGCCGAATCGCTTCGACGACCCTCATGAAGGCGCCGGTTGCGTCCGGGGTGACCAGGAGGTCGGCGCCGTCGGTGAGGTGGTCGACGAGGTTCTCCAGCAGGTCGGTGCGGCCGTACTCGTACTCCTCGGGGCCGTGGTCGGCGCGCTGGAGCAGGACGCGGTCCTGCTTGTACCAGTAGGTGATCCGGCCGCGGGTGCCGTGCACGACGACATACGGCTCGTCGTCCCGCTCGGCGCACAGGGTCGCGGCGACGGTGACCTTGCGGCCCGGTGCGGTGGTGATGCGGACGCAGGAGGTGTCGTCGGAATCGATGTCGTTGGCGCGCAGCAGCTCGAGCTCGATGCCGGTGACGTCCTCGGCGTGTGGGGTGCCGTTGACGGCCAGTGCGGTGGCCACGGCGTGTGCGAGGGGGTTGGTGAGCACGCCGTCGATGACGTCGACACCGTTCAGGCGCCGTTTGCCCGCCCAGGGCGCCCGCCGGTAGTAGGCCTCGGGGCGCACCCAGGCACCGGCACCGCCGACCCCGACGAGCTCGCCGACGGCGTTCTCGGCGACCATCCCGAGGATGCCGGGGACGGCGTGCGAGCCCAGCGACTGGAAGCCGATCTGGCAGACCACGCCCGCCTCGGCGACCCCGTCGGCCATCCGCCGGAACTCGGCGTACGACGGCGCGGGCGGCTTCTCCAGCAGCAGATGTACGCCCCTGCGGGCGGCCGTGAGCGCCAGGTCGGTGTGGGTGGGGATCGGGGTGCAGATCACGGCGATCCGGGCGCCGGTGGAGTCGAGGAGCGCGCCGAAGTCGGCGGACTGCTCGGGCGTGCCGAGGCCCTCCGGTATCTCGTCCGCGGTCAGCGGGGTCAGCTCGCAGATGCCTGCCAGCCGTACGATCCCCTTGTCCTGGAGCCGGCGGATGTTGTCCAGGTGCCAGCGGCCGTGGCCGCGCGCGCCCGCCAGGACGATGTCTACGGTGCTCATGAGATCCTCCCGGCGCCCGCGCCGTGCGCCACCTCTCGGTCGGCCGCCTCGGCGCTGTCGATCTTTGTGTGCAGGGTAGGCGGCCGGCTGACCTCGGCCGTGAGGTCGCGCTCGCTGCCCGAGTCGTAGACGTTGTAGATCGCCAGGAGGTCCACCGGGTGGCCGTTGAAGAGGATGCCGGCCAGGCCGGCGCGGTCGGTGGCGGTGCAGACGCGGGCGTCGTCGGCGGCCGACCCGCCGGTCGTGCCGCTGCCGTGGGCGGCCCAGCCGTCGTCGGCGGGGAGGGTGTCGCGGCTGGTGTCGCGGGCCGATTCGGCGTGTGCCGGTATGCACAGCGCGCCCAACCGGGCAGCCCCGAAGGCGAGGTGACGGGCTCTCATCCCTTCAC
Organism: Streptomyces sp. NPDC002092; assembly: GCF_053593775.1. NCBI lineage: Bacteria > Bacillati > Actinomycetota > Actinomycetes > Kitasatosporales > Streptomycetaceae > Streptomyces > Streptomyces sp. NPDC002092. The sequence continues at coordinate 114,539 of NZ_JBSFDG010000009.1, forward strand.
CGCCCCCGCACTGAACCCCGTGATCAGCCACTTCTGGATGAAGGCGAAGACGATCACGACGGGTACGGCCGCGATGATGCCGCCCGCGGCGAGCGCGCCGAGGTCGACGCTGTCCGCGCTCATCAGGGTGTTGAGGCCGACGGGGATGGTCTGCTTGCTCTGGTCGCTCAGGAACATCAGGGCGAACAGGAAGTGGTTCCAGGCGTGCACGAAGGCGAAGGAGCCGACGGCGATCAACCCGGGCCGCAGCAGCGGCAGTACGACGATACGGAAGGCGGTGAACCGGTTGCAGCCGTCGACCCAGGCGGCCTCTTCGAGCGAGTACGGCACGTTCCGGATGAAGCCGCTGATCAGGATCATCGACAGCGGCAGCTGGAAGACGGTCTCGGCGATGATGACGCTCACGAGTGAGTTGATCATCCGCAGGTTGGCGAAGATCTCGAAGAGCGGAACGAGGAGCAGCGCGCCCGGCACGAACTGCGTGCAGAGCAGGGCCAGCATGAACGCCTTCTTGATCTTGAAGTTGAACCGGGCGAGGGCGTAGCCGCCGGCCAGGGCGACGAGGGTCGTCATCACCAGGGTCGCGATGCCGACGAGCACGCTGTTCTGGAAGTAGGTGCCGAAGGCCCGCTCGTTCCAGACCTTCTCGAAGTGGTCGAAGGTCATCGGCCACGGCACGAGGGAGGTCGAGCCGGCCGGGCGGAGAGCGAAGAGCAGGATCCAGTAGAAGGGGATCAGGGTGAAGAGGAGGTAGATCGACAGGGGGACGTAGATCTGCCGGCGGGGGACCTCGTCCCAGGCGCGGCGCTTCTTCCTCGGCCGGGCGGGCTGGGCGGCCACGCGCTCCGGCGCGGGTGCGATCTCGGTGATCACTTCTCCTCACCTCCGAACTTGCTCAGGCGCAGATAGACGATCGAGAAGAAGAGCAGAATCACGAACGCCACCGTGGTCAGGGCCGATGCGTAGCCGAAGTTGTGGGCGTCCACGCTGGTGTTGGCGATGTAGAGCGGGAGGGTCGTGGTCTCGCCGGCCGGTCCGCCGCCGGTGAGGGTGTAGAGCAGGTCGACGTTGTTGAACTCCCACACCGCGCGCAGCAGCGTCGACAGCACGATCGCGTCCTTCAGATGGGGCAGCGTGATGTGCCAGAACTGCTTGACGCGGCTCGCGCCGTCGACCTCGGCGGCCTCGTAGAGGTCCTTCGAGACGGACTGCAGGTCGGCGAGGATGAGGATCGCGAAGAAGGGGACACCGCGCCACAGGTCGGCGACTATCGCCGCGGGGAAGACGGTCGAGGTGTCCGAGAGCCAGCTGGTGCCGTACGAGCCGATGCCCATGTCCGCGAGGTAACGGGTGATGCCCGTCTGGGAGTTGTAGAGCAGCACCCAGATCGCCGAGGTCAGCACACCGGACACGGCCCACGGCGAGAAGACGAGCGCCCGGCCCACCGCCCGCCCCACGAAGGTCTGGTTGACGATGAGGGCGAGTGCGAGACCGAACAGCAGTTGCAGGCCCACTTCTACGACGACCCACTTGGCGCTGAAGGTCAGCGTGTCCCAGAACTGGGTGTCCTTGGTGAAGATCTGGACGAAGTTGTCGAAGCCCGCGTAGCCGTTCCGCCACGGCTTGGTGGGGTTGAAGTTCTGCAGGCTGTAGTAGAAGACGCTGATCACCGGGTAGGCGATGAAGCCCAGCATGAGCAGGGCCGCCGGGGCGATCAGCAGATACGGCAGCCTGCGCGGCGTGGCGGAGGCACGGCGCCGCCGGGGTGGCGCGGGCGGGTTCGCCACGGCTGCGGCTTGGGCCATGACAGGTCTCCGTTCTCGGTACGGCTGCCTTGCGGGGCAAGCGCTTTCTCGGTGCGCATGGGGTGCCGCTTGCGGCTGGACTGCGAGTGCGGGCTTGCGGTGGCATGTCGCGCCCGCGCGGCGGAGCCGCATATCGATACGGCCCCGCGCCCCTGACGGGGCGCTTCAGCTTGCGTAGGGGTCTGGGACCTTGCCTGGGCCGGCCAGGAACCTGAAGTCGCAGCCGGTGTCTGCCTGGGTGATCTGGTCGTTGTAGAGGGCGCCGTAGCCGCGTTCACAGCGGGTGGGCGGGGGTGTCCAGGCCGCCTTGCGCTGCTCCAGCTCCTCGTCGTCCACGTGGAGATGGAGGGTGCGTGCCTCGACGTCGAGGGTGATGAGGTCGCCGGTGCCGACGAGGGCGAGCGGGCCGCCGACGTACGACTCGGGGGCGATGTGCAGTGCGCAGGCGCCGTAACTCGTGCCGCTCATCCGGGCGTCGGAGATACGGACCATGTCCCGTACGCCCTGCTTGAGCAGGTGGTCCGGGATCGGCAGCATGCCGTACTCGGGCATGCCGGGGCCGCCCTTGGGGCCGGCGTTGCGCAGCACCAGCACGCTGTCGGCGGTGATGTTCAACTCCGGGTCGTTGATGGTGCGTTGCATGGTCTTGTAGTCGTCGAAGACGACCGCGGGGCCGGTGTGCTTGAGCAGGTGGCTCTCGGCGGCGATGTGCTTGATGACGGCGCCGTCGGGGCAGAGGTTTCCGCGCAGGACGGCGACTCCTCCCTCGGCGGCGACCGGGTTCTCGCGGGTGCGGATGACGTCGTCGTCGTGGACGACGGCGCCCTCGATCTGCTCGCCCAGAGTGCCGTTGACCGTCGGGCGGTCCAGGTGCAGCAGGTCGGTGATCCGCGAGAGGAAGGCGGGCAGGCCGCCGGCGAAGTAGAAGTCCTCCATGAGGTACGTCTGTCCGCCGGGACGGACGTTGGCCAGCACCGGCACGGTCCGCGCGATGCGGTCGAAGTCGTCCAGGGTGAGGGGCACTTGGCAGCGGCCCGCCATCGCGATCAGGTGGATGACCGCATTGGTGGAGCCGCCGAGCCCGAGCACCGTGGTGACGGCGTCCTCGAAGGCCTCGCGGGTGAGGATCCCGGACGGCTTGAGCCCGGTCCAGGCGAGGTCCACGGCGCGGCGCCCGGAGGCGGCGGCCATCCGCTCGTGCCCGGAGTCGACGGCCGGGATCGAGGAGGCGCCCGGCAGCGTCATGCCGAGGGCTTCCGCGGCCGCGGTCATCGTGGAGGCGGTCCCCATGGTCATGCAGTGACCGGGGGAACGCGCCAACCCGCCCTGCAGCTCCCGCAGTTCGCAGTCCGTGAGGTTTCCCGCGCGGTGCTCGTCCCAGTACTTCCACATGTCGGTGCCGGAGCCGAGGGTCTCACCGCGCCAGTGCCCCGGCAGCATCGGTCCGGCGGGCACGAAGATCGACGGTACGTCGGCCGAGGCCGCGCCCATGAGCAGCGCCGGGGTCGACTTGTCGCAGCCCCCGAGCAGCACCGCCGCGTCCACCGGATACGACCGCAGCAGCTCCTCCGTCTCCATCGCGAGCAGGTTGCGGTAGAGCATGGGGGTCGGCTTCTGGTAGGTCTCCGAGAGCGTGGCGACCGGGAACTCCAGCGGGAAGCCCCCCGCCTGCCACACGCCCCGCTTGACCGCCTCGGCCCGCTCACGCAGATGGACGTGGCAGGGGTTGATGTCCGACCAGGTGTTGAGCACGGCGATCACCGGGCGGCCCCGGTACTCCTCCGCCTCGTAACCCAGCTGGCGCATCCGGGCGTTGTGCGACCAGGTGCGCAGCTGGCCCTCGGTGCCGTACCACTGGTGGCTTCTGAGGTCCTCGGGACGCATTCTGTCGGTCATATCGACCATCCGGCGGCTATGGCGGCGACCTCGGCGCGCTCGTCCTCGGAAAGGGTGCTGCTCGGCGGGCGGACGTCGCGGCGGCACAGGCCGAGGGAGGCGAGGGCCTCCTTGACGACGGTGACGTTGTTGGCGGAGCCGTTCGCCGCGCGGAGTTCCTCGAAGCGGCGGATCTGCTCCCAGACCTTCATGGCGCCCGGGTAGTCGCCGGACCGAAGCGCTTCGATCATGTTCAGCGAGACGGACGGGGCGACGTTCACGAGTCCGGAGGTGAAGCCGGTGGCGCCCGCGGAGAAGTACGAGGGCGCGTAGGGCTCGGCGAGACCGGCGACCCACACGAAGCGGTCGAGCCCCGCGTCCCGTGCGAAGGCGGCGAACTTGGCGGCGTCGGGGACGGCGTACTTGACGCCGATGACGTTCGGGCAGGTGTCGGCGAGTTCGGCGAGACGGGCGCCGGCCAGCTGGGCGTTGCGGATGTAGGGGACGACACCCAGCTCGGGGACGGTCTCGGCGATGGCGCGGTGGTAGTCGACCCAGCCGCCCTGGGAGACATACGGATGGACGGGCTGATGGACCATCACCATCTGGGCGCCCTGCTCACGGGCGTGCCGGGCGGCGGCGACGGCGGTGGGCACGTCGTGGCCGACGCCGACGAGGATCGCGGCGCGGTCGCCGGTCTCCTCGATGGTCAACTCGGTGACGAGACGGCGCTCTTCGGGGGAGAGCGCGTAGAACTCGCCGGTGTTTCCGTTGGGGGTGAGGATGCCGATTCCGCCCTCGAGCAGCCGACGCAGCAGGGCCCGGTGGGCGTCCTGGTCGACGGTGCCGTCCTCGGCGAACGGAGTCACCGGGATCGCCACCACGTCGGCCAGGGCCGCCCGTTGGGTCTCGAACGTCACGCTGCTCATCCGGTACCTTCCTGGTTCGCTGCCTGGTTCGCTGCCTGGTTCGCTGCCTGGTCCGTGACCTGGTCGGTTGCCTGGGGGAAGGCTCGCTCGACGAAGGACGCGATATGGGCGTGCAGGGCGCGGGCCGCGCCGTCGGCGTCGCCCGCCAGGGCGAGCCGCAGGATCTCCCGGTGCTCGCCGGCCTCCCGCTCCCAGGAGGGCGAGGCCGCCCAGGCCACCGCGGAGACGAGGGCCGCCTGGTCGCGGACCTCGTCGAGCATGCGGCCGAGCAGCGGGTTGCCGCAGGGCAGATACAGGGCGCGGTGGAACTCCCGGTTGGCGAGGGACCGTTCGGCGGTGTCGGTGGCGTCGTCGGCACTGGTCAGCGCCGTGCGTGCGGCGTCGAGGGAGGCCCCTCGCCGCACCGCCCGCCGGAGCGCCTCGGGCTCCAGCAGCAGCCGCACGTCGTAGACCTCGCGCGCCATGTCCGCGTCCACCATGCGCACCGTCACGCCCTTGTACTGGCTCATCACGACGAGCCCGGTACCGGCGAGCGTCTTGAGCGCCTCACGCACGGGGGTCTTGGACACCCCGAACTGTGCGGCGAGCTCGGTCTCGACCAGGGCCTGGCCCGGCGTCAACTGCCCGGTGAGGATGCGGTGTTTGATCGCGTCCAGCACGTACTGCGTGCGGGACGGGATCGGCATGGGCACAGAGGTCATGCGCGCCTCTCGGAAGTCACGTATCAGATCTCGGGTATCTGATCTCGCGTATCGCGTCTCATATATGACGTACGAAGTACGACGCGTTGAAGGTAGGAGGGGGCGCATGTCTCGTCAATGCTTCTGACAAAGGAAGTTGGGGTTGCGGGGTTCGGACGTTCAGACGGTGGTGGTCTCGCCCTCGCGGGCCGTGGTGGTGTGGCCGACGAAGGCGGCAGCGGCGCGTTTCGTCGCCGACTCGCGGGTGAGAGTGGGTCCGACGTGGGTGACGAGCAGTCGGCTCGCGGCCGCCGCGCGGGCCGCTTCGCCGGCGTCCTCGGGGGTCAAGTGCACCTGTTCGCCTTCGCGATGGGTGTCGATGTCGGCCTCGCACAGGAACAGATCGGCGCGGGCGGCGAGTCGGCCGAGCGCGGCGCACGGTCCGCTGTCCCCGGAGTAGGCGAGCACGCGTCCGTCGGCTTCCGCGCGCAGCCCGTATGCCTCGACATCGTGGACGACGGCGCGGGAGGTGAGGAGCAGGTCCCCGTATCGGGCGGTGTGGCCGTCGTGCAAGGTACGGAAGTCGAGGATGCCGCTGAGGAATCCGGCGTCGGGGCGTCCGAAGAACCCGGCGAGGCGCTGGGCGCAGTCGCCGGGTGCGTGGACCGGAATGGGCGCGGGCGGGGTGAGTCCGCCGTACGCGAGTCCGTACACCGCGGACAGCAGATCGGCGATGGGGGCACCGCCCGGTCGAGCGAAGTTCGAGACTGGGGGAGGTCGGCGTGCAGGTGCGAGATCCAGATGGCGCTCAGGCGGGTCGGGTCCGTGTGCTGCTGCAATGCGGCGAAGCTGCCGGGCCCGGCATCGACCCACACTTCGGCGCCCCGCCGCGCAGGAGATACCCGGAGCAGGGGTGGCCGGGCTGCGGGTGCGGGGAGGCAGTGCCAAGGACGGTGAGGGTGAGGGGCATGCGGGGAGCGTACGGTCCGCTCGCACGCCAGAGCCCTTGTTCACGGCAGGCGCACCCGCGGCCGGCTCGCTCCCGCCCCGCCCGTCACGGCGTGGGCACCCACCCGGGGTCGCGCCCGCTGAGCCCCACCGCCCGATCGAGCAGCGGAGCATCCGGCGGTACGGGCACCACGGGCCCGAAGATGCCCCCGCCCCGGCTCGGGTCGTTGGCCGCGGCCAGCAGGAAGTCGTGGGAGGCCTGGAGTGCGGCCGGGTCGGGGATGTAGTCCTGGCCGGTGGCGCGGGCCAGGTCCCAACCGTGGATGACCAGTTCGTCCACTGCGACGGCAGCGGCGACCTCGCCGGGCAGGTCGACGCCGCCGGCCCTGGTCATGCCGGTCCACGCGGCCGGGTCGCGCCAGGCCTCGGCCAGTTCGTCGAGGACCTTGGGCAGGGCCTCGCGCCAGTCGGGGGCCAGGTCCGGGGCGGCGGCGCCGGGGTTGGTGTCGGTCGTGACGCCCAGGTCCTTGCGGGCCGCGTCGCGGAAGGCGACGGACAGTCCGAGCAGATGGCCCAGCATGTTGCGCACCGCGTAGTCCGGGCAGGGCGTCGGATCCGCCAGCTGCTCCTCGTTCACGCCCGCCGCGAGCCGCGCGATGACGCGGGTCTGGGGTCCGAGATCGAGGGTCGTGTCACTCATGCCCTGCTCCTCACAGTCGTGTCTCGTCGATGTAGACCGACCGCGCCCCCGAAACTCATCGCAGCCCGGTTAAGGCACTTGCCTCATCCCCGGCCGGGGGCCTTAGACCCACCATGGCCAGGCATGACGACATCGACATGGGCGGTCGTGCGGGTCCTGCGGGACCGCAATGCGGGCCTGTATCTCGCCGGTGTGGTGATCTCCGGCTTCGGGACGTCGGCGCTGTGGCTGGCGTCCGGCGTATGGGTCAAGGAGCTGACCGGCTCCGACGGACTGGCCGCGCTGTGCCTGCTCGCCATGTGGGCACCCACGCTCGCCGGCCCCCTGCTCGGCACCCTCGCCGACCGGCTCCGCCGCAAACCCCTGTTGATCGGCGCGAACCTGCTCCTGGCCGCGCTCCTGCTCACCCTCTTCACCGTCGACTCCCCGAGCCGGCTGTGGCTGCTGTACACGGTCCTGTTCGTGTACGGCGCCGCGGGCGTCGTCCATGGCGCCGCCGAGTCGGCTCTCGTCGCGGCCGCGGTCGACCGGTCCCTGCTGGGCGACTTCAACGGGCTGCGCATGACGGCGACCGAGGGCATGAAGCTGGTCGCCCCACTCGCGGGCGCGGCCCTCTTCGCGGCGTACGGCGGCCCGGGCGTCGCCCTGCTGGACGCCATCACGTTCGTGCTGGCCACGGGCCTGTACGCCCTGCTGCGGGTCCGCGAGGAGAACCCCCAGCCGCCGGACCGCCGGACAGGGACCGCGGAGGGCATCAGGTACCTCTGGAAGCACGCCCGACTGCGCCCCCTCGTCCTGGCGGGCGGCACCACGATGTTCTGCGCGGGCCTGTCCGGGGCACTGCTCTACGCCGTCATCGACGGCCTCGGCCACTCCCCTGCCTACGCCGGTGTCCTGTACGCCGTCCAGGGCATCGGCTCGGTGGCCGTCGGCCTGGCCTCCGGCCCGACCCTGCGCCGCCTGGGCGAACACCGCTTCGCGGCCTACGGGATCGCCCTCACGGGCATCGCGATCGCCGCCCGGGCCACCCCCTCGGACCCGGTCGCCCTGCTGTGCAGCGCGGCGATCGGAGCAGGGCTCCCCTGCGTCCTGATCGCGGCACTGACCGCCGTACAGCACGAGACACCGAACGCCCTGCGCGGCCGAACGGCCGCCACGGCCAACACACTCCTCTTCACACCGAACGTGCTAGGTCTGGCCACAGGGGCAGCCCTGGTCGAACTCACGGACTACCTCCTCCTGCTACTGGCCCTGGGCGCAACTCTGCTGCTTACGGCCACGCGACTCCTCCAACGCCCGACGAGCACCGAGCACACCGTTTCCAGGTCACGGTCCGACGCCGACCGGTGGTGACCCAGCCGCGGTTTGTCCGCCCACGCCGTGTCCGCGGCCAGGAGGCCGAGCTTGCGCCCATCCCCTGCGAGGGGTGCCAGCAGACCCCTGGCGCGGCCCTGCCGCCCGGCTGGCTCAGATGCCCGGCGAGCGCAGACCGCACCGCCTGCAGGTCACCGCCCGACGCCAACCCCGCCTCACACAGCGACAGTTCGACCGCCCCCACCTCCCCGCCTGCATCGCATCCGCGGCCAGAGGCCCCGGCGAAGGGCGCCGGCAGGCCCGTGGCGCAGCCCTGCCACCCGCCGCCCGGCCCAGCCCCCTCAGAGCCCGGCGAGCGCCGACCGTACCGCCTCCAAGTCGTCGTCCGACGCCAACCCCGCGTGATACAGCCGCAGTTCGGTCGCGCCCCGGCGCGCTGCCTGCACCGCGTCCGTGGCCAGCGTGGCCGGGGTGCCGCCCATTCCGGCGACCACGGGGAAGTTGGCGGCGATGACGGCCCCTTTTCGGCCCTGCTCGGCGAAGGGTGTCAGCAGGTCCGTGCCGCCCGCGCACGGTACGACCACGCCGTCCGCGACGGAGAGGATGTGGGCGGGGTCCACGCCGGGATTGGCTCCGACGTGGTACGTCACGGGGTCGGCGTGCAGCAGGACCTGGAAGCCGTCGGGGGCCGCCGCGCGCACCGCCCGGACCGCGGTCTCCTGGAGCGTGCGGGCGGTTTCGTCGCGCCACGCGCGCGTGGCGGACGCCTTCGCCTCGCCGAGCAGCTTCTCGGCCCCCGCCCAGCCGCCGTCGTCGGGCGCACCCCGCCACAGGGGCTCCAGTGCGTCGCGTACGGCGGCCGCCAACTCGTCGGCGTCCAGGCCCTGTTCGGCGTAGCCGGTCCGGCAGGCCGGGCAGAAGCAGAGCGCCATCAGGTACATCCCGGCGTCGCCGAGGTCCACCCCGCCGGTCTTGTCGTGCGCGTGCAGATGCTGGAGGCCGTACCAGCCGAGCGACTCCAGTTCCGTGCCGCGCGCTCCCGGTCGTACGGCCGCCTCGACGGCCAGGTCGACAAGGTACGCGCGCGTGGCGGGCTGCGCGATGCAGGGGGCCCAGGGGTAGCGGTCGCCGTAGGCGTTGACGACGGAGGTGCCCGGATGCTCGGCGCCCAGGCGGGAGTTGTGGGCGAGGACGACCCAGGTGTGCACCTCCAGGCCGGCGTCCGCGAGAGCCGCGGCCGCCTCGCCGTGGGCGTTTCCGGGCGCCCAGTCCCCGGCCGGGTAGGGGCGCAGCGCACGCCCTTCCCAGCGGCCGTCGGTGGGATACAGCACGGCCGCGTGCTCGGCGGTGACGATGCGGTGGCGCGGGTGGCGGGGCGTCAGCGCACGTGTGGAGTGGTACGCGGAGGCCAGCGTCACCTGCTGCACCCCGAGCTCGGCGATGCGGCCCGCGGCCGCCGGGTCCCCGTTGACGTCCCAGGGGTAGACGAAAGTCGACGCCTTCACTGGCTCTCCCCCTTCACTGGCTCTCCCCCTTCACTGGCTCTCCGCCTTCACTTGTTCTCTTCCAACAGCGCATACCCGCGCTCGATCAGCTCGGCGAGCTGCTTGACATGATCCTCGGCGGGCTCGTGCAGCGGCGGCCGTACCTCCCCGACGTCGAGCCCGCGCAGCCGCACGCCCGCCTTGACCAGGGCGACGGCGTAACCGCGCCCCTGTGCGCGCAGTTCGACGAACGGCCGGTAGAAGCCGTCGAGGAGCCGGTGCGCGGTGGCGGTGTCACCGGACTCCAGCGCCCGGTGGAAGGCCAGCGCGATCTCCGGGGCGAAGCAGAAGACGGCGGAGGAGTAGAGCGGGACGCCGATCGCGCGGTAGGCGAGCTGGGTCTGCTCGGCGGTCGGCAGCCCGTTGAAGTAGAGGAAGCCGCCGGGGACCTCGCCGCGGACGGCGCTGATGATGCGCTGCATGAGGTCGAGGTCGCCGAGGCCGTCCTTGAAGCCGATGATCCCGTCCGTGCGGGCCAGTTCGACGACGGACTCCGGGGTGAACACGGCGTTGTCACGCTGGTAGACGATCACGGGCAGCGCGGTCGCTGCGGCCACCTCCCGGTAGTGCCGCAGCAGCCCCTCCTGACCGGCGAGTACGAGGTACGGCGGCATGGCCAGCAGCCCGTCCGCCCCGGCGGCCTCCGCCACGCGCGCGTACCGGACGGCGAGCGCGGTGCCGTACCCCGCTCCGGCCACCACCGGCACCCGGCCGTCCGCCGCCTCCACCGCCACCCGCACGCACGCCTCGAACTCCTCGGGCGTGAGCGCATGGAACTCGCCGGTGCCGCAGCATGCGAAGACCGCGGCGGCCCCGCCCTCGACCCCGCGGCGCACATGGGCGCGGTACACGTCGAGCTCGACCGAGCCGTCGGGGCCGTAGGCGGTGACCGGGAAGAACAGCGGCCCGCTGGGGATGCCGAGTCGAGCGGCGAGAGGGACTGACGTCACGGGTACTCCCGATTTCGATACCGATTCCACGGTCATGATCCGTGTCTACATTTCTGAACGCCACCACGCTAAGGTGCCACTTTACGGCCGGTCAAGCGCGCCCACCGGCATCACATCAGCGGATTTCCCCATTTCGCAGAGCCCTTGACGGGGTACGGCGCGGCTCCTTAGCGTGTCCACGGATGTGAATAAGGTGCACGCATGCGCCCCGCCAACCGAAGGAGAAGCGAGGATGCCAGCCCCCCGCACCGTTCTGCTCACCGGCGCCGCCGGCGGGCTCGGCACCCTGATGCGGAACCTGCTGCCCGCCTTCGGCTACGAACTGCGCCTCCTCGACGTACGCCCGATCGAGGGCGACCCGGACGCCGTCACCGCGGATCTCGCCGACAGGAAGGCCCTGCGCGAGGCCGTGCGGGGCGTCGACGCGATCATCCACCTGGCCGGCATCTCCCTGGAAGCCCCCTTCGAGAAGATCCTCGCGGCGAACATCGAGGGCACGTACAACCTGTACGAAGCGGCGCGCGAGGAGGGCGTCGGCCGTATCGTCTTCGCCTCCTCCAACCACGCGGTCGGCTTCACCCCGCGCCCCCGGGGCTCCGACCCGCTGATCCCCATCGACACCCCGCGCCGCCCGGACACCTTCTACGGCCTGTCCAAGTCCTTCGGCGAGGACCTCGCGCAGCTCTACTGGGACAAGCACGGCCTGGAGACGGTCTCGGTGCGCATCGGCTCCTGCTTCCCCGAGCCCACCAGCGTGCGCATGCTGTCCATCTGGATGAGCCCGGCCGACGGCGCCCGCCTCTTCCACGCGGCCCTGACCGCACAGAACGTCGGCCACACCGTCGTCTACGGCTCCTCGGCCAACACCCGCCTGTGGTGGGACCTGTCCACGGCACGGGCGCTCGGCTACGACCCCCAGGACGACTCCGAGCCGTACGCGGAAAAGCTGATCGCCGAGCAGGGCGAACTGGAGCCCGACAACATCGCCCACGCCTACCTGGGCGGCCACTTCGTGAGCGACCCCCCGATCTGGCCGTACTGAGTCCTCCGACGCCGTCAAAAGGCGGGAAACGATCGTTCGCGGGGGCGGCCGGGCACGGAACGGGCCCGCCCGCCCCCGCATTCGGTCACCGCACCTGCCCGATCCCACGCCGCCACCCACAGCCCCGCAGGTCCGAGGCGGGCACTCCGCTCGGCAAACGGGCACACACGGGCAGCATCGGCCCTGCAACAGGCCTGGTCAGTGCCGCACGCCAGGGGTAGAACTTCCTGCGAGGGCCCCACCGGGCCCGAACGGGCAGCACGGCACGAGGGCAGGTGACGGCGATGACGGCGAACACTGCGAAGAGCGCGGAAGAGCGCCAGCGGGAGATCGTGCGGGCCGCGCGCGCCACCGGCTCGGTGGACGTCACCGCGCTCGCCGCCGCACTGGGCGTCGCCAAGGAGACCGTACGGCGGGATCTGCGCGCCCTGGAGGACCACGGCCTCATCCGCCGCACCCACGGCGGTGCCTACCCCGTGGAGAGCGCAGGCTTCGAGACGACGCTCGAGTTCCGCGCCACCAGCCACGTGCCGGAGAAGCGCCGGATCGCGGCCGCCGCGGCCGAGCTGCTCGGGGACGCCGAGACGGTCTTCGTCGACGAGGGCTTCACCCCGCAGCTCATCGCCGAGGCACTGCCCAGGGACCGGCCGCTGACCGTGGTCACCGCATCCCTGCCGGTCGCGGGCGCACTGGCCGAGGCCGACACCATCTCGGTCCTGCTGCTCGGCGGCCGGGTCCGCTCCGGCACCCTGGCCACCGTCGACCACTGGACGACGAAGATGCTGGCCGGCTTCGTCCTCGACCTCGCCTTCATCGGCGCCAACGGCATCTCCCGCGAGCACGGCCTGACCACCCCCGACCCCGCGGTCAGCGAGGTCAAGGCGCAGGCCATCCGGGCCGCGCGCCGCACGGTCTTCGCGGGCGTGCACACCAAGTTCGGGGCGGTCAGCTTCTGCCGGTTCGCGGAGATCGGCGCACTGGAGACCATCGTCACGAGCACCCTGCTCCCCTCGTCCGAGGCCCACCGCTACTCACTCCTGGGCCCACAGGTCATCCGCGTCTAGAGAGCCCGTCCGCGCCCGCACGCTGCGCGTCTGAAATTCCAACTCACCTTCCCCAGGGCACTTCCACGCCCGCAACCGCCCCTTGTCTCCCCATATGTACAGGAGCGATCCATGCGCACCCCGAGCCGACGACGGCCACCGCGAGCAACGCTCGCCATGGCCGCCGCAGGGACGCTGCTCGCCCCGCTGCTCTCCGGCTGTTGGGTCGGGGCGGGCGGGTCCGGTTCCGGCGGCAACTCCATCAACGTCCTGATGGTCAACAACCCGCAGATGGTGGAGCTGCAGAAACTCACGAAGGCGCACTTCACCAAGGAGACCGGCATCAAGGTGAACTTCACCGTGCTGCCGGAGAACGACGTCCGCGACAAGATCAGCCAGGACTTCGCCAACCAGGCGGGCCAGTACGACGTGGCGACGCTCAGCAACTACGAGATCCCGATCTACGCCAAGAACAGCTGGCTGCACGAGATGAACTCGTATGTCGCCAAGGACCCCGGCTACGACGAGCAGGACGTCCTGAAGCCGATGCGGCAGTCCCTGACCGCCGACGACGGAAAGCTCTACGGCCAGCCCTTCTACGGCGAGTCGTCCTTCCTGATGTACCGCAAGGACATCTTCGCCGAGAAGGGCCTGACGATGCCGGCCCATCCCACCTGGGACCAGGTGGCGAAGCTGGCCGCCGAGGTCGACGGGGCGAAGTCCGGGATGCGCGGCATCTGTCTGCGCGGACTGCCCGGCTGGGGCGAACTGATGGCACCGCTCACCACCGTGGTGAACACCTTCGGCGGCACCTGGTTCGACAAGAACTGGAAGGCCGAACTCGACTCCCCCGCCTTCGAGAAGGCGACGAGGTTCTACGTCGACCTGGTACGCAGGCACGGCGAGTCCGGCGCCGCCCAGTCGGGCTTCGCCGAGTGCCTCAACAACATGACCCAGGGCAAGGTCGCCATGTGGTACGACGCCACCTCCGCGGCCGGATCGCTGGAGGCCAAGGGCTCCCCCGTCAAGGGCAAGCTCGGCTACGCCCCCGCCCCCGTCGAGAAGACCGACTCCTCCGGCTGGCTCTACACCTGGGCCTGGGGCATCCAGAAGGCCTCCCACAACCCCGACAAGGCCTGGAAGTTCGTGTCCTGGGCCTCCAGCAAGCAGTACGAGCAGCTCGTCGGCGACACCAGCGGCTGGTCCGACGTCCCCGCCGGCAAGCGGGCGTCGACGTACACCAATGCCGACTACCGCAAGGAGGCCGGCGCCTTCCAGGAGATGACCAGGGAGGCCATCGAGGGCGCCAAGCCCGACAACCCGGGGGTGCAGCCGCGCCCCGCGCCCGGCATCCAGTTCGTCGGCATCCCCGAGTTCACCGATCTCGGCACCAAGGTCTCCCAGGAGATCAGCGCAGCCATCGCCGGACGGCAGTCCGTCGAATCGGCGCTCAGGAAGTCCCAGCAGCTCGCCGAGAAGATCTCGAAGGAGTACGAGGGACGATGACCGCCACGACAACGGCTCCCCTGGCCGCAACTCCCGTACGCACCACCCGCCGGCCCTCCGCCCGGCTGAAGGCCTGGTCCACCCGGGCCCCGCTGCTGCCCGCCCTGGTCTTCATGATCGTGGTGACGCAGTTGCCGTTCGTGGCCACCCTGGTGATCTCGTTCTTCGACTGGAACGCCCTGTACCCCAAGGCCCGCCACTTCACCGGGTTCGACAACTACCAGCAGGTGCTTTCCGACGCCGACCTGCGCCGATCGGTGTGGACGACGGTCCTGCTGACGGTGACGGTGGTCCTGGTCAGCCTGGTCCTCGGCCTGGTGCTCGCGCTGCTCCTGGACCGGAGGTTCCGGGGCCGGGGAGTGGTCCGCACCCTGCTGATCGCCCCCTTCCTGGTGGTCCCGGTGGCCGCGGCCCTGCTGTGGAAGCACGTCCTGTACAACCCCGAATACGGCCTGCTCAACGGCCTGTTGCACTACGTGGGCGGCCCGCAGCCGGACTGGATATCCAACACCCCGCTGCTCGCCGTCGAGGCCTCCCTCATCTGGCAGTGGACACCGTTCATGATGCTGATCCTGCTGGCGGGGCTGCAGAGCCGCGACAGCCAGCAGCTCGAGGCCGCACGCGTGGACGGCGCGAACGACTGGCAGATCTTCCGCCACCTCACGCTCCCGCACCTGCGCAGATATCTGGAGCTGGGCGCCCTGCTCGGCTCGATCTACATCGTCCAGAACTTCGACGCGGTCTTCACCATCACCTCGGGCGGCCTTGGCACCGCCAACCTCCCCTACACCGTCTACCAGAGCTTCTACCAGGCCCACGAGAACGGCCTCGCCTCGGCCGCGGGCGTCCTGGTGGTCATCGGCTCGATCATCATCGCGACCTTCGCCCTGCGCGTCGTGTCGTCCCTGTTCCGCGAGGAGGTGTCCCGCGCATGAGCACGGTCGCCGTACGAACGAGCCCCCGCCGCAAGGGAGTCGGCCTGGGCCTGGTGGCCTGGCTGCTCGGCGTCGTCTTCTTCCTGCCCATCGCCTGGATGGCGCTGACGTCCTTCCACTCGGAGTCGGACGCGGCGACCAACCCGCCGTCCTTCGGCGCCGCCCTCACCCTCGACGGCTACCGCGAGTTCTTCGGCACGGGCGGCGGCGCGAGCCCCTGGCCGGCGCTGGTCAACTCCGCGGTTGCGTCGGTGGGTTCGACGGTCCTGGTCCTGCTGCTGGCCCTCCCGGCCGCGTACGCCCTGTCGATCCGGCCGGTGAAGAAGTGGACAAACGTCCTGTTCTTCTTCCTGTCCACGAAGATGCTGCCGATCGTGGCGGGCCTGCTCCCGATCTATCTGTTCGCCAAGAACACCGGGATGCTGGACAACATCTGGCTGCTGGTCATCCTCTACACCTCCATGAACCTGCCGATCGCGGTGTGGATGATGCAGTCCTTCCTCGCCGAGGTGCCGGTGGCGGTGATCGAGGCAGCGCAGATCGACGGCGCCCGGCTGCCGACGGTCCTCGCGCGCGTGGTGGCCCCGATCGCCCTGCCCGGCATCGCCGCAACGGCCCTGATCTGCTTCATCTTCAGCTGGAACGAGCTGCTGTTCGCCCGAGTCCTGACCGGCGTGGTGGCCGAGACGGCCCCCGTCTTCCTGACCGGCTTCATCACCAGCCAGGGCCTGTTCCTGGCGAAGGTGTGCGCCGCGTCGCTCGTCATCTCCCTGCCGGTGCTCGCCGCGGGGTTCGCCGCCCAGGACAAGCTGGTCCAGGGCCTGTCACTGGGAGCCGTCAAATGAAGGCCGCCGTCATCGAGTCCGTGGGCCGCGCCGTCGTCACCGAGGTCCCCGACCCGACGCCAGGGCCGCGCGAGGTCGTCGTCGAGGTCGCCGCCTGCGGCCTGTGCGGCACGGACCTGCACATCCTCCAGGGCGAATTCGCACCCAAGCTGCCGATCGTGCCCGGACACGAGTTCGCGGGCCGGGTCGTCGGGGTCGGCACCCAGGTCACGGAGGTCGCGGTCGGCGACCGGGTGGCCGTCGACCCGTCCCTCTACTGCTACGAGTGCCGCTACTGCCGTACGGGCCACAACAACCTCTGCGAACGGTGGGCCGCGATCGGCGTCACGACGGCCGGTGGCGCGGCGCAGTTCGCGGTGGCACCGGTGGCGAACTGCGTGAAGCTGCCCGAGCACGTACGCACGGAGGACGCGGCCCTGGTGGAGCCTCTTTCCTGCGCCGTCCGAGGCTACGACGTCCTCCAGTCACGCCTGGGCGCACACGTCCTGATCTACGGCTCGGGGACCATGGGCCTGATGATGCTGGAGCTCGCCAAGCGCACGGGGGCGGCGAGCGTGGACGTGGTGGACCTGAACCCGGCGCGGCTGGAGACGGCGGTACGGCTGGGGGTGTCGGGGTCGGCGGCGAACGCGGACGAGTTGGACCGGCCGCAGGGCTGGGACGTCGTGGTCGACGCGACCGGGAACGCGGCCGCGATCCAGGACGGGCTGGGGCGGGTCGCGAAGGCGGGCACGTTCCTACAGTTCGGGGTGGCGGACTATGCGACGCGGGTGACGATCGATCCGTACCGCATCTATAACAGCGAGATCACGATCACCGGCTCTATGGCCGTACTCCACAGCTTCGAACGCGCGGCGGAGTTGTTCGCTAACGGGGTCCTGGACCCCGAGATTTTCATCAGTGATCGCCTGCCTCTGGACCAGTACCCCCAGGCCCTCGACCAGTTCGCATCCGGCATCGGCAGGAAGATCGTGGTGGTCCCGTAGAGCACGACGTGCATCCGGCCCGGGCGTTTCAAAGTCCGGCGTGACTTTCCTACCGGTGGCGCGTTGTTCTCGGCGAGCGGATGGGACTTCTGTTCGCGTTCAGGGCTGATGTTCACCGGAGGAGGGCGCGTGGAGTTGCGGTACATCCTGACGCCGATCAGGCCGCAGCCCCGGACGCGACCGGCGATCTGGGCATCGACCTGGGACTGACACACTTCGCTGTCCTCTCCGACGGCTCACGTGTGACCTCACCGCGCTTTCTGCGGCGGGCAGAGAAGAAACTGAAGAAGCGACGGCGAGAGCTCGATCGCAAGCAGAAAGGGAGCAAGAACCGGGAGAAGGCCCGTGCGAAGTTGGCACGGGCGCACGCGGCAGTGGCCGACGCGCGTAAGGACTTTCACCACCAGCTGTCCACGAAGCTGATCCGAGAGAACCAATCAGTCAGTGTGGAAACGCTCAGTGTGAATGGCCTGGCGCGCGGCATACTCGCCAAGAGCGTGCACGATGCGGGGTGGGGCCAGTTCTTGGCCATGCTGGAGTACAAGGCGAGACGCTACGGGCGCAAGCTCACTCCCGTGGCCCGTCCCTTTCCCCCGAGTCGACTCTGCTCATCCTGTGGCCACTTGGATGGCCCCAAGCCCTTGTCGATCCGAATCTGGATCTGTCCCACTTGCGGAACAGCGCAGGACCGGGACTGGAACGGTGCGAAGAACATCCGAGACGAGGGCCGCCGTATCCGGGCGGCCCAGCCCGAAACACCACCCACCCCCGGGCCGGGGGCCCTCACAGCAGCGTGAGGTAAACGCCTGTGGAGCGCATGTAAGCCCCTGGTCGGCAATCAGGGCCAAGCGCGACGAAGCAGGAACCCGTCTCAAGCCGGGCCGCCACCAAGCGGCCGGGCAGGGAGGAATCTCCCGCTCGCGGGCGGGAGAGGAGGCCAAAACCAGGAGATTACGATGGCTGGCTGGGCTGGGCGGCGGGCGCCGCCAGATCGGCCTCCGGTAAGGGAACGGCAAAGCGCCCCCGCTCGTTCACCCGGCATGACAGCTATGACCCCCGGCTCGAACATCCCTCTCCCCACCGCCCGCGTGACGGTGGACGTCGCCGCCCCCGTGCGGCTCGACGTATCGGGCCTGCTGCTCACCGCCGACGGCAAAGTGCGCTCCGACGACGACTTCATCTTCTACAACCAGCCCCAGGGCCCGGGCGTGACCTACCGGTCGGGCGGGGGCACGGCGCCCGACGCGATCATCGTCGACACCGCCGCCGTCCCGCCCGGCATCGAGAAGATCGTCGTCACCGCGAGCCCGGACGCCCAGGGCCAGACCTTCCAGGGCATCGAACCGACGGCCACGATCCGCAGCGCGGACGACAACACCGTCCTGGCCACGTTCACACCCCCGCAGCTCGGCACCGAGACGGCGCTGGTGGTCGTCGAGATCTATCTGCGGGGCGGCCAGTGGAAGGCCCGCGCGGTCGGCCAGGGCTATGCCAACGGCCTGGCGGGTATCGCCACCGACTTCGGCGTCACGGTGGAGGAGCCGGCCGCGACCGCCCCGCCCCAGCCGGTCGCTCCGCCGACGCCCACGATGCAGCCCCCGGTGACCCCGCCGGCCCCGCCGCTGTCCACCACGCCGCCGCCTCCCCCGGCCCCGCCCGCCGCCGCGGCCCCCGGCACCGGGAAGATCAACCTCGACAAGGGCCGGGTCAACCTCCAGAAGAACCAGACGGTCTCCCTGGTCAAGGGTGGCCGCCCGCTGCTCTCCCAGGTCAAGATGGGCCTCGGCTGGGAGCCCGCCTACGGCGGCAAGGACATCGACCTGGACGCGTCGGTCATCGCGTACGGCCCGCAGCGCAACCACATCGACAGCTGCTACTTCGGCAAGCTGTCCATCCTGAACGGGGCGATCAAGCACTCCGGCGACAACCTCACGGGCGAGGGCGGAGGCGACGACGAGGTCATCGTGGTCGACCTCGGCCGCATCCCCCAGGACGCCACCGGCCTGGTCTTCACGGTCAACTCCTTCTCCGGACAGAAGTTCACCGAGGTCGCCAAGGCCTACTGCCGCCTCCTGGACGCGGCAACCGGCGAGGAACTCGTCCGCTTCGACCTGACCAACGCCGAACCGCAGACGGGCGTGATGATGGCCAAGCTGATCCGCCAGTTCTCCGGCGAGTGGGAGATGACAGCGATCGGCGAGTTCGTGAAGGCGCGCACGGTCCGGAACATGGTGAAGCCGGCCGCGCAGGCGCTGTAGCCCGTCATACGACGACCATGGGCGCCCCCGGCCAGGGGGCGCCCGGCGTTCACGCCTCGGTTGCGGGACGCAGACCGTCCGTCAGCAGCGACAGATAGCGGCGGATGTACTTGCCCTCGCCGTTCGCCAGCTCGGACGCCGTGGCCACACCGTGCGCCAGCCGCAGGATCTCGATCGCCTCGACGTCCTCCCGCAGCGTCCCCTCCCGCTTCGCCGCCCCGACCAGCCGTTCCGCCGCGCCCTTCACCGAATTGCCGCAGGCCGTAACCACGGCATTGCTGCCGTCCGTGACGGCCGAGCCGAGCAGGGACTTGAGACCCCTGACCTGGATCATCCCGGCGCTGAGTTCGTTCAGCCACTCCACCAGCGCCTCGCCCGGCGGCAGTTCCCGCGCGAAGTCGTCGGCGCGTGCCGCGAGCGCCTCGATGGCATCGACGTACACCGCCTCCAGCAGCGCCTGCCGCGTCGGGAAATGCCGGTACAGCGTGCCCGATCCGACCCCCGCCCGCTTGGCGATGTCGTCGAGCGACGCGCCCTCCCCATGCTCGGCGAAGGACTGCGCCGCGGCCTTCAGCAGCCGTTCGTAATTGCGCCGAGCGTCCGCACGCATGGGCCTGACCTGCGCCATCCAGATACTCCTTGCGAACCGGGGACTCTCTCCGTATCTTAGCGAGCATTAAACGGAGACAGTCCCCGCTTATCTGTGCGGGCAGTCCGCGCTGCCCGCGCACACCTTCGTCCGGGGACGCCAGACCGGGAGAAACTCCATGTCCACCCCGTCGTCCGCACCGTCCACAACGACTGACGCGCTCTCCACAGCACACCGACCCGCCAGGCTCGGCACCGTCCTCTTCGTCATCGTCACCGCCTACCTGATGGTCGGCGTCGACTCCACTGTCGTCAACGTAGCGCTGCCGGACATCCAGCAGGACCTCGACTTCAGCCGCACCGGCCTGTCCTGGGTCCTCAACGCCTACACGCTCGCGTTCGGCGGTCTGCTCCTGCTCGGCGGACGGGTCGGCGACATCGTCGGCCGCCGCCGCACCCTGGCCACCGGCGTCCTGATCTTCGCCGGCTCCTCCCTGCTCGGCGGGCTCGCCACCGACAGCGCCTGGCTGCTCGCGGCCCGCGCGCTCCAGGGTGCGGGCGCCGCGCTCACCGCCCCCAGCACCCTCGCCCTGATCACCACCAACTTCCCGGAGGGCCCGCGCCGGCACCACGCCCTCGGCATCTACTCCTCCATGGCGGGCATCGGCGCCTCCATCGGCCTGGTCCTCGGCGGCATGCTCACCTCCTGGGCGTCCTGGCGCTGGGCCCTCCTGATCAACGTCCCGATAGGGATCGGGGTGGCGCTCGCCCTGCCCCGCTTCGTCGACGAAACCCCGCGCCACGCGGGCCGGTTCGATGCGCTCGGCGCGCTGACCGGCACGGCAGGCATGACCTCACTCGTGTACGCGTTCATCCGGGTCTCCGAGGCGGGCTGGAGCAACACCCAGGCGCTGCTCGGATTCAGTACGGCCGCTGCCCTCCTCGCCGGATTCACGATCGTCGAGTCCCGGGCCGCCCAGCCGATCATGCCGCTGGGGCTCTTCTCGGACCGCAACCGCGCGGGCGGCTACGCGGGCGTGCTGTTGCTGCCGGCCGGCATGTTCGGTGCGTTCTACTTCCTGACTCTGATCAGCCAACAGGTCCTGGTGTACAGCCCGTTGCGCGCAGGATTCGCCTTCCTCCCGATGACCCTGGCGATGTTCACCACTGTCCGCTTCGTGCCGCGACTGCTGGCCCGGTTCGGTGCCAAGCCGGTTCTGCTCACCGGCACGGGCCTGCTCGTCGCCGCGGCCGCCTGGCTGTGGCGGCTCGAACCCGGTGAGGGCTACCCGGCCGGTCTGCTCGGCCCGTTGCTGCTGATGGGCATCGGTGTGGGCCTGAGCTTCATGCCGCTCAACGCGACGATTCTCGCCCGTATCGAGCCGCGCGAGGCGGGTGCCGCCTCCGGTCTCCTGCAGACCCTGCAGTGGCTCGGCGGCACCCTCGGACTGTCCGTCCTGGTCACGGTGTTCGGCACGGCGACCCGGCACGCCTCCGGTACCCCGGCCGAGGTCCTCACCGAGGGGTCGGCGCGCGCGTTCGGCGTCGGCGCGCTGATCGCGCTCGCCGCCCTGGTGGTGTCGGCGTTCGTGATCACCGGGCAGAAGCGGGAAGTCGCCCGGCGTGAAGCCGCTTAGAACAGGGCGCTGTACGCGTTGAGCGCGGGCTGGCCGCCCAGGTGTGCGTAGAGCACGGTCGAGTCCCGGCCGATCTCCCCCCGCTCGACCAGGTCCACCATTCCGGCCATCGACTTCCCCTCGTACACGGGGTCGGTGACCATTCCCTCGGTGCGGGCCGCGAGGCGCATGGCGGCCAGGGTGGTCTCGTCGGGGATGCCGTAGATGCCCGCGTGGTACCGCTCGTCCAGCTCGACGTCCGCCTCGGTCAACTCCCGCTTGGCGCCGATGAGTTGGCCGGTGTTCCGGGCGATCCGGGCGATCTGCTCCCGGGTGGTGGCGGGCTTGGCCGAGGCGTCGATGCCGAGCACGCGTCGGGGCCGTCCGCCTGCCTCCTCCAGGGCGGCGAACCCGGCGACCATGCCGGCCTGGGTCGACCCGGTGACGGAGCACACCACCACCGTGTCGAAGAAGACCCCCAACTCTCGCTCCTGCTCAGCGACTTCGTACGCCCATCCGGCGAAGCCGAGGCCGCCGAGCGGGTGGTCGGAGGCCCCGGCCGGGATGGCGTACGGCTTGCCGCCCGACTCCTCGACCTCCCTGAGCGCCTGCTCCCAGCTCTCCTTGAACCCGATCCCGAATCCGGCCCGCACCAGCCGTACGTCGGCCCCGGCGAGCCGGCTGATCAGGATGTTGCCGACCTTGTCGTACACGGAGTCCGGCCACTCCACCCAGCTCTCCTGCACCAGAACGCACTTGAGCCCGGCGCGGGCGGCGCAGGCGGCGACCTGGCGGGTGTGGTTGGACTGGACGCCACCGATGGACACGAGCGTGTCGCAGCCCTTGGCGAGCGCGTCGGCTACCAGGTACTCCAGCTTGCGGGTCTTGTTGCCGCCGTAGGCGACACCGGAGTTGCAGTCCTCGCGCTTGGCCCAGAGGGAGGCGCCGCCGAGGTGGGCGGTCAGGCGCTCCAGCGGGTGCACCGGCGAAGGGCCGAAGAGGAGCGGGTAACGCTCGTACGAGGAAAGGGACATGGGTCCTCCCGTGGTCGGGATCAGTCGCCGTCGGCGAGGTCGTCGGCGAGGGTGCGCCAGATCTCCGCGGTGACGCGGACCGCCTCAGCCACGCTGCCGTCCGCGCAGGCGTCGATCAGCTGCTCGTGCAGGCCGGCCGACCGGCAGGTGCTCTCGCCGAAGCGGCGGCGCTCCAGGCGGCGGATGAGGGGGGTGTAGCGGGCGATGGTGGCGGCGGCCGCGTGGTTGCCTGCGACGCGGACGAGCACGTCGTGGAGTTCGTCGTCGGCGCGCAGGGCAGCGTCGACGTCGCCCGAGCCGACGGCCGCGGCGAACCCTTCGTTGGCCTCGCGCATCGCCTGGACGTCCGCGGCGAACAGTCGGGGCACGGCGATGCGCGTGGCCAGTTCGTGCATGGCGCCGACCACGGCGGCGGCGTCCCGCACCTCGGCGGTGACGACCGGGGTGACCCGCGTGTAGCTCTGCGGCTTGCTCTCCAGCAGTCCCTCGTCCACCAGCCGGGAGAAGGCCTGTCGTACCGGCGCCCGGGACAGCCCGAGCCGCTCGGCGAGCTCGGCGTCCCGCACCACGGCGCCGGGCTCGAGCTGCCCGGCCACGATGGCGTCCCGGATGGATTCGTAGGCGCGGTCCCTGAGAAGGGTGCGCGCGACGGGTCGAATGGCCTCCACGAACTGAAATGTTAGATATCAATAATCCCGCGGACAAGAGTGCGGGCAGGGGTGTGGCCCGCACCCCGTAGAAGTGCGGGCCACACCTCCGTGCTCAGGCAGCCCAAGGCCAGTCGGCATCCCGAGCGCTCTCGAGCAGGGGCACCATCCGGAAAGCCGCGTCCGAGAGCCCCCCGAACGTGTGCCGGTTCGCCTTGCCCGACGGGCCGTGGCCCACCCGGTAGGCGGCGAGGTTCCAGGTGTACACCGGCACATGCGCCGGGACCTGCTCGGTCGGGTCGCCGTGGCGGCTGTACGTGTACTGCTCGTCGGTGACGATCAGCACCCGGTCCTGACCGCGGTAGTGCGCGCGGATCGCCGAGGTGGTGTCGGTGCCGCCGAGGTCGCCGAAGCGGCCGAGGATCTTCAGCACCGACTCGCCCTCGTCGAACGACAGCCGCCGGCTGGTGGTGCCGAACTCGACGAGGTCGGCGTCCTGCGCCCGCAGCGCGAGCGCCGTGCCGAAGATCGCCGCCGCGTCGGCCCGGTTGAGCTCCGAGCGGTCCGACAGCGGCGCCCACATCGAGCCGGAACGGTCGACGAGCACCAGCGTCCGGCCCGGCAGCGCGGGCACATTGGCCAGCGAGTGGCCGAGCGCCTGCTCCAGCGGGTACGACCAGCGCAGCGAGGGCGCGTGCTGGTACGCGGCGAGGTACCGGAAGGGGAACTGCCGCGAGCGCGCCACCTCCGCCGGGTCGCTGATGCGCGCGGCCACCTGGGCGGCCACCTTGTCACAGACGCCGGCCTGGTCGAAGTTCCGCAGGTTTCTCACGAGCGCCATGACCCCCATGGACGGGATCACGGCCTCCCAGGCCGCCTTGTCCATCGGACCCTGCAGCCACCCGGCCAGCGCCTCCCAGGTCATCCCGGCCGCGGCGAGCCGCTCAGCTCCGCCGCGCGAGGTCACGACCGCGCGTCGCTCGGCCACCGGCAGCGCCATCAGCTCACGGTGCGCGGTCAGCACACGGTTCGAGGCGGGCGGCACCGCGCTGTCCGGGTTGTGCCGGCGGTCGAGGGCGTACTGGAACAGCTCGCCCTGCCACGGCTTGTCCGGATCGGGCGCGGCGTGCACCAGGTTGAGGATGTCGCCGAAGCGGTAGCCCCTGGACGCGGTGTCGTACTTCAGCAGCGACTTGCCGCTGTAGAGGCGGCGCACGGCGTCGGCGATCCCGCGCTTGACGGGCTTGGGGACGCTGCGGCCGTACGTCGCGGTCCAGTACGCGAGCAGTTCGCCGGGCTCGTCGGGGCGCTGCAGTACGGAGGCGATGACCTGGCGGTTCGAGGGGCCGTCGGTGGCACCCGCGTCGAGGCGTGCCTTCACGTACTCGGCTGCGCCGACCAGCGAGGCCGTACGGATGTTGCCCTCCCCGCGCAGCCAGCCCAGCAGACCGGCGGTCCAGTTCGGGTCCTCGACGGCGAGCCGCCGTACGAGACGAGCGAAGCGGTCGTCGCGGTCGGCGCCGCTCTCGTAAAACGTCTGCTGCGACACGAAGTTGGCGATCGCGAGCAGAAAAAGCTCGGAGCGCTCGTCCCGCTCACGGCCGCGACCGCCCTCGTACGAACGGAGCACGCGCCCCGTCGAGGTGACACGCGAAGTGGGCTGCGCCCGCGCCGCCTTGGTGTTGAAACGTGCCATGGTGAATTCCCCCGAATTCGTTTCCGTTTCGGAGGGAGGCACAGCAAAAGGAAGGTGTCCGAGGTCGAAGTCGACTGCGGTGCTTATCAACTGGCGCGTCTTCCGTTCCGCCACACCGGCCGTGAGCCGATGACGGGATTCGAACCCGCAAGAGGGTTTCCCCCCACCAGTCCCCTGAAGTATCCGCTGCCTGCGCACCGGGCACCCACCTTGAGCTGCGCCTCCCCGAGATCAAAAGGTTCGCACCGGGAGGTGCATGAAGTTGTGGTGTCCAGAGTTCAAGGTCGGCGGAACCGACGTAGGTGCTCTAACCCCTGAGCTACACCGGCTCGTTGTACCGGTGGCGGGACTCGAACCCGCGGCCGCCCCATTATGAGTGGAAGTAGGTCCTGCCTTCGCACCTGGACGTTCATCACTCTAAGAGGCGTACCGCGGGACGAGCGACCGAATTAATCACCCGCGCTTCTGGCGCTTCCAGGGCCCCGTGATCGCCAGCATGATCCCCGGCTCCTGAATGTTGGCGAACAGCGTGCTGCCGTCGGGCGAGAAGGTGACACCCGTGAACTCGCTGTATTCGGGCTCCTCTTCGGTGCCGATGTTGAGTTCGTTGCGGGCGATCGGGTACGTGCGGCCGCTGTCCGTCGCGCCGAACAGGTGCTGGAGGCCCTCGCCGTCCTCGGCGATGACCAGGCCGCCGTACGGGGAGACGGTGATGTTGTCCGGGCCGTCGAAGTCGCCCTCGGCGGAGGGGTCGGGGTTGACGCCGAGCAGGACCTTCAGGGTGAGGGTGCGGCGCTTGGGGTCGTAGAACCAGACGGCGCCGTCGTGCTGCACGGGGCTCTCGTCACGGGCGTAGGAGGAGACGACGTAGGCGCCGCCGTCGCCCCACCACATGCCTTCGAGCTTGCGGGCGCGGGTGATCTGGCCGGTGGTGAACTGCTTGCGGACGGGGGTCGTCCGCGCGTCGCGGTCGGGGACGTCGACCCAGTCGACGCCGTACACGGTGCCGATCTTCGTGGCGCGGGAGAGGTCGTCGACGAACTTGCCGCCGGAGTCGAAGCACTTGAAGGCCTGGAGGACACCGGCGTCGTCGGCGAGGGTGCGCAGCTTGCCGCGTCCGTGGCAGAAGCCCTCCGGCGGGGTCCAGCGGTAGAGGAGGCCGTTGGGGGTCGACGCGTCCTCGGTGAGGTAGAGGTGGCCGCGCTTGGGGTCGACGACGACCGCCTCGTGGGCGTAGCGGCCCAGCGCCTTGATGGGCTTGGGGTCGCGGTTGGCGCGGCGGTCGGAGGGGTCGACCTCGAAGACGTAGCCGTGGTCCTTGGTCATGCCGTTCTGGCCGGCCTTGTCCTCGGTCTCCTCGCAGGTGAGCCAGGTGCCCCAAGGGGTGTTGCCGCCCGCGCAGTTGGTGGAGGTGCCGGCGATGCCGACCCACTCGGCGACATGGTCGCGGCGCACCTCGACGACCGTGCAGCCGCCGGATGCGGCGGGGTCGTAGACGAGGCCCTCGGTGAGCGGGACGGGGTGCGGCCAGTTGGCCCGCGGGCCCTTCAGCTCGTGGTTGTTGACGAGGAGGGTGGCGCCGCGGGGGCCTGCGAAGGTGGAGGTGCCGTCGTGGTTGGAGGGGGTGAACTCGCCCGACTCCAGCTTGGTCCTGCCGCTGTAGGTGATGATCCGGTACTTGAAGCCGGCGGGGAGGGCGAGGATGCCGTCCGGGTCGGGGATCAGCGGTCCGTAGCCGACGCCGCCGTGTGCGCCGGCCGACTCCTCGCCCGCTTCCTCTGTGTCCGTGGACGCAAGGGCGCCCGGGGCGGTGGCGAGGGCGCCGACGCTGCCCGCCAGTGCGACACCGGCACCGGTGATCGCGGATTTTCTGGCGAAGTCCCTGCGGGTGAGCGACATGGTGTCTCCTGTGACGGTGGGTGTGCCGTGGAGGGTGGCGGACCTCGGGTCGGCGCCACCGTTTCGCCCGTGCCTGAACGGGAGTTGAACACCGGCCGACGCCTAGAGGTCCTCTTCCATGAATCCGCATGCCGCAGACCACGGAACTCAAAAGAACCTTGTCAACGGGTAATCCTCACCCGTTCACGTCCGGCGGCCGGATCGCGGGCACCGCTGCCAGGCCGGAACGGCCGCGGCCCGCACCGGTGGTGCGGGCCGCGGCCGTTCAACCCTCTTCCTGTTCAACCTCCGTGCTGCGACCGCGCCTTGAACGCCGCCTTCCGCGCTTCCTTCGCGATCCGCTTGTCGGGGTGCAGCCGCCCCATGGCCTCCAGTACGTCCGCCGTGGCGGGGTGCTCGACCCGCCAGGCCGCTGCGAAGAAGCTGCCGTGCTGGGCGGCCAACCCCTGTACCAGCGCCCGGAGTTCCTCGGAGTTGCCCTCGGCGGCCAACTGGGCGGCGATGGTGTCGATGGTGAGCCAGAAGATCATCTTCTCGGACGGGGCCGGCACGTCCGGTGCGCCGTGCTCGGTCAGCCAGACGCGGGCGAGTCCGCCCAGCTCCGGGTCGTCGAGGACTTCGCGCAGTGCGGGTTCGGCGTCGGTGCCGACGAGGGACAGCGCCTGCTGGCAGCGCAGCCGGCGCAGGGGCGCCCCGGTGTCCGCCCCGCGCGCCGCCGCCAGCAACTCCCGTGCGGCGGTGAGGGGTTCACGGCGGGCCAGCCACTGTTCGGTCTCGGCCTGTGCCGCGGCCTGGGGGAAGGTGGCCGTGCCGTCGAGCAGCGCGTCGGCGCCCTTGTCCACGAGGTCGCCGACCGCGGGCGCCGTAAGTCCGGCCTCCAGCAGCCGCGCCCGCAGCCCGTACAGGCCGAGCGGGGTCAGCCGGACCATGCCGTAGCGCGAGACGTCGGTGTCGTCGGCCCGGGCGGCGGGTTCCGCGGCAGCGTCCTCGGGCTCCGCCATCAGCGCCTCGTCGACCGGCTGGTACTCGACGAGTCCCACCGGCTCCAGCAGCCGGAACTGGTCGTCGAGCCGCATCATCGCGTCGGAGACCTGCTCCAGGACGTCGTTGGTGGGCTCCCCCATGTCGTTGGGCACGATCATGGACGCGGCGAGGGCGGGCAGCGGAACGGGTCCGTCGCCGGGGCCGTCCTCGCTGACGGTGAGCAGGTACAGGTTGCCGAGGACGCCGTCGAGGAACTCGGCCTCCGCCTCCGGGTCCCACTCCAGCCGGGAGAAGTCGATCTCGCCGGTCTCGTCGAGGGCGCCTTCCAGGTCGTCCAGGTCGGGGACGCTGGCGTCGGCGAGCACCGTCTCCAGTGCCTCCTGCCACACGCCCAGCACCTCGTGCGGCGAGCCCTGGGTGAGCAGTGCCAGATCCTGCCCGGCGGCGACGGTGCCCTCGTCGTCATCTTCGGAGTCCACGATCTCGACGAGCCCGGTGTCCACGGCGACCCGCCAGGCCTCGCTCGCGAGGGCCGCGGCGTCGTCCCCGCTCAGCCCGAGCAGCTCGGCGGCGGCCGGCAGCTGTTCCTCGACGAGCCCGCCCCCGGCGTCGATCCGGGTGTCCGGCCCCGCCCAGCGGGCGAGCCGGGCGGCCCGGGAGAGCAGCGGTGTGGCCAACGCGGCCCGCGCCAGCTCCGCTTCGGGATGCAGCCGCACCGGCGGCAGGGGGGAGCTGTCTGACATCGGCTGGTTCTCCTCGGGCGTGTCGTACCACTCAACCGCTCAGCCTAGACGGATTTCCACCCATGCCGCCCGGTTCATCTCCCGGCCCCCGTCCGTACATGGCCGAAACCTTGACAACTGGCGTGCGTACGCAGGAGATTGACGCGCGTAGAAACGAAGCGGACACATGTTCACTGTATTTTCTACGCGCGTCGCCACCGCCCCACCGGTCGCGGCCTCGGACCGTCCCACGCACCACCCTCGTCCCGGCGCCCACGCACGTCCCCGGAGGGATCTACGTTGCCGAGCAAGTCTTCCGCGCGTCTCGCCGCGCTCACCGTCGCCGCCGTCTGTTCCGCGGCGTCCGCCGTAGTCCTGACTTCTCCCGCGCACGCCGACTCCGTGCGCATCCATGACATCCAGGGCACTACGCGCATTTCTCCGTACGCCGGCCAGAAGGTCACCGACGTGGCCGGAATTGTCACCGGCGTGCGCACCTACGGCTCCTCCAGAGGCTTCTGGATCCAGGATCCGAACCCGGATGACAACCCGGCCACCAGTGAGGGCATATTCGTCTTCACCAGCTCCACCCCGAAGGCCGCCGTCGGTGACTCCGTCACGGTCACCGGCACGGTCTCCGAGTACGTCCCGGGTGGCGCCTCGTCCGGCAACCAGTCGGTCACCGAGATCACCAAGCCGACCGTCACCACCGTCTCCACCGGCAACGCGGTGCCGGCCCCGACGGTGATCGACGCGAAGTCGGTGCCCGCGCTGTACACCCCGGCGGGCGACACCGCCGCGAACGGCTCGATCAACGGCCTGGCGCTGCAGCCGTCGACGTACGCCCTGGACTACTACGAGTCCCTGGAGGGCATGAACGTCCAGGTCGCCGACGCGCGCGTGGTCACGGCCACCGACCCGTACTCCGAGCTGTGGGTCACGGTGAAGCCGCATGAGCACCGGACCCCCAGCGGCGGCACGCTCTACGGCTCCTACGAGTCGCAGAACACCGGCCGGCTGCAGATCCAGTCGCTGGGTTCGACGGCCGACTTCCCGAAGGCGAACGTCGGCGACTCGCTGACCGGCACCACGACAGGACCGCTGGACTTCAACCAGTTCGGCGGCTACACCCTGGTCGCAGGTCAGCTGGGGACGCTGAAGAGCGGCGGTCTGCAGCGGGAGACGACGCAGAAGCAGTCGCGCGGCGAGCTGGCGGTCGCGACGTACAACGTCGAGAACCTCGACCCGTCCGACAAGACCTTCGACGCGCACGCCGCCGCGATCGTGAACAACCTGCAGTCGCCCGACATCGTGTCCCTGGAGGAGATCCAGGACAACAACGGCGCGACGGACGACGGCACGGTCGACGCGAGCCAGACGGTGAACAAGCTGATCGACGCGATCGTAGCGGCGGGCGGCCCGAAGTACGACTGGCGCTCGATCAACCCGGTCAACGACCAGGACGGCGGCGAGCCCGGCGGCAACATCCGCCAGGTGTTCCTCTTCAACCCGGAGCGGGTCTCCTTCACGGACCGCGCGGGCGGCGACTCCACCACCGCGGTCGGCGTCACCAAGGTGCACGGCAAGGCGCAGCTGACGGCCTCCCCCGGCCGCATCGACCCGGCGAACGACGCCTGGAAGTCCAGCCGCAAGCCGCTCGCCGGCGAGTTCGTCTTCCATGGCCGCACGGTCTTCGTGATCGCCAACCACCTGAACTCGAAGGGCGGCGACCAGGGGCTGACCTCGCAGTACCAGCCCCCGACGCGCAGCTCGGAGACCCAGCGCCACGCCCAGGCGACGCTGGTCAACGCGTTCGTCAAGAGCATCCTGGACGTCCAGAAGAACGCGGACGTGATCGCGCTCGGCGACATGAACGACTTCGAGTTCTCCGACACCGCGAAGATCCTGGAGGGTGACGGCGAGCTCTGGTCGGCGATCAAGTCGCTGCCGAAGAACGAGCGTTACACCTACGACTACCAGGGCAACCAGCAGGTCCTGGACCAGATCCTGATCAGCCCGTCGATCCGGCGGTCCTGCAAGTTCGAGTACGACAGCGTGCACGTCAACTCGGAGTTCAACGACCAGATCAGCGACCACGACCCGCAGGTGCTGCGCTTCCGCCCGTAAGGGGCGAGCCCTGCTCAGGACTGGCTGAACACGCCGTTCAGCCAGTCCTGCCAGGCGGCCTCGCACTCCTTGATGTCGGCGTCCGGGGTGAAGTCGTGCAGAGAGATGCCGACCCGGTGCCCCCAGTGGTTGCGCCCGAAGAAGCGGGTGAGGCCGCGGTCCGTGCGCAGCCCGATGAAATACGGGTTGCGGAAGTCGACCACGGCGTCGAACTCGTCGGGCCCCCGGACCGTCACCCGGGTGCCGGCGGTCACGTCCTCGCCGACACCGAGCGCCCGCCCGACGACGGCGAGGGCGTCGGCGGCCTCCGAGGCCTCGGGCCCGTCGAAGGTGGCGAAGGCGGCCGGCCGGGGCGCGAAGTGGACCAGGTACTCGCGCAGGGTGTGCAGATAGAAGTCGGTGTGCTTGGCGGCACCGTCGTACTGGTTGTCCCAGTCGTCGACGAAGATGCCGCTGTGCACGTACCGCACCCAGGCCCGGCGCCCCTCGTCCCGCGGCTCGATCGTGTAGTC
Organism: Streptomyces sp. NPDC002092; assembly: GCF_053593775.1. Classification (NCBI taxonomy): domain Bacteria; kingdom Bacillati; phylum Actinomycetota; class Actinomycetes; order Kitasatosporales; family Streptomycetaceae; genus Streptomyces; species Streptomyces sp. NPDC002092. The sequence goes on from NZ_JBSFDG010000009.1 coordinate 145,724, forward strand.
GAGCTGGTTGAGGGTCTGCTCGGCGATGCCCTCGACGTCCCCGACGCGGTTGGTGTAGCGGTGCGGCGGGTCCCAGGCGATGACCTCGGACCCGAAGGGTCCCTTGCCGCCGACGCGGGGCTCGGGCGGCTCCATCGGCCACAGGTACCCGCCGGTCCCGGTGGTGATCGCCTCCCACACCTCCTCGGGAGTGGCGTCGACCTCGAACTCGCGGGCGATCTCGAATTCCTTGGACATGGTGGGCTCCTGCCTAGTCCTGCTCGGTTGCCTTGGGGGTGGGATGGACGGCCACGACGATCCGGTGGTCACGCCCACCCTCGGCGTCGGGCGCGTCGTACTTGCGGATCAGCGCGCTGATGCCGGCCGTCAACTCCTGGACGAACGCGGCCCGTTCGGCGGCCGAGGCGAAGCGCACCTCGCCGTCGAGGGCATACGTGGCCAGCCGCTTGCGGGCCTTCGCGGCACCGGTGATCAGCGAGCCGACGTCCCGCACCAGCCGGGCGCCGAGCGCCAGCAGCCACCGCGCGGACAGCTGGTCCCGGAACCGGTCCGGGTCCGGCTGTACGGCGGCGAGCGCGAGCGGCGAGATGACGTACGAGGCCGCGGTGGCCTGCATCAGCCGCTCGGTGACATTGCCCTTGCGGCGCTCCCCGGCCAGCTCGACCAGGCCGTGCCGCTCCAGCGCCTTGAGGTGGTAGTTCACCTTCTGCCGCGGCAGGCCGACCCGGCCGGCCAGCATCGCCGCCGACGCGGGTCCGGCCGCCAGCTCGGCGAGCAGCCTGGCCCTGACGGGGTCCAGGGAGACGGCGGCGGCCTCGGGGTCCTCGATGACGGTGACGTCCAGCATGCGTCCACCGTCCCACCGAAAACTTTTTTTGTCCAGGAGACTGAGGTTTTCGGTGGGACGGTGTCAGAGTCAGAGGCAGGAGCGATCTGCTACCGCTTGGGGTACCTCCAGCCCACCACCACGACGAAGGCCAGCGCCGCCCCGATGGCCAGCGCGGGCCCCGGATGCCGTACCGCCGCCCTGACGACGGGGCCGGCGGGCCAGGGGACGTCGTGCTCCGCCCTGTGCTGCAGCGTGTGCCCCGTCCGGGTGGCCCTGTCCTGGGCGGCGTGGCCCGCCGTCAGGGCTCGGTCCTGCACCTGGTGACCGGCCCTCGTCGCCCTGTCCTGCACCTGGTGGCCCGCCTGCGTGGCCCGGTCGTGCACCTTGTGGCCGGTCTGCGTGGCCCGGTCCTGGACCGCATGGCCGGCGTGCGCGGCCGTGCTGCGCAGTTGCACGGTCATGGCGCTCGCCTTGTCCTTGAGGTCGGCCGCCCGGGCCCTGGCACGTCCCTTCACATCCATCTTCTCCGCCAACTCCTCCACTGTTTCGCCCAGTTGACTGCGCGTCTGCTCGATCTGCCGCCTCAGCTCATCGGGTCCCTTGGCGCCGGTCGGCCCTGCCTTGTCCGTCATCGGTGCGCCCTTTCCCTGATCTCCTCGACATCGGCACGGACGCTCACGAGGGTCTCCTCGGGCGTCGGCGGTGCGGCGCGGCGCAGCTGGGCGCGGCCGGTCAGGGCCAGCAGGCCCGCGATCACGAACAGCACGGCGGTCACGATGAGCGCCGCAGCCCAGACCGACAGCACCAGCGAGAGGGCGGCTACGCCCGTGCCGGCCAGGGCGAGCAGACCGGCGTAGGCGAACGCGCCCGCGGCGCCGAGCAGTCCGCCGCCTCGCCCGGCGCGCCTGCCTTTCGCGGACAGCTCCTCCTTGGCGAGGGCCACTTCCTGTCGTACGAGCCGGGATAGCTGTTCGGTGGCCTGTCCGACGAGCTCGCCCACCGAGCGGTGCCCGTCGCGCACCGGATGGGGGTGCATGGTCCCGGTCACGGGGTCGCCTCCTCTCGCGTTCCTCTCGGCTTCCTCCGTTCGGAACACTCCGGGTACCCCTGCCGACCTTCGCTACCCCTGCCGGCCACCGCCCGGCCCGCGCTCGCCGAGCCGGCCGAGCTGGGTCTGGAACCAGTCGAGGCGGGCCTGCAACAGGGCTGCCTCGGCGACGAGTTCGGGCACCCCGAGCCCCTCGGGCACCGCGAGGTCCGCCGCCGCCGGCGCGGCGCCGCTGCCCGCCACCACCCGCAGCCCCTCCCCGGCCAGCCGCGCGAAGGAGGCGAGCGAGACGGACGTACGGCCGCGGACGCAGCCCGCGCAGGAGGGGGCCTGCCCGAGCCAGCCTGGCCGGCCCCAGCCCGCGTCGGCCAGGGCGGTGGCGACCGCGCCGCACGCGCAGGGGCCGACCGTAGCGGTCCGCACCCGCTGGCGGGCGTAGCGGAAGCCCCGCTCGAAGCGGATGTAGCGGCCGAGGACCAGGACCTCCAGCAGGACGGCCGCCCGGTGCTCGGCCGTGCACCGCAGCGCCTCGGCCGCCGTGCGGTCTTGCACGCAGTGGAAGCCGCAGTCACAGCGGCGGTGCGGTGCCCGGTGGCGCAGACCGTAGACACAGGACGCGTCGGCCAGGACTCCGTACGGCAGCGCGCCGCCCAGCGACACACCGGTGAACCCGGCCCGGGTGCCGTCCTGGGACAGCACCGGGTGGGCGATCTTGTATCCGGTCGGCGGCTCCGTCGGGCGTTCCTCCGGAAGCCGCAGTCTCATCGGGCCGCCGGAACCTCTTCGCGCGCGGACGCCTCGACGTCCTGGGTCTCCTCGGGCAGTTCGAGCTCTTCCTCATGGGTCTGCGGCTGTTCCTCCGCGACTCCGGTGGCCAGTGCCTTACCGAGCTTCATGACGCCTCCATGGGCCGATGCCGATGACCGTCACGACCATGCTGACCCATGGCGGGCGAAATGGACATAGGGCCTGGATGACGTGGGGCCTGGCCGGTCGCACCACAGCAACGCTTATCAATATCTCGTAGAAGAATTAAGTGGAGCTTCACTGTCGATCGGCCGAGACTGAGAGCATGACGACTACCGCCCCCTTCGGCCGGGCCCTCTGCGCGATGATCACCCCCTTCACCGAGGAGGGCGCGCTCGATCTCGACGGGGCGCAGCGGCTCGCCGACCACCTGGTCTCGCGGGGGTGCGACGGTCTGGTGCTCTCCGGTACGACGGGCGAGTCGCCGACCACCACGGACGCCGAGAAGGCGGCACTGGTCGAGGCGGTGCGGGAGGCGGTGGGCGGCCGGGCGTCGGTCGTGGCGGGCGTCGGCACCTTCGACACCCGGCACACCGTGGAACTCGCGCGGGAGGCCGAAAAGGCGGGCGCGGACGGCGTGCTGGTGGTCAGCCCGTACTACAGCCGGCCCCCGCAGGACGCGCTGGAGGAGCACTTCCGGACCGTCGCGGACGCCTCCGGGCTGCCGGTCGTGCTGTACGACATCCCGGGCCGCACCGGCACCCGCATCGAGTCCGACACGATGATCCGGCTCGCCGAGCACCCCCGGATCGTGGCGGTCAAGGACTGCTCCTACGACTTCCTCGCCGCCCAGAAGGTGCTCTCCCGCACGGAGTTGGCGTACTACGCGGGCTGCGACGAACACAACCTGGCGCTGTACGCGGTGGGCGGCGCCGGATACATCAGCACCGTCGCGAACGTCGTACCGTCCGAACTCCGTGCCGTGCTGGACGCGTTCGAGGCGGGCGACACACCCGGGTCCGCCCGCCTCCAGCAACGCGCCACGCCGCTCATCGAGTTGATGATGTCGGCCGGTCTGCCCGGGACCGTCACCACGAAGGCGCTCCTCAACGAGCTCGGCCTGCCGGCGGGAACCGTCCGTGCCCCGCTGCGGCCCGCAGGCCGCGAGACGGTCGACGGGCTGCTGGCGGCCTACGAGGAGCTCACGGCCGGGTGACCGGTCAGGGCTGGGCGAGGATCGGCTGCCAGCGCCCGGCAGGGCTTTCGACAAGGAGGCTTTCCGGCAGCCGTACAGCCCTTGTGCCGTACGTTGTTGCTGTGAGCCGCCCCCTGCTGTTCCTCGACGTCGACGGCCCGCTCAACCCTTGGGCCGCAAAGCCCGAACGCCGCCCGGAGGGCTATACGACGATCCGGGTGGCCCTGCACCCCGGCCGGGCCCTGCGGGTGTGGCTGAACCCGTCCCACGGCCCGGCACTGCTCTCCCTCGACTACGACCTCTGCTGGGCCACAACCTGGATGGACGCCGCCAACCGCTGGATCGCCCCGGTCGTCGGCCTGCCCGAGCTGCCGTACGTGGACTTCGGCGCGGGCCTGTTCGCGCTCCGGCCCGACGGGGTGCACTGGAAGACGGAGGCGATCGTGGCGTACGCCGAGGGCCGCCCCTTCGCCTGGGTCGACGACGAACAGAGCCAGGCGGACGAGGAGTACGTGCGAGCCCACCACCCGGGCCCCGCGTTCCTGCACCACGTCGACCCGCGGCTCGGCCTGCGGGAGGACGACTTCGCGGCGCTGGCTGAGTTCGCGGCGCGGCCCGGACCATGAGCGAGCGCCCTCCCGCGCTGGGCGGAAGAGCGCTCACCGGGACGCCGGGCGGCGTCAGTTGTGGCTGTGCAGGATCTCGTTCAGACCGCCCCAGACCGCATTGTTCGGGCGGGCCTCGACCGTGCCGGTGACCGAGTTGCGGCGGAAGAGGATGTTGGAGGCACCGGAGAGCTCGCGGGCCTTAACGATCTGCCCGTCGGGCATGGTGACGCGGGTGCCCGCGGTGACGTACAGCCCGGCCTCGACGACGCACTCGTCGCCGAGCGCGATGCCGACGCCCGCCTCGGCGCCGATCAGGCAGCGCTCGCCGATGGTGATGCGGACGTTGCCGCCGCCCGAGAGCGTCCCCATGGTGGAGGCGCCGCCGCCGATGTCGGAGCCGTCGCCGATCACGACACCCGCGGAGATGCGGCCCTCGACCATCGACGTGCCGAGCGTGCCGGCGTTGAAGTTGACGAAGCCCTCGTGCATGACGGTGGTGCCCGCGGCGAGGTGCGCACCGAGCCGCACCCGGTCGGCGTCGGCGATGCGGACGCCCTTGGGGGCTACGTAGTCCGTCATGCGCGGGAACTTGTCGACGGAGGTCACCTGGAGGTGCAGGCCCTCGGCGCGGGCGTTGAGCCGTACCTTCTCGATCTCGTCGACGGCGACCGGGCCGAGCGAGGTCCAGGCGACGTTGGGCAGCAGGCCGAAGATGCCGTCGAGGCTCTGCCCGTGCGGCTGGACCAGGCGGTGCGAGAGCAGGTGCAGCCGCAGGTAGGCGTCGTGCGTGTCGATCGGCTTCTCGCCGAGCGAGGAGATGACCGTGCGCACCGCGACGACCTCGACACCGCGGCGGGCGTCCGTCCCGATCGCCTTCGCCGCACCGTCCCCGAGCAGCTCCACGGCCTTCTCGGCGGACAGCCGCTCGGTCCCGGCCGGACCGGCCTCCTCGCTCAGCGCGGGCGCGGGGAACCAGGTGTCGAGAACAGTGCCGTCAGCGGCGATCGTGGCGAGCCCGGCGGCCACGGCGCCGGTGGTACGAGGAGCAGTCGTGTCGGTCATGAGGGCAACCTAACCGCCCACCCCCTGCCCAGGCCAACCGATGGCACCCCCGTCTCAGCCAACGGGCGGCCGCTCCCTCCAGCCCCTCTCGAACGACAGGCCCCCGCCCCGCCTCCGCCGACGCGCGGCGCCCAATCCAACCAATCCAGCCCGTCCGGCGTTTGAGGACGAGACCGTTCAGGCCGAAGGGGGTCTGGGGGCGGCCCCAGTGGGGTCGAAGCCGGTCCGCTGGAGTCGGCCGCCGTCGGCGGCTGCCGCGGCGTCGAATTCGACGCCACCCTCCGCAGGGGTACCACGGGACACCGGCTTCGGCGCCGGCACCCCGACGAACACGTTCATGAACCGGGCCGGGGGATCATCCGCGCCAGCACCTCGCGCGCGTACTCCTCGTCGTAGGGCACCCCCGTCAGCAGTACCTGCAGACAGATGCCGTCCATCAGCGCGACCAGCGCCCGGGCCGTCACCGGGTCGGTGTGCCGGGCGATCTGCCGGGCGACGTCCTCGGCCCATTCGGCGGCCACCGGGCGCAGGGCGGGGCGGCGCAGGGCGGCGAGATAGAGCTCGTACTCCAGCTCCACGCCGGTACGGTCGCCCGCGAGCCACTCGCCCAGGCAGCCCGCCAGTTCGGCGGCGAGGTCCGGCCGCGGATCCTCCAGGCCGCCGCGCGAGGTGACCACCTTGGCGAAGCCCTCGCTCGCCTGCCTCAGGGCAGCGACCATCAGCTCGTCGAGGGTCTTGAAGTGGTACGTCGTCGAGCCGAGCGGCACGTCGGCCTCGGCGGCGGCGGAGCGGTGGCTCAACCCGGTCAGGCCTTTCTCGCCCACCACCCGGATCGCCGCGTCGATGATCCGCTGCCGCCGGTCGGGGTCGTAGCGGCGGGCCATCAGTGCGCGCCTCCCAGGTTGAGCACGACGACCCCCACGATGATCAGACCGATCCCCACGGCCTTCGGGACGGTCATCCCCTCGCCGAGACAGAGGATGCCGATGGCCACGATGGCCGCGGTGCCGAGGCCGGCCCAGATCGCGTAGGCCGTGCCGACCGACATCGTCTTCAGCGTCTGGGCGAGCAGCCAGAAGGAGACGCCGTATCCGGCGAGCGTCAGCACGGAGGGCCACAGCCGGCTGAAGCCGTGGCTGAACTTCATGGCGGTGGTACCGCCCACCTCGGCGGCGATGGCCGCGAGGAGCATCAGGAATGCCATGTGTACGAGCGTACACAATGATGCGTACGTCCGTACACAACGGCACGCCGACGCCGAGGGATGCGTAGTGCCGCATTCCGGATGAGGAGGTTCAACCTTCATGGAAATCGCTCGCTTAAACGACTCCCCGCGGTCTCTTCACTCCACTAGGGTTTCACCGCTCACTCACCTCACCCTCACCTCATCCCCGGCCGCCGCCTCGGGCGCCGCTGGAGGAACAGCGCATGCCAGAAACCACCCCCGAGCCGCCCCGGAACCAGCCCTGGGAGAACGGCTGGGCCCCCGACACCTCCCGCGCCCCGGGAACCCGAAGACTCTGGCTGGCCGGCGCGCTGGCCCTGTCGACGATCGTCGCGTGCGCCACGGCGATAGCCGTGATGGACAGGGACTCCGACCGCCCGTCACGGGCGTCCGGGATCCCGTCGTCGGCCGTCGCCGAAACGCCCCCCGGACTGATCTCCTTCGCCACCCCGTCCACAAACGGGATCACGACGCCCGCCGGAAAGAGCGGCCCGTCGTCCGCGCAGACCAGTACGTCCCCCTCGCCCAGTCCGCACGATTCGGCGGCCGGTAGCAGCGAGCCGTCCAAATCGCCCGATACCCATGCGAGTTCGCCGACCCACTCGAAGCCGTCGGCCCTCTACGGATCCATGCAGTCGGTGAACTATCCCGACCGCTACTGGCATGTGAGCGGCGACTACGTGAAGCTCGACCCGCCGGCCGGCTCGGAGTCCCGCCAGGACTCCACCTTCAAGGTGGTCAAGGGCCTGGCGGACAGCTCCTGCTATTCCTTCGCCACACACGACGGCAAGTACCTGCGCCACCGCAACTTCCTGCTCCGCGACGAACCGGACGACGGCTCCTACGTCTTCAAGCAGGACGCCACCTTCTGCCCCCGGGCGTCGGCGTACTCGGGAGCGGTGATGCTGGAGTCGGTGAACTATCCGGGCCGGTTCCTGCGGCACCAGAACTTCCAGCTGAAGCTGGATCCGTTCCAGAACAGCTCGTTGTATCTGGCAGACTCGGCGTTCCGGTTCGTGGCCGGGCTGGCCTGACCCGAGGACACGACAACGGCGACGCCCTCAGGGCGTCGCCGTTGTCGTTCAAGCAGCGGGTGGACCTCAGACGTTGAAGCCGAGCGCCCGCAGCTGCTCGCGTCCGTCGTCCGTGATCTTGTCGGGGCCCCACGGCGGCATCCACACCCAGTTGATGCGCAGCTCGCTGACGAGGCCGTCCGTGGCGGACTTGGCCTGGTCCTCGATGACATCCGTCAGCGGACAGGCCGCCGAGGTCAGGGTCATGTCGAGGGTCGCGATGTTCGCGTCGTCGATGTGGATGCCGTAGATCAGGCCGAGGTTGACGACGTCGATGCCCAGCTCGGGGTCGACGACGTCGTACAGCGCCTCACGGACCTCTTCCTCCGAGGCCGGCTTCATCTCAACGGTCTCGCTCATGCCGTCTTCCTTTCGGCGTCGGCTCCGCCCAGGGCCTGGGCCGTCGCGTCCTTCCACGCCATCCAGCTGAGGAGGGCGCACTTGACCCGGGCCGGGTACTTGGAGACACCGGCGAACGCGACCGCGTCCTCCAGCACCTCCTCCATCGCGTCGTCCGGCTCGATCCGGCCCTTGGACTGCATCAGCTCCAGGAAGGTCTCCTGGATCTTCTGGGCGTCCGCCAGGTCCTTGCCGACCAGCAGTTCGTTCAGGACGGAGGCCGAGGCCTGGCTGATCGAGCAGCCCTGACCCTCGTAGGAGACGTCCTCGATCTTCGTGCCGTCGTACTTCACGCGCAGGGTGATCTCGTCGCCGCACGTCGGGTTCACGTGGTGCACCTCGGCGTCGCCATCCCGAAGACCACGCCCGTGCGGGTTCTTGTAGTGGTCCAGGATGACTTCCTGGTACATCGAGTCCAGCTTCACTGTCTCAGCTCACGTCCCTCAGCCGAAGAAGTTCCGTACGTGCTCCAGCCCCTCGACCAGTGCGTCGATCTCGGCCGGCGTGGAGTACAGATAGAACGACGCTCGCGTGGTCGCAGGAATTCCGTAGCGCAGGCACACAGGGCGTGCGCAGTGGTGGCCGACGCGGACCGCGATGCCCTGCTCGTCGAGGACCTGGCCCACGTCGTGCGGGTGGATGTCGCCGAGCGTGAAGGAGATCGCCGCGCCGCGGTCCTCGGCCGTGGTCGGGCCGATGATCCGCAGGTCCGGGACCTCGCCCAGCCGCTTCACCGCGTACTCGGTGAGGGCGTGCTCATGGGCCAGGATCTTGTCCATGCCGATCGACTGCAGATAGTCGATCGCCGCTCCGAGACCCACCGCCTGCGCGATCGGCGGGGTGCCCGCCTCGAACTTGTGCGGGGCGGGAGCGTACGTCGACGAGTGCATCGACACGGTCTCGATCATCTCGCCGCCGCCGAGGAACGGCGGCAGGTCCTCAAGGAGTTCCTGCCGGCCCCACAGGACACCGATGCCGGTCGGGCCGCACATCTTGTGGCCGGTGAAGGCCACGAAGTCGGCCTGCAGCGACTGGACGTCCAGCGGCATGTGCGGGGCGGCCTGCGAGGCGTCGATGCAGACCAGCGCACCGACCTCCTGGGCGCGGCGGACTATCGCCTCGACCGGGTTGACCGTGCCGAGGATGTTCGACACCAGCACGAAGGAGACGATCTTCGTCTTCTCGGTGATGATCTCGTCGATGTTGGAGAGGTCGAGGCGGCCGTCGTCGGTCAGGCCGAACCACTTCAGCTTCGCGCCCGTGCGCTGCGCGAGCAGCTGCCACGGCACGATGTTGGAGTGGTGCTCCATCTCCGTGATGACGATCTCGGTCTCGTGGTCCACGCGGTAGGGCTCGTCGGCCCAGCCCAGCATGTTCGCCACGAGGTTGAGCGACTCCGAGGCGTTCTTGGTGAAGATCACCTCGTCGCGGCTGGGCGCGTTGATGAACGACGCGACCTTGTCCCGCGCGCCCTCGTACAGCGCCGTGGCCTCCTCGGCGAGCACATGCACACCGCGGTGGACGTTGGCGTTGTAGCGCTCGTAGTACTCGTTCAGGGCGTCCAGCACCTGGCGCGGCTTCTGCGAGGTCGCCGCGTTGTCCAGGTACACGAGCTTCTGCCCGTCGTGGACCTGGCGGTCCAGGATGGGGAAGTCCTTGCGGATCGCCTCAGTGTCGAGGAGGCCCGGCAGCTGGGTCACTCGGATGCGCCACCCTTCGTGTATGCCTCGTAGCCCTCGTTCTCCAGCTTGTCGGCGAGCTCGGCACCGCCGGACTCGACGATCTTGCCGCCGGCGAACACGTGGACGTGGTCGGGCTTGATGTAGCGCAGGATGCGCGTGTAGTGCGTGATCAGCAGGGTGCCGACCTCGCCGGTCTCGCGGACGCGGTTGACGCCCTCGGAGACGACCCGGAGCGCGTCGACGTCGAGGCCGGAGTCGGTCTCGTCGAGGATCGCGATCTTCGGCTTGAGCAGTTCGAGCTGGAGGATCTCGTGGCGCTTCTTCTCACCGCCGGAGAAGCCCTCGTTGACATTGCGCTCGGCGAAGGACGGGTCCATGGAGAGGCGCTCCATGGTCTCCTTGACCTCCTTCACCCAGGTACGCAGCTTGGGGGCCTCGCCGCGGATGGCCGTGGCGGACGTACGGAGGAAGTTCGACACGGAGACGCCGGGAACCTCGACCGGGTACTGCATCGCGAGGAACAGGCCCGCACGCGCGCGCTCGTCGACGGACATCTCCAGGACGTCCTCGCCGTCGAGGGTGACGGTGCCGCCGGTGATCGTGTACTTGGGGTGGCCCGCGAGGGAGTAGGCGAGGGTCGACTTGCCGGAGCCGTTGGGGCCCATGATGGCGTGCGTCTCGCCCTGCTTCACGGTCAGGTCGACGCCCTTGAGGATCTCCTTCGTGGCGTTGTCGGCCTCGACGGTGACGTGCAGGTCGCGGATTTCAAGCGTTGCCATGGATTGCCTCAGGACTCCTGGTTGAGGGAGACGAGCACGTCGTCCCCTTCGATCTTTACGGGGTATACGGGGACGGGGCGCGTCGCGGGCAGGCCGGACGGCTTGCCGGTGCGCAGGTCGAAGCTGGAGCCGTGCAGCCAGCACTCGATCTGGCAGTCCTCCACCTCGCCCTCGGAGAGCGAGACGTTCGCGTGCGAGCAGATGTCGTGGATCGCGAACACCTCGCCCTCGGTCTGCACGACCGAGATGGGCGTGCCGTCGAGTTCCACCCGCTTCGGGGTGTCCTCCTCCAGCTCGCTCACCGCACAGGCGCGTACGAAGGTCATCGGCCCGATCCAGACACAGTCTCCAGCTCCTCGTCGATCTTCTCGAGCAGCCGGGCCTGGATGTCGTCGACGCCGATCTGCTGGACCAGCTCGGCGAAGAAGCCGCGGACCACCAGGCGGCGGGCCTCGTCGGCGGGGATGCCGCGGGCCATCAGGTAGAAGAGCTGCTCGTCGTCGAAGCGGCCGGTGGCGGAGGCGTGGCCGGCCCCGACGATCTCGCCGGTCTCGATCTCGAGGTTGGGCACGGAGTCGACCCGGGCGCCGTCCGTGAGGACGAGGTTGCGGTTCATCTCGTACGTGTCCGTGCCCTCGGCCTTGGCCTCGATGAGGACGTCGCCGATCCACACCGCGTGGGCGCCCTCGCCCTGCAGCGCGCCCTTGTAGACGACGTTGGACTTGCAGTGCGGGACGTTGTGGTCGACCAGGAGGCGGTGCTCCTGGTGCTGGTCGGCGTCCGTGAAGTACAGCCCGAACAGCTCGGCCTCGCCGCCGGTGCCGGCGTAGGAGACGCGCGGGTGCAGCCGTACGACGTCGCCGCCGAAGGTGACCACGACCGACTTGAAGCTGGCGTCGCGCCCGATGAGGGCGTTGTGCTGGGCCACGTGCACGGCCTTGTCGTCCCAGTCCTGGACGGAGACGACGGTCAGCTTGGCGCCGTCGCCCAGGATGTAGTCGACGTTGGCCGCGAGGACCGCGTCACCGGTGTGGTCGATGACGACGACGGCCTCGGCGAAGGCTCCGAGCTCCACGACCTGGTGGCCGAAGCGGACCCCGCCCTCGCCGTGCACGGCGATGCGGATCGGCTCGGTGAGCACCGTCTCCTTGGGGACGGTGACCACGCCGGCCTTCTCGAACGCCGAGTACGCCTGGGCGGCGATGCGGTCCACCGGGGTGCCGGCCTTGCCGATCCGGGCGTCGCCGCGGTCGACGGTCTCGACGATGACGCCCTCGGGGGCCTCGACCGCGACCTTCACCTCGCCGGTCGCGACGGCGGTGCCGTCGTGCAGCCCGCGCAGGCGCTCCAGCGGGGTGAACCGCCACTCCTCCTCGCGGCCGTGCGGGACCGGGAAGTCCGCGACGTCGAAGGACGGCGGCGCGCTCATGCGCGTGGCGACGGTCGACTCGGCGGCCACCGCGATCTGGCCCGCGGTGGTGGACCCCACGGGGATGTTCTGAGCCTCAGCCATGGCTGTCGGTCTGCTCGCTTTCTTACGTGAGTGGCTTGATGGGGACGGCAGTTGGCGTCAGCCGACCGCGCCTTCCATCTGGAGCTCGATCAGCCGGTTGAGTTCCAGCGCGTATTCCATGGGCAGCTCCTTCGCGATGGGCTCGACGAAGCCGCGCACGATCATCGCCATCGCCTCGAACTCGCTCAGACCACGGCTCATCAGGTAGAAGAGCTGGTCCTCGGAGACCTTGGAGACGGTGGCCTCGTGGCCCATGGACACGTCGTCCTCACGCACGTCCACGTAGGGGTACGTGTCGGAGCGGGAGATGGTGTCGACGAGCAGCGCGTCGCACAGCACGTTCGACTTGGATCCGGCGGCGCCCTCACCGATCTCGACCAGACCGCGGTAGGAGGTACGGCCACCGCCACGCGCCACGGACTTCGAGACGATGTTGGAGGAGGTGTTCGGCGCCATGTGGACCATCTTGGAGCCGGCGTCCTGGTGCTGGCCCTCGCCGGCGAAGGCGATGGAGAGGGTCTCGCCCTTGGCGTGCTCGCCCATCAGGTAGACGGCCGGGTACTTCATCGTCACCTTGGAGCCGATGTTGCCGTCGATCCACTCCATGGTCGCGCCCTCGTACGCCACGGCGCGCTTGGTGACCAGGTTGTAGACGTTGTTCGACCAGTTCTGGATGGTCGTGTAGCGGCAGCGGGCGCCCTTCTTCACGATGATCTCGACGACCGCGGAGTGCAGCGAGTCCGACTTGTAGATCGGAGCCGTACAGCCCTCGACGTAGTGGACGTAGGCGTCCTCGTCGACGATGATCAGCGTCCGCTCGAACTGGCCCATGTTCTCCGTGTTGATGCGGAAGTAGGCCTGGAGCGGGATCTCCACGTGCACGCCCTTCGGCACGTAGATGAAGGAGCCGCCGGACCACACGGCGGTGTTCAGCGACGCGAACTTGTTGTCGCCGACCGGGATGACCGTCCCGAAGTACTCCTTGAAGAGCTCGGGGTGCTCCTTCAGGGCGGTGTCGGTGTCCAGGAAGATGACGCCCTGCTCCTCCAGGTCCTCGCGGATCTGGTGGTAGACGACCTCGGACTCGTACTGGGCCGCGACACCGGCGACGAGGCGCTGCTTCTCCGCCTCGGGGATGCCGAGCTTGTCGTACGTGTTCTTGATGTCCTCGGGCAGGTCCTCCCAGGACTCCGCCTGCTTCTCCGTGGAGCGCACGAAGTACTTGATGTTGTCGAAGTCGATGCCGGAGAGGTCGGAGCCCCAGTTCGGCATGGGCTTCTTCTCGAACAGGCGCAGCCCCTTGAGACGGAGCTTGGTCATCCACTCCGGCTCGTTCTTCTTCGCGGAGATGTCCCGGACGACGTCCTCGTTGATGCCTCGCTTGGCAGAGGCACCGGCCACGTCGGAGTCGGCCCAGCCGTATTCGTAGTTGCCCAGACCATCGAGCTCAGGGTGGGCAGTCTCCGTGGGGAGAGTCATGCGGGGTTCCTCCCGGCCGTGCTTGCGGTTGCGTTATGAGTAGCTTTGGAAATCTTTGGGATGAACGTCGTGCAGACGCCGTCGCCGTGCGCGATGGTCGCCAGCCGCTGGACGTGCGTACCGAGCAGCTGGGAGAAGATCTCGGTCTCCGCCTCGCACAGCTGCGGGAACTTCTCCGCGACATGGGCCACCGGGCAGTGGTGCTGGCAGAGCTGCTCACCTTTTTGCGGGAGGGGGGCGCTGCGCGCCGTAGCAGCGTACCCGTCCGCGCTCAGGGCCTTGGCCAGGGCTTCGGTGCGCTGCTCGGGGGCGGCGGCCTCGATCGCCTTGCGGTAGGCGGCGGCCTGCTCGGCGATCCTCGCGCGCGCGAAGGCCACCACCGCCTCGTCCCCGCCGAAGCGCTCCTGGATCCAGCGCAGGGCGTCCGCGGCGAGCTTGTCGTAGGACTGGTCGAAGGCGTCACGGCCGCAGTCGGTCAGCGCGAACACCTTGGCGGGCCGGCCGCGCGTACGCGCGCCGTACACCCGCTGCTCCCGCGCCTGGACGACGTCGTCCGCGACCAGCGCGTCCAGATGCCGTCGTACCGCCGCGGGGGTGAGCCCGAGGCGCCCGGCCAGCTCGGTGACGGTCGACGGCCCGTGGTCCAGGATCGACCGCGCGACGCGGTTGCGCGTGGAGCGCTCACCGGTCGCGTGCTCTTCCTGGTGCGACCCCGTGGGGGTCTCCAGAGCCTCGCCGACGTTTTTCACAACGCCATTGTTGCGTAATTCCTCAGGACCGGGCAAGCCGCGTCCCGGCAGCTGGACGGTGCCCTGCGTCACTTAGGCACCCCTAACCTGACCTGCGGAAACGATCTTTGATCGATCAGAGCCGGGCCAATTCGGTGGCGCCCCCGGGCCCCTTCGGGAACACTCCCCAACCATGCCGACACCCCCTCCGACCGGCCCTCTTGTCACCCGCGACACCATGGCCACAGAGCTGCGCCTACTGGGCGTCAAGACCGGCGAAACCCTCCTCGTGCACTCCTCCCTCAGCAGCCTCGGGTGGGTGTGCGGAGGCGCCGTCGCGGTCGTGCAAGGTCTTCTCGACGCGGTCGGTACGGAGGGCACGATCGTCGTCCCGACCCAGACCGGCGACCTCTCGGACCCGGCGCTGTGGGCGAACCCGCCGGTGCCCGAGGAGTGGTGGGAGCCGATCCGGGCCACCATGCCCGTCTACGACCCGCTGGTCACACCCTCGCGCGGGGTCGGCGTGATCCCGGAGACCGTGCGCACCTGGCCGGGCGCCCGGCGCAGCGCGCACCCGCAGACGTCCTTCGCGGCCCTCGGCCCGCGCACGGCGGAGATCGTCGACGGCCATGCGCCCGACTGCCGGCTCGGCGAGCGCAGCCCGCTGGCACGGCTGGAGGCCTTGGGCGCCCGGGTGCTCCTGCTGGGCGCCGGCTACGACAGCTGCACCGCCTTCCATCTCGCCGAGTACCGGATACCGTCGCCGCTCGTCGCCGTGGGGCGTCCCGCGCCCGGGGGCGGCTGGGAGACGGTGACGGAGGTGTCGATCACCTCCGAGCGGTTCGACGAGCTGGGGTACGACTTCGAGCGGGACCGTGGCGTCGTCCGCGGGAAGGTGGGCGCCGCCGACGTCCGGCTGTTCCCCGTGGCGGACGCGGTGGCGTACGCGGAGCGGTGGCTGGCGGTGCACCGGTCCCGTGAGGACGAGATCCCCGCACCCCCTGGGAGTGGAGATCCTGCACCCGCCCGTCCGGGCCGTGGAAGGCGTACCTAGACTCGGGCCCATGCGAAGTGAGCCCGTGGTCCAGGTTCAGGCCCTGGTGAAGCGGTACGGCAGCAAAACCGCTGTGGACGGCCTCGACCTGGTGGCCCAGGCGGGCGTGACCGCCGTACTCGGCCCGAACGGCGCGGGCAAGACCACGACCGTGGAGACCTGCGAGGGATACCGCAGACCGGACTCGGGCACCGTGCGCGTCCTGGGGCTCGACCCCGTGGGACAAGCGCGCCAACTGCATCCGCGCATCGGCGTGATGCTGCAGTCCGGAGGCGTCTACTCGGGCGCCCGGCCGGACGAGATGCTGCGGCACGTGGCGAAACTGCACGCCGACCCGCTGGACGTGGACGCCCTCATAGAGCGGCTCGGCCTCGGCTCCTGCGGCCGTACGACGTACCGCCGTCTCTCGGGCGGCCAGCAGCAGCGCCTCGCACTCGCGATGGCGGTCGTGGGCCGCCCTGAGCTGGTGTTCCTGGACGAGCCGACCGCGGGCCTGGACCCGCAGGCCCGGCACGCCACCTGGGACCTGGTCCGCGACCTGCGCGCCGACGGCGTCTCGGTGATCCTCACCACGCACTACATGGACGAGGCCGAGCAGCTCGCCGACGACGTCGCGATCATCGACGCCGGCCGGGTCATCGCCCAGGGCTCCCCGGAGGAGCTGTGCCGCGGCGGCGCCGAGAACACCCTCCGCTTCACCGGCCGCCCCGGCCTGGACGTGGGCTCCCTCCTCAAGGCGCTCCCCGCCGACTGCTCGGCCGCGGAGCTGACCCCGGGCTCCTACCGGGTCGTCGGCAAGGTCGACCCGCAGCTGCTGGCGACGGTGGCGTCCTGGTGCGCGCAGCACGGGGTGATGCCGGACAGGATCTCGGTCGAACGGCACACCCTCGAAGACGTGTTTTTGGAGCTCACCGGCAAGGAGCTGCGCTCGTGACCACGGCCACCGGTACGTATGCGCCGAAGCCCGGCGCGGCCCCTCTCCCCCGCATGATCGCCGCGCAGGCGGCGCTCGAGACGAAGATGCTGCTGCGCAACGGCGAACAGCTCCTGCTGACGGTCGTGATCCCGACCCTCCTGCTGGTCCTGTTCAGCTCGGTCGACATCGTGGACACGGGCAAGGGCAAGTCCGTCGACTTCCTCGCCCCCGGCATCCTGGCGCTCGCGGTCATGTCCACGTCATTCACGGGCCAGGCGATCGCCACGGGCTTCGAGCGCCGCTACGGCGTCCTGAAGCGTCTTGCCTCCTCGCCGCTCCCCCGCTGGGGGCTGATGACCGCGAAGACGGCGTCGGTGCTGGTCACGGAGATCCTGCAGGTGATCCTCCTGACGGTGATCGCCTTCGTGCTGGGCTGGTCGCCGCACGGCAACCCGGCAGCCGTCCTGCTCCTGCTGATCCTGGGCACGGCGGCCTTCTCCGGCCTCGGTCTGCTGATGGCGGGCACGCTCAAGGCCGAGGCGACCCTGGCCGCCGCCAACCTGGTCTTCCTGCTGCTGCTCGTGGGCGGCGGCGTGATCGTGCCGATGGACAAGTTCCCGCAGGGAGCGCAGGACGTACTGGGGCTGCTGCCCATCTCGGCGCTGTCGGACGGGTTGCGAGACGTGCTGCAGCACGGAGCCGGAATGCCCTGGGGTGACCTGGGGATCCTGGGCGTGTGGGCAGTCGTCGGGCTGGCAGCGGCCGGGAAGTTCTTCCGCTGGGAGTAGCTGGGCGTAGCTGAGGCCAGCTGGGAGCCGTTCGGGAGACGGGCGCGTCATGGACCCTCGTGAAAGCGTGCACAAGCGGCCCCCTACGATGGAACACGTGCCAAACGTGACCCGCGCCGACGCCGTGGCGGCCTTGCGCAACCCGCTCTCCTTCATCGCCGCACGCTGGACCCCCGAGCCCCGGACGGTCCAGCGGTCGGCTCTTTCCGCGCTCGTCATGTCGGTGGTCATCGTGGTCACCGGCGGCGCGGTGCGGCTGACCGGCTCCGGGCTCGGCTGCCCGACCTGGCCCAAGTGCACCGCGGACTCGCTCGCACCGACGGGCGAGATGAACTTCCACAGCGCCATCGAGTTCGGCAACCGCATGCTGACGTATGTGCTGTGCGCCGCCATCGGCTGGGCGATCATCGCCGCACGCTCCGAGAAGCCGTACCGGCGCAGCCTGACCCGACTCGGCTGGGCCCAGTTCTGGCTGGTCATGGGCAATGCGGTGCTCGGCGGCATCGTGGTCCTGGTCGGCCTCAACCCCTACACGGTCGCCGCCCACTTCCTGCTCGCCTCCGCGCTGATCGCGGTCGCCGTCGTGATGTGGCAGCGCACCCGCGAGGGCGACGGGGCACCCCGCCCGCTGGTCGGCAAGCCGGTGCAGCAGATGGTGTGGTTCCTGGTCCTCGCCACCGTGCTGCTGATCGCGGTGGGCACGGTGGTCACCGGCGCGGGACCGCACGCGGGTGACTCCAGCAAGGTCGAGCGGATCCCGATCGACTGGGAGACGGTCGCCAAGCTGCACGCGGTGCTCGCGTGGATCGTGGTGACGCTCACCTTCGCCCTGTGGTTCGTCCTGAAGGCGGTCGACGCCCCCAAGGACCCGCTGGCCCGCACCCGCGAGCTGTTCCTGGTGCTGCTCGCGCAGGGCGTCATCGGCTACGTCCAGTACTTCACGCACCTGCCCGAGGTCCTCGTCGGGCTGCACATGTTCGGCTCCTGCCTGATCTGGATCTGGGCGCTGCGGGTGCTGCTGGCCCTGCGGGAGCGGCCGGAGGTGGTTGCCGACCTGCCCGGCCCGGCGACCGAGGTGACGGTGGGCACGCGCGCGTAAGCGCTCCGCTGGGAGAAGCGTCGGGACATGCGGTCGATCGTCCGCGGCGCCGTCGTGGCTGGTCGCGCAGTTCCCCGCGCCCCTTCGGGGCGCGGCTCACTCCAGTCCGTACACCCTGCGGGCGTTCCCGGACGCCACCATCCCCGCCACCCGCTGCGCGTCCCCCAGCGACCACGCCCCCTCGGCGACCCAGCCGCCCAGTACCCGCCCCAGGGCCTCCCGGAACAGTCGCGCCCCCACGACGTGCAGCTCGGGCAGGCCATGGGCGCCGCTGGAGAAGAGGATCTTGCCGAACGGGGCCAGTTCCAGGATCTCGGCGAGGACGGTCGCGGCGCGGGCGCCGGTGCGGACCAGGGCGGCTCCCGAGTCGGCGTAGACGTGCGGGAAGACGCCGGCCAGGTGGGCGGCGTGGCGGTGGTAGGGGTAGCCGTGCAGCAGGACCAGGTCGGTGCCCAGGCCTGCCGTCGCGCGGACGAAGTCCGTGAGCAGCACCGGGTCGGTGCGGTCGATGCGCTGGCCCGGTTCGCCGAGACCGGCGTGGAGTTGGAGCGGCAGGCCGGAGGCGACCGCGATCCACAGCAGATGCCGCAGGAGGACGGCGTCGGTCAGCTCGCCGCCGACCCTGCGCCCGGCCAGCCACCGGCCGGCGGCGCCCCGCACCTCACCCGGCCCCGGCGGCTCGGGCGCGAGTGCCAGACCGTGCCGTACGCCCGCGACCGAGGTGAAGGCCACGGCGTTCGCGGCCGCGGCGTGCACCGACTCGGCGAGGTTGGCGAGGAAGGACTCCACGGTGCCGGAGGTGTCGGCGACCTGTTCGGCCAGTAACTCCAGACGGACGATCTCGCGGGCCTCGGCGGCCCCGGCGGACGCCAGCTCGGAGGGGCCGGTCAGATCGCCGGGCAGGCCCGTGTCGACCAGATACGTCGTGATGCCGCTGCCGCGCAGCAGCCTGCGGCCCGTTTCCAGTACGCCCAGTTCACGACGGCGGGCGAGATAGCGGGCGGGCGGACAGTGCGGTTCCAGGCCGAGCAGCGGAGGGCACCAGCGTCGTACGGCGAAACCGGTCTGCGTGTCGAAGAGGGTGGTGCCGGGCGCGGGCGGGCCCTCGGTGCGGGCCAGCTGGGCCTCGAAGGTGCCGAGACCCAGCTCCGTCCTCAGTACGCCGTGGCAGTACTGGTCCACGAGGGACGGCGTTTCGATCATCCGGACTCCCCGTGTGCTGGCCCCTGCTGTCGCAGGGCCTAACGGGTGAACCCGGCACTAGGTGTTGCTAGGACCGCCCACCTGGATCCCCGCCATGCGCGTCCACTCGTACCGGCCCGTCTTCACCTTGGCCGCGAACTCGCCGTCGAAGTCCTCGTGGACGGTGATGCCGGCCTTCTCCACCGCCTTCTCGGCCAGCTCGTACGAGGGCGCCACCAGGTCGCCCCAGCCGCCGTCCTCGCCGACGAGGACGATGCGCGCGCCGCGCTCGCCGATGTAGGCCACCTGGCCCTCGGCCCCGCCGTGCGCCTTGGAGAAGGCGCTGATCTGCTTGGCGAGCCGCGCCACCTTGCGCTCGGCCTTCGGGTCAACCTGCTGAGTCTCTGCCATGGCCAGGATGCTACCGACGGGTAGATCAAACGGCGACGGGCGGGGTGCGTGGCCTTGACCACGCACCCCGCCCGCCTGAGTCACTAACGCAGGAAGGGGTCCACCGCGACGGCGACGAACAGGATCGACACGTAGGTGATGGACCAGTGGAACAGGCGCATCTCCTTCAGCTTGGCGCCCGTCACCTCGGCCTTGGCCCGGTTCTGCAGGCCGTGCGCCTCCCACAGCCAGAAGCCGCCGGCCAGCAGCGCCACCAGGGTGTAGAACCAGCCCGTGTAGCCGAGCGGGGTGAGCAGGAGCGACACCGCGACCATCACCCAGCTGTAGATCACGATCTGCTTGGCGACCACCTTGTTGGAGGCGACGACCGGCAGCATCGGCACGCCCACGCGCGCGTAGTCCTCCTTGACCTTCATGGACAGCGGCCAGTAGTGCGGCGGCGTCCAGAAGAACATGACGAGGAAGAGGATGATCGGCGCCCACGACATGGAGTCGGTGACGGACGACCAGCCGATGAGCACCGGGAGGCAGCCGGCGATGCCGCCCCACACGATGTTCTGCGAGGTACGGCGCTTGAGGATCATCGTGTAGACGACGACGTAGAAGAGGAGTGCGCCGAGGGAGAGCCAGGCGCTCAGCCAGTTGACGGTGAGGCCGAACAGGAGCGTCGAGACGACCGCGAGGGTGATGCCGAAGGCGAGGCACTCGCGGGGGCTGACCATGCCGGTGACCAGTGGTCGCTGCGAGGTGCGGTCCATGAGGGCGTCGATGTCGCGGTCGATGTACATGTTCAGCGCGTTGGCACCGCCCGCCGAGAGGTAGCCGCCGACGCAGGTGAGCAGCACCAGCGTCAGGTCAGGCACGCCCTGCTGGGCGAGGAACATCACCGGAACGGTGGTGATGAGCAGCAGCTCGATGATCCGCGGCTTGGTGAGCGCCACGAACGCCTTGACACGGGCCCCGAACGGCCGGTGACTCGAGCTCCTGCTCTCCCCCAGCACCCCGGCTGGACGGGATTCGACGGCCGTCACGCACACCCCTACAGAGACATCCCAGCAAGCCCCATCCCTGTGAAGTCCCGGTAAAGGCTCGCGCGTACCACGCCACTGTAGACGTTGCCCATACCCCGGCCTTCGCGGGGGTGGGGTCGTGTTGGGAGGGGCCGTACAGAAGCTCGATCGACAGCTCGATTGAGCACTCGGATGAGCCGCTCCGTATTCAGTTGCCGAATGCGATCCGCCCAGTCGGGAGGCGGATCCCCCGTAGGCCCGGCAGTCTGGGATGACTCGAAAAATTGCACGTACTTACGGGGGTAGGCTCGACAGCGGCCGGTGGGCGTCCAGTGCGCCGGCATTCGACATGCGTGACATGTGGAGAGGAGCCCTGACTCAGGGTGAGCACCAAGCCGACCACCACAGACCTCGAGTGGACCGAGTTGGACCAGCGGGCCGTGGACACCGCCCGCGTCCTGGCCGCCGACGCCGTACAGAAGGTCGGCAACGGCCATCCGGGTACGGCGATGAGCCTGGCGCCCGCCGCCTACACCCTCTTCCAGAAGGTGATGCGGCACGACCCGGCCGACCCCGACTGGGTTGCCCGCGACCGCTTCGTGCTGTCCGCCGGTCACTCGTCCCTGACCCTCTACACGCAGCTCTACCTGGCCGGCTTCGGCCTGGAGCTGGACGACCTGAAGGCCTTCCGTACCTGGGGCTCGAAGACCCCGGGCCACCCGGAGTACGGCCACACCAAGGGCGTCGAGACGACGACCGGCCCGCTCGGCCAGGGTGTCGCCAACGCCGTGGGCATGGCGATGGCCGCCCGCTACGAGCGCGGCCTGTTCGACCCGGAGGCCCCGCAGGGCGAGTCCCCCTTCGACCACTTCGTCTTCGCGATCGCCGGTGACGGCTGCCTCCAGGAGGGCATCTCCGCCGAGGCGTCCTCGCTGGCCGGCCACCAGAAGCTCGGCAACCTGATCCTGCTGTGGGACGACAACCACATCTCGATCGAGGGCGACACCGAGACGGCCGTCTCCGAGGACACCGTCAAGCGGTACGAGGCCTACGGCTGGCATGTCCAGCGCATCGCCCCGAAGCCCGACGGCGACCTCGACCCGCACGCCATCTACAACGCGATCGAGGCCGCGAAGCAGGTGACGGACAAGCCGTCCTTCATCGCGATGCGCTCGATCATCGCCTGGCCCGCCCCGAACGCGCAGAACACCGAGGCCGCGCACGGCTCCGCGCTCGGCGACGACGAGGTGGCCGCCACCAAGCGTGTCCTCGGCTTCGACCCGGAGCAGTCCTTCGAGGTCTCCGACGACGTCATCAAGCACACCCGCCAGGCGCTGGAGCGGGGCCGCGAGGCGAAGGCCGAGTGGGAGAAGTCCTTCCAGCTGTGGCGGCAGAACAACCCCGAGCGCGCCGCCGAGTTCGACCGCATCAACGCGGGTGAACTGCCCGCCGGCTGGGAGGACAAGCTCCCCGTCTTCGAGCCGGGCAAGGGTGTCGCGACGCGTGCCGCCTCCGGCAAGGTGCTGCAGGCGCTGGGTGCGGTCATCCCCGAGCTGTGGGGCGGCTCCGCCGACCTCGCCGGGTCGAACAACACGACCATCGACAAGAACTCCTCGTTCCTGCCGGCGGACAACCCCCTGCCGGAGGCGAGCCCGTACGGCCGCACGATCCACTTCGGCATCCGCGAGCACTCCATGGCCGCGGAGATGAACGGCATCGCGCTGCACGGCCACACCCGTATCTACGGCGGTACGTTCCTCGTCTTCTCCGACTACATGCGCAACGCGGTGCGTCTGTCGGCGCTGATGCACCTGCCGGTGACGTACGTGTGGACGCACGACTCCATCGGCCTGGGCGAGGACGGCCCGACGCACCAGCCCATCGAGCACCTCGCGTCCCTGCGCGCCATCCCCGGCCTGAACGTGGTCCGCCCGGCCGACGCCAACGAGACCGCGATCGCCTGGCGCGAGATCCTCAAGCGGTACACCAAGGAGTTCGGCAAGGGCGCCCCGCACGGTCTGGCGCTGACCCGTCAGGGCGTGCCGACGTACGAGCCCAACGAGGACGCGGCCAAGGGCGGTTACGTCCTGTTCGAGGCCGAGGGCGGCGACGCGCAGGTCATCCTGATCGCCACCGGTTCCGAGGTGCATGTCGCCGTCGAGGCGCGTGCGCAGCTGCAGGCCGACGGGGTGCCGACGCGGGTCGTGTCCATGCCGTCCGTGGAGTGGTTCGAGGAGCAGGACCAGGGGTACCGGGACAGCGTTCTGCCGCCGCAGGTGAAGGCGCGGGTCGCGGTCGAGGCCGGCATCGGTCTCACCTGGCACAAGTACGTGGGGGACGCCGGCCGCATCGTTTCCCTGGAGCACTTCGGTGCGTCCGCGGACGGCAAGGTGCTCTTCCGCGAGTTCGGGTTCACTGCGGAGAACGTGGCCGCCAAGGCCCGGGAATCCATCGCCGCCGCCCAGCGCTGACGCTCATATACGACACGTAGGAGATGTAATTCCATGACAGACGCACTCAAGCGCCTCTCCGAAGAAGGCGTCGCGATCTGGCTGGACGACCTGTCGCGCAAGCGGATCACGTCCGGCAACCTCGCCGAGCTGATCGACCAGCAGCACGTCGTGGGCGTCACCACCAACCCGACGATCTTCCAGAAGGCGATCTCCTCGGGCGACGGCTACGAGCAGCAGCTCACCGACCTCGCCGCCCGCAAGGTCACCGTCGAAGAGGCCGTCCGCATGATCACGACGGCGGACGTCCGGGACGCCGCCGACATCCTGCGCCCGGTCTTCGACGCCACCGACGGCCAGGACGGCCGCGTGTCGATCGAGGTCGACCCGCGTCTGGCGCACAACACCAAGGCGACGGTCGCCGAGGCCAAGCAGCTGGCCTGGCTGGTCGACCGCCCCAACACGCTCATCAAGATCCCGGCCACCAAGGCGGGTCTGCCGGCGATCACCGAGGTCATCGGCCTCGGCATCAGCGTCAACGTGACGCTGATCTTCTCGCTGGAGCGCTACCGCGAGGTCATGGACGCCTACCTCTCGGGCCTGGAGAAGGCCAAGGAGCGCGGCCTGGACCTCTCGCTGATCCGCTCGGTCGCGTCCTTCTTCGTGTCCCGCGTGGACACCGAGATCGACAAGCGGCTCGACGGCCTGGGCACCGACGAGGCCAAGGCGCTGCGCGGCAAGGCCGCCGTCGCCAACGCGCGCCTGGCCTACCAGGCGTACGAGGAGGTCTTCGCCTCCGACCGCTGGAGCAAGCTGGAGAACGCGGGCGCCCGCAAGCAGCGTCCGCTGTGGGCCTCCACCGGCGTGAAGGACCCGGCGTACAAGCCGACCCTCTACGTCGACGACCTGGTGGCGCCGAACACGGTGAACACCATGCCGGAGGCCACCCTGCACGCCACCGAGGAGAGCGGCTCGATCACCGGCAACACCGTCGCCGGTACGTACGAGCAGGCCCGCGCCGACATCGACGCCGTCGAGAAGCTCGGGATCTCGTACGACGACGTGGTGCAGCTCCTCGAGGACGAGGGCGTCGAGAAGTTCGAGGCGTCCTGGAACGACCTGCTCAAGTCGACCGAGGCGGAGCTGGAGCGCCTCGCCCCCTCGGAGGGCTGAACCCTTGGCTCCTCTTTCCGGTTCCGGAGCGAACCCGCTTCGTGACCCCGCCGACCGACGGCTCCCGCGTATCGCGGGGCCGTCGGGCCTGGTCATCTTCGGCGTCACGGGCGATCTGTCACGGAAGAAGCTCATGCCCGCCGTGTACGACCTCGCCAACAGGGGTCTGCTGCCGCCGGGCTTCTCCCTCGTCGGGTTCGCGCGCCGCGAGTGGCAGCACGAGGACTTCGCGGCCGAGGTGCACGACGCGGTCAAGGAGCACGCCCGTACGCCGTTCCGCGAGGAGGTCTGGCAGCAGCTCATCCAGGGGATGCGCTTCGTGCAGGGCACCTTCGACGACGACGACGCCTTCGAGCGGCTGCGCGGCACCATCGAGGAGCTCGACAAGGCACAGGGCACGGGCGGCAACTTCGCCTTCTATCTGTCGGTGCCGCCGCGCTCCTTCCCCGTGGTCATCCAGCAGCTGAAGAAGCACGGCCTCGCCGACCAGACCGGCGGTTCCTGGCGCCGCGCGGTCATCGAGAAGCCCTTCGGCCACGACCTGAAGTCCGCCGAGGAGCTCAACAAGGTCGTCCACGAGGTCTTCGCCCCGGACCAGGTCTTCCGCATCGACCACTACCTGGGCAAGGAGACCGTCCAGAACATCCTGGCGCTGCGCTTCGCCAACACGATGTTCGAGCCGATCTGGAACCGGTCCTTCGTGGACCATGTGCAGATCACGATGGCCGAGGACATCGGCATCGGCGGCCGGGCCGGCTACTACGACGGCATCGGCGCCGCCCGTGACGTCATCCAGAACCACCTCCTCCAGCTGATGGCTCTCACGGCCATGGAGGAGCCCGCCTCCTTCGACGCGGACGCGCTGGCCGCCGAGAAGACCAAGGTGCTCGGTGCGGTACGGCTGCCGAAGGACCTGGGCCGGGACACCGTGCGCGGCCAGTACGCGCAGGGCTGGCAGGGCGGCGAGAAGGCGGTCGGGTACCTCCAGGAGGAGGGCATCGACGCCAAGTCGAAGACGGACACGTACGCCGCCATCAAGCTGGAGGTGGACAACCGCCGTTGGGCGGGCGTGCCGTTCTACCTGCGCACCGGCAAGCGTCTGGGCCGCCGGGTCACCGAGATCGCGGTCGTCTTCCAGCGGGCCCCGCACTCCCCCTTCGACCACACGGCGACGGAGGAGCTCGGCAAGAACGCGATCGTCATCCGCGTCCAGCCGGACGAGGGAGTGACGGTCCGCTTCGGCTCCAAGGTGCCGGGCACCTCGATGGAGATCCGGGACGTGTCGATGGACTTCGCCTACGGCGAGTCCTTCACCGAGTCCTCCCCGGAGGCGTACGAGCGTCTGATCCTGGACGTCCTGCTCGGCGACTCGAACCTCTTCCCGCGCACCGAGGAGGTCGAGCTGTCCTGGAAGATCCTCGACCCGATCGAGCAGTACTGGGACCAGAACGGCAGGCCCGCCCAGTACCCGTCCGGCACCTGGGGGCCCGTGGAGGCGGACGAAATGCTCGAGCGAGACGGACGGAGCTGGCGCCGGCCATGAAGATAGACCTCACGGACACCACGGCCAGCAAGATCAACAAGGCGCTGGTGCAGGGCCGCCGTGCCATCGGCACGCCGGCCGTCGGCATGGTGCTCACGCTGGTCATCGTGACGGACGAGGAGAACGCGTACGACGCCCTCAAGGCCGCGAACGACGCCTCGCACGAGCACCCCTCGCGCACCCTCGTGGTCATCAAGCGCGTCTCGCGCTCGCCCCGCGACCGTACGCAGTCCCGGCTGGACGCCGAGGTGCGGGTGGGCGCGGACGCGGGGACGGGTGAGACGGTCGTGCTCCGCCTGTACGGCGAGGTCGCGGACCACGCCCAGTCCGTCGTCCTGCCCCTGCTGCTGCCGGATGCCCCGGTGGTGGTCTGGTGGCCGGTGAACGCGCCCCTCGACCCGGCGAACGACCCGCTGGGCGCGCTGGCCCAGCGCCGGGTGACGGACACGTACGCCGCGGAGCAGCCGGTACGGGAGCTGACGGCGCGCGCCGACACGTACACCCCCGGCGACACCGACCTGTCCTGGACCCGCATCACGCCCTGGCGTTCGATGCTGGCCGCCGCCCTCGACCAGGTCACCTGCGAGGTGGAGGCCGTCGAGGTGGAGGGCGAGGAGTTCAACCCCAGCTGCGAACTGCTGGCGATGTGGCTCGCGGACCGGCTGGACGTGCCGGTGAAGCGGTCGCTGTCGAGCGGGCCGGGTCTGACGGCGGTCCGCATGGCGACCGACACCGGCCGGATAGTCCTGGACCGGGCGGACGGCGCCCTGGCAACCCTGTCCATCCAGGGCCAGCCGGACCGTGCGGTCGCGCTGAAGCGACGTGAGACGGCGGAGCTGATCGCGGAGGAGCTGCGGCGGCTGGATCCGGACGACACGTATGCCTCGGCGCTGCGGTTCGGGGTGGACCGGCTGAACCCTTCGCTGCCCACACCCGACCTCTCGGAGGCCGTGGCCCCCAAAGGAGAAGAGGCCGCCGTCGAAGCCGCTGAGGAAGCTTCCGCACCGGAGGCGGAGGCAGAGTCGCAGGCAAAGGCGCCGGTGAACGACGCGGCCGAGAACAAGGCGACGAAGGCGGCGGCGAAGTGAGTACTCCGCAGCTGGTCGTGCACCACGACAAGGAACTGATGGCGCAGGCCGCCGCGGCCCGCCTCATCACGAAGATCGTGGACGCGCAGGCCTCCCGGGGCTGTGCGTCCGTGGTCCTCACGGGCGGCCGCAACGGCAACGGCCTGCTGGCCGCCCTTGCTGCCGCTCCGGCCCGGGACGCGATCGACTGGGGCCGGCTCGACCTGTGGTGGGGGGACGAGCGCTTCCTGCCGGAGGGCGACCCGGACCGCAATGTCACGCAGGCCCGCGAGGCGCTGCTGGACTCCGTCCCGCTGGATCCGAAGCGGGTGCATGCCATGCCGGCGTCGGACGGGCCGTACGGGGCCGATGTCGAGGCGGCGGCGGAGGGGTATGCGCAGGAGCTGGCCCTGGCGGCCGGTCCGGAGAACCACGGTTCCGTGCCGACCTTCGACGTCCTGATGCTGGGCGTGGGCCCTGACACGCATGTGGCGTCGCTGTTCCCGGAGCTGCCGGCGGTGCGGGAGACGGAGCGGACGGTGGTGGGCGTCCACGGCGCGCCGAAGCCTCCGCCGACGCGGGTGACCCTGACGCTCCCGGCCATCCGTGCGGCGCGTGAGGTGTGGCTGCTGGCGGCCGGGGAGGACAAGGCCGAGGCGGCGGCGATCGCGCTGTCCGGCGCGGGTGAGATCCAGGCCCCGGCGGCGGGCGCCCGCGGGCGCTCCCGCACGCTGTGGCTGCTGGACGCGGCGGCGGCCTCTCAGCTGCCCCGGTCGCTGTATCCACCGGCCTCTCCCTGAGGCGTTTTTCGCCCCCGCCGCCCCTTCCCGTCCCGACCCGGGGGCCAGCCCCCGGACCCCCGCTCCTCAAACGCCGGAGGGGCTGGATTTGGCTCAGCCAATTCAGCCCCTCCGGCGTTTGAAGCCGCCCCTCACTTCACGGACCCAGCCATAACCCCCTGCACAAAGTGCTTCTGGAACGCGAAGAACACCACCACCGGCACCACCAGCGACACAAACGCCCCCGGCGCCAGCACATCGATGTTGCTCCCGAACTGCCGTATCTGCGACTGAAGCTGCACGGTCAACGGCTGCGAGGAACTGTCCGCGAACAACAGTGCCACCAGCATGTCGTTCCACACCCACAGAAACTGGAAGATCGCCAGCGAGGCGATCGCCGGCCGTCCCACGGGCAGCACCAGCCGCGTGAAGATCCGCCACTCGCTCCCGCCGTCCATACGAGCAGCCTCCAGCATCTCCTTCGGCATCTCGGCGAAGTAGTTCCTCAGCAGGAACACCGCGAACGGCAGCCCGTACGCCACATGGAACAGCACGACTCCCGGAATCGTCCCGAACAGCCCCAGCTGGCCGAAGAGTTTGGCCACCGGCAGCAAGCCGATCTGCACCGGCACCACCAACAGGGCCACCACGACCAGGAAGACGGCCTCCCGCCCGGGGAAGTCCAGCCAGGCGAAGGCATATCCGGCCAGCGCCGCCAGCACCACGACCAGCACGGTCGCCGGCACGGAGATCAGCACCGTGTTCCAGAAGGCCTGGGTCATCCCGGAGTTCTTCAGAAGCGCCGAGTAGTTGTCGAAGGACAGCTGCCCCGGGCTGCTGAGCACCGTCCACCAGCCGC
Source organism: Streptomyces sp. NPDC002092 (assembly GCF_053593775.1). Lineage (NCBI taxonomy): Bacteria > Bacillati > Actinomycetota > Actinomycetes > Kitasatosporales > Streptomycetaceae > Streptomyces > Streptomyces sp. NPDC002092. The sequence continues at coordinate 174,422 of NZ_JBSFDG010000009.1, forward strand.
TGCTCGCCGAGTCCTGCGAGGACCGCAGCGACGACAGGAACAGCCCTGCGAGCGGCGTCAGCCACACCAGGCCGATCACCACCAGAAAGGCCTGCACAAGCCCATTGCCCAGGCCACGCCTGACCGCTTTCATCGCTGACTCCTCCGGAAACGACGGACGTTGAAGACCATGGCGGGGACCACGAGCAGCAGGAGCAGCACGCCCAGCGCGCTGCCGAGCCCCTGGTTGTTGCCGCCTCCGAAGGACACCAGCCACATCTGGGTGGCGAGCACGGTCGCGTCCTCCTGCACCGGCCCGGGCGCGATGATGTAGACGAGGTCGAAGACCTTCATCACATTGATCACCAGGGTCACGAAGACGACCGTGAGCACCGGCGCCAGCAGCGGCACCGTGATCCGCCTGAAGATCTGCCACTCGTTCGCGCCGTCCATCCGCGCGGCCTCCAGCGCATCGCGCGGCAGCGTCGCGAGCCCGGCGCCGATCAGGACCATCGCGAATCCGGTCCAGATCCACAGATACGCCCCGATGATCGCCGGTGTGACGAGCATGGGCCCGAGCCACGAGATGCCCTGGTACGGCTGCGCGAAGTTCGAGGCGGGCAGCTCCACCGTGTACGAGCCGGACTTCAGCCCCGCGAAGTGGAAGGAGCCGTCAGCGGCAGTCGTCGTACTCCCGGCCGTCTTTCCGTCGTCCGCCACCGCCTCGACCTTCATCTGTGGCAGCCCGCTCTCCCGCCGGTCGACCTGGCCCTGCTTCCCGCCCCCGCCGGGGGTGAAGTCCAGGTAGACGACCCCGCGCAGCTCGTCGGGAGCGGCCTTGCGGTGCGCGGCGCCGTACGCGGGCTCGGCACCGCCCGGCAGGTCCTTCGGCGCGACGCCGACGAGCCCGAGCGCCACCGACTGCCCCGGCGTCACGCTCCCGCTCGTCCGGTACGAGCCGTCCGGCCCCGCCTTCAGCCCCTGGCCCACGCGGGCCCGCGCGGTCGGATACTCCGAGGTGCCCTTGAAGGCGTCGTGCACCGAGACCACGGCCGCGTTGAGCACGCCCTTGTTCGGGTCCTCGTCGTAGGCGAGCCGGAAGATGATGCCCGCCGCCAGGAAGGACACCGCCATCGGCATGAACAGCAGGAGCTTGAAGGCCGTCGCCCAGCGGACCTTCTCCACCAGTACGGCGAGGATCAGGCCGAGCCCGGTCAGCAGCGCGGGCGCCACGACGACCCAGATGGCCGTGTTCCGTACGGCTTTGAGGGTCGCCGGGTCCCGGAACATCTCGGTGTAGTTCTCGCCGCCCACGAAGCGCGTACCGGACGCGTCGAAGAAGCTGCGGCCGACCGAGAACAGCACGGGGTACACGACGAGCGCACCCAGCAGGAGCAGTGCCGGGAAGACGAAGAGCAGGGCGATGAGCCGCGCCCGGCGGCGGGAGCGCCGGGCTCGCTCGACGCCCGCGACCGGGGGCGGACTTGTCTCTTTCACCAAAGTCGCGGTCATGGCGCGTCAGCCCTTGTACGCCTTGGCCGCCGCGGCCTCCAGCTGCGCCGCGGTGCCCTTCGGGTTCGAGGGGTCGCTCAGGAAGTCCTGGAGCAGCTTCCACTCGCCCGCGCCCTTCGTGCCGCCGAACGCCGCCGGCGCCTGGTCGGACATGTCGAAGCGGACCGAATCCCCGGCCGACACAAGGGACTTGGCGGTGGCGCGGGTGACGTCGTCGCCGTAGGAGTCGAGGGACAGCTTCTTGTTCGGGGACAGGAAGCCGCCGGCCTTCGCCCATACGGCGGCGGCCTCCGGGGTCGCCAGGTACTCCAGGAGCTTCATGCCGGCCGTGGCGTTCTTGCCGTCCTTGAGGACGACGGCCGCGTCACCGCCGCTGACCACCGGGGCCTTTCCGCCGTCGACCGCGGGGAAGGGGAAGAAGTTCGCGTCCGTGCCGATGGTCTTGCCGAACTGGTCGTGGGCGACCCCGGCGACGAAGTCGCCCTCGTAGACCATGCCGGCCTCGGGCTTGGGCCCGAAGACCTTCTCCACCGAGCCCGGGAAGTCGGTGTTGAGGGCCTCCTTCTGGCCGCCCGCTATCAGCTGCTTGTCCTTGAACAGCTTGCCGAGGGTGCCGAGCGCCTTGACCACCGAGGCGTCGGTCCACTTCAGCCTGTGGGCGGCCAGGGCGTCGTACTTCTCGGGGCCCGCCTGCGAGAGGTAGATGTTCTCGAACCAGTCGGTGAGGGTCCAGCCGTCCTGCCCGGCGACCGAGAAGGCGGCGAGGCCCGAGTCTGAGACGGTGTGTCCGGCCTTCAGCATCTCGTCGTACGTCTTCGGCGGCTTGACGCCCGCCTGGGTGAGGGCGGCGGGGCTGTACCAGACCGTCGACTTGTGGGCGGCCTTGAAGTAGAGGCCGTACAGGGTGCCGTCGACGCTGCCGTACTTCTTCCACACCGGGGCGTACCCCGTGTCCACGGCCTTCTCGGTGGTGGCGGACAGCGGCTTGAGCCAGCCCTTCTTGGCGAACTGCTGCAACACCCCGACCTGCGGGACCATCACCACATCGGGCGCATTGCCGCCTTCGATCTTGCTGCCGACGACGGTGGAGACGTTGTCGCCGGTGGAGATGAACTGGGTCTTGGCGCCGGTCTTCGCGCTGAAGGCGTCCAGTACCTTCTGGAAGTTCTTCTGCTCGCTGCCGGTCCAGACGCCGGCCACGGTGACCGTCTGCCCGTTGAGCGCCTTGTCGCCGCCGCCCGCGGAGACCGGTCCGCCGCCTCCGCAGGCGGTCGCGCCGAGGGAGAGGGCGAGGGCGGTGCAGCTCGCGAGCCAGGTCGTGCGTCGTCGCATCATCGTTGATGTCCCTTCAAGGGGTGGGAAACTGACGAACAATCAGGGGATAGGGGCGGTCGGTGGTGGTCAGAGGTCGTTGATCCACCAGGCCGCCGTCGAACCGGGCAGCACCCCGGCCGTGCAGGGACCGCTGGAGAGCAGCGGGGTACCGGAGACCGGTGCGGGCATGGGCGCCGTACCGAAGTTGACGGCGCAGACGAGGCCGTCGCCGCGGGTGAAGGCGAGGACGCCCGGCGGGGTCTCCAGCCAGTCGAGCGTTCCCTCGCCCAACTGGGGCAGCGCGGCCCGTAGTTGGAGGCCGTCGCGGTACAGGTGCCAGAAGGAGCGGGTGTCGGCGAGGGCGCGGTCGGTGGCGTACTCGGCGAAGTACGACGGCTGCGGGAGCCACGGCCGCGCGCTTTCGGCGCCGGAGGTGAAGCCGAAGGGTGAGGCCTGCCCGGACCACGGCAGCGGCACCCGGCAGCCGTCGCGGATGCGAGCGCGGCTTCCGGTGCGGCGGAAGATCGGGTCGGTGAGCACGTCGTCGGGCAGGTCGACGACCTCGGGCAGGCCCAGTTCCTCGCCCTGGTAGATGTACGCGGCTCCGGGCAGCGCCAGCATCAGCAGCGCGGCGGCGCGGGCGCGGGCGGTGCCCAGGCCGCTGCCCTCCGGGGCGGGTTCGCCGTAGCGGGTGACGGTGCGGACCTGGTCGTGGTTGTTGAGGACCCAGGTGACCGTGGAGCCCGTGCCGGCGATGTCCTGCATGGCCTCGGTGATGACCTTGCGAAAGGCGTCGGCGTTCCAGGGGGCGCTGAGCAGGTCGAAGAAGAAGGCCTGGTGGAGCTCGTCGGAGCGGACGTACTGCGCGTGTTCGCGTGCGGTCGGCACCGACACCTCGCCGACCAGCAGCCGCTCGCGGCCGTCGCGTGCCGTGTACTCCTCGCACACCGCCCGCCAGTGCCGCCACACGTCGTGCACCTCGGGCTGGTTCCAGGCCAGCGGGTTGACGGAGTCGCGGGTGCGGGCGTCGGCCTCGGGGTCGTCGGAGTCGGGCAGCTCGGGGTGCTTGTAGAGGCCGGCGGCGACGTCGATGCGGAAGCCGTCGATGCCCCGGTCGAGCCAGAAGCGCAGGATCCGGTCGAACTCGGCGCCGGTCTCGGGGTTGCGCCAGTTCCAGTCGGGCTGCTCGGGCGCGAACATGTGCAGGTACCACTGGCCGGGGCGGCCGTCCTGCTCGGTCACCCGGGTCCAGGCGGGGCCGCCGAACATGGAGTGCCAGTTGTTGGGCGGCTGCGAGCCGTCAAGGCCTCGGCCGTCGGCGAAGTGGAAGCGGGCGCGGGCCGCGCTGCCGGGGGCCGAGGCGAGCGCCTCCTGGAACCACGGGTGCTCGCTGGAGCAGTGGTTGGGCACGACGTCCAGCAGCACCTTGACGCCCAGCTTCCGGGCGGCCGCCATCAGCAGGTCGAACTCGGCGAGGTCGCCGAAGAGCGGGTCGACATCGCAGTAGTCGGCCACGTCGTAGCCGTGATCGTGCTGCGGGGACGGATAGAAGGGGCTCAGCCAGATCCCGTCGACGCCCAGCTTCTTCAGATACGGCAGTCCGGCGCGGACCCCGGCCAGATCGCCGATGCCGTCTCCGGTGCTGTCCAGGAAACTGCGGACATACACCTGGTAGATCACCGCGTCACGCCACCAGCGGTACTTACTCAACATGCATGCATGTTAGGTAGGCGTGTCGTGAGGGTGTCAATGAAAGAAACAGAAGCTACTGCTGAGTTGGCATGGCAAAAGCGGACTTACAGGGGCATTCTGAGGCCAGATGAGACTTCCGCGTTACCTAACAGGTAACTAGCGACTGGAGACGGCCGCCAGCTCCCGCGCCAGCCTCTGCACCGCCGCCGCGGGTGTCTCGTGCCCGGTCATCGCGTCGTGCACGACCGCCTGCACCACCAGGCTGACCTGGTCGTAGCGCGGACTCTTGGGGCGCGGCGCGGCATGCAGGACGCTGGTGCGCAGGGTCGGCAGATACGGGAACCGCCGGATCAGCCCGGGGTCCTGGTACAGCGCGGCCCGTACGGGCGGCAGCGCGCCGCGGGTGAGGACCTGGCGCTGGACGGGCTCGCTGGTGAGATACGCGAGCAGGCGCGCGGCGGAGTCGGGGTGCTGCGTGTGCGTGTTGACGGCCAGGTTGGAGCCGCCGAGGACGCTCCTCCCGGGCCCGTCCGGGCCGGGCAGCGGTACGGCGCCGATCTTGCCGGCGACCGGGGAGCCCTTGGCCGAGGCGCCGACGTAGGCGTAGGGCCAGTTGCGCAGGAAGAGCAGACGGCCGTCCTGGAAGGCCTGTTTGGACTCTTCTTCCTTGTAGGTGAGCGCCTTCTTCGGGATCCAGCCCTCGCGCACGCCCCGGGCGAGGAAGCCGATGCCCTCGCGGGCGGCGGCCGAGTCGACGGTGACGCGTGCGCCCTCGTCGCCGAGGATGCTGCCGCCCGCGGAGTAGACGGCCTCGGCGGCGTTGACGGTGAGGCCCTCGTACGGGAGGAACTGCCCCGCGTAGCCGTCGAGTCCGTACTTCGGCGCGATGGTCTTCGCGTCGTACTCCAGCTCGGCCCAGGTGCGCGGCGGCGGGACGCCCTCCTTGGCGAGGATGTCCTTGCGGTAGAGGAGCAGTCCGGCGTTGGTGACGTACGGGACGGCGTACAGATGCCCGTCATAGGTGGCCGTGTCGACGACCGGCTTCAGGAAGCCCTTCATGGGGAAGCGGTCGGGGGGCAGCGGCCGTATCCAGCCCGCCGCCGCGAACTCCGAGGTCCAGCTGACGTCGATGTTGAGCACGTCGAACCGGCTGCGGTCCCCGCCGCGCAGGTCGGTGACCATCTGCGCATGGGTCTCGTCGGCGGAGTCCGGAAGCTCGACGAGGGTGACCTTCTCACCGGGGTGGGTGCGGTTCCAGCCCTGGAGGAGGGGGTCGAGGTAGTTGGTCAGGTCTCCGGCGGTGGCGAGCGTCAACGGCCCACGGCCGCTCGCGGCGCCCTCCTCGGCGTGTGCGCCCGAGGCGATGTATCCGGTCATGACCACGACGAGAACAAGGAGGCCCCTACCCGCGGCATGGATCCACCGCATAGGTTCCTCCCTGTACACCGGCGCCGGGCATCTTCGCCCGGAGTCAGAGGCCATGTATACCTGTTAGGTATGCGCGATACTAGGGCCTGGAGCACATTCCGAGGACAGGAGGACAGCACGAGTGCGCCTGCCCCTCCTGGCACTCCTGGCACGCGGTCCGGCCCATGGCTACGAGCTCAAGCAGGACCTTGAGCAACTGCTGGGCTCCGCGTACCCTCAGCCGAACGTCGGCCAGATCTACGTAACCCTCGGCCGCCTCGAGAAGCAAGGTCTGATCGAGGGCGAGGACGTCGAGCAGTCGAGCCGGCCCAACAAAAAGGTCTACCACCTCACGGACACCGGGCGGGAGGCGCTGCGCGCCTGGTTCGAGGAGCCCGAGGACGAGCCGCGGGTGCGGGACGAGTTCTTCATGAAGCTGGCGCTCGCTCCGCAGACCGGTCTCGCCGAGCAGATCGCCCTGATCAACAAGCAGCGGCGCCAGTACCTCAACACCATGCGCGACCTGTCGAAACTGGCCGCCGCCGAAGACCGCGACAACCGCATCGCCCATCTGCTGATCGAGGGCGCGATGCTGCACCTGCAGGCCGACCTCGACTGGCTGGAACGGTGCCAGGAAGAGCTGGAGGAGCTGGAGTGAGCGACAGTCCCGCTCCCGTGCTGCATGCGGAAGGCCTGGTCAAGACGCACTACGGCGAGGGCGCGCCGGCGCATGCCGTGCGCGGGGTGGACCTGTGCGTCCGGCAGGGCGAGTTCGTCGCCGTCACCGGTCCGTCCGGAGCCGGCAAGTCGACCCTGCTGCATCTGCTGGGCGGGCTGCAGCGGCCGGACGGCGGCAGCATCCGGCTGGACGGCGAGCGCACGGACGCGTGGAGCGAGGCGCGCTGGGCGGTGGAGCGCAGGAAGCGGATCGGGATCGTCTTCCAGTTCTTCAACCTGGTCTCCAATCTGTCGGTCGCCGACAACGTGGAGTTGCCGGCACTGCTCGCGGGGGTCACGCCGAAGCAGGCGCGGGCCGAGCGGGAGCAGCTGCTCGGCGAACTGGGGCTGGGCGGCAAGGAGCGGAGCATGCCGGGCGAGCTGTCCGGCGGCGAGCAGCAGCGGGTCGCGCTGGCCCGCGCCCTGGTCAACCACCCGCCCCTCCTGCTGGCCGACGAGCCCGCGGGCAGCCTGGACAGCAAGGGCACCCGTGAGGTGATGCGGCTGCTGTCCCGCTTCCACCAGCGCGGCCAGACGATCGTGCTGGTCACCCATGACGCCCGGCTGGCGAGCGCCGCGGACCGTGTGATCAGCTTCTTCGACGGCCGGATCGCCGACGACGCGCAGCTGGACGGCACCGGGACGTCCCGCAAGAGCGGGATATCCGGGGTGCTGGAGCTCAGGGACTGACATGCGGGTGTACGACGATCCCCGGAAGGCCTGAGGCGAATGCGAGCAACACTGCGCTGGGCGCACTCCGATCTGCGCACGCACCGCGGCGAGGCGCTGTTCCTTGTCCTCGCCACCGCCGGCATCGTCGTCTCTCTGCTGCTGGCCACGGCCCTGTTCGGATACGCCACCAACCCCTGGCAGCGGATCTTCACCCAGGAGCGCGGCGCGCACGTCTGGATCCACACCGACAAGTCCGCCCAGGTGGGGAAGCTGGCCGGACTGGACGGCGTGGAGTCCGTCGCCGGCCCCTACCCCACCGCCGTCGCCACCCTCGCCGCACGCGGCACCCGCGCCTCGGTCGAACTACGCGCGACCGCCGAGCGCCCCCATGTCGGCCGCCCGCTGCTCACCGCCGGCCACTGGCTGACGGCCGCCACCCCAGACGGCGTGGTCCTGGAGAGCCGCCTCGCCCGCGCCCTCCTCGCCGAACCGGGCGACACACTCACCCTGCCGGGCGCGGCGCGGACGGTGACCGTCGTGGGCGTGGCCGACAGCGCGGAGCCCCGCTACCGCGCGAACGAACAGCCGGGCCTGGTCTGGGCCCTCCCCTCCGCGGTCCCCCACCCCACGGGCCAGGTCATCGGACTGCGCCTGACCGATCCCGAGGACACGGACTACGCCGTCCAGCGCGCCGTGACCGTCCTCGGCGCGGGCGCCATCGGCGAGGTCTCCACCTGGCAGCAGGCCCGCGCCGAGGCACAGGGCGACAACCGGCTGCTTGGGCAGGTCCTGGGCCTGTTCGGCCTCGGCGCACTGGTCGCCGCGGGCCTCGCCGTCCACGGCGCGATCGCCACCCGCATCCGCGGCCACCTCCGCGACATCTCGGTCCTGAAGGCGATCGGATTCACCCCGGCCCAGGTCGTCCGCGTGTTCCTGTTCCAGCACATCGCCTACGCCGTCCTCGGCGCCGCAGCCGCGGCAACGCTCACCGAGACCCTGGGCAGCCACTTCCCCGGCCGCCTCGGAGACGCCCTCGGCGTATGGCAGGGCCTACCGGGCCACACCCCGACCCTCTTCGCCATTCCGGCAGGCGCCGTCCTCTTCATCGGGGCGACAACGGCCCTGGCAGCCTGGCGAGCGGGCCGCGTACCACCGGTCCCGGTGGCGCGGCCTGCGGGGGCGGGGGGCCGGGGGCTGGGTCTGGCCCGTCGAGCACTGGGCCTGGAGGCCCATACTCCCCCAGCCGACCGGCTGTCCGATCGAGCGCCACAATCACCCGCCCCCCACCCCGAAGCCCCATCCGACGACCGCCCCACCGACCCACCGGTCCACTCCCCCGGCTGGCACCTCACGGCCCCCCGGCCTGCGCCTCCAGCAGCCCCCTGCCCCCCGCAGCCCGCCGGCCCCCAGCCTGCGGCCGCGGGAGGCAGGGGGCTGCTGGAGGCGCTTCGGCGGGGGCTGGGGCTGCGGGCGGGCTCCACAGCCGGGGCAGAGCGCCCGTTGTCAGGTCCGGCGGAGGCGGCGTTCAGCGCTCGGCCCGCCGTGTCCGGGCGCCCCGCCCACCGCAGCCTGCGCCCCGCCGCCCCCTCCGGCGGGCACCTCTCCGGCATGGCCCGGTGGGCGCTGGGCGTCGGTGTGCCGCCCGCGCTGGTGCTGGGCTGGCACACTGCCTCGGTGCGTCGGCTGCGGTCCCTGGCCACCGTGGCGCGGCTGGCCCTGCCCCTGCTGCTGATCGTCGTGGCGATGAGTGCCTGGACCACCATCGACCGTTTCCACAGCAGGCCCGAGCAGATAGGGCTGCCGACCGCGCTCACCGTCCACGCCGACGCGGGTCTGAGCGACCGGGCCGCCCGCGCCCTGCTCCAGCGCGACCCGCAGGTCGCCGACGTCTACCCGGGTGTCGAGGTCGCCGCCCTGGTGCCGGGCCAGACGGCCACGATCGCCCTGCGCGGCCTCGGCACCAGCCATGACCCCTACCCGTACACCCTGGCCGAAGGCCGTCCCGCGCGCGGCAGCGACGAGGCGGTGGCCGGGCAGGGTCTCCTGGACCTGCTGGACGTCCGCGTCGGCGACTGGGTGCGGATGACGGTCGGCGACCAGCCGCAGATCCTGCACATCGTGGGCCGCAGCATCGAACCGGAGAACGCCGGCCGGGTCATCTCCACCTCCCTCGACACCCTCCGCGAGAACGACCCGCGCCTCACCCCCACCCTCTACCAGCTCCGCCTGCGCCCCGCAGCCGACCCGCACGCGGTCGCCGGCCGACTGGCCACCGCCGGGCACGGCCGGCTCGACGTGCACGCCGTGACCAACCCGGCCGACGGGCTCTCCCCCCTGCGCTCGGTCGTCGTCGGCCTGATCGCCGTCCTGGCCCTCATCGGGCTCGTCGAACTGCTCACCGCGATCGGCGGCACCGTCCGCGAGGGCGAACGCGATCTGCTCGCCCTCAAGGCCATCGGTCTGTCCCCGCGCCAGATCACCGCGATCACCGTCACGGCCACGGGCTGCACCGCCCTGGCCGCCGTCCTCGCCGGTACGGCCCTTGGCACTCCGCTCGCGCACTGGCTCATCAACTCGCAGGGCAGATCCAGCGGCATCGGCGCCGGGATCGCCCAGAGCCCGTCGCCGGTGCTGCTCGTGCTCTTCGGCGCCGCCGCCGTGCTCGGCGCGGCCGCACTCGCCGCCCTCCCGGCGGCACGCGCGGCAAGACGACGGCTCGCGGACACCCTCAGCGCGGTGGCCTGACCGGGGCCCGCCCGGACCCTCAACTGCCGTAGAAATCCCGCGGATTGCACGGCGGGAAGCGGACGGTCACGCACCGCTCGCTTCCCCCAGGCCTCCCCGGCGGTGTTACGCCCGGCCCCGCAGCTCCCGGTACTTGGCGACCAGTGCCGTGCTGGACTCGTCCAGGCCCGCCACCGCAGCCCCCTCGGTCAGTGCGGGCTCGACCCGCTTGGCCAGCACCTTGCCGAGCTCGACGCCCCACTGGTCGAAGGAGTCGATGTTCCACACCGCACCCTGCACGAACACCTTGTGCTCGTACAGCGCGACCAACTGGCCCAGCACGGACGGCGTCAGCTCGCGCGCCAGGATCGTCGTCGTCGGGTGATTGCCCTTGAACGTCTTGTGCGCCACCAGCTCCTCCGGCACACCCTCGGCCCGCACCTCGTCCGGTGTCTTGCCGAAGGCGAGGGCCTGCGTCTGTGCGAAGAAGTTCGCCATCAGCAGGTCGTGCTGCGCCTTGAGCCCCTCGCTCAGCTCGGCCACCGGCTCGGCGAACCCGATGAAGTCCGCCGGGATCAGCTTCGTGCCCTGATGGATGAGCTGGTAGTAGGCGTGCTGCCCGTTGGTGCCCGGTGTACCCCACACCACCGGCCCCGTCTGCCAGTCCACCTCCCGCCCGTCCCGGCCCACGTACTTGCCGTTGGACTCCATGTCCAGCTGCTGCAGATAGGCGGTGAACTTGGAGAGGTAGTGGCTGTACGGCAGCACCGCATGCGACTGGGCGTCGTGGAAGTTGCCGTACCAGATGCCCAACAGGCCCAGCAGCAAGGGCACGTTGGACTCCGCGGGTGCCGACCTGAAGTGCTCGTCCACCAGCCGGAACCCGTCGAGCATCTCCCGGAAACGATCCGGCCCGATGGCGATCATCAGCGCCAGCCCGATCGCCGAGTCGTACGAGTACCGGCCGCCGACCCAGTCCCAGAACTCGAACATGTTCGCCGTGTCGATGCCGAACTCCGACACCTTCCCGGCGTTCGTCGACAGCGCCACGAAGTGCCGGGCGACGGCCTCCTGACCGGCTTTCAGCTCGCCGAGCAGCCACTCCCGCGCCGAGGTCGCGTTCGTGATCGTCTCGATGGTGGTGAAGGTCTTGGAGGCGATGACGAACAGCGTCTGAGCCGCATCCAGGTCGCGGATGGCCTCGTGCAGGTCGGCGCCGTCGACGTTCGACACGAAGCGGACCGTGAGGTCCCGGTCGGTGTAGCTGCGCAGCACCTCGTACGCCATCGCCGGGCCCAGGTCGGAGCCACCGATACCGATGTTGACGACGTTCTTGATGCGCTTGCCGGTGTGGCCCGTCCAGGCGCCGGAGCGCACCCGCTCGGCGAACTCGGCCATCCTGTCGAGCACCGCGTGCACACCCGGGACGACGTTCTCCCCGTCGACCTCGATCACCGCGTCCCGCGGGGCGCGCAGCGCGGTGTGCAGGACGGCGCGGTCCTCGGTCGTGTTGATCTTCTCGCCGCGGAACATGGCGTCCCGCAGGCCGAAGACATCGGTGGCGGCGGCCAGCTCGCGCAGCAGCCGCAGGGTCTCGTCAGTGATGAGGTGCTTGGAGTAGTCGATGTACAGATCGCCGACCTGGAGCGTGTACCCCGCGCCGCGTCCCGGGTCGGCGGCGAACAGGTCCCGCAGCCGCACTTCGCCGAGCTCCTCACGGTGCTTGGCCAGCGCGGTCCACTCGGGCGTCTGGTTGAGCCTGTTACGGACGTCTGCGTTCATTTCGGACTTCAGCCTTCTTTCCTGCCTTGCCCCGCTGCCGGTCCCAACCTAGTTGATCAGCGCGTGACATGAGCCGTCGTGGTGTCGCCGTGCGGCGCAACCACAGGTACGTCCGGCTTGCGGACAGGTATCAGGGCGAGGACCGACAGGACGAAGAAGGCGGCGGCGAGCAGGGGCTGCATGTTCAGGCCCCAGGCGGTGGCGACCGCACCGCCGAGCAGTCCGAAGACGACCCAGGACAGATAGCCGCAGGCGGTCACGGACGCGATGAGCAGAGGGCGGTCGGTCAGCGAAGCGGCGAGCGGGGGCAGCGCCGCACCGCGCAGCGCGTCTCCGAACCGGGACACCACCGCGGCCGTCCACAGCCGCCCGAACCCTCCACGCCACGCGGGCGCAAGACTGCCCACTGCCTCGACCGTCGCCACAACTCCCCCTCACGATCTGCCGATGCACAAACCGTAGAGGGCGCCACTGACAATCGGTCCTCGGGCGGCCGGGGGCCGGGTACGAAACAGCTCCGGCCAGGCACCCCTCGGTGCCCGGCCGGCTCTCAACTCCTAGATCTCGCCCCGCAGTTTGGCGAGCGCCTCGGCGAGGATCGCCTCGCCGTCCGCGTCGCTGCGCCGCTCCCTGACGTACGCGAGGTGCGTCTTGTAGGGCTCGGTGCGCGGCGGGTCCGGCGGGTTGTCCCGGTCCTGTCCGGCGGGGAAGCCGCAGCGCGGGCAGTCCCAGGTCTCGGGAACCTGCGCGTCGCTGGCGAAGCTGGGCTGCGTCTCGTGCCCGTTCGAGCACCAGAAGGAGATGCGCAGACGCGGCGCGGACTCGCCGCGCTCGGCCTCGCCCATCGGCCCCGCCCCGACCCGACTTCCTCGGATCGCGTTGCCACTTGCCACGGTCGTAACTCCCTGCGTGATGGTGCCGCGAAGCGAGTCGGCGTTTCCGCTTCGTTGCGAGCGCCTCAGTCTACGTAAGGCCCAACGCGCGTCCAGTGATTGGAGTTACACCCCCCACACCTAGACGCAAGCCCCATGATAGGCCGCGCTCAGCTGCGCGTACCGAACATGGGGCCTTACGTGCGGAATGTACGTGCTGTGTGCGTCGCTGCTCAGCTGCTCGACTTCATGATGATGCCGAGTACGACAATGCACGCGAACCAGAGCAGACCGATCACCACGGTGATCCGGTCGAGGTTGCGCTCGGCGACCGAGGAGCCGCCGACGGACGACTGCATGCCGCCACCGAACATGTCGGAGAGGCCGCCGCCCTTCCCCTTGTGCATCAGCACCAGCAGCATCAGCAGCAGGCTGAAGACGATCAGGGCGATCGAGAACCCCAAAACCACGGCTGGACCAACTTCCTCGGATTCGGATGGACGACGGGGGCACAGCAACCAGGCTGTGCCCCCGCAAGGGTACGACGTATCGCCGCTACCGCATACTCCCAGCTCGTGTCACTGGTCGCGGAAGCGCACGATCTTGACGAACTCGTCCGCGTCCAGCGAGGCACCGCCGACCAGGGCGCCGTCGATGTCGGCCTGCGCCATGATCTCGGCGACGTTGCCGGCCTTGACGGAGCCGCCGTACTGGATGCGGACCTGGTCGGCCAGCTCCTGGGTGTACAGCTCGGCGATCTTGCCGCGGATGGCGGCGCAGACCTCCTGGGCGTCCTCGGCGCCGCAGACCTTGCCGGTGCCGATGGCCCAGACGGGCTCGTAGGCGATCACGATGGTCTCGGCCTGCTCGGCCGGGAGGTCCTTCAGACCGCCCTCGACCTGGGCGAGCGTGTGCGTGACGTGGTTGCCCGCCTCGCGGACGTCCAGCTCCTCGCCGACGCACAGGATCGGGGTCAGGCCGTGCTTGTAGGCGGCCTTGACCTTGGCGTTGACCTGCTCGTCGGTCTCGTTGTGGTACTGGCGGCGCTCGGAGTGGCCGATGGCCACGTACGTGCACTTCAGCTTGGCCAGCATGGCGCCGGAGATCTCGCCGGTGTAGGCGCCGGAGTCGTGCGCCGAGAGGTCCTGGGCGCCGTACTTGATCTTGAGCTTGTCGCCGTCGACCAGGGTCTGCACGGAGCGCAGGTCGGTGAAGGGCGGCAGGACGGCGACCTCCACGGCCTCGTGGTCCTTGTCCGCGAGGGCGAAGGCGAGCTTCTGGACGTGGGCGATGGCCTCGAGGTGGTTGAGGTTCATCTTCCAGTTGCCCGCCATCAGCGGCGTGCGCGTGCTCATAAAGGGTCAGTCCTCCAGTGCGGCGAGGCCGGGGAGCGTCTTGCCCTCGAGGTATTCGAGGGAGGCGCCGCCGCCGGTCGAGATGTGGCCGAATGCGTTCTCGTCGAAGCCCAGGAGGCGCACGGCCGCGGCGGAGTCGCCGCCGCCGACGACCGTGAAGGCCGGGGAGTCGAGGAGGGCCTGGGCGACCGCCTTGGTGCCCTCGGCGAAATCGGGGTGCTCGAAGACGCCCATCGGGCCGTTCCAGAAGACGGTGGCGGCGTCGGTGATCTTCGAGGCGTACAGCTTGCGGGTCTCCGGACCGATGTCCAGGCCCTCCTGGTCGGCCGGGATGGCGTCCGCGGCGACGGTGGTGGGGTTGGCCGGGGCCTTGGTCTTCAGGTCCGGGAAGTCCGTGGAGACCAGGGTGTCGACGGGCAGCACCAGCTCGACGCCGGTCTTCTCGGCGCGCTCGATGTACTCCAGGACGGCCGGGATCTGGTCCTCCTGCAGCAGGGACTTGCCGATCTCGTAGCCCTTGGCCTTGAGGAAGGTGTACGCCATGCCGCCGCCGATGAGCAGGCGGTCGGCCTTGCCGAGCAGCTGGTCGATGACGGCGAGCTTGTCGGAGACCTTGGCGCCGCCCAGGGCGACGACGTACGGCCGCTGCACGTCTTCGGTGAGCTTCTTCAGTACGGCGACCTCGTTCGCGATGAGGTAGCCGGCGGCGTGCGGCAGACGCGCCGGAAGGTCGAAGACCGAGGCGTGCTTGCGGTGCACCGCGCCGAAGCCGTCGCCGACGTAGACGTCCGCGAGGGCGGCCAGCTGATCCGCGAACTCGCCGCGCTCGGCGTCGTCCTTGGCGGTTTCGCCCGCGTTGAAGCGCAGGTTCTCGATGACCGCGACCTGGCCCGGCTCGAGGCCGTCGACGGCCGCGTGCGCGGCGGGGCCGACGGTGTCCTGGGCGAAGGCCACGGGGGCGCCCAGCAGTTCACCGAGCCGCTCGGCGGCCGGAAGCAGGGAGAAGGCCGGGTCCGGCGCGCCCTTGGGGCGGCCGAGGTGCGAGGCCACGACCACCTTGGCGCCCGCGTCCGCGAGGGCCTTGACGGTGGGCAGGACGGCGCGGATGCGGCCGTCGTCGGTGATGAGGCCGTCGGCGAGCGGCACGTTGAGGTCGGCGCGGACGAAGACCCGCTTGCCGTCCACGCCGTCGGCGAGAAGTTCGTCGATCGTCTTCATGTGAGGACTCCTGGTGAGGGCTGCTCTGATCGTACGAGGGCTGATCCGTACGTGAGTCAGGGCCCGGGCGGCGCGTCCCTGCGCTGCCCGAGCCCTGCGTTCACATCGAGGTGCCTGCTCTGTGGATCAGATCAGAGCTGGTTGCCGACGAAGACCGTCAGGTCGACGAGGCGGTTGGAGTAGCCCCACTCGTTGTCGTACCAGCCGAGGATCTTCACCGAGTTGCCCTCCTGGACCATGGTCAGGGAGGAGTCGAAGGTGCAGGAGGCCGGGTCGCTGACGATGTCCGAGGAGACGATCGGGTCCTCGGTGTACGACAGGTAGCCCTTGAGGTCGCCGTCCTCGGAGGCCTTCTTGAACGCGGCGTTGACCTCGTCCTTGGTGACCTCGCGCTGCAGCGTCACGACCAGGTCGGTGGCCGAGCCGGTGGGGACCGGGACGCGCATGGCGATGCCGTCCAGCTTGCCCTTGAGCTGCGGCAGGACCAGGGCGGTGGCCTTGGCGGCACCGGTGGTGGTCGGGATGATGTTCTCGGCGGCGGCGCGGGCGCGGCGCAGGTCCGAGTGCGGGAAGTCCAGGATGCGCTGGTCGTTGGTGTACGCGTGGACCGTCGTCATCAGGCCCTTGACGATGCCGAAGTTCTCGTCGAGGACCTTCGCCATCGGCGCCACACAGTTGGTGGTGCAGGAGGCGTTGGAGATGACGTGGTGGTTGGCCGCGTCGTACTTGTCCTGGTTGACACCCATCACGATGGTGATGTCCTCGTCCTTGGCCGGAGCCGAGATGAGGACCTTCTTGGCGCCGCCGGCGATGTGCTTCTCGGCGTCGGCCTTCTTCGTGAAGATGCCGGTCGACTCGACCACGATGTCGACGCCGAGCTCGCCCCACGGGATGTCGGCGGGGTTGCGCTCGGAAAGGACCTTGATGGTGTGCCCGTCGACGGTGATCGTGTCGGCGGTGTGCGACACCTCGGCCTTGAGGCGGCCCAGGATGGTGTCGTACTTCAGCAGGTGGGCGGTGGTCGCGGTGTCACCCAGGTCGTTGACAGCCACGATCTCGATGTCTGCACCCTGCTCCAGCAGCGCGCGGAAGTAGTTGCGACCGATACGACCGAAGCCGTTGATGCCTACGCGGATCGTCACGAACCGATCTCCTCGTTGGTACGCCGGCCATGCGGTGCCGGCGAGCTCTGTTTGGGATGTCCCCGACCACCCCCGACCCTACCTCCCTGAGAGCGCCGTAGTGACATCGAGACGCCCCATACATGGGCAGGCGGTCCGTACCCGCCAGTAGGGGTACGGACCGCCCGGGACAAAAGATCGTGTCACTCTTTTTGACTACGGAGAGCTAGTCATCGTTGACCAGGGTGTTCAACCTTCCAGTGCCGCGAGGGCCTTCTTGATGAGGCTGTTGCGGTCGGCCGCCGCGCTGACATGCTCCAGCCCGAAGCCCAGCAGCACGGTCCGGTCGGTGGTGATCGCTCCGTATGTCCTGAACAGGGCTCCGGTGCGCGTCCAGTCCTGGAGGACGGCCGGGCTGCCCGCGGGCGGTCCGGACGCGCTCCAGGCGCCGAGCGACGTCTCGAAGCCCTCGGTCTGGGTCGGCGTGCCGCCGATGACGAGCGAGGCGTCGTCGGCGAGGACGCCGTGGCCGCCGGTACCCGGGTCGGTGACGTAGCTGAAGGAGACCTCGACGGACTTGCCGGCGTAGGCGCTCAGGTCGAAGTTGACCTGCTGCCAGCCGTTGGAGGCGCCGGTGAGGCTGTTCCAGGAACCGCTCGTGCCGGTCGCGGTGCAGTCGTTGTCGGCGATGGTCAGGTAGTGCTTGAGCCACGGGTGCTCGTTCACCAGGAAGCCCGCCCCGCACTCGCTCGGTACGGTCTGGTGGGTCGCGCCGCCCTTCTCCGGGAGGGTCGTCCAGTCGTCGGCGCCGGTGGTGTGGGCCTCGACGATGACGTGGTCGTAGCCGGGCTCGGTGTCCCAGAGCAACTGGCTGCGCAGGGTCGGCTGCTGGGCCGCTGCGACACCGGTGAGGTCGATGGTGCGGGTGAGGCGCTTGTAGGCGTCGTCGGTGTGGACGGCGGCCGCCATGAAGGAGCCGGCGTACGGCCCGTACGGGTTGACGGTCCCGGCGAACTGGCCCGCGCCCGCGCTGGCGAACTGCGGGTACTTGTCGGCGGGCAGCGAGTCGGAGGTGACGCTGTAGGTGCCCGCCTTGTCGAGCGGGTTGCCGGTGGCGGCACCGAGCGCCCCGCTGAAGCCGTCGAGCTTGCCGGAGCCGGTGAAGCCGGTGGCCCCGGGGGTCGACGTACGGGAGTAGGCGCCCAGGTAGTACTGGCTGAAGTCGTTCGACAGGGTGCCCCCGCCGAGGTCGACGTCGCCGCCGGCCTGCTCGCCCGCCTCGATCAGCTTGCCGCCCTCGTTGAGGTAGGCGCGCAGCTGGAGCTGGGTGGCGTTGCCGGGAACGCTCGCACCGGTGTAGTGGACGACCGTCTTGAAGTGCTTCAGCACGCCGAGCGCGTCGGGTGCGCCCTGGGTGGCGACATCCCAGACGATCGCCTTGCGGCCGTTGGCCTTCAGCGCGTCCACGTACGTCTGCGCCTGTGTGGCGGCCGCGCCCTCCTCGGCGACGACGAGGGTGTCGGCCTTGGGCCGCTGGGCGACGGTGTAGGTGAAGTGCTCGCTGGAGACCTTCTTGCCGCCCCTGGCCCTGCCGGTGAACCACACCTCGACCTTGTCGCCCGGGGCGCCGTCCCTGACCTTGGCCCGGTACTCGTCGAAGTGCAGGTTGTCGTCCCCGCCGTAGGTCTCGCCGCCCTTCCAGGCCTTGAGCCGCGCATCCTGCGTACGGCCGCCGTTGACGCGGTACTTGAGCTCCTTGTCGCGCACGGCCTTGCGTACGACGACGGAGACCTCCTGGTCGGCACCGCGCGAGTACGACGTGGTGAACGTGGCCGGGGTGAAGTCGGCTGCGGTAAGGCCGAGCGAGGAGGACGGTGTGTCGGGATGCGGGGCGGTCTCGGCGACCGACAGCGCGAACGGGATGTTCTTCTCGAACTCCTGCTGGATCAGCTTCTCGTCGTCCGGGAAGTTGAAGACGGACTGGCAGTCGGCCGCCTTCCACTGGTCGTTGGGGTCGATGTTCGACGCGGTCTGGCACGTCGACATCTCGGGGGTGAACATCGACATGCCGTTGACGTTCGCCGCGTGTCCGTCCGCCTCGCCGTTGGTGGTGTAGAGCTCGGAGGAGACCTGCGGGCGATAGCCGGGTATCGCGGAGTGGTCGGGCGAACCGGCGAGGGCCTTGTAGACCACGTCGTCGGGCGTGGGGGTGGCCACCTGCCAGCCGACGCCGTAGAGCAGGAGTTCGGCGGCGGAGTGGTAGTTGATGCCGTAGGTGAACCCGATGCGCTTCTCGAAGGCGTCCAGCGCCCTGGTCTCGGGCTCGGAGGCGGGGCTCGCGCCGCGATAGGTCTCACTGGTGGGGTTGGGGGACGAACCCTCGTCGTCGTAGCCCCACTTGTAGGGGAAGTTGCGGTTGAGGTCGACGCCGTCACCCGTGGAGATGACACCGTCGCCGTTGACGTCACGCAGGTTCTTGCGCCAAAGGCGGGTCTGGGAGTTCTTGAACGTGTAGTCGTAGCCGTCGGGGTTGGCCGAGATCACGAACCACAGCTCGGTGGAGTCCACGATCTTCTTGATGCGCTGGTCCGTCTTGTAGTGGTCCAGGTAGTAGTGCATCAGCCGGCGGGTCATCTCCGGCGTGATCCACTCGCGCGCGTGCTGGTTGGACAGGTAGAGGACGGAGGGCTTCGAGCCGTCCTTGGACTTCTTCGCGTCCTTGGTCAGTTTGAGCGCGAGGATGTCCTGTCCGCCCACGGTCTTGCCGATGGAGACGACCTTGGTGAGGCCGGGGTTCTCCTGTCCGGTCCGGACGATCTCCTCCTTGAGACCGCCGCTTCCGCTGTACGGGCGGAAGACCCCCTGGGCGGCGGCCTCCACGCGCTTGACGGTCCTGGCCGAAAGCGTGTGCTCGGTCAGGGCGACGCCCTGCTTCTCGAGCTTGTGGGCCTGTTGGCCGGTGAGGTACAGCTCGACCGAGGCGGTGCCCTTCTCCGGGACCTGCTCGCCGAGTTCCTGGCCGTCCTGTCCGGCTGCCAGCAGCAGGGGTACCTGCTTGGCGGTGACGTCGGCGCGGTAGACCTTGACCTCGGTGGGGTCGGATCCCTGCGAACTTCCGTTCTGCGCCTGGGCGATGGGTGCGAGGCTCGCTCCGCCGAGCAGGAGCGCGCCGACAGCGAGGATCGATCTCGCTCTGTGTCTCATGAACCCCCCTAGCAATGGTCCGCCACAGCAGCGAACTGTTGCCAGGCTCATGACACTTCATGATCGAGTCAAGAGCGCCTCATGGACAGACAAATGCCGGTGCCGGCACCCAAGTGGGCGCCGGCACCGGCAGGTTGAGTGATCTTCAGGTGTACGTCTGCGGGTCAGCCGACCAGGTTGTCGGCCATCTCCTCGGTGATGCTGGACTCCGTGCCCGGAATGCCGAGGTCGGAGGCGCGCTTGTCGGCCATCGCAAGGAGTCGGCGGATACGGCCGGCGACGGCGTCCTTGGTCAGCGGCGGGTCGGCGAGCGCGCCCAGCTCCTCCAGCGAGGCCTGCTTGTGCTCCATGCGCAGCCGCCCGGCGGCCGCGAGGTGCTCGGGAACCTCGTCGCCGAGGATCTCCAGGGCGCGCTGCACGCGGGCGCCGGCGGCGACGGCCGCGCGTGCGGAGCGGCGCAGGTTGGCGTCGTCGAAGTTGGCGAGACGGTTCGCCGTGGCCCGCACCTCGCGGCGCATCCGGCGCTCCTCCCAGGCCAGCACCGACTCGTGCGCGCCGAGGCGGGTGAGCAGGGCGCCGATCGCGTCGCCGTCACGGACGACCACGCGGTCCACACCGCGCACCTCGCGCGCCTTCGCGGCGATCGACAGCCGGCGGGCGGCGCCGACGAGGGCGAGCGCGGCCTCCGGGCCGGGGCAGGTCACCTCCAGGGAGGAGGAGCGGCCGGGCTCGGTCAGCGAGCCGTGCGCCAGGAACGCGCCGCGCCAGGCGGCCTCCGCATCGCAGGTGGCCCCCGAGACCACCTGCGGGGGGAGACCGCGGATCGGGCGGCCCCGGCCGTCGACCAGGCCGGTCTGCCGGGCCAGCTGGTCACCGCCGGCGACGACCCGGATGACATAGCGCGAACCGCGGCGCAGTCCGCCCGGCGCCATCACGATCAGTTCGGAGCTGTGGCCGAAGATCTCCAGAATGTCCCGCTTCAGGCGCCGCGCCGCCATCGCGGTGTCCAGCTCCGCTTCGATCACGATGCGCCCGCTGACCAGGTGGAGGCCGCCGGCGAACCGCAGAATGGCGGAGACCTCCGCCTTTCTGCAGCAGGTCCGGGTGACGGGGAGCCGGGAGATCTCATCCTTCACCGCTGCCGTCATCGCCATGGGCCGATCCTTCCATGCATCCGAAAAATACGGTCGTACGCGGCGGCCAGCAGCTCCGGGTCGTGCCGCGGAGTTCCGTCCCTCCGGGCCACCGGCGCCAGCTCGACCGCGGCACCGAACCGCTTGGCGGCTTCGGTGAGCACGTCGCGGTCGGGCACGGCGGCCTCGTCGGCCAGCACCACGTCCAGGGCGAGTTTAGGGGCGTGTCGTCCCAAAACCTCCAAATGACGCTGCGGGGAGAAGCCTTCGGTTTCTCCGGGCTGCGGGGCGAGGTTCAGCGAGAGTACCCGGCGTGCCTTCGTCTCGGTGAGGGCGTCCAGGAGTTCGGGAACGAGCAGGTGCGGGATGACTGAGGAGAACCAGGACCCGGGGCCGAGAACGACCCAGTCGGCGTCCAGGACCGCCTCGACGGCCTCGGGTACGGCGGGCGGGTCGTGCGGCACCAGGTGCACGGACTGCACCTCGCCCGGCGTGAGCGCCACGGTCGCCTGTCCCCGCACGGTGTCGACGTCCTCGGGGCGCTCCGGGTCGTGCCCCTTGACCAGGGCCTGCAGCTCCAGGGGTACGGCGGACATGGGCAGCACGCGCCCGTGCGCACCGAGCAGCTTGCCGACCAGGTCGAGGGCCTGGACATGGTCGCCCAGCTGCTCCCACAGCGCGACGATCAGGAGGTTGCCGACCGCGTGTTCGTGCAGGTCGCCCTTGGACTGGAAGCGGTGCTGGATGACGCGGGCCCAGGTCTGGCCCCAGTCGTCGTCGCCGCACAGCGCGGCCAGCGCCTTGCGCAGGTCGCCGGGCGGCAGCACGCCCAGTTCGTCGCGCAGGCGCCCGCTGGAGCCGCCGTCGTCGGCCACGGTGACGACGGCGGTGAGGTCGCCGGTGATCCGGCGCAGCGCGGCGAGCGAGGCGGACAGGCCCATGCCACCGCCGAGGGCGACGACCTTGGGCTGGGCGCCGCGGCGGCGCGGCCGGGCGCCGCGGGCTTCGACGGGCCGGCCCGCGCGGGACTCGGGCACGACCCGGCGCAGCCTGCTCAGCCGCGGAGAACGCTCCGTCATTCGCGTCCCATGTCCCGGTGCACGACCACCGTCTCCACGCCCTCGGCCGCAAGACGTGCGGCGAGCTTCTCCGACATGGCCACCGAGCGGTGCTTGCCGCCCGTGCAGCCGATGGCGATGGTCACGTACCGCTTGCCTTCGCGGCGGTAGCCGGCCGCGATGAGGCGGAGCAGCTCGGCGTAGCGGTCGAGGAACTCCTTGGCGCCGGGCTGGTTGAAGACGTAGGCGGCGACCTCTTCGTTCAGGCCGGTGAAGGGGCGCAGCTCCGGGACCCAGTGCGGGTTGGGCAGAAAGCGCATGTCCGCGACCAGGTCGGCGTCGACCGGGAGGCCGTACTTGAAGCCGAAGGACATGACGGTGGCCCGCAGCTCGGGCTCCTCCTCGCCGGCGAACTGGGCGTCCATCTTGGCGCGCAGCTCGTGCACGTTCAGGCTGGAGGTGTCGATCACCAGGTCGGCGTCACCGCGCAGCTCGCGCAGCAGTTCGCGCTCGGCGGCGATGCCGTCGACGATGCGGCCGTCGCCCTGAAGGGGGTGGGGGCGGCGGACCGACTCGAAGCGGCGCACCAGGGCGTCGTCGGAGGACTCAAGGAACACGATCCGCCGGGTGACGTGCTTGGCCTCCAGGTCGGCGAGGGACTCGCGGAGGTTGTCGAAGAAGCGACGCCCGCGGACGTCGACGACGACCGCGATCCTGGCGACGTTGCCCTGCGAGCGGGCGCCGAGCTCCACCATGGTGGGGATCAGCGCGGGCGGAAGGTTGTCGACGACGAACCAGCCGAGGTCCTCCAGACACTTGGCGGCTGTCGACCTGCCCGCACCCGACATGCCCGAGATGATCACCAGCTCCGGGATGGCCGCCTCGGGGACCGCCCCGGGCGTGTCGCTGCCCGTACTCACCTGTGCTCCGTCTCCGGCCTGGTTCTCTTGCCCGTCGTGCTCGTTCACATTCATGTCTCCTGCCCCCGTCGTTCGTCCGGGGCGCCCATGGCTACGGGCTGCCCGCTGGAACCCGTGGTTCCGGGTTCCTCCTCCATGATCTCTCCAGTCGCCGTGTTCACGGCGGGCGCGGCCGGGGCCGCCTGGGCGAGGGCGACGGCGATCGTCTCGGCCGTCTTGCGGCCTATGCCGGGGACCTCGCAGATCTGGTCGATGGTGGCGGATCTTAGTTTCTTCAACGAGCCGAAATGTTTCAGAAGTGCCTGCTTGCGTGTGTCCCCGAGTCCCGGCACGTCGTCCAGGGGGCTCGACCTGAAGCGCTTGGCCCGCTTGGTGCGCTGGTAGGTGATCGCGAAGCGGTGCGCCTCGTCGCGGACGCGCTGCAGCAGATACAGGCCCTCGCTGGTGCGGGGCAGGACGACCGGGTCGTCGTCGCCCGGCAGCCAGACCTCCTCCAGACGCTTGGCGAGGCCGCACACGGCGACGTCGTCGATGCCGAGCTCGTCCAGGGCCTTCTTGGCCGCGGCGACCTGGGGCTGTCCGCCGTCGACGACGACGAGCTGGGGCGGGTAGGCGAACTTCTTGGGACGGCCGTCCTCCTCGGTGAGGGTGTTCTCGCCGTCGGCCCACTCCCCCGTCTTCTCCTTCTCCGCGAGGTAACGCCGGAAGCGGCGGTTGATCACCTCGTGCATGGAGCGGACGTCGTCCTGTCCCTCGAAGCCCTTGATCTGGAAGCGGCGGTACTCGCTCTTGCGCTGCAGGCCGTCCTCGAAGACGACCATGGAGGCCACCACGTCGTCGCCCTGGAGGTGCGAGATGTCGTAGCACTCGATGCGGAGGGGGGCGCTGTCCAGGTCGAGGGCCTCGGCGATCTCCTCCAGGGCACGCGAGCGCGTGGTCAGGTCGGAGGCGCGCTTGGTCTTGTGCAGCACGAGCGCCTGCTGGGCGTTGCGCTCGACCGTCTCCATCAGGGCCTTCTTGTCGCCGCGCTGCGGGATGCGCAGCGAGACCGCGGAGCCCCGGCGCTCGGTGAGCCACTCCTGGACGGGCTCGACCGGGTCGGGCAGGGCCGGGACGAGGACCTCCTTGGGGACGGAGTCGCCCTTCTCCTCGCCGTACAACTGCTGCAGGGCGTGTTCGACGAGGGCGCCGGTGGTGATCTCCTCGACCTTGTCGGTGACCCAGCCGCGCTGGCCGCGCACCCGTCCGCCGCGAACGTGGAAGATCTGGACGGCCGCCTCCAGCTCGTCCTCGGCGACCGCGATCAGGTCGGCGTCGGTCGCGTCGGCGAGCACGACCGCGTTCTTCTCCATGGCCTTCTTCAGGGCCTCGATGTCGTCGCGCAGGCGGGCCGCCCGCTCGTACTCCATCTCCTCGGCCGCCTGGGCCATCTGCTTCTCGAGGCGGCGCAGGTACGTCCCCGTACGGCCGGCCATGAAGTCGCAGAACTCCTCGGCCAGTTCGCGGTGTTCCTCGGCGGAGACGCGCTCGACGCAGGGGGCGGAGCACTTGCCGATGTAGCCGAGCAGACAGGGACGGCCGGTGCGGGCGGCGTTCTTGAAGACACCCGCCGAGCAGGTGCGCACCGGGAAGACCCGCAGCAGGAGGTCCACGGTGTCGCGGATCGCCCACGCGTGCCCGTACGGCCCGAAGTAGCGCACGCCCTTGCGCTTGTGGCCGCGCATCACCTGGACGCGCGGGAACTCCTCGTTCATCGTCACCGCGAGGTACGGGTAGCTCTTGTCGTCGCGGTACTTGACGTTGAACCGGGGGTCGAACTCCTTGATCCAGGAGTACTCCAGCTGCAGGGCCTCGACCTCCGTGGACACCACGGTCCACTCCACGGACGCGGCCGTGGTGACCATGGAGCGGGTGCGGGGGTGGAGTCCGGCCAGGTCCTGGAAGTAGTTCGCCAGGCGCTGGCGCAGGCTCTTCGCCTTTCCGACGTAGATCACCCGGCGGTGCTCGTCACGGAACCTGTACACCCCTGGCGAGTCCGGGATCTGTCCCGGCTTGGGGCGGTAGCTGGAGGGATCGGCCATGTCTCACACCCTACTGGCGAGCGCTGACAGTGCGGCGGGCCTGTGGACGACGCCGCCGTCCGGGCTCGCGGGACTCGGGGAGCGTCACCCTCGGTGACCCGCACCACCGCGCCGGGTTGAGACACCGATCGCGTCTCGGCCAGGAGTGCACCGCCGTTGGGTCTCAGGTGTTGTCGGGACTAGGTCAACACGCTTCAATGCGGGGGAACTCGGGACCGGGAACGACGGCGTACGGATGTGAAGACTCCCCGGCGCCGACGGGGTGGCCCCGGATTACGCACAGACCCGGCCCGACCAGCCGTAGCGAGCATTCACAGAAAGGCCCCTGCATGCCGCACGCCACACAGCACGCGGACGTCGCCGCCGTCGTGACCGCGGAACTGGACTCGGCCCTTCGGGGCGGCCCCTTCCACGTCGCACTGCGTGCCGCGATCGCCGCCCGCGGACTGCCCCTGCAGCGCGTGCAGCACCATCTGTCGCGCTACGGGGTCAAGGTCGGTGTGACGAGCCTGAGTTACTGGCAGCAGGGTGCCCGACGCCCGCAGCGCCCCGAGTCCCTGCGGGCCGTACGCGCGCTGGAGGAGATCCTCCAGCTGCCGGAGGAGTCCCTGATCCGGCTGCTCGCGGAGACCGACGAACCCACGTGCGCGGGGCGGCCCGCGGGCCGCTCCTACCGCGCCCTGGTGGAGGCGTCGGGCGTCCTGGAGCGGCTGCTGGCCGAGCTGGGCTCGCCTCTGGACGGCGGTCTGCACACCTTGGGCCACCACGAGCGGGTACGCATCGGCGCCCGCCGCGAACTGGCGGGCCGCGAGTCCCACCACATAGTGCGCGCCCACAAGGACGGAGTGGACCGCTTCGTGGCCGTCCACCACGGCGACCCGGGCTGCGCACCGGAACGCATGCGGGTGCACGCACTGGAGAACTGCCGCACGGGACGCGTGCGCGTGCACCACGACACCGGTGTGCTCGTGGCCGAGTTCCTCTTCGACACCCGCCTGCGGGCCGGGGACACCTTCCTCTTCCGCTACGGCATCGAGGACGGCACCGCCGGCGTGTCCCGCGAGTACATCCGTGGGTTCGGTCCGGCCGGCGGGCAGTACGCGCTCCAGGTGCGCTTCGACGAGCAGGCCCTGCCCTCCCGCTGCCACCGCTTCGCCCAGCACTCGCCCGCGGCCCCGCGCAGCGGCCGCCAGGAGCTGCCCCTGAGCGGCCGCCACCGTTCGGTCCACCTCGTCGAGCCCCGGGTGCGGACGGGGCTCGTGGGCATCGGGTGGGACTGGGAGTGAGCCCTGCCCGACGGGCCGGCCAGATCGGCGCACTTCTCCGCCGTCACGGGACGTAAACGTTTGCGCAAGCGTTTACGCGGGACCGCGGATGGGATACCGTCCCGGCCGGAAGGCACGCCGTGCCGTCGAAGGGGGCGGGGCCCAGGAAGGGGGACGCGATGGCGACCATGGCCGATGTCGCTCGAAGCGCCGGGGTCTCCGTGGCGACCGTCTCGCACGTCCTGAACGACACCCGGCCCGTCCTCCCCCACACCCGCCAGGCCGTCCTGGACGCAGTCGACCGGCTCGGCTACACCCCGAACACCCTCGCCCGCTCCCTGGTGACCGCGCGCACCCGCTCCATCGGACTCGCGGTGTCGGCGATCAGCAACCCGTACTTCACGGAGATCCTCCAGGGCGTGGAGGCCGGCGCCCTGGAACACGGCTACAGCCTGCTCATCGCCGACCCGCACGACGACCCGGAGCACGAGCGCAAGGTCGTCCAGCTGCTGCACGAACGCCGGGTCGACGGCATGATCGTCGCCCCTTCGGCGAACCCGGGCGACCTCCTCGCCTACCTCGGCCGCCACGGCGTGCCGGCCGTCTTCCTCGACCGGCTCGTCACCACCCCGGCCGACGGCACACCCGCGTACGACCAGGTCTTCGCCGAGAGCGTCGAACCGACCGCCCGGCTGGTCACCCATCTCGCCGAGCTCGGCCACCGCCGGATCGCCCTGGTCGCAGGCCGGCCCGGGCTCAGCACGACCCGCGAACGCGTCGCCGGATACCGCCACGGCCTCGCCGCCTCCGGGCTCCCCCACGACGAACGCCTCCTGGTGCACGGCAACTCCGAGTCCGCCGACGCCGAGCGCGCCACCACGGCTCTTCTCTCCCTTGCCGCCCCGCCCACCGCACTGGTCACCGCCAACAACGCGATGACCATCGGTGCGCTGCGCGCCCTGCGCGAGCGGGGTCTGTCCGTGCCCGAGGACATGGCCCTGTGCTGCTTCGACGACTTCGCCTGGGCGGACCTGTTCTCGCCGCGGCTGACCGCCGTCGCCCAGCCCAGCCGGGAGATCGGCGCCCAGGCGGTCCAGGTACTCCTGGACCGCCTCGCCTCCCCGGACCGCCCAGCCCGCACCCTGCGGCTTCCCTGCACCTTCGTCCACCGGACCTCGTGCGGCTGCCCGGAAGGGACGGCGCGGTCCGCACAACCCGAACAGCCCGAGAAATTCGAGAAGCCCGAGAAGTTCGGCAAGGGCGAGAAAGGAACCGCCTCGTGATCGTCGTCGCCGGTGAGGCTCTGATCGACCTGGTACCGCAGGGCACAGGGGCTCTCGCGGGCCTGAAGCCGGCGCTCGGCGGCGGCCCGTACAACACGGCCGTGGCCCTCGGGCGTCTCGGCTCCCCCACGGCGTTCTGCTCCCGCACCTCATGCGACGCCTTCGGCGAGGCGCTGCTCGACGGGCTCCGGGCAGCGGGCGTGGACGTCTCGGCCGTGCAGCGCGGTGCGGAGCCGACCACCCTCGCGGTCGCCACGATCGACGGGGACGGATCCGCCGCCTACTCCTTCTACGTCGAGGGCACCGCCGACCGGCTGTTCGTGGCGCCCGAGGCGCTGCCCGCCGAGACGCGGGCCGTGTCCTTCGGCACCTGCTCGCTCGTCCTTGAGCCCGGGGCGACGGCGTACGAGACCCTGCTGCGGACCGCCGCCGCGCAGGGCGTGTTCACCGCGCTGGACCCCAACATCCGGGCGGGCCTGATTCCCGACGCGGACGCCTACCGGGCACGTTTCCGGAGCTGGCTGCCCTACGTGTCGCTGCTCAAGCTCTCCGAGGAGGACGCCCTGTGGCTGGGCGGCACCCCGCGGGAGTGGCTGGCCGCCGGACCCGCGGCCGTCGTGATCACCCATGGCGGCGACGGGCTCAGCGCCTTCACCCGGGACGGGGCCGTGCACCCCGTGCCGGGCGAGAAGGTCGACGTCGTCGACACCATCGGCGCCGGCGACACGGTGAACGCGGCCCTCCTGCACGGTCTGGCCGCCCAAAACGCCCTGTCCGCCGAGGCACTCCTGGGACTGGGCGCCGACGGCTGGACCAGGCTGCTGCGCTACGCAGCCCGGGCCGCCGCGATCACCTGCTCCCGGGCGGGCGCGGAGCCGCCGTACGCCTCCGAACTGGGCGAGGTACAGGGCCCGTAACCCTCCTGCGCGGGCCCGACGGCCCGGCTTGCAACGGGCGGCGCCCCGCGGGAAGTTCTCCCGCGGGGCGCCGCACCGTTCTGGATATGTTCAGGCCTTCCGTGTCCGCGTCGTCTTCTTCGCGGGCGTGGCCTTCTTCGCGGCGCCGGCCGCCTTCTTCGCGGCGGTGTTGTCGGCGGTCCTGGCCGTCGCCGTCTTCTTCGCCGCCGCCCCGGCCGCGACCGTCTTCCTGGCCGCGGTCTTGCGCGGGGCCGGTACCGAACTGGCGTCGCTGATCCGGTCGGCTCCGAGGATCTCCCGCAGGAACTTGCCGGTGTGGCTGGCCGGGATCCCGGCGACCTCCTCGGGCGTGCCCTCGGCGACGACGAGTCCGCCGCCGGCGCCGCCCTCGGGGCCCATGTCGACGATCCAGTCGGCGGTCTTGATCACGTCGAGGTTGTGCTCGATGACGATGACCGTGTTGCCCTTGTCGACCAGGCCGGCAAGTACCGTCAGCAGCTTGCTGATGTCCTCGAAGTGCAGACCGGTGGTCGGCTCGTCCAGGACGTAGACCGTGCGGCCGGTGGAGCGCTTCTGGAGCTCGCTGGCGAGCTTCACGCGCTGCGCCTCACCGCCGGACAGGGTGGTGGCGGACTGGCCGAGCCGGACATAGCCGAGACCGACGTCGTTCAGCGTCTTGAGGTGGCGGTTGATCGCCGGAACCGCCTCGAAGAAGTTCATGGCTTCCTCGATGGGCATGTTCAGGACCTCGGCGATGGACTTGCCCTTGTAGTGGACCTCCAGGGTCTCCCGGTTGTAGCGGGCGCCGTGGCAGACCTCACAGGGGACGTACACGTCCGGCAGGAAGTTCATCTCGATCTTGATGGTGCCGTCGCCCGCGCAGTTCTCGCAGCGGCCGCCCTTGACGTTGAAGGAGAAGCGGCCGGGCAGATAGCCGCGGACCTTCGCCTCGGTGGTCTCGGCGAACAGCTTGCGGATGTGGTCGAAGACGCCGGTGTACGTCGCCGGATTGGAGCGCGGGGTGCGGCCGATGGGCGACTGGTCGACGTGCACGACCTTGTCGACGAGGTCGTCGCCGTCCACGCGCGTATGCCGCCCGGGAACGCTGCGCGCGCCGTTCAGCTCGCGGGCCAGGTGCGTGTACAGGATGTCGTTGACCAGCGTCGACTTGCCGGAGCCGGACACGCCGGTGACGGCCGTGAACACTCCCAGCGGGAAGGAGACGTCGATGTCCTGGAGGTTGTTCTCGCGGGCGCCGTGCACCGTGAGCCTGCGGGAGGGGTCCTGCGGGCGGCGGATGTCGGGCAGCGGGATCGACCTCTTGCCGGCCAGGTACTGGCCGGTCATGGACTCGGCGTTGGTGAGCAGCTCCTTCAGGGAGCCGCTGTGCACGACCTTGCCGCCGTGCTCGCCCGCGCCGGGGCCGATGTCGACGACCCAGTCGGCGACCTTGATGGTGTCCTCGTCGTGCTCGACGACGATGAGCGTGTTGCCCATGTCGCGCAGTCTGACCAAGGTCTCGATCAGCCGGTGGTTGTCGCGCTGGTGCAGGCCGATGGACGGCTCGTCCAGGACGTACAGGACGCCGACGAGGCCGGAGCCGATCTGGGTGGCCAGGCGGATGCGCTGGGCCTCACCGCCGGACAGGGTGCCGGCCGCGCGGTTCAGCGAGAGGTAGTCCAGGCCGACGTCGACCAGGAACCGCAGCCGCTCGTTGACCTCCTTCAGCACCCGCTCGGCGATCTTCTTGTCGCGGGCGTTGAGCTTCAGCTCGCCCAGGAAGTCGGCGCAGTCGCTGATGGACATGCCGGAGACCTCGGCGATCGACTTCCCCATGATCGTGACCGCGAGGACGATCGGCTTCAGGCGGGTGCCCTCACAGGTGGGGCAGGGCACCTCGCGCATATAGCCCTCGAAGCGCTCGCGGCTGGCGTCGCTCTCGGACTCGCTGTGCCGGCGCTTGACGAAGGGCACGGCGCCTTCGAAGGGCGTGGTGTAGACGCGCTCGCGCCCGTACCGGTTGCGGTAGCGGACCTCGATCTGTGTCTTGTGGCCCTGGAGCAGAGCCTTCTTGGCGCGCTGCGGCAGGCCCGCGAAGGGGATGTCGGTGCGGAAACCCAGAGCGTCCGCCAGGGCGCCGATCAGCCGGCCGAAGTAGTCCTTGGTGTGGCCGTGCGACCAGGGGTGGATGGCGCCCTCGTCGAGGGACTTGTCCTCGTCCGGGACGATCAGCTCGGGGTCGACCTCCATGCGCGTACCGATGCCGGTGCAGTCGGGGCAGGCGCCGAAGGGCGAGTTGAAGGAGAAGGAGCGCGGCTCCAGCTCCTCGAAGGACAGGTCGTCGTACGCGCAGTACAGGTGCTCCGAGTACATGCGCTCGCGCTCGGGGTCGTCCTCGGGGAGGTCGACGAAGTCGAGCACGACCATGCCGCCGGACAGGCCGAGGGCGGTCTCGATGGAGTCGGTGAGGCGGCGCTTGGCGGAGTCCTTGACCGTGAGGCGGTCGACGACCACCTCGATGGTGTGCTTCTCCTGCTTCTTCAGCGTGGGCGGGCTGGAGAGCTGGATCGTCTCGCCGTCCACACGCGCGCGGGAGTAGCCCTTGGTCTGGAGATCGGCGAAGAGATCGACGAACTCTCCCTTGCGCTCGCGCACCAGTGGCGACAGCACCTGGAAGCGGCTCCCCTCCGGCAGCTCCAGGACCTTGTCGACGATGGCCTGCGGCGACTGGCGCGAGATCGGGCGGCCGCACTCGGGACAGTGCGGCTTGCCGATGCGGGCGAAGAGCAGACGCAGGTAGTCGTAGACCTCGGTGATGGTGCCGACCGTCGAGCGCGGGTTGCGCGAGGTCGACTTCTGGTCGATGGAGACGGCCGGGGACAGACCCTCGATGAAGTCGACGTCCGGCTTGTCCATCTGGCCGAGGAACTGGCGGGCGTACGAGGAGAGCGACTCCACGTAGCGCCGCTGCCCCTCGGCGAAGATGGTGTCGAAGGCCAGCGAGGACTTGCCCGACCCCGACAGGCCCGTGAAGACGATGAGCGAGTCGCGCGGCAGGTCGAGCGAGACATTCTTGAGGTTGTGCTCGCGCGCGCCACGGACGATGAGACGGTCGGCCACGCCGGTCCGCACCTTTCTTGGCTTGAGAGGAGTGACAGGGGCGAGGCCCCCGTGCTTTCTCAGACTAGGGGGAGCCACTGACAACGCCGGTCGGATTCCCGGGTTGCATAACAATCCCCGGCTCTCCAGCATGCCCGACGCCACGCCCGACCATATAGCACGCGCATTCGATTTACGGCACGGCTTCACCACCTTCACCCAAAGGTGTGGCGGGGCTAGGGTCAGCAGCATGATTGATCACGGTCATGACCTGGCGTCTGTACGCGACGCGACGGACCGGCTGCTCACCGCAGCCGCCGAACTGGACAACGCATCGGTGGCCGAGCCGTCACGGCTGCCCGGCTGGAGCCGCGGCCACGTCCTCGCTCACCTGGCCCGCAACGCGGACGCGCTTGTGAACGTCCTCGAGGGCCGTCCCATGTATCCGTCCGGGGAGGCCCGCGACGCCGACATCGAGCGGGACGCCCAGCGCCCCCTCGACGTCCAGCTCTCCGATCTGCGCGACAGCGCGGCCCGCTTCCAGGAGAGCGGTGCGGTGCCGGCGGACTGGTCGCGCACGGTGGAGTTGCGCAACCGGGTCACCGACTCGGCTTCCAGGGTGCCGTTCCGCCGGTGGGCCGAGGTGGAGCTGCATCACGTGGACCTCGGCATCGGGTACGAGCTGGAGGATCTGCCGGCCGAGTTCTCACAGCGGGAGATCGATTTCCTGGCCGCTCGCTTCTCCGGGCACCCCGACGTGCCCCCCACCCGGCTGACGGACGGTACGCGCGCGTGGCGGACGGGCCGGGAGGCGACGGAGCCGGAGGTCACCGTCTCGGGCCCGGCGCCGGAGCTGCTCGGCTGGCTGGCGGGGCGCCGCGACGGCTCCGGGCTGACCGTGCAGGGCGGCCCGCTGCCGGCGCTTCCGCCGTTGTGACCGCGCGGCCATGGCGGGACTCCGGGCACGCTCCCCCGCTATAGGCTGCCGCCATGACGTACAGCGGACAGGTGACGGTCGGCGGCCCGGCGGATGTGCACGAGCTGAAGGACCTGATGATCACCAAGATCGCGGTCGGCCCGATGGACAACAACGCCTATCTGCTGCGCTGCCGGGCCACCGATGAGCAGTTGCTGATCGACGCGGCCAACGACGCGGACACGCTGCTCGGCATGATCGGTGACGACGGCATCGCCTCCGTCGTCACCACCCATCAGCACGGCGACCACTGGCAGGCGCTCGCCCAGGTCGTCACGGCCACCGGCGCCCGCACATACGCGGGCCGGGAGGACGCCGTCGGCATCCCGGTGCCGACCGACGTCCTCGTCGACGACGGCGACACCATCCGGGTGGGGCGCGTGGAGCTCACCGCGCGCCATCTGGTCGGGCACACGCCGGGCTCGATCGCCCTCGTCTACGACGACCCGCACGGGCATCCCCATGTCTTCACGGGGGACTGCCTCTTCCCCGGGGGCGTCGGCAACACCCGTAAGGATCCCAAGGCGTTCGCCAGTCTGATCCACGACGTCAAGACGAAGATCTTCGACGTGCTTCCGGACGAGACCTGGGTCTACCCCGGGCACGGCAACGACACGACCCTGGGCGCGGAGCGGCCGCATCTGCCGGAGTGGCACGCGCGCGGGTGGTGAGAGCGCCGAACGGCACACAGGGGCGGTCAGGTGCTACGACCTGACCGCCCCTGTACGCCTCGGCCCGCTTGCCGCCTCGAGAGGACGGGCCCTGACCCATGGGAGTCATGCCCTACAGCGTGCAGGGCCGCAGATGCGTCACATCCGGGGGCGCACACGCCAGGATGCGCACAGCGCGCCCCGCGTCCTCGGCCCTGGCCCCGGCGCGAACTCCCCGTACGCCCGCGCCTGCTTGACGCACGCGCCCCGTGTGAACCATTCACACGAGCCGAAGTGCTGCGCGCGCTCCCCGGGCACCTTGTTGCGCAGTCAACTGGAAGCAGCCCCGCACAGGATGACGGCTCCTGCGCGGTATGGGCCGCCGGTCTTTCAATCCCCGCCCTCGACCGGCGGCCCCGGCGTTCTCTCAGGAAGTGTTCACAAGGCCGCAACACGCGTTCCCACTATGCGGACAATTCCCGACGTGACCTCGACAAACGGGACGCTGGACTGCCACTCTCCCGCCATGCACCTCGCCCCTCGCGCTCTGCGCCGCGCCGTCGCCGCGGCAACCATAGGCCTGCTCGCCACCGCTGTCGGCTGCGCTCCGCAGCCGGAGGACAAGGCGGCAGCCACACCGTCCGGTTCGGCCTCGAAGACCTGCGCCAAGGGCAAGTTGGACACCAAGGCATCCGGCAAACTGACCGTCGCCACGGACGAGCCCGCCTACGAGCCGTGGTTCAAGGACGACAAGCCCGCCAACGGCAAGGGCTTCGAGTCGGCCGTCGCCTACGCGGTGGCGCAGCAGCTCGGCTACGACAAGAGTGCCGTCGTGTGGCAGCAGGTGCCCTTCAACAAGGCCTTCGCGCCCGGCGTGAAGACCTTCGACTTCGACATCAACCAGGTGTCCATCAGCGACGAGCGCAAGAAGGCCGTGGACTTCTCCTCCGGCTACTACGACGTGCGCCAGGCCGTCATCGCGCTGAAGGGGTCTAAGGCCGCCAAGGCGACCGGCATCGCGGATCTCAAGGGCCTCAAGCTGGGCGCCCAGGTGGGCACAACGAGCCTCAACTACATCGGCGACGTGGTGAAGCCCTCCCAGGAGGCGGCCGCGTACTCCAAGAACGACCAGGCCATCTCCGCGCTGAAGAACGGTCAGGTGGACGCGATCGTCACCGACCTGCCCACCGCCTTCTACGTCACCGCCGCCCAGGTGACCGACGCCAAGATCGTCGGACAGTTCGAGAACCAGGGCGGTACGCCAGAGCAGTTCGGGCTGGTCCTCGACAAGGGCAGTGCCCTCACCTCGTGCGTGTCGTCGGCCGTGGATGCCCTCCGCAAGGACGGGACGCTGGCGAAGCTGGAGAAGCAGTGGCTGTCCGACGCCGTCGGCGCTCCGGTGCTCAAGTGACGGTCACGAAGGAGGAGTCCGGCAAGGACGCGGGCAAGAGTGACATGCCCGAGGGGTACACCCCGTCCGAGCGGCGGCTGGCGCGCGAGCGCTACAAGCGCGCGCGTGCCCGTCGCGCGACGGCCATCGCCGCCGTCTCGACCCTCGTCACCGCCGTCGTCCTCTACCTGGTCGTCGTCAGCGCTCCCGGCTGGGAGCGTACCAAGGAGACCTTCTTCGACGCGGGCTACGCACGCGAGGCGTTCCCCAAGGTCCTGGAAGGGCTCTGGCTCAACATCCGGCTGCTGCTGATCTGCGGTGTTCTGGTGCTCGTCCTGGGCATGCTGATCGCCGTCGCACGGACCCTGCCGGGGCCGGTGTTCTTCCCCCTGCGGGCGCTCGCGGCCGCGTACACGGACTTCTTCCGCGGTCTGCCGCTGATCATCAACCTGATGATCGTCGTCTTCGGCGTGCCCGCACTGCGTCTCCAGGGTGTGACCGTTGATCCCGTGTGGCTGGGCGGTACGGCGCTGACCCTGACGTACTCGGCGTACGTCGCCGAGGTGTTCCGCGCCGGCATCGAGTCGGTGCATCCTTCGCAGCGCGCCGCAGCCCGCTCGCTGGGCCTGACCAACCGGCAGGCGCTGCGGCACGTGGTGCTGCCCCAGGCGGTACGCCGTCAGGTGCCGCCCCTGCTGAACGATCTGGTGTCGCTCCAGAAGGACACCGGACTGGTGTCGATCGGCGGTGCGATCGACGCCGTCCGGGCGTCCGACATCATCGCCCAGCGCAGCCTCAACTACACGCCGTACATCGTCGCGGGCCTGGTCTTCGTGGCGCTGACCATCCCGATGACCCGCTTCACGGACTGGGTGACGGCACGGATGGACCGCCGACGGGCCCAGGGAGGATCGATATGAGCGACGCTCCCGTGCTGCGCATGGAGTCCGTGCGCAAGACCTTCGGCGACACAGTCGTCCTGCGGGATGTCGACCTGGAGGTCGCCCCGCACACGGTGACCGCGCTGATCGGCGCCTCTGGGTCGGGCAAGTCGACGCTGCTGCGATGCGCGAACCTCCTGGAGGAGATCGACGACGGGGCGATCTGGCTGGACGGCGAGGAGATCACCGATCCGCGCGCCGACCAGGACGCCGTACGCCGCCGCATCGGCGTGGTCTTCCAGGCCTACAACCTGTTCCCGCACATGACGGTCCTGGACAACATCACCCTCGCCCCGCGGCGGGTGCACGGCGTCTCCCGTGCGGAGGCCGAGGAACGTGCCCGGGAGCTGCTGGAGCGGCTCGGGCTCGGCGGCAAGGCGGGTGAGTACCCGGACCGGCTGAGCGGCGGCCAGCAGCAGCGTGTGGCGATCGTGCGCGCTCTCGCCGTACGGCCGCGGCTGCTGCTGCTCGACGAGATCACCGCTGCCCTGGACCCCGAGCTCGTCGGCGAGGTCCTCACCGTCGTGCGGGACCTGAAGGACGACGGCATGACCATGGTGCTGGCCACGCACGAGATGGGCTTCGCCCGGGACGTCGCCGACCAGGTTTGTTTTCTGGACTCAGGGGTGGTCCTGGAGCGCGGAACCGCCGAGCAGATCTTCGGCGACCCGCAGCAGGAACGCACGCAACGGTTCCTGCGGCGGATCGTGGAGGCGGGCCGGCTGTAAGAGCCGCGCGCCTGGTGACCGGGGCTTACGCGTCGGCCTGGGCGGCCCCCACCAGCGCCGCGACGCGCTCCACGCCGAACACGTATCCCTGCACTCCGCACCCGGCGATGACGCCGTCGGCGCGCAGGGAGACGTACGAGTGGTGCCGGAACGATTCACGCCGGTGGATGTTGGAGATGTGCACCTCCAGCACGGGCAGTCCGTCGCAGGTGTTGAGTGCGTCCAGAATCGCGACTGACGTGTGTGAGTAGGCCCCGGGGTTGATGACGATCCCGCAGTGGTTCAGCCGTGCCTCGTGGATCCAGTCGACCAGCTCGCCCTCGTGGTTGGACTGCCGGAAGTCCACCGTGCCGCCGTGCGCGGCGGCCGCCTTGGCGCACAGGGCCTCGACGTCGGCGAGGGTGTCCTTGCCGTAGATCTCCGGCTGGCGCTGGCCGAGCAGGTTCAGGTTGGGCCCGTTGAGGATCATGATCGGGGCGTTGGCCAGGGTGCGGGGCACGGTTCCTCCGGTCCGGTGGTGTGCGGCGATCCGTCGAGGACCGCTGTTCGCACCCGGTTTATCACGGTGCCTTCGCGGCGGGACGTCCCGCACTCCCGACGGCCCGCCCGGCGCATCACCGCCACGTTCCGGCGAGGCCCGATCACGCCCGTGCGCCCCCGTAACCCGCTGTCACGGTGGGTAGTTGACGCGGCATGCACGACGTACGCACCGTAATGAGACCCTCCATGCTGCGGCTCGCAGCCGCCTCGCTCGCCGGGACGGCCATCGAGTTCTACGACTTCTTCGTCTACGGGACCGCCGCGGCACTGGTCCTGGGGCCGCTGTTCTTCCCGGCGTTCTCACCGGGGGCGGGGACGCTCGCCGCCTTCGTCACCTTCGGTGTGGGGTTCGTGGCGCGTCCGCTGGGCTCGGTGCTGTTCGGGCACATCGGGGACCGGCGCGGACGCCGGCCGGTCATGGTCTGCTCGCTGCTGCTGACCGGCGCCGCCACGGTGGCGGTCGGCTGTGTGCCGACGTACGGGTCGATCGGTGTGGCCGCCCCCGCGCTGCTCCTGGTGCTGCGTTTTCTGCAGGGGCTGGGGCTCGGCGGGGAGTGGGGCGGGGCCGTGCTGCTCACCGCCGAGCACGCGCCTCCCGAACGGCGTGCCCTGTGGTCGAGCTTCCCCCAGGTCGGGCCCGCCCTGGGGTTCGTGCTGGCCAATGGTGTGGTGCTGGTGCTGTCGGCGACGCTGTCCGACGCGCAGTTCGCCGCGTGGGGATGGCGGGTGCCGTTCTGGGCGGCGGGTGTGCTGGCCGCGGTGGGGCTGTGGCTGCGGTCGTCGCTGGCCGAGAGCCCGAGCTTCCTCGAGATCGACGACCATGCGCGCGTGCCGCTCGCGGAGGTCGTACGCGACCACTGGCGGCTCGTCCTGCTGACGGCCGGGGCGCTCTCGGTCGGGTACGCCATCTTCTACGCCGTGACGACGTGGTCCCTCGCGTACGCGACGGAGCGGCTCGGAGTCGGCCGTATCGTCATGTTGACCTGCATCATGGCCGCGGTGGTGGTGCAGGGCGCGCTCACCCCGCTGGCCGCGCTGCTCGGGGACCGCTACGGGCGGCGGCCGATGTGCCTGGTGGGGTGTGCCGCCGCCGCTGCGTGGATGTTTCCGACGGTGTACCTCCTCGCGACCGGTGAGCCGCTGCTGATGTTCGCCGGCTTCCTGGGAGCACTGCTCGCGTTCGTCACGATGTCGGGAGTGGTCGCCGCGTATCTGCCCGAGCTGTACGAGCCGCGGGTGCGCTGCACGGGAGCGGCCGTCGGCTACAACCTCGGCGGGGTGCTCGGGGGCGCGCTCACACCGATCGCGGCGACGGCGCTGGCCGGGCACGGAGGCCGGGTGCCGTGGGGCGTGGGCGCCTATCTGACGGGGATCGCGCTGCTGAGCCTGGGATGCTTCGCGCTGCTGCCGGAGACACGGCCGGCGACGATGGCCCTCGCGGAGCCGGTCATGGATTGACCGCGAGCTCCAAGTACGCCGCGAACAGCACCAGGTGGACCCCGCCCTGCAGCGGCGTGGCCCGGCCCGGCACCACCGTCAGCGAGCTCACCACCACGGTCAGGGCGAGCAGCACCATGTGCGTGGAGCCGAGGCCGAGGACGAGCGGGCCGGAGAGCCAGACGGACGCCAGGGCGACCGCGGGGATGGTCAGGCCGATGCTGGCCATGGCGGAGCCGAGGGCGAGGTTCAGGCTGGTCTGCACCCGGTCGCGGCGGGCGGAGCGCAGGGCCGCGATGGTCTCCGGGAGCAGCACCAGCAGGGCGATGATCACGCCGACGACCGCATGGTGCAGTCCGGCGGTCTCCACTGCGGACTCGATCGTGGGTGACACGCCCTTGGCCAGCCCGACGACGCCGATCAGCGCGAGACCGAGCAGGCCCAGACTGATCCACGCGGTGCGGACGGTCGGGGTGTCCGCGTGGTCGTCCGCGGTGATCACCCCGCCCTGGCGGCTGATGGGCAGGAAGTAGTCGCGGTGCCGCACGGTCTGGGTCGCGACGAAGAGACCGTAGAGGATCAGCGAGGAGATCGCGGCGAAGGTGAGCTGTACCCCCGAGAACTCCGGGCCCGGCTTGCTGGTGGTGAAGGTCGGCAGTACCAGGCTGAGCGTGGCCAGGGTGGCGACGGTGGCGAGCGCGGCGCCGGTGCCTTCGGGGTTGAAGACGGCGGTGCCGTGGCGCACGGAGGCGACCAGCAGACAGAGGCCGACGATGCCGTTGCAGGTGATCATCACCGCCGCGAAGACCGTGTCCCTGGCCAGGGTCGAGCTCTTGCCGCCGCCGTCTGCCATCAGGGTGACGATCAGGGCGACCTCGATGACCGTGACGGCGACGGCGAGCACGAGCGAACCGAAGGGTTCGCCGACCCGGTGGGCGACCATCTCCGCATGGTGCACGGCGGCGAGAACGGCGCCTGCGAGTACGAGGGTGTCCAAAGCGACCACCGCGGCGGGCAGATCACGCCCCCAGGTGAAGGCCAGCAGCACGATCGCGAGCACCGGCACGACGGACGTCCACTGCGTCGTGAGCGACCCGAGCCGAGCGATCATGCAGCGATCGTTGCAGAGGCCCAAGGGCCCCGCACCCCGGCGGTACGGGGCCCCTTCGGGGGTGCGCGGCTATTTGAGCTCGCTCATCTCCAGCAGGTCGCAGTTGGTGAACGTGCGCTCGCCCATGCTCAGTGCGGCCATCTGCTCCGCCATCTTGGTCGTCTCGGGGTCGTTGCTGTTCCGCATCGCGTCCTCGTACGACTCGAATTCGATCAGTGCGAGATAGCGGCGGGGGTTGTCCCGGTCTTTCAGGAGCATGCTGTGCGTGGGGCCGCCCGCCCGGCCGACGTTGCGCTCCCTCGCCCCCTGGACCAGCTGCTGCATCTCCTCCAGACGCTCGGTCTCAAAGGTGATGATCTGCACGAACTTCATGGGTACCTCCACCTGGCCAGGCGCTCCCAGGCTGGGGAACGCGCTCAGGAAACAAGCAAGCACCGGGAGGGGTGGTCGGCAATTCGCCGCGCACCGCTCCCGGTGCTGGTTGTTTCTACGTCCGTCGCAGTCAGGCCTGGATGCTGTCCTTCGCAGCGCCTTCGCTCTCGCCTTGCGCCGCCTGGGCCGCCGCCTGCTTCTTCGACGCGCGCAGGCTGGTGAGAGTGGTGACGACGAGGACCGAGCAGATCACGCCGAGGGAGACCGGGATGGAGATCTCCGGGACGTGGACGCCGGACTCGTGCAGCGCGTGCAGCACCAGCTTGACGCCGATGAAGCCGAGGATGATCGACAGGCCGTAGCTGAGGTGGACCAGCTTCTTCAGCAGTCCGCCGATCAGGAAGTAGAGCTGCCTCAGGCCCATCAGTGCGAAGGCGTTGGCGGTGAAGACGATGTACGGGTCCTGGGTCAGGCCGAAGATCGCGGGTATCGAGTCGAGCGCGAACAGGACATCGGTGGTGCCGATCGCGAGCATCACGACCAGCATCGGCGTCATGACCCGCTTGCCGTTCTGCTGGATCCACAGCTTGGTGCCGTGGTAGCGGTCGGCGACACCGAAGCGGCGCTCGGCAGCCTTGAGCAGCTTGTTCTCCTCGAACTCCTCGTCCTCCTCGTCGGCCCGGGCCTCCTGGATGAGCTTCCAGGCGGTCCAGATGAGGAAGGCGCCGAAGAGGTAGAAGACCCACGCGAAGCTGGCGAGGATCGCCGCACCGGCGGCGATGAAGATCGCCCGCAGGACCAGGGCTATGAGGACGCCGACGAGCAGCACCCGCTGCTGGTACTGGGAGGGCACCGCGAACTTCGCCATGATCAGCACGAAGACGAAGAGGTTGTCGACGCTCAGGGACTTCTCGGTGATGAAGCCCGCGAAGAACTCGCCGCCGGCCTGGCCGCCGCCGAAGAGGAGCAGACCGAGCCCGAAGAGCCCGGCCAGTGCGATCCAGACGACCGTCCAGATCCCGGCTTCCTTGATCGAGACGTCGTGCGGCTTGCGGCCGATGAAGAAGTCGACCGCGATCAGGGCGGCAAGGCCCACGATGGTCAGGACCCACAGGGTGGGGGAAACATCCACTGTTCCTCCGGCAATACGTAACGGCAGATGACCAGCGTCGTCGCGCTGCCGGAGGTCTCTTCCACCCAGGGTGGGCCGACGCCCCGGGATCAGTTCTGATCCGTATTGACGGGTACGCCGCAGTCGACAGGGAGTACTCCCCTCCGTGAGAACTACAGTACCCCAATCACCAAGGAAAGGTAAAGCAATTAGCAAAGGAGCGGTCAAAAAGGCTGTTCAGAGCGCCTTTACCGGTGCTTGGTGCGGGCCGCAGCCACCTGAGTGAGCACCTGCTGGAGCACCTGG
This sequence comes from Streptomyces sp. NPDC002092, assembly GCF_053593775.1. Classification (NCBI taxonomy): domain Bacteria; kingdom Bacillati; phylum Actinomycetota; class Actinomycetes; order Kitasatosporales; family Streptomycetaceae; genus Streptomyces; species Streptomyces sp. NPDC002092. The sequence continues at coordinate 215,309 of NZ_JBSFDG010000009.1, forward strand.
CTGCCAGGGGGCACGAGGGCGGGTTCGTAGGTCCAGGCATGGCCGACCCACGGATCGGCGAGATGGTCGTCGGGCAGCGGGGTGAGGCGCAGCAGCGAACGCCACAGGGGGTCGAGCAGAGGTCCGTAGCCGGCGGCCTCCTCGCGGTCCGCGACCATCATCAGATGGACGCCCACGGCCGGGCCCTCGTCCGCGAGGTAGCGCAGCTGGGTCACCGCCCGGTCATCGAAGCCGTGCGGGAAGTCGTTGACGATCAGGAGCTGCTCGGCGGTGTCCAGGCCGGGCGGGAGCGAGTCGGCCGCACCGCCGCGCACCGCCATCTGCACCAGGTCGACGCGCTGGGTCAGCCGGGTCAGAACGTCCGCCACGCCCGCCGCACCGAGGGCGGGCGGGGTCGCGAGCACGCCGCTGTGCACCAGCGGTGCGAGCGCCTGAGCTGCGGAGCCGGCCGGGTCGATGACATGCACGGCGAACTCGCCCACCGGGTAGACCGCGAGCAGTCGTGCCGCGAGCGCCACCGCCGTGTCCATCGCGAGGCGCCCCAGCTCATCGGCGCCGGCAGACGGGTCGTCGAGCGATGCGGGACGTCCGCTGTCGATCCACAGGCCGCGTTCGAGCGGTAGGCGCACCAGCATCGGGATGCGCAGCAGCTCGCTCTCGGGCAGCGAGAGGTCGCCCAGGCGCAGGGCCATGGGGATCTCCATCGGCACCCGGTAGCCGTGCCAGACCGGGTTGTCCCAGCGCGCGTACGCGGGTGGCAGCGCGGGCTCGACGACCTCGGCCTCGGCGGCGAGCTGGGCGAGGTCCCGGTCGAGCGCCGCCCTGGCCTGGTCGACGAGTTGCGCGTGCTTGGCGCGGGCCGCCTCGCGCGCGGCCTCGCCCTGGCCGCCGATTCTGCTGCGCGGGTCGGACAGGGCCTGGTCGAGCTCCTTCTCCATGCGCGAGTCGGCGAAGTCGACGGCGCTGCGGTAGGCGGCCGTGGTGCGGGCCAGGTCCTCGAACATGCCCCAGACCTGGTTGTACAACCGCTCGTCCATGGACCAGCCGGTCGCGTCACCCGCGACCGGCGGCGCGGGCTGTCCGGGCGGGGCCGGAGGCACCGTCGGCGGGGGCGGTGGCGGAGCGGCGGCCTGCCGGCCCGGGTGGCTGTAGTCGACCGGGCCACCGGCGTTGGGCGAGGACGGCTGCGTGACCGCGGAAGGACCCGCCGGGTATCCGGGCTGGGTGCCCTGTGGCCCATACGGAGATGTGGGCTGCGGTGGTACGGGGCCGGAAGCGCCCTGCGGTGCCGCGCGGCCGCCCTCGTCGGGTCCGTGCGCCGGCGCGGCGGCCTGGCGTGTCCGGTCCCCCTCCGCGGTGCGCTGCGGGGGTGCCGGCACCGAGCGGGCCAGGCCCTGGGCCACCGCCTCGTTGATGGTGCCCGCCAAGAGGTGGGCCTCGGTCAGGCCCTGGTCGGCGAAGAGCTCGGCGAGGCCGCCCGCGTACCCCTGGCCGACGGCACGCACCTTCCAGGCGCCCTGCCGGCGGTAGAGCTCCAGGGCGACGACGGCGCACTCGGCGTCCAGACCGGTGATCGTGTAGCTGGCGACCTCGGTGCCGTCCAGGCCGGTGACGGCCACGAAGGGGGCGGCGGCCGTACCGAAGCGGACCGGGCCCTGCCCGCCGGTCGTGGGCAGGGCGAGCAGCACATTGACCCGGTGCACGGCCTCCGGCATGGCGTCCAGGTCCACCGCGAGACGGTGGTCCGCGGCCGCCTGCTTGGAGACTTCGAGGCCGGGCAGGGTGGGCGCGCCGGGGTGGGCCACCCATTCGACGCCGCGTGCCTTGCCGTTCTCGTCGCTGAGCGTGGCCGAGGCCACGACCGGCGTGCCGGCCGCAACCCGGATCTCCAGACGGGACTGGGAGAGCGGGTGGTTCTGCCCCCGCACCAGCTCGGCCGTCATCGCCCTCGTCCCCCTGTGTCGCTGGTGTGTCGTGTTGTGTGCCGCCAGGGCCCGTCTCCGCGGCGGGCCCTGGCGGGGTGGGCTCTACAGGTGCGGCAGGATCGCCGGCATCAGGTCCTGGAAGGTACGGCCGTTGGCCGGGGTGCCGAGGGCCGTCATCGTCCAGCCCGGGCCCGAACGGTGCACCTTCGCCATGATCTGGGCCGTGTAGGCGCCGCCACCCGCCAGCGTGTAGCGGGCGAGCTCCTGGCCGTTGGTCTCGTCGACCAGGCGGCAGAACGCGTTCTGCACCTCCTGGAAGGTCTGGCCGGTGAAGGAGTTCACGGTGAAGACGATCTGGTCGATGTGGACCGGGATGCGCGCCAGGTCCACGAGGATCGCCTCGTCGTCGCCGCCCTGGCCCACGCCGCCGACCAGATTGTCACCGGTGTGACGCACGGAGCCGTCGTCGCTCACCAGGTGGCGGAAGAAGACGACGTCGACCGGCTGCTTGTCGGCGAACAGGACGGCGGAGGCGTCCAGGTCGATCTCCCGGGTGCGCGAGCCGAACAGGCCGCGCCGGGGAGCCGCCTGCCAGCCGAGACCCATGCGGACCGCGGTCAGGCTGCCTCCGTCGTTCTTCTGCAGACTGATGGCCTGACCCTTGGTCATGTTGACGGTCACGCGCTGTTCCCCTCTCGAACTGTCCCCTGTTGCCGCAAAGTCCGCGGTTGCCCAAAACCCTACGCAGGGCCACCGAGGCTGCCGCACCCCGACCCGTACTTTGTGTCGGTCTTGCAACACAGAGCGCATGGGCCGAGGTCCGGCAGCGGCAGCGGGTGCTCAGGCCAGGCCCGCCTCCCTCATCTGACGCAGTTCCTTCTTCATCTCGGAGACCTCGTCGCGCAGCCGGGCCGCGATCTCGAACTGGAGGTCGGCGGCGGCGGCGCGCATTCGCGCCGTCATCTCCTCGATCTGCTCGGCGAGTTCGGCGGCGGGACGGTCGGTCGGGACCGTCTCCGTGGCCTTGCCCTTGGCGGACTTGGCACCGCCGGCCGCCTTGGAGCCGAGGGCGGGCACGGGTGCCTTGGCGGCCTTGCCGTCCTTCAGCTTGCGGTAGCCCGAGCCGAGCAGCTGCTCCGTGTCGACGTCCTCGCGGGCGATCTGGGCGACGATGTCGTTGATCTTCTTGCGGAGCGGCTGGGGGTCGATGCCGTGGGCCGTGTTGTACGCGACCTGCTTCTCCCGGCGGCGGTTGGTCTCCTCGATGGCTTTCTCCATCGCCGGGGTGATCTTGTCGGCGTACATGTGGACCTGGCCGGAGACATTGCGCGCGGCGCGGCCGATGGTCTGGATCAGCGACGTACCGGAACGCAGGAAGCCTTCCTTGTCGGCGTCGAGGATGGCCACCAGGGACACCTCCGGCAGGTCGAGTCCCTCGCGCAGCAGGTTGATGCCGACCAGGACGTCGAACTCGCCGGAGCGCAGTTCGCGCAGCAGCTCGATGCGGCGCAGGGTGTCGACGTCGCTGTGCAGATAGCGGACCTGGATGCCGAGCTCCAGGAAGTAGTCCGTGAGGTCCTCGGCCATCTTCTTGGTGAGGGTGGTGACCAGGACGCGCTCGTCCTTCTCGGTGCGGGTGCGGATCTCGTGCACCAGGTCGTCGATCTGGCCTTCGGTGGGCTTGACCACGACCTCCGGGTCGACCAGGCCGGTGGGACGGATGATCTGCTCCACGGCGCCGTCCGCGCGCGAGAGCTCGTACTTGCCCGGGGTCGCCGACAGATAGACCGTCTGCCCGATGCGCTCCTGGAACTCCTCCCACTTCAGCGGCCGGTTGTCGAGGGCGGAGGGCAGGCGGAAGCCGTGGTCGACGAGGGTGCGCTTACGGGAGGCGTCACCCTCGTACATCGCGCCGATCTGCGGGACGGTGACGTGGGACTCGTCGATGACGAGGAGGAAGTCGTCCGGGAAGTAGTCGAGCAGGGTGTTCGGCGGGGAGCCGGGCGAACGGCCGTCGAAGTGCATCGAGTAGTTCTCGACGCCGGAGCAGGAGCCGATCTGGCGGAGCATCTCGAGGTCGTACGTGGTGCGCATCCGCAGGCGCTGGGCCTCCAGGAGCTTGCCCTGCTTCTCCAGCTCGGCCAGCCGCTCGCCGAGTTCCTTCTCGATGTCGTTGACGGCCCGCTCCAGGCGTTCCGGTCCCGCCACGTAGTGGGTGGCCGGGAAGATGTACAGCTGCTGGTCGTCGCTGATGATCTCGCCGGTGATCGGGTGGAGCGTGGAGAGCGCCTCGATCTCGTCGCCGAACATCTCGATGCGGACGGCGAGTTCCTCGTAGACCGGGAAGATCTCGATGGTGTCGCCGCGGACGCGGAAGGTGCCCCGGGTGAAAGCCAGGTCGTTGCGCGTGTACTGGATGTCGACGAAGCGGCGCAGCAGCTGGTCGCGGTCGATCTCGTCGCCGACCCTGAGGGGGACCATGCGGTCCACGTACTCCTGTGGCGTGCCGAGGCCGTAGATGCAGGAGACCGAGGCGACCACGACGACGTCCCGGCGGGTGAGCAGCGAGTTCGTGGCGGAGTGGCGCAGGCGCTCGACCTCCTCGTTGATCGAGGAGTCCTTCTCGATGTAGGTGTCCGACTGCGGGACGTAGGCCTCGGGCTGGTAGTAGTCGTAGTACGAGACGAAGTACTCGACCGCGTTGTTCGGCAGCAGCTCGCGGAATTCGTTCGCCAGCTGGGCGGCCAGGGTCTTGTTCGGCGCCATCACCAGGGTGGGGCGCTGAAGCTTCTCGATCATCCACGCGGTGGTGGCGGACTTGCCGGTGCCGGTCGCGCCGAGCAGGACGACGTCCTTCTCGCCTGCCTCGATGCGCCGGGCGAGCTCGGCGATGGCCTGCGGCTGGTCGCCGCTGGGCTGGTAGGGGCTGACGACCTCGAAGGGCGCCACCGTGCGTTCGATGTTGGAAACGGGCCGCATGGAATCAACCGTACGACCCGGCACTGACAACGCGGGCCGATCAGCGGTTTTGCGGGGTGCGGGAGCTGCGTCGGCCCGGCTGCCGCGCTGGGCGGAGCGGGGGGCGGTGGGCCTGGTGGTGGACTGCCGGATGGGCCGGGACGCCCGGCTTGTTCTCGACAGGGCTCAGGGCGGGCTTGCCCATGACCATCAGCGGGTCGAACATCACGACCACGGCGGCGAGCAGGAGGAAGGCGAGCGGGCCCACCAGCATGGGCCACAGCAGTGCGGCCGGCGAGTCCCCGGCGGCCGTGGCCGCCGTGTCGTGGACGTGGACGCTGAGGGCCGCCATGCCCGTGTAGTGCATGCCGCTGACGGCGAGGCCCATGACGAGGCTCGCGCCCACGCTCCACAGGAAGCCCCTGACCTGTCCGGCCGCCCACAGGGCGGCTGTCGCGGCCACCATCGCGATGACGACGGAGGCGGCGACGGTCACCGTGTTGTATTCCAGCCGCCCGTTCAGGCGCATTCCGGCCATGCCCAGATAATGCATCGAGGCGATTCCCAGGCCGGTGATCGTGCCACCGGTGAACAGGGCCGTTCCCTTCGTGCCCTTGTAACCGACGATGAAGATCCCGATACCCACCATGACAATGGCGACACCGAGGCTGGCGAACGTGATCGGCTTGTCGTAGTGGATCGGGGCCTGTTTGACCGTGAACCCCATCATCGCGACGAAGTGCATGGTCCATATGCCGGAGCCGATGGCCGCCGACCCGAGGGCCAGCCAGCCGGGCCGCCAGGAGTGGGCGACGAGCATGGATCTGGTCGTGCAGCGCAGCCCCAGGGCGCCACCGAGGGAGGCCATGAGATAGGCCACCACCGGTGTGACGAGTCCGTAGCTGAATCCGTCGACCGTGCCTTGCATGCGCGGCTGCCCTTCCCGCCCTCTTACGTCCCGGAATTCCCTGAAATGCGCCCCCTCCCAGGACCGCCCGAGCGGTCAGGGTTGAGGCAGAGAGTATGACCCCCACCAGAATGGTCGAACGATTTTCCGGCAAAGAAACACGTCGTTGCCCCAGTTGTGCGGCCGCGGTGAGCGGACTTGGGCGACTCCGTTCAATGTGTGGTCGTTCTGTACGCCACCGTCGTTGACGCTCTGCTGTCACAGTTGAGCTGTCCGTGTTCACACGACGCGAGGAGTACGCATGCACGCGCGCGCAGTCGCCGCCTTCACCACCGCGCTCCTGGGGACCGCCGCCCTCCTGCTGCCCGGCTCCGCCGCGCGGGCCGGCGACGTCGACGTACGACCGCTGGTCATCGGGCACCGGGGGGCGTCCGCCTACGCGCCCGAGAACACCCTGGCCTCCATCGACAAGGCAGCCCGGCTGGGCATCCCCTGGGTGGAGAACGACGTCCAGCGCACCAAGGACGGCGAGCTCGTCGTCATCCACGACGACAGCCTGCAGCGCACGACCGACGTCGAGGAGGTCTTCCCCTGCCGGACGTCCTGGGAGGTGAAGGACTTCACCGCGGCCGAGATCGCGCGCCTCGACGCGGGGAGCTGGTTCGGCCGCCGCTATGCGGGCGCACGCGTGCCGACGCTCGACGAGTACATGCGCCGGGTCGAGCACAACCACCAGAAGCTGCTGCTGGAGATCAAGAACCCCGAGCTGTATCCGGGCATCGAACAGCAGACCCTGAAGGTGCTCGGCAACGACGGCTGGCTCGACCCGCAGCACCTGGCCGACCGGCTTGTCGTGCAGAGCTTCAGCGCGGACAGCCTGCGGATCGTCCATGACCTGAAGCCCGCCGTCAGGACGAGCTTCCTCGGTACACCGCAGTTCTCGGACCTGCCCGCCTACGCGCGCTTCATCGACGGGATCAATCCCTCCGTCGGCTCCATCTCGATGGCTTACGTCGCCGCCGTGCACGCGTTCACGGGACCGCACGGCAGGCCGCTCAACGTCTTCACATGGACCGTGAACGACGCGGACACCGCCCGGCAGGTCACCCGGTACGGCGTGGACGGCATCATCACCAACGAGCCCGACGTGATCCGAGCCGCGCTGCAGGAGCCCTGAGCTCCGGCGTCTGGGCGTTGGAGCCATGAGAACCAGCTCCGGCGATCGGGCAGAACAACGCGGCGACAGCCCAGCAGGGCGTCAGTCAGTGGCAGAGCCACGACCGCCGGAACCGCTACGAGTATCAATGTCAGTGGCGGGTCGTACGGTGGGCGCATGGACAGCGATGGGCAGTACGAACAGCAGGTCGCGTGGGCGGTGGTCGGTACCGGGATCGGTCCGCTGCTGCTGGCCGCGACCGGCGAGGGCCTGGTCAACGTCGTGTTCCACGCCACGGACGCGGTGCGTGACAGGGCGCTCGAGCGGCTGGCGTCCCGGCTGGGCCGCGAGCCCGTCGAGGCACCCGGCTCGCCGCTGCTGGCCGAGGCGATACGGCAGGTCGAGGCGTACTTCGCGGGCGAGCGGCGGGACTTCCAGCTGCCGCTGGACTGGTCGCTGATCTCGGGCTTCAACCGGCAGGTGCTGCGCGAACTGGCCTCGGGGGTGCCCTACGGCGCGGTCGTGGGCTACGGCGAGCTGGCCGGGCGGGTGGGTCAGCCGGGCGCGGCCCAGGCGGTGGGGACGGCGATGGGCTCCAATCCGCTGCCGGTCGTCGTGCCCTGTCACCGGGTGGTGGAGAGCGACGGGGGCATCGGCGGGTTCGGGGGCGGGCTGGAGACCAAGCGCAAGCTGCTCGCGTTGGAGGGGGTACTGCCCGAGCCGCTGTTCTGAGAGGCAGGCTCCGGGGGCGCGAAGGGCGGCGGGACACGGAGGCGGTAGCAGACTCCCCCCACGCGGACGGGGCGCTCACGCGCGTGGGCACCCCGCTGGTCCGCCTTGGCACCTCGCTAGTCGTAGTGGCGGGCCTCGAAGACGTTTCCGTCCGGGTCGCGGAAGTAGAAGCTGCGCCTGGCCTTTCCGCGAGCGCCGTAGGAGTCGTAGGAGAACTCGGAGACGGGTACGGCGCGTTCCTCGAGGCGGCTGTGCAGGGCTTCGAAGTCGTCGCCGGGCAGGGCCAGGCAGACGTGGTTGACGGGGTGCCCCGCGCTGTCGGCGGCGCCGGGGAGCATCTTCATGTGCTCCGCCACGGAGTGGGGCATGAGGTCGAGGATGGTCTCGTCGTTCAGCCGTACCGAGGGGAACGACACCTGCCCCGCGGAGAACTCGGTGATCCTCAGGGGGCGCAGCCCGACTGCCTTCTCGTAGAAGCCTGCCGAGGCGACCGGGTCGTGCACCCACAGGACGACATGGTCGAGACGTGTCGTGTTGTCCGTCATGTTCTTCAGGCTGGTACTGCCTCCCCCGGGCCGCAAGGGTGGGCCCGGAGTTCCCGGTCGCGAGGCTACGCCTTGCTCCCCCATGCCGAGATCATCGGGGCCGTGGCCAGGTCCATGCCTCCGGCCTCGATGTTCGCCAGGTGACGGTCGATGTCCTCGTTCGTGGCGAGGTTCGCGGTGACGAGGGTGTCGCGGATCTGTCGGATCGTGGCCGACTCGAGGGCGGCGCAGGCCGGGGAGGTGAGCGGGAAGTACGCATCGGCCTCGACGCCGAGCAGGCCGGCCTCGCGGAGCAGGCGTGGCAGGCGGCGGCCGTAGGAGAGGTCGGCACCACGGTCGGCGAGCAGCCGGCGGAAGCCGTGCCGCAGACGGTTGGCGAGTCGTTGCTCGGGGCCGTGTTCGTCGGGGCAGACCAGGGGCTGCAGGGCGGGGTCGGCATCCTCGATCAGGATGCGGCCGCCCGGCCGCAGGGCCTTGATCATCGACTGCAACGCCCGTTCGCGGTCCGGCACATGGACGAGGACCAGCCGGGCGTGCACCAGGTCGAAGCCCTCGCCCGGCGGTTCCTCGGCGCCCACGTCGTGGACGCGCACGTCCACCGGCGGCCGGGCCACGGAGGCGAGCAGCGAGGTGTCGATGTCGGTGGCGACGACCTGCCCGGTCGGGCCGACCTTCTCGGCCAGCCAGGACACCACCGAGGTGCCGCCCGCGCCGACCTCCCAGCAGCGCCAGCCGGAGTCGATGCCGAGCCCTTCGAGGTGCCGGAAGGTGGTGGGGTCGAAGAGGGAGGCGAAGGCGTCGAAGCGCTCTGCCGCCTCGGTCTGCCGGTTGTCGAGGAGATAGCCGTCGGATCGCTTCATGACGCGATCATCCCAGTTGCCCGGCTTGCCGGAAGCGGTCGACGAGTCACCTCCCGTAAGGCGGGCAGACGTTCGGTGGGCAAACCCCTTCGTCCACAGGCGGGAACCAAACGGAATGCCCCGTTCCCACAGGCTCACCCACCCCTTACACAGACCTGGCACACTGGCGCGCCAAGGCACAGACAGGCGGCTCACCACGGGGGCGAATCGCGAACCGCGCATCGAGCCCGGAGATCCACGCAAGGAGATCCATATGTCCATGGCAGGGAATCTGCGCAAGGTCACCCACCTCAGCGGGGTGGGCGGCCTGCGCAAGGTGGCACGGCTGGCCAGGCGGCGGCCACGCGTCGACCTGAGTCACCCGGCCCGGTCCCCGCTGGGCTCCTCGGTGGTGAACTGCGTGACGTACCGGGACGGCGTGCGGGTGCCCGGGGGCGGTGATCTGGTCGACGCCGTGGAGCGGGTGCGGAAAAAGGGTGACGGGTTTGTCTGGCTGGGGCTGCACGAACCGACGGACCAGGAGTTCGCGGGCATCGCCGAGCTCTTCGATCTGCATCCGCTGGCGGTCGAGGACGCGGTCGAGGCCCATCAGCGCCCGAAGCTGGAGCGGTACGGCGAGACTCTGTTCGCGGTGTTCAAGACGGTCTGCTACGTCGAGCACGAGGAGCTGACGGCGACCAGCGAGGTGGTGAACACCGGGGAGATCATGGTGTTCGTCGGCGAGGACTTCGTCATCACGGTCCGGCACGGGATGCATGGTTCGCTGGGGCCGCTGCGCGAGGGACTGGAGGCCGACCCGCAGCAGCTCGCGAAGGGACCGGCCGCGGTGCTGCACGCGATCGCGGACCATGTGGTCGACGACTATCTGCTCGTCACCGACTCTGTGCAGGCGGACATCGACCAGGTGGAGATGGACGTGTTCGCGGAGAACGGCGCGCGGGCCGACCCTGGCCGGATCTACCAGCTCAAGCGTGAACTCCTCGAGCTGAAGCGGGCCGTGGTCCCCCTCGGCCGCCCCGTCGAGGACCTGGCGACCCGGCCCATCCGCGTGGTCGCCCCGGAGATACAGGCCTACTTCAGGGACGTCCTCGACCATCTCATGCGGGCGAAGGAGCAGATCGCCTCCTTCGACGAACTGCTCAACTCGATCCTGCAGGCCCATCTCGCGCAGGTCACGGTCGCGCAGAACGAGGACATGCGCAAGATCACGGCCTGGGCCGCGGTGATCGCCGTACCGACGATGGTCTGCGGTGTGTACGGCATGAACTTCGATTACATGCCGGAGCTGCACTGGAGTTTCGGATACCCCCTGGTCATAGGTGTGATGGCGGTGGCGTGCCTGGCGCTGTACCGCGGTTTCCGGCGCAGCGGCTGGCTGTGAGGGGCTCCGTCGGGCGGGTCAGCGCGTCGTGCTCCGCGCGTACACGCTGTGGGCGAAGTCGGCGATCTGTTCCTCCGTCAGATGCCGGGCCACGTCGGCCTCGCTGATCATGCCGACCAGCCGCTTGTTCTCGATGACCGGAAGCCGGCGGATCTGGTGGTCCTGCATCTCCCGGAGCACGTCACCGACGTCGGCGTTCGCGTCGATCCAGCGGGGGGTGCCGTGGGCCATCTCACCGGCGGTGACCTTGGCCGGGTCGTGACCCATGGCCACGCAGCCGATGACGATGTCGCGGTCGGTGAGGATGCCGCAGAGCCGCTCGTTCTGGTCGCTGATGGGCAGGGCTCCGACGTTCAGTTCGCGCATCAGCTGGGCCGCGCGGTCCAGTGTCTCGTGGGCGGGAATCCACTGGGCGCCACGGTGCATGATGTCTGAGGCGGTGGTCATGGAATACCTCCCGGTGCCGGACGGCCGGCGCGGTGCGGGGACGCATCGCTAGTCCCGGCGCCCTACATTGTCGCCGGGCGGCCCGGCACCCGCACCCGGAACTTGGCGGTAGCGGGCGGCGGGGGCGCCGCCCCGGAAGCCTCAGGCCGAGAAACCCACGATCTTCCGCGGGACGATGCGGATGATCACGCGGACCTCGTCGTCCTTCTCCCCGGGCGGGTCGATGCCGAGGTACTTGTGCGAGAGCTCGTACGGGAGCTGCTTGCCCTCGTCGGGGAGGATCTCGGCGGTGCCGCGGATCTCGACCGAGGTGTAGGGGTCGGCGAGGTCGAAGACCGAGAGGCTGATGCGGGGATCGCGGCGGAGGTTGCGCACCTTCTGGCGTCCGTCGGTGGAGGAGAAGAGCACGGTGTCGCCCTCGCGCTTGATCCAGACCACCGAGTTCTGCGGGGCGCCGTCGGGGCCGAGGGTGGCGACGCTGGCGAAGTTCTTGCCGTCGAGGAGGGTGCGGACGGAGTCGGTGAAGGAGGCGGGGTCACTCGAAGAGGTCGTCATGGGACCACAGTAACTATATGCGCATGCATATAAAAGGTGTTTGCCGTTTTGCCGATCAACCCCTCGATGAATCAACCCCTCCAGGCCGGATGGCGCGGGTCGTCGGCTCGCACCAGGACGTCGGCCGTGCCTGCCGGGTCGGTCTCGTCCGCGTAGCGCTGGAAGGCGGCAAGTGTCCAGTGATCGGCCTCGGGGGTGCGGCGGCGGAGGGCGCCGGGTGAGAGGAGTACATGGACGGTCAGGTCGAAGGGGAACCAGTGGCGCAGCAGGAGGGGGCCGTGCAGCAACAGGAAGCCACCGGGCGGGAGTTGGGTGTAGGGGGTGCGGGTGGCGCGGTCGGTGACCGGGTCCCACAGGTCGGGCAGGACGCGCCCGTCACCGCCGGGTTCGAGGGGGCCGAACACCTCACGCCACAGCGCGCCGGTGTCCAACCAGCCGTCGTAATAGGCGTCGACGTCGTGGTGGCCGTACTCGAGGCGGACGGACGCGGGCCGCAGAAAGCCCTCCGCGCCGACGGTCAGCGAGGCGCGGCCGCGTACCCGCAGGGCTTCGGCGACGCGTTCGGCGAGGTCTCCCGGGCGGGCTGCCGGCGCTCCGTCGAAGGCGATGCGGGGCCAGGGGCTGCCGTCGGCGGCCTTGAGGTCGAGCAGTCGCTCGGCCAGGAGGTCGCCGAGCCGGTCCCAGGTGATCGCTTCGAGTCGCACATCGCCCATGATGCGTCAGCCGTCGGCCGGGGTGCGCCTCGCGCCGATGAGAGGGCGGCGTGGACAGGGGTGGAGGGCGGAGGTGCAGTGGGCGCGATTTCACGGTAGTCCGCAGTGCCCTCGGGGGAAGGAAACACCTATGGCACGTCTTGCAACACCTGCGCCCCGCACCGGGATTGTCGTCTTCCAGCCGATCAAGAGACGGCACTGCGGGGAGTGTCATGCGGGGCCGTTGCCGCTGCTTGTGCTCGAGGAGGGGGCACCGCGGTGTCTCGACTGTGCCGACCTCGGGCATCTGGTGTTCCTGCCGCGCGGCGACACCGCGCTGACCCGGCGGTCACGGGAGGAGAGTGCGCTGTCGGCGGTCGTGGTGCGCTTCAACCGGCGCAGATCGCGGTACGAGCGGCAGGGCGTCCTGGTCGAGGAGGCGGGGCTCGCCCGGGCCGAGGGGCGGTGCCTGGCGGACGCGGAGGCGCGGCGGCGGCGCCGGCTGCGGGACGCCCGGCGGCGGATCGCGGAGGACCTGCGGTTCACGGAGGCGTTCGCGGCGGAGATACGACGGCTGTTTCCCAGGTGCCCGGCGGAGCGGGCGCGGGCGATCGCGGCGCATGCGTCGGTTCGGGGCAGCGGGCGGGTGGGCCGGAGCGCGGCGGGGCGGGCGCTGTCCGAGGCGGCGGTGGTCTCGGCGGTCGCGGCCTCCGTACGGCACGTGGACACGCCGTACGACCAGCTGCTGATGAGCGGAGTACCACGGCACGAGGCCCGTCGACGGATAGGGGCGGCGGTGGAGACGGTGCTGCGGGGGTGGCGCTCGGGAGAGGTGGGGGTCGGTTGACGCGGGGCGGGGGCCGTCGCAAGGCGGGATCGGTCGGCGAAAGCGCCGGGGCCGTGGGCGCGAGTCCGGGGCCCGTGGGCGAAAGTCCGGGAAAAGGCGCGTCCGCTGAGGAAGGACGGCGGTCAGGTCCAGAAAAGGTCGAAGCCCGTTGGCGACAGGCCGAGGTCGATTGGCAAGGCCGAGGTCCGTGAGTGACAGGCCGCGGTCGCCCACGAAAGGCCGAGGCCCGTGGGCGACAGCCCGAGGTCGACTCACGAAGGGCGGGGGCCGTCGGCAAAAGGCCCAGGTCAATTGACAAAAAGCAGAGCCATTGGCGCAAGACGGGGGTTCGTTGGCGAAGAACCGGGCCCGGTTGGCGAAAGGCCGAGACCCGTTGGCGGCAGGGCCGCGGTCGTTCCACGAAAGGCCACGACCCGACAGCGACAGACCGGGTCGCTTCACAAAATCCGGGGCCGTCGGCAAAGGCCCAGGTCGGTTGGCGAAAGGCGAGGCCATTGACACAGGACGGGGGTTCGTTGGTGAAGAACCGGACTCGGTTACCGAAAGGCCGAGGCCCATTGACGAAAGAGCCGGGCGCGCCGACGAGAGGCTCGGGTGTGCCCGTAACAGGCCCGGGCTTGCAGGCAAGACACACGGAAGCGTCGGCTACCGGCACAGGGCGCCTGCCGAAGGAAGATCGGGCGGCAGCCGGCCCGTCGGCGCCGAGGTCGCGATCAGCTGCGGCGGCAGGCGGCCCGCCGGCGCCGCGACCGCGATCGGCTCCGGCAGCAACCGGCCCACTGGTGCGGCGAGCGGCGGCAACAACGGCAGACGGCCCGCTGGCGCCACGACCGCGATCGGCCCCGGCAGCAGACGGCCCGCTGGCGCCACGACCGCGATCGGCCCCGGCAGCAGACGGCCCGCTGGCGCTGAGGTCGCGATCGACTCCGGCAGCAACCGTCCCTCTGGCGCCACGACCGCGCTCAGCCCCGGCAGCAGCCAGCCCACCAGCGCCACAACCACGATCAGCCCCGGCAGCAGCCAGCCCACCAGCGCCACAACCACGATCAGCCCCGGCAGCAGCCAGCCCACCAGCGCCACGAGCGGCGGCGGCAACGGCAGGCGGCCGACCGGCGTTGCGACCCGCAGCCGCCGGATCGCGGGTGGACGCTCGCGTATGCGGCCGGGTTCCTCGGCCATGGTCACTGTGCTCGTACGGGAATTCACTTGTGGTGACGGGAGGTGCCGGGGAAGATCTCGGCTCTACGCGGGAGTTGACGACATGATCGCTGGACCGTATTTCTGGCTGACGGTGCTGGGTGTACTCGGGACCGGTCTGGTGGCCGGGGTGTTCTGCGGCTTCTCGACGTTCGTGATGAGGGGGCTCGCCGCGCTGCCGCCCGCGCAGGGCGTGGCCGCGATGAACTCGATCAATGCGACCGCGGTGATGCCGGCGTTCATGCTGGTGTTCGTGGGGTCGGCGGTGCTGTGCGCGGTGCTCGCCGTGGTGACGTTCGTGCTGTGGCCGGACGACGGGAGGGCGGAACTGCTGGTGGGCAGCGCGCTGTATCTGTTCGGCTCGTTCGGGGTGACCATGGTCGCGAACGTGCCGCGCAACGACACGTTGGCCAAGCTGGACCCGGGCACCCCGGAAGCCGCCGCGTACTGGCCGACGTACATACGCGAGTGGACGTTCTGGAATCACGTGCGGATGGTCGCCTCGGCCGGTTCGGCGGTGGCGTACGTGCTGGCGCTGACCTGAGCGGAACGGAAGGACAGAAGGCTAGACGGAAAGCGCTGTCCGTCCCCTCTGCGCACGGGGCCCGGGAGTCGTATCGTGGCCGAAAGAGTGCCGCCCGATGACGCACGGCTCGTCGCATGCGTAGGCAAGGAAGACGGCCATGGCCGATCCCAAGGGATTCATGACCACGCCCCGCCAGGACTGGCCCCGCCGCCCGGTCGCGGAACGGGTCCAGGACTGGGACGAGGTCTACGTCCCCGGGGCGCTGCTGCCCATCATCAACAAGCAGGCCGACCGGTGCATGGACTGCGGTATTCCGTTCTGCCACGACGCCTGTCCGCTCGGGAATCTGATACCCGAGTGGAACGACCTGGTCAGCCGGGACGACTGGCGGCAGGCGGCCGACCGGCTGCATGCCACGAACAACTTCCCGGAGTTCACCGGACGGTTGTGTCCCGCGCCGTGCGAGGCGGGCTGTGTGCTCGCCATCAACCAGCCCGCGGTCACGATCAAGAACGTCGAGGCCGCCATCGCGGACCAGGCCTGGGAGCTTGGGTTCACGCCGCCGCGGCCGCCGGACCGGCTGTCCGGGCGGACCGTCGCGGTGATCGGGTCCGGGCCGACCGGGCTGGCCGCGGCCCAGCAGCTGACACGGGCCGGGCACACGGTCGCCGTGTACGAGAAGGACGACCGGCTCGGCGGGCTGATGCGGTACGGCATTCCCGAGTTCAAGATGGAGAAGCACCATCTGGAGCGGCGGCTGGAGCAGATGCGGGCCGAGGGTACCAAGTTCCGCACGTCGACGGCGGTCGGGCGGGACGTCGGGGCGGCGGAGCTGCGGGCCCGGTACGACGCCGTGGTGATCGCGACGGGGGCGACCGCCTGGCGCGAACTGCCCGTACCGGGGCGCGAGTTGACGGGGATACAGCAGGCGATGGAGTATCTGCCGCTGTCCAACCGGGTGTGCGAAGGGGACTTGGAGAGCTCTCCGATGTCCGCCGCCGGGAAGCACGTCGTCATCGTCGGCGGCGGTGACACCGGGGCGGACTGTCTGGGGACGGCCGTGCGCGAAGGGGCCGCGTCCGTCACGCAGTTGGACATCTACGCCCAGCCCGGCGCCGCGCGCGACGAGGACGCCGAGCCCTGGCCGACGTACCCGAAGATCTACCGGCTGTCGGCCGCCCACGAGGAGGCGCGGGATCTGGAGACGGCGCCGGCGGCGGACGCGGACGCGCGGCTGTTCGCGGCGTCCACGCTCCGCTTCACCGGCGACGAGAGCGGGCATGTGCGGTCGCTGCACCTGGTCGAGGTGGACGCGGCCCGGCGTCCACGGCCCGGCACCGGGCGGACGCTCCCCGCCGACCTCGTGCTGCTCGCGCTGGGCTTCTCCGGACCCGACCGTCAGGACGGGCTCGTCGACCAGCTGGGGCTGGAGATGGAGCCCCGCGGGACGATCACCCGGGATGCGGGGTTCGCGACGAACGTGTCCGGTGTGTTCGCGGCCGGGGACGCCGCCCGGGGGCAGTCGCTGATCGTGTGGGCGATCGCGGAGGGGCGGGCGGTGGCGGCGGCCGTCGACCGTTATCTGACGGGGAGTTCGCGGCTCCCGGCGCCCATTGGGCCGTACGACCGTCCGATGACGGTGTAGCAACCGTCGGCCCGGCTAGCGGCGCCGCTCGTCCGTCCCGGCCACCTTGCCCGTCGAGAGGGCCACCCGGTTCCAGGTGTTGATCGTGAGGATCAGCGCGAGGACGTGGGCCAGTTCCTGCTCGTCGAAGTGGGCTGCGGCCTGCGCGTAGACCTCGTCCGGGACGCCGCCGTCGGCCACCAGTGTCACCGCCTCGGTCAGGGCGAGGGCGGCCTGTTCCCGTTCGGTGAAGAAGTGGCGGGCCTCGCGCCAGACGGCGACCATGTGCAGCCGGTCCTCGCTCTCGCCGGCCTTGCGGGCGTCATGGGTGTGCATGTGCAGGCAGTACGCGCAGTGGTTGAGGTGCGAGGCCCGGATCTGGATCAGTTCGACGAGGGCCGGGTCGAGTCCCTCGCGGGCGGCGGCGTCGAAGCCGATGAGCGCGCGGAAGACCGTCGGGGCGGACTTCGCGAAGTCCAGGCGGGCCGTCGTCGTGATGTGCGTCGTGTTCGTCGTCATGTGCTTCAACCTATGGGCCTGAAAGACCGGCTGTAGGGTGCACTTTCATGGCGAAACCGTGGGTCAATTCCGCTGAGCGGATCGGGGCCGACCTGCATCTGGAGCTGGTCGAGGCGGGTGGGCGGCGGGCCGCGCTCATCGGGGCGCTGCGCGAGGCCGTACGGGAGGGGCGGCTCGCTCCCGGCACCCGGCTGCCGCCGTATCGTTCGCTCGCCGCCGACCTCGGTGTCGCCCGCAACACGGTGGCCGACGCGTATGCGGAGCTGGTCGCGGAGGGCTGGCTGAGCGCCCGGCAGGGCTCGGGCACCCGGGTGGCAGACCGTGCCGAACCACTGCGGCAGGCCGAGCGGACGCCCCGAAAGACACCGCCACGCTCGCGTGGCCCTCGCCACGATCTGCGCCAGGGCACCCCGGACGCGTCCGCGTTCCCGCGTGCGGCCTGGCTGGCGTCGTACCGGCGGGCGCTGCAGCAGGCGCCCAACGAGGTGTTCGGCCCCGGTGATCCCGCCGGCCGGATCGAGCTGAGGGAGGCGCTCACGGAGTATCTGGCACGCGCGCGTGGTGTGCGCACCGAGCCGGACCGGATCGTGATCTGCTCCGGTTTCGCGCACGGGCTGCGGCTGCTCTTCGGCGGCCGGGACAGGGTCATCGCCGGGCCGCTGGCCGTGGAGGCGTACGGGCTGCCGTTCCACCGGGAGCTGCTCGTGGCCGGGGGCGTGCGGACCGTACCGCTCCCTTTGGACGAGCAAGGCGCACGTGTGGACCGGCTGGAGCGGGAGCGGGCCGTTCTGCTCACGCCGGCACACCAGTTCCCCACCGGCGGCCCCCTGCACGCGGAGCGTCGGGCCGCGGTGGTGGACTGGGCACGCGCGCGTGGCGGGGTGGTGGTGGAGGACGACTACGACGGGGAGTTCCGTTACGACCGCAGGCCCGTCGGGGCGGTCCAGGGGCTCGACCCCGAGCGGGTGATCCTGCTCGGCTCGGTCAGCAAGAGCCTGTCGCCTGCCGTGCGGCTGGGCTGGATGGTGCTGCCCGGGCGGTATGTGGACGGTGCGCTGGCGGCCAAGGGCGAGCGGGAGGCGTGGGCGAGCGTCCTCGACCAGCTGAGCCTTGCCGACTTCATCGTCTCCGGCTCGTACGACCGTCATGTGCGGCGCATGCGGCAGCGGTACCGCAGCCGCCGCGACCGCCTCGTCGCGGCGCTCGCCGTCCACGCGCCGCACATCGAGGTCACCGGGGTCGCGGCGGGCCTGCACGCGGTGCTGCGGCTGCCGGCGGGCACGGAACGCTCCGCCGTCAAGGCCGCCGCCTGGCAGGGCGTCGCCCTGGACGGACTGGCCGAATTCCGTCACCCGGCAGCGGACATGGCGGCCCAGGACGGCCTGGTCGTGGGGTACGCGACGCCCTCCGAGCATGCGTACGGGGCGGCACTGGAGGCACTGTGCGGGGTGCTGCCACCGGAGGCGGACAAGCCTCCTCGCGCCTCCCGATGACCGCCGGGGTCAGGGCTTGCGTCCCACCGCCCCGTACCCCGGAATCACCCCGTCGTCCTGCCCGGGCACCGGCTCCCCCGGCTCGGGATGCCACAACTGCGGCACCTCGACGGCCCGGCTCGACCATCTCCAGGCCGTCGAAGAAGCGTGTGAACTCCTCGCGGGAGCGCAGTGCCAGGGTGACGCCCGCGGCCTTGAGCTGCCCGGTCGCGGCCTTCGCCTCCTCCGGGGTGAAGTCGGCCGTCGCATGGCTGGCCACCAGGTAGCTGCCGGAGGACAGTTCGGCCAGCAGCCGGCGGACCAGTTCGTGCGCGCCGCCCTCGTCGGGGACGTCGGCCTGCAGATACTCCGTGACGCCGTCGTCCGTGCCGCGCAGCAGGGCGGCTGCATGGGCGAGCACGATCGGGTCGTTGTCGCAGTGGACGACCCTGGTCTCGGGTGCGATCTCCTGGGCGACCTGGTGCAGATTGGGCTCGGTGGGGATGCCGGTGCCGATGTCGAGGAACTGCCGTACGCCGTGCCGGGCCGGCCACCGTGTGGCGGCCCTCCTCCACTACCTCAAGGGCGTGGGCGGTATCCCCACTCATCCACCGGGTAGTTGTCCTTGCCGCCGAGGCACCAGTCGTACATCCGGGCGGGATGCGGCATGCCGGTGCCGATCTCAACCATAATTGATGGCCCATCAGTCCGCTATCGAGACTTGGTTCACCATCAGGGGACAGTTGATCAAGTGTCCGAGCAGGCGCCGGAGCAACACGTCACGACAGCAGGAAGTCCGCCTCCCCCGCCTTGGCGCCCTCGATGAACGCCGTCATCTCGTCGGTGGTGTAGATCAGCGCCGGCCCGTCCGGGTCGGTGGACTGACGGACGGCGATCCGGCCGTCCGCCAGCTTCATCGCCTCCAGGCAGTTGCCGCCGTTGCCGCCGCTCCACGGCTTGAGCCAGCCCTCGCTGCCCAACTCCCGTGCGGGCATGCCGTTGTAGACGTGGCCCCGCGCCTTGATGCGATCCATTCACAGCTCCTTGCGGAGATCCTCGAGGATCTCCTTCGTGCGATGTGCCGTAGCGGCCTGCGCCGCCATGCGGTCCATGACCTCGAGGTGGGTCGCCACCTCGGCGCGCGCGTCGAGATAGACAGCGCCGGTCAGGTACTCGCTGTAGACCATGTCCGGCAGTTCTGACATGGCAAATCGGAACAGCACGAAGGGCCCGTACGTACCGGGGTGCGGGCCGCCCGCGAAGGGCGCGACCTGCACGGTCACGTTGGGCAGCTTCGTGGCCTCGAGCAGTCTGTCGATCTGGGCACGCATCACCTCCGGGCCGCCGACCGGGCGGCGCAGCGCGGTCTCGTCCAGGACGGCCCAGAAGCGTGGCGCGTCCTGACGGGTGAGCAGTTCCTGGCGTTGTATGCGCAGGGCGACATGGCGCTCGATGTCCTCGGGGCTGGTCTGGCCGATCGCACCCGAGCGCAGGACTCCGCGGGCGTAGTCCTCGGTCTGCAGCAGGCCGGGGACGAAGTGGGGGTCGTAGGAGCGGATGAGGCTCGCGGCGCCCTCGAGGCTCACGTACATGGAGAACCAGCCGGGCAGGATGTCGTGGAACCGCTGCCACCAGCCGGGTCTGTTGGCCTCCTCGGCCAGCTGTACGAAGACCTCGGCCTCCTCCTCGGAGACCCCGTAGGACTTCAGGAGCAGCTGGAGGTACGGGATTTTGAGGGAGACCTCGGCCATCTCCATGCGGCGGACGGTGGCGGGGGCGACCCTCAGGATGCGGGCGGCCTCCTCGCGCTTGAGGCCGGCGTGCTCCCGCAGGTCCAACAGGCGGCGGCCGAGGACGACTTGACCGACCGTCGGCGCGGACCGCGGTTCGCTCACCCTCCACCTCCCGTGGCCGCTGAGAGTCCAAAAAGCATGCTGACAGCCATACGGCGCCATTCGAAGACCTATTCGAAGATCTGTACGGTTTCGTACGGGTCTCCGTCGATCCCAAGTGGCGCCGCATGACGTGCTGTTGCGAGCAGTGTGCCACGGCCTTCCACACCGTCACAGGCACTCTGCAATTTTCAGAGTGACACTTGCCAAGTGTTCACGCCGGGGCGATAGTGGCAAGCGTGATTCCGTCCGCGCCCTTAGGAACAGACGCCACCGAAGGCCGCCCCCACAGCCTCGGTGCACGCCACGCGGGGGCCCCTGCCGAGCGCCGGTTCCGCTTCGAACTGGCCGCGCACCCGGCTTCTCCCGCGCAGGCCAGACGCCTGACGAGGGCCCGGCTGAACGTCTGGTCGGTGTGCGAGGACATCTGCGACACCGCGGCTCTGGTCATCTCCGAGCTGGTCACCAACGCCCTTGTGCACACGGCGAGCAGCCACATCGTCTGCGAGCTGCACGACGGCGACGAACTGGTGCGCATAGCCGTGCGTGACGAGGGCTGCTCCCCGGGTGCGCCCCGTGCGTCGCGGGCGCGGCCCGAGGAGGAGCACGGGAGGGGGCTGCTCCTCATCGACGCGCTGTGCGACGCATGGGGCGCCCATGAGCACGGTCCGGGGCTGCTGGTCTGGGCGCAACTGCCACGCAAGGCCGACACCGACCGCCATGCCTGCGGACCCTGTAACGACCTGGGCTGGGGAGCCCGCCCCAAGCCGGGACCGGCCGGTGGTTCGGGTGACGAGGACGAGGCGGCCGCACCGCACGGTGGGGACGCACACCACGGGCAGCACGGGACGGGGGCCGCATGGCGGTGAGCGCTGCGTCCGGCGGCCGGGTGCTGAGCCTGGACACGCTGGTCCGCCTCGGGCGCGGAGTGCACACGCCGGGCACGCCCCGGCGGCTGCCGGTGCCGGACGGCATGACGGCCCCGATGGGCTGCGACGCCGTGGAGGTGCCGGCCCGTTTCGGCCCGCTGGTGCTGTCCCGGCTGCCGCGCGTGGGGTGCGTGTACGCCGACGCGGCGCACTGGTGGTGGCTCGTCCCGTCCGACTCCGACTACGCACTTCAATGGCCGACGCCCGCGCAGTACGCCGCCGGGGCGCTAGTTCCGGACGCCCCGGCGGTCCCCGACCTCATCCACCGGCCGGCCGGCACACTCCCGTACACCCCGCCGATCCCGCTGTATCTGGCGCTGTGCCGGGTGACGGGGACGACGCCTACGTGGTCGCGGCCGGCCGTCGCATGACCCTCGTGGTTGCGTAAACATCGCGCCCTTGCCGGGCGTACGCCCGCGCGCTCGTTCCGCTGCGCCACGCGCTCTCCCCCGGAGGGTCCGGTCCCGCGATAGTGGCCGTTCGTCGACGTGGATCGGGGGAGGCCGACGGTGGCGGAATCACAGGGCTCGGGCGGGCGCGGAAAGTCACGGGGCTCAGGCAGGCAGGAGAAGAAGCGCGGCGACGGTCCGCCCGAGGTCTCCGAGTCGGAACAGCTGCTCTTCGGCGGGCCGTTGCGCTACGACCTGGGCTGGAACCAGCACCGGGACGCGTTCATGGAGCTGAACTTCCGGGCCATGGTGACGCGGCTGCCGGCCCTGCTGGGCTCCAGCTTCCGGCTCGCCTGGCAGGCCGACCGGCGGGCGGCGCGGATCGTCCTGGCGGCCGAGGCGGGCCGGGGTGTGGCCCAGGCGGTGGGCCTGCTCGCCGTGAACAGCGTGCTGGGCCGGCTGATCACCGGCGGTGCGATCGGGGACCGGCTGCGCGACGCTGTGCCGGTGCTGGCCGCGATGGCCGCCGTGGCGCTGTTCGGAGCAGTGCTGCGGGGCGCGTCGACGTATGCGACCGGACGCCTGGAACCCAAGGTGGAGCGGGTCGCGACCGAGCTGTATCTGGAGCGGGCGGCGGCCGTGGAACTGGCCGCGATCGAGGACCACGCCTTCCACAAGCTGCTGGACACCGCGCAGTACGGCGCCGGTTCGGCGCGGCGGATGATCTCGTACTCCACGCGCGTGGTGAGCGCGCTGATCTCGCTGATCGCGGCGGCGGGCGTGCTGACCGTGCTGCACCCCGTCCTGCTTCCGCTGCTGGCGACGATGACGCTGCCGACGGCGTGGAGCGCGCTGACGAACGCCCGGCGGCGCTACGAGTCCTGGCACACCTGGGTGCAGCATGCCCGGGCCGGCTATCTGCTCAGCGGCCTGCTCACCGAACCGGCCGCGGCCCCCGAGATCCGGGTGCACGGGGTCGGCCCGTTCCTGCTGCGGCACTATCACGCCATGTCGGAGACGGCGGAGGCCGAACAGGCCCGCCTTGCCCGGCTTGCGGCGCGCACCGGGCTGATCGCCGCGGCCTGGACGGGCCTGGCGAACGTGGCGACGTATGCGACGCTCGGCGGGCTGCTGCTCGCCGGGGCGATGGCGCTGTCCGTGGCGGGTACGGCGGTCATCGCGATCCGCACCGGCTCGTCGAGCCTGGACAACCTCGTGGTGGCGGTCAACTCGCTCCACGAGGACGCCCTGTTCGTGGGCGATCTGCAGAAGCTGTACGTCGAGGCGGCCGAGCGGGCGATCCCGGTGGGCGGCGACCCGCTGCCCGAGGACCCGCGGGAGATCCGCTTCGAGAACGTCACGTTCAGCTACCCGGGCGAGTCCGCCCGCCCCGCCCTCGACGACGTCACGCTCACCCTGTAGGGGCGGCGTGGAGATGAACACGGTCGGTGCGGTGACCAGGGGTGCACATCACCGCTCCAAGCGCGTGAACACTGCCCGCGCGGGGACCTCGTGAACAATTCCTACATGCAGCCGCAGGAGCAAGGCGTGCGCCAGCCCGGCCCGACCGCCCGTATCCGATCCGGCAGCTTACGAGCAAGGAAGTCCAACTCCGATCTGGTCAGCCACCGAACAGCGCAGCCCGACCAGGATGAAGGCCTTGCTCGCCGAGGTCACAGTCACCGTCTGCCGCACCGTCTCCGGGGTCGGCGCGGCGAACGGCAGGTCCTCGTGCGGCCGTACAGCAGATCGGCGCGCATCTCGTCGGCGACGAAACGGCGGATACGCGGGCGGGTGCATCACGACCGCGTCCAACGGGGGCGGACGCCACATGCAACACCGCCTGCACCGCCCTGATATGACCGGCCCCGTCGTCGTGCGCGACGGACTCCTGCCGGCGCCCGGCCAAGGGCGCCGACCCAAGAGCCCTTTCGCCGAGGCGTACCCGCCACACATCCGCCCACGCGTCCTCGAACACTGGGACGGCTGACCTGCTCGTCGTCCAGGAACGGCTCACGCAGTGGCAGGTCAACTCGGATGCGGAATGTGGCACACCGCACCGCCTACGGATGACGCAAGATCCGCGCATGCACAGGGCAGATGGCGGTTCTTGTCCGTTCCGCAACGGATCCTTGGTGCTGGGGCACTTCGGGGCGGAGATTGGCACGGCCAGTCCGGGAGCGCGCCGCACCACCCGTGCGGCACGGTCGCGAAAGGAAGCTCTGTGAACGCCACGACAGCCGCAGCACCGGTCACCGCCTCGCCGGATCGTCGCCAGGCCACACTGGTCATGGCCTGCGTCGGCGTGTTCGTCGCCTACATGCCGGTGACCACCGTGTCGGTCAGTCTGCCCGCAATCCAGCGGGCGTTGCACGCACCGACCTCCCAACTGCAGTGGGTGACGGACGCGTTCGTGCTCCCGATGGCCGCGTTCGTCCTGACCGCCGGGGTGGTGGGGGACGTGTACGGCCGCAAGGGGGTGTTCCAAGCGGGCCTGCTGTGCTCGGCCGCAGGTGCCGCCACCGCGCTGGGTGCCCGCTCCATCGAGGTGCTGTGGGCAGGGCAGGCGCTCTCCGGCCTGGGTGCCGCGGCGCTGCTGCCGACGACGCTGGCGCTGATCAGCCATGCGGTGCCGGACCCGCGCGAGCGCGGCAGGTTTGTCGGGCTGTGGGCGACCGCCCTGTCGGCGGCCCTGGCCTCCGGCCCGCTGGTCGCCGGCATCCTGGAACATGCCGCCTGGCGCTGGATCTACCTGCTGCCGATCCCCGTCTCGCTGATCGCCCTGACCGCCTCGATCCCTCTCCTGGCCGACTCCCGCGCGCCGCGGGGGCGACGACTGGACTGGCTCGGGCAGCTCACCGCCGCGACGGCGGTCACCGCGCTCGTGTACGGCGTGATCGAGGGCGGTGCCGGTTCGTTCACGGACACCCAGGTGCTGGTGGCCCTGCCGCTGGCCGGCCTCGCCGCCCTCGCTTTCGTGATGGTGGAGCGGCACAGCCCGAGTCCGATGCTGGATCTGAGGCTGTTCCGCAGTTCCGGCTTCGTCGGCGCCACACTCGTCGCGATGATCACCTTTCTCGGGCTGATCGGCTTCTACTTCGCGATGAGCCTGTACTACGGCGTCGTCCAGCGGCTGACCACGTTGGAAGCAGCCGAGCGGATGATCATGGTCAGTGGGACGACGCTGGTTCTCGGCCCACTGGTGGGCCGACTGACCCGGCACGTCAACGCCCGGGTCCTGATCACGGGCGGTCTGCTGGTGGCCGCAGGTGCTTTGCTGTCCTTGACAGGCGTCGAGGTCCACACCTCGCTGGGCGCGCTGTCATGGCGGCTGGTGCTGCTGGGTCTCGGCCTGGGCTTCGTGATCACTCCCATGACCAACACGGCTGTCAACTCCGTGCCGTTCGAGCTGGCGGGCATGGCCTCGGCGGGCAGCAACGCCTTCCGCCAGCTCGGCGCGGCGCTCGGCCCGGCCGTACTGGGCGCCGTGCTCTCCACGCGGGCCACGAGCACGCTGCCCGGGCACCTTGCGGATGCGGGCCTGACCGGGGCGATGGCCCGGCGCATCATCGAAACCGCCGCCGACAGCGGCCTGAGTGCGGTGGCCCGCATGCCACTGGGCGCCGACCGTGGACGTGCTCTGACGGCGCTGGGCGAGTCGTTCCTCGGCGGACTGAGACTGTGCCTGACCGTCAGCGCTGGCCTGCTTCTGCTGGCCGCCCTGGCGGCCGCGGTCCTGATCCGCCACCCGCGCCCCTCGGTCGTACCGGACTCCGGGAGGGCACAAGGCGGGACGCCGGACGCGTCGCTCGACCGGGCGACGCGCACCACCGGAGACACCGCACACCTCGTCTCGGCTCCCCGACCGCCTGGCCCGCTGCTCTCGGGCCGAGTGAGCGACACGGACGGGAGCGGCATGGCGGGCGCGACGCTGACCCTGATCTCACCGATCGGACGCCGACTGGGACGGACGGTGGCGCGCGGCGACGGCACCTACCGGCTGGACGCTCCCGGGCCCGGGGCGTACTTCCTGGTCACGGCGGCCTCCGGTCACCGGCCGCAGGCGCGGACCCTGCTGCTCGGAACGGAGCCGACGACGTACGACGTCGTCCTGCCCTCGATCCGCGGGCTGGCGGGCACGGTGACCAACGAGGAGGCCGCGCTGCCCCTGGAGGCAGCCGTCGTGACCGTGACGGACGTGCACGGCGCGGTGCTGGCGGCCGGCTCGACCGACGAGCACGGCCGGTTCTGCTTCCGGGAACTGCCATACACCGACGGCACGGTGGAGGTGCGGGCGACCGCCACCGGCTTCCGGCCGGCCGCGCTTCCGGTCCGGCTGTCCGACGCCGGTGCTGCCACGGTGCATCTGCCACTGCGGCCGAGCGCACGGCTGCGGGGAACCGTACGCAGCGGCGCCGACCGCACGCCCCTGGCGGATGCGCGGGTGACACTGGTGAACGCCGTCGGCGATGTCGTGGCCGACGCGATCACCGCAGCGGACGGCGATTACGCCTTCACCGACCTCGACGCCGGCGAGTACACGGTCATCGCAGCCGGGTATCCGCTCGCGACGGTGCACCTGGCGGTGGGCAGCGGTCACGACCTGGACGGTCTGGACCTCGCCCTGGCCCACCCCGAAATCTGACCGACGCCTTCACCGACGTACCGGACGGGGCCGCCCGAGCGGAGCGGCCGTACCGGTACGGGCGCCTTCCGTGGGGACGGGACGGCGCCCCGCGCGAGACCCGGGACCGTACTCCCCCATGGGTCCCGGGTCTCCCCGCGACAGACAGCACCGGGCCCCGACCGACCGCCCCGACACCGAGCCTTGGAGCTGGACATGCCCGTGGACTCCCCGGCACGCGACGTCCTCGACACACTCGACGTCCAGCTGCTGCGGGCTCTGCAGATCGACGGGCGCGCCTCGTTCAGCCGTATCGGGGCCGTGCTCGGCGTCTCCGACCGGACGGTCGCCCGCCGCTTCCAGCGGCTGTGCACCCTCGCGAACCTGCGGGTGGTGGGCATGACCGACGACCGCAGGCAGGGCGGGGTCAGCTGGATCGTCCGGCTGGGCTGTGTGCCCGACGCCGCCGAGAGCCTGGCGGACACGCTGGCCCGGCGCCCTGACACGGTCTACGTCGCCGTGGCCTCCGGAGGCACCGAGGTGGTGTGCGGCGTGCGTGACACGGACGGACTCGTCCTGGACCGGCTCCATCTCAGCGCAGGGGTCACGTCGGTCAGCGCCCACTGTGTGCTGCATTCCTTCCACAAGGGCGCGCTCGGCCCGGTCCACCGCATCGCTGCGCTCGCCCCCGAGCAGGAGGCCGCGCTGCGCCCTCCGCCCGCGGAGTCGTCCGACCAACCGATCCCACGGCCGGCCTCGGACGATGTGCTCCTGGCGGCGCTGCGACGCAACGGACGAACGCCCCTCACCCAACTCGGCCAGGTCACCGGTCAGTCGGAGTCGGCCGTCCGGCGCAGGCTGGAGCGTCTGCGCTCGGCAGGTGTCCTCCACTACACCGTGCAGTTCGACCATGAGCAGCTCGACCACGGGTTCCGGGTGCTGCTGTGGCTCACCGTCGCCCCCGCCCACCTGACCCGCGTCGGACACGAACTCGCCGGCCACCCGGAGGTGAACTTCGCCGCGGCCGTCACGGGCGACTCCAACATCGTCGTCTCCACGTACTTCGCCACGCACAGAGAGCTGTACGCCTACCTCATCAGCGGCATCCGCGGCGTCGAGGGCATCGGGAGGGTGGAGACTTCGTCCGTCCTGCGTCAGGTCACACAGCTCGCACACCCGTAGAGCAAGAGCCGGGCGAACTGCGACGCCTTGCCGGCGGCTGGGAGTGACCAGTGCCCCAGTGCGGGCCCACCAGCCTGGTCCCGGCCACGGCGTGCGTGGCCGTCGCACACGGCAGGTGGCGCCCGGCGCCTGCGCCGTCGCCCGGTTCGCCGCGATGTTCGGCTACGACACCCACCTCGGCCGCCTCACCACCAGCGCCACGGTCACCAGCCTCGAAGCCCTGTTCGTGGCCCGCGAACTCCCTCCCGGCCGGGGCATCGCCCACAGCGTGGACGCCCACTACACCCACAGCCGCATGTGCTACGTCCCCGGCATAAAAGGCTATCCCGTGCCCACCGTCGAACCTGCCACCCTGACCGGCGTCGCCACCGCCTCCGCCCGCATCCTCGCCGACGGCATGACCGGCCCCGACCCCATCTTCCTGAGCACCCGCAAGGCCGACCGCAGGGCGTTCACGGCACGGCACGGCGCCCCAAGTGGAGGATGGGGGTCATGGACATCCGGCAACTGGAGTACTTCCTCGCGATCGTGGACCACGGGGGTTTCAACCGGGCGGCATCGGCCCTGTACCTCTCGCAGCCATCGCTCTCCCAGGCCGTTCAGGCGCTGGAGCGGGACCTGGGCAGCGATCTCTTCCACCGGATCGGCCGCAAAGCCGTGCTCACCGAGGCGGGGACGGCGTTGATCGAGCCGGCCCGGGCGGCTGTGCACAGCCTGGAGACGGCCCGCGCCAGCGTCGCAGCCGTTCACGAACTGCGGGAGGGGCGGCTGGACATCGCGGCCATGCCCTCGCAGGCGGTGGAGCCGCTGACCACGATGATCCGTGCGTTCAGCGCCCGCTATCCCGGGGTGTCGGTGAACATCCGGGCCGCCTTCACCTCCCGCGATGTCGTCGACATGGTGCGTACAGGCGCCGCCGAGCTGGGACTGCTCGCCGCGTCGAAGCCGTTTACCGACAAGGATGTGCTCTCCCATGCCGCCGGGAAACAGCGATTCGTGCTGGTCACCCCTCCCGACGGGCCGTTCCCCGCGGGTCGGCCGGTCGCCTGCGAGGAGCTGGCCGGGCAGCGTCTGATCGTCGGTCAGCGCGGTACCGGCATGCGTGCCTACGTGGACGGGCTGCGCGATCGCGGCATCGGCTTCACCATCGCGGCGCAGACCGAGCACCGGGTGGCGATCCTTCCATTGGTCCTCGCGGGGGTCGGGCTCGCCGTGGTCACCGACTCCTGGCGCACCACGGCCGAGCGAGCCGGCGCACTGGTCCTGGACATCGAGCCGAAGACAACTCTGCGGATCGCGCTGGTCAGCCGCCGGACCGAGCAGTCACCGGCCGCCCGTACCTTCCTGGCCTGCGCCCTTGATGCCATCGAGTACTGACCCAGGGCCTTATAGGCAGGGCTTATAAGGCAGATCGGCAGAGCGTCTTGGACAGCGTCGTGGGCTGATTGCTGCAATCGGCGCATGGCTATGACTCATCACGGCATCGCGCTGATCCCCGGCGACGGCATCGGAGCCGAGGTGCTCCCGCCCGCTCAGCGGGTCCTGGACACCGTCGGCGCCCGCCACGGCCTCGGTTTCTCCTACACCTCCTACGATTGGTCCTGCGAGCGGTACGTTCGCGAGGGCGCGATGATGCCCGCGGACGGGCTCGACCAGTTGCGCGGCAAGGATGCCATCCTGCTCGGCGCGGTTGGCTACCCGGGCGTGCCGGACCACATCTCGCTGTGGGGGCTGCTGATCCCGATCCGCCGCGGCTTCCGCCATTACGTCAACCTGCGGCCGATCCGCGTCTTCGAGGGCGTCGACAGCCCGCTGCGCACCGCAGCGGCCGGGGATGTGGATTTCGTCGTCGTACGCGAGAACGTCGAGGGCGAGTACAGCGAGATCGGCGGTCGCCTGAACCGGGGGCTCCCCGAGGAGATGGCCGTGCAGGAGGCGGTGTTCACCCGCGCCGGAGTCACCCGCGTCCTGGACCACGCCTTCACGCTGGCCGCACAGCGTGGCGGGCGGCTCACCTCGGCCACCAAGTCCAACGGCATCGTGCACACCATGCCGTTCTGGGACGAGCTGGTCGCCGAGCGCGGCGCCGCGCACCCGCAGGTGACCTGGGACCAGGAGCACATCGACGCCCTCGCGGCCAAATTCGTCCTCGACCCGGCCCGCTTCGACGTGGTCGTCGCCTCAAACTTGTTCGGCGACATCCTCAGCGATCTCGCCGCCGCCGTCGCCGGCTCCATCGGCATCGCACCGGCCGCCAACCTCAATCCGGAACGTGAGTTCCCCTCGATGTTCGAGCCGGTCCACGGCTCCGCCCCCGACATCGCCGGACGCGGCATCGCCAACCCGCTCGGCGCGATCTGGTCGGCCGCCCTGATGCTCGACCACCTCGGCCACCCCGAGGCGGCCAAGGACATCACCGACGCCATCGCCGCGGTACTCGCCAAGACCGACGTCCGCACCCCCGACCTCGGCGGCAATGCCACCACCACGGAGTTCACTCAGACGCTTCTGCAACTGCTCTGACCCAACCCGCAGAGCCTTGAGCGCTGGGACGACACCGCCCCGGGCCGCCCGCCGCGGAACGTCACAGGACACTCGCATCCGACAGCCGCCGATGGTGTGGACGGCGTGCCGGGTCATCACCCTGCTCGGTGCCCGCCACTGAGTCACCGCATACGGCATCCCGGACGCGGCACGGGGGCGGGGCATCGTCCGGGGCGGCGTGACCGGCCCGGGCAATGCCCCGCCCCCTCGCATGCATCGCCCGGTCAGCCGCGCCGTTGTCCCAGGGGCTGAGCAGGGCTCGCCGCCCGGGCGTTCTTGGCGGAGTCTTCCGGGCCGTGGCCGTGCTGCTGAGACGTATCTGCGGCCTTCGCCGCACCCCCTGCGGCCTGCCTGGGACGCCGCAGGAGGGTGACCGCGCACACGGCGGCGATCAGTACCAGCACCGCGGCCACGATGAGGCACAGCCGCATGCCGTCGATGAGAGAGTCGCCCAGGGCGCCGTAGACCTGTCCGGCGGTGGAGCCGAGGTTCATCCCGGCGACCGCGCCCAGGCCACCGTCCATGGCGGTGGCGACGATGGTGTGGGCCTGGGTGCCCGTCACACCGGCGTCGGCGAGGTGACCGGGCAGGGTGTGCACGGCGCGGGTGGACAGCAGGGCGCCCAGGACGGCCGGGCCGAGCGCGCCGCCGACCTGGCGGAAGGCGTTGTTGGCGGCCGAGGCCATGCCGGCCAGCTGGTGCGGCACGGCGGCGACGGCGGTGGCCGTCATCGGGGTGGTGACGAGGCCGAGGCCGACGCCCAGCACGATCAGGCGCCAGGCGATGGAGCCGTAGGAGGTGTCGGCATCGAGGTTGGTCATGGCCAGCAGGGACCCGGCGATCAGCACCAGCCCCCCGGTGATCATCCAGCGGGCCTGGACGCGGTGCATGAGGCGGCCGGCCGGGGCGCCGGCCACGATCGCGGCGACCGGGACCAGCAGCAGGCGGGCGCCTGCCTCCAGGGTGCCGAGCTGCTGGACCATGCCGAAGTACAGGCTGAGGACGAAGAAGAAGCCGATCAGCCCCAGGAAGGTGATCAGAGCGATGAGGGCGGTGGCGGTGAAGGCCGCGCTGCGGAAGACCGCCAGGTCCAGCATGGGGCTGGCGCTGCGCTTCTCCGCGACGACGAACGCGATCAGTGCGACGACGCCCAGTGCGAGGGCGGCGACCACCTTCGGCGTGGTGAAGGAGTCGGCGCCGCCCTCGATCACGCCGTAGACCAGGGCGGTGACGCCGACGGCGGCGGCGATCTGGCCGGGCCAGTCGAGCTTGCGTCCGTGCGGGGCGCGCGAGTCGGTCAGCAGCGGGGCGGCGACGGCCATCGCGACCAGCGAGAGGGGGATGGACAGCAGGTAGATCCAGCGCCATGAGTAGTGGTCGAGGATCACGCCGGCGATGACCGGGCCGACGGCCAGGGCCGCGAGCAGGGCCATGGCCCACATGCCGATGAACTTGCCGCGCTCGCGGAAGTCGGGCACCGCGTGGCTGATCAGCGCCAGCGTGGTGGGCAGCAGTGCGGCCGAGCCCAGGCCGGCCAGGGCCTGCCCGGCCCACAGGGTCTGGATGTTGTGTGCGCACAGGGCGAGAGCCGCGCCGGCCGCGCTGAAGAACAGCCCGGCCTGGAACACCTTCTTGCGGCCGTGGACGTCGCCGAAGACACCGGCGGTCAGGATGAACGCGGCCATGGGCAGGACGAACGCGTCCTGGACCCAGGACAGTTGCGCGGTCGAGGTGGTCAGCGCCCGCTGGATGGCGGGCAGGCTGACGGCAACCGTGGTGATCGGCAGATAGGCGACGAACACGCCGAGGCAGGCCATGACGACGGTGGCCGCCCGCCTGTCCGTCGACCCGATCGCCGGTGCGGTGAC
This sequence comes from Streptomyces sp. NPDC002092, assembly GCF_053593775.1. Lineage (NCBI taxonomy): Bacteria > Bacillati > Actinomycetota > Actinomycetes > Kitasatosporales > Streptomycetaceae > Streptomyces > Streptomyces sp. NPDC002092. The sequence goes on from NZ_JBSFDG010000009.1 coordinate 247,080, forward strand.
GTTCACGGAAATTCTCCGTTTTCTCCCGTACGGCGTGGTGCGCCGCAGTCGGTTGGGTGGGGAGGGATGGGTGGTGCTCAGGGGCTGCCATGCCGAAGTCGGCAGCCCCTGCCTGGGCGACGCAGCCGGTGGCGTCCTCCAGACGTAGGTTGGCGACAGCGCTCCGCCGTTTACGTCGCTGTCAGCCCGAACTCCGCCCGGTGCGCGGCCGGATGGGCCCGCAGCTCGGCTCGGGAACGAGCACGCTCGAATGGGGTGTCGAGCGGAAGGCGTCGGCGGTGAGGTCCACGGGGACGAATGCCTCTCTCGGGAAGTGGTACTGCCCTTGTGCGGTGGTGCCACCGACTCGCCGGCCGGCGCGGGCCGGTCAGGGAGCGACGGCGACGCCGCGCCGGGCAGCCCTCAGGAGAGCCGCCGCGGGCACCGGGGCCATGTCATCGATCACCCGCTGGATACGGGAGAGACCGGCCCGTGGGAGCGCCGTCCGATGGGACGGCGCCACGCCCGTCGCGGTGAGGTGCGTCATCAGGACGAAGCTGCCGATACAGACCGCCGCCGGCGCCAGCCGCGTACCCATGGGAGTCACGCCCTTTCTTTTGGACATGACCAGCATCCGCCTCGCAGCCCATAACTACGAAGCCAATTGCTGAAGACGAGCAGAAACCTCTATGCAGCTCCGAAGATGTGTCACACTCCACTCGTGATCGACGATGTGGACATGAAAATCCTCCACGCCCTCCAGTGCGCACCCCGTCTCTCGTTCCGGCACATCGCCGAAGTGACCGGCGTGTCGGAGCAGACGGCCGCCCGCCGCTACCACGCCCTGCGCCGCAGCGGGGTGATGCGCGTGGTCGGCCTGGTCAACCCGGCCGTCCACGGCAAGGCGCAGTGGGTGGCCCGCATCCGCTCCCGCCCCGACCGGGTCGGGCCCCTGGCGGACTCCCTGGCCAAGCGGCCGGACATCGCCTACGCCAACCTGGCTTCCGGCGGCTCGGAGATCATCTGCATGATCCGCTCCACCGTCGAGGCAGACCGCGACGACATCCTCCTGCGCCAACTGCCCCGCTCCGCCTCGGTCCTGGACGTCAGCATCGACCTCCTCCTGCACCCCTTCGGCGAGACCGGCACCAGCGAATGGACCGCCTACGGCGACGGCCTCACCCTCGAACAGGTACGGCAACTCACGTCCGACCGGCCAACCGTCCCCGCCGGCCCACTGCGGCCCCCTACGGACGAGGACGCCCCCCTGCTGGAAGCCCTCGCCGAGGACGGCCGCACCACCCACACCCGCCTCGCCGAGCTCACCGGCTGGTCCAACGCCCGCGTCGCCCGCCGCCTGGAGGCCCTGGAGACCTCGGGCACGCTCTTCTACGACGTGGAACTACTGCCCGAGCGCCTCGGCCACACCCTCAACGCCACCCTCTGGCTGCGGGTCTCCCCCGCCCGCCTCGAACACGCCGGCGAGGCGCTCGCGCGGCACGCCGAGGTCGCCTTCGCTGGTGCCATCAGCGGGCACCACAACCTGATGGTCAGCGTCATCTGCCGCGACGCCGAGCACTTCTACCGCTACCTCACCACCAGCGTCGCCGCCATCGACGGCATCGACGCCTACGAGGTCAGCATCCGCGTCCGCCGTCTCAAACAGGCGGCCTCACTCATCTTCCACGGCCGCCTGGTCCCTACGGCATCCGCGTAGGAGCCCGCAGCGTGCTCGTGCCCCGGGCGGGGCGGACGCCTCGGCCCAGATCACTCGATTCGGGTTCGGCGGCACGGGGGAGGTGTCGTTGCGTGCGACGTGGTCCACGATGTCGTACGAGTATCAGGTGGCCGGTGCCGTTGTCCTTCAGTGCCTGGAGGATCCAGGTGGTGGACCAGCCGAGGAAGGTGCCGATCTGTACCACCGTCTCCGGGCGGGTCTCACGCAGCAGGAAGTGATCTCCGACTCAAGGCCGTCGAGTTGGGCTTTCAGCGAGGTCGGCGGCGCGAGCAGTTCCCGCTGCTTCTCGCGGGCCCGGTCGAGATCGTGAGCGTAGATGCGATGAGGCACACGTCGCAGCCAGGTGCCGACTCCGGTGTCACACCCGGGTATCAGGGGCCTGGGACAGGCTGGGACATCCCCCCGGGGCGACCAGCCCCGACTCGTAGGCCAGGACGACGAGTTGGGTCCGGTCGCGGGCACCGAGTTTGGTGAGAAGCCGGGTCATGTGGGTCTTGACCGTCTGCTCGGCCACCACGAGACTCGCGGCGATCTCCGCGTTCGACAGGCCCTGCGCCACCAGGAGCAGAACCTCCGTCTCCCGTGGCGTGAGGCCGTTCAGTCGGAGCCGGGGGTCCCGGCGGGGGGTGGGGCGGCGCCGGGCCACGTCCTCGATGAGGCGTCGGGTGACGGAGGGGGCGAGCAGCGCCTCACCGGCGGCGATCACCCGCACCGCCTGCACGAGTTCGGCGACCGGGGCGTCCTTCAGAAGGAAGCCGCTGGCCCCGGCGTGCAGGGCCTCGTACACGTAGTCGTCGATGTCGAAGGTGGTCAGCATGAGCACCTTGGGGCGGTGCACCACACCGGGCGGCGGATCCAGCAGCTGTCGGGCTGCCTCCAGCCCGTCCATCTCCGGCATCCGTACGTCCATCAGCACCACGTCGGGATGCGTGCTGCGGCTGACCTCGATGCCGAGCCGGCCGTTGGGCGCCTCCCCCACGACGTCGATGTCGCTCTGCGCCGACAGCAACGCCGCGAATCCCGAACGCACCATGTCCTGGTCGTCAACGACGACCACCCGGATAGCCATGCACATCTCTCCTGCCCCTGTCACCTGACGAGCTTCCAATCTCCCCTCGTGGCAAGGGCTGCCGCCTCGGTCGAACGGCCATGAGCAACCGGCCCGGACGGGCTGGGGCTCGGCCGAACGGCGGATGACGGGACGTCACGAGCCCCCGGCGCCGGTCGGGACGTGGTCCTCTCCGCCCGGGACAACGGCAGCCCGGATTCTGCAGTCGGCGGGCCGGGCAAGTAACGAACCGCACCGTGACGTCGCGGGTCTCACCCGACTACCGGCTCCGGCCGGCGGTCTCTTTCACGGCGGCGCCGGCGGCCGCGCTCCTGCTCTCTACGGCGTGGCAGAGCGTGCCACAAAGGTCACGACGGCGGCTTCTCCATCGGCAGCTTCGCCGTGACCTCCCAGCCCCGGCGGTCGGGGCGGGGTCCCGTGCGCAGCTTGCCGCCGAGCGCGGTGACCCGTTCGGTCAGCCCGACCAGGCCGAAGCCGCCGCCGCGCGCGGCCTGGGGGAGCCGGGTGCCGCCACGGCCGTCGTCGCGCACCGTGACCTCCAACACACGGCCGTCGTAGGCCAGGCCGACCAGCACCTCGGTGGCGTCCGCGGCGTGCCGCCGCACGTTGGTCAGGGCCTCCTGGACGACCCGGTAAGCGGCGGCCTGCATCTCATGGGGCAGCCCATCGGGCACCGAGGGATCACGGCGCAACACGGCCTTGGGGCCGACGGGCCCGGCGAAGCCTTCCACCAGCTCGGGCAGCGCGGCCAGATCGCCCGTCGGGTTGCGGTCGGTGTCACCGGCCTCCGGCGCCTCGCGCATCAGGCCGACCGTGCGACGCATGGAGGCGAGGGCTTCCGTGGCGGAGCGTTCGACGTCCTTCAGGATCCCGGCCAGGCGCTCGGGGTCACCCATGGCAAGGAGCTGGGCCACCTGCGTCTGCACCAGGATCCCGGTGACGTGGTGAGCCACGAAGTCGTGCAGGTCGGCGGCCATGGCCAGGCGTTCGGCCCGCTGGGTCTCGGTGACAGCCACGCGCCGGCGGTGGTCCAGGGCGCGCAGGTACCCGCCGAGTCCGGCGACCACGCCGGCCAGCAGCAGCATTCCGAACGGATTGACCGATGAATGGCCAGGGGCCTGTCTGTAAGGCAGCCCCATCATCGCGGCACCGTCCAGAACACCGCATGCCACCGCCCACGGCACAGGGCAGTCACGCACCGCGATCAGGAGCAGGCACAGCAGGATCGCGAGTTCGCCGGGTCCGGACAGCGCCTCCCTGCCGGACAGGAACACGGCAGCCGTCACAGCGCCGGAGAGGACCGCGGGCACGGCGGTGCGGACCACCGTGGTGAGCCACTCCGGCCGCCGGGCGGCGGGCCACAGGAGCGCCGCCAAACCGATCGGAAGCACCACCAGCTGAGGCCACCACAAACCGCCGTCGGCGCCGGCCAACAGCACGTCCCCGCCTGCCGCCAACAGCAGAAGGACGATGCCGAACGTTCTCAGAAGGCCCCGCCGACGGCTGGCCGTTGCGGGAGACGCACCGATGGCGCGCACGCTGCTCAGGAGATCCACGGCGCGACCCTAATCCCTTCATCGGCACAGCCGGGTCAGCCGAAAGGCCACCTTCCGCGACGTAGCGGGCCGCGCCCACCGGCCGAACGGCCGAGATCGCGCGCGAACAGACGTCTCCCCCGATTTTTCACTGCCCGAGAGGGGCTACTGACCAATTCCCAGGAGACCAAGACTCGTTCACGGCCGACGGTACTGCACCGCCGACGGCTCACGCGGCCCAGGTTCACACCCCCCTTGTGTGGGCCCGGGCCGCCGGTGCGCCCGCGCGGACGGGCCTCATCCGCGACCATCCACCCACCTGACTTACGGGGAAGCGAGACAGCACATTGCGCAACAAGCACAGCCGGACACGGAAGAGGTTGACGGCACGGGGTGCCGTGTACGGGATACCGGCCGTGGTGGCGGTGGCCGGGCTCACGGCCACCGTCGTCACCCCGGCGGCAGCGGGCTCGTCGGCGAACCTTGCGGCCTCAGCGGCGAGCGGGTCGGCCCGGGCCGGCGTCCACGTGACGCTGGTGACCGGTGACACCGTGAGCATGGACGGCACGGGCCGGGTGACCGGTGTGCGGCGCGGCACGGGCCGCGGGCACATCGGTTTCTCGATACGGCGGTTCGCGGGCCACACCTACGTCGTCCCGCAGGACGCGACCCGGCTGCTGGACAGCGGGCGGCTGGACCGTCGCCTGTTCGACATCACGCAGCTCGTCAAGGACGGCTACGACGACGCCCATCGCAAGCAGGTGCCGCTGATCGTCTCCTACCGGGGCGGCAGTGGCACCCAGACCGGGGCCCGACGTGCCCTGGCAGCCGCCGACGCCGACGTCGAGCGGGTGCTGCCCGCTGTCCGCGGGGTGGCACTGGCCGCCGACAAGCCGGACATCGGCGACGTGTGGCGGGCGCTGACCGACCCGGTCGCCGACCACACCGCCGTGGCCGCAGCACCCGGCATCGACCGGGTGTGGCTCGACGGACGGATCAAGGTGGCCGCCCAGGACGGCGACGCGCCCGATCCCGAGGGCGGTGTCGCGCAGATCGGTGCCCCCGCGGCCTGGAAGCAGGGCTACGACGGCAAGGGCGTGAAGGTCGCCGTCCTGGACACCGGCGTCGACGCCACCCACCCTGATCTCAAGGGCAGCATCCTCAAGACCAAGGACTTCGCCGGATCAGACACCGGCTCCGGTTCCGGCTCGACCGACGACAGGCAGGGCCACGGCACGCACGTCGCCTCCACCATCGTCGGCTCCGGTGCGGAAAGCCACGGCAAGTACAAGGGTGTGGCGCCCGGTGCGAAGCTGCTGGTCGGCAAGGTCATGGACGACACCGGCGTCGGATCCGACTCATCGATCATCGCCGGTATGCAGTGGGCCGTGGCACAGGGCGCCAAGGTCGTCAGCATGAGCCTGGGCGACACCGACACCCCCGGGGTGGACCCCCTGGAGAAGGCCGTGAACACCCTGTCGGCCTCTTCTCACGCCCTGTTCGTGGTCGCCGCGGGCAACGACGGCCCCTCCGACACCACGGTCGGCACTCCGGGCTCGGCCGCGTCGGCCTTGACCGTCGCCGCGGTGGACCGGCACGACGAGGTCGCCTACTTCTCCAGCCGCGGTCCGACCGCGGACGGCGCGCTGAAGCCGGATATCGCCGCGCCCGGTGTCGACATCGTTGCCGCGCGGGCCGCCCACGGCAGCGAGGGCGAGGAGGTGGCGCCCGGGTACGTGAAGATGTCCGGCACCTCCATGGCCACCCCGCACGTCGCGGGCGCCGCCGCGATCCTCGCCCAGGAGCACCCGGACTGGACCGGCGAGCGGATCAAGGCCGCGCTGACCGCCTCGGCAAAGCCGCTGACCGGCACCACCGCGTACGAGGTCGGGGCGGGCCGGGTCGACCTGAACCGGGCGACCGGCGCCGACGTCACCACCGAGCCGTCCTCCGTCGGCTTCGGCACCGCCACCTGGCCGCACGACGACGACCAGCCGACGACCCGGTCGCTGACGTACCGCAACTCGGGCACGAAGCCCGTCACCCTGGACCTGACCTCCGACGTCACCGACCCCGGCGGCGGCAGCGCACCCGTCAGCATGTTCACGGTCTCCCCGGCCCGGCTGACCGTCCCGGCCGGCGGAACCGCGCAGGCCACGGTCACCGCCGACACGCGGCTCGGCGGCGTCGACGGCGCCTACTCCGGCGCGGTGACCGCGACCGGCGGCGGACAGAGGGTGCGCACCGCTCTGGGCGTCGTCCGTGAGGTGGAGTCGCACAAGCTGAAGCTGACCGTCACCCGCCGCGACGGCAAGCGCGACGACGCGCCCAGCGTCATCGTGGCGAACCTGGACACCGGCAAGCAGTACACGCCGTTCGACGACGGCAAGAACCATCCCGACGGCACGGTCACCCTGCGGCTGCCCAAGGGCCACTATGTGATCGACGCCCAGACCACCGACCCGCGGGGGAAGACCGCCCTTCTGGTGGCACCCCGCCTGACGCTCGACCATGACGCCAGCCTCACCCTCGACGGGCGCAGGGCCAAGCCGGTGAAGATCACCGCCCCCGACCGCCGGGCCACTGCGCGCGACGCGCAGGTCCTCTTCGCGGCCCGCGGCGCCAAGCCGGCCTACGACTACGTCGGCGGAAACCTCGTCGACGCCGGTGACACCGCCCTCGGCCAGATCGGCTCCGGCACCCCGGCCGGCTCCTTCGTCGCCCAGTTCGGCGGGATCTGGCAGCGCACCGCCACCTCCCCGGCGTACAACCTGGTCACCACCCGTACCGGCTCCTTCTTCACCGGCCTGAACCGCACCTTTTCCACCACCCGGGACATGGCCCGAGTGAACACCTCCGTCGCGACCACCCTGACCGGCGCCGACACCACGCCCCAGGTGAACTGGTCCATCCCCGACTGGCCGCAGCTCGGCCGGGCGTCCGTCGCCTTGGCAGGATCCCGGCGCCCGGCGCCGACCGCCTCCATCGTGCAGTTCCTGAGCACCGACCGCGGGCTGCGCTGGAACCTGGGCGCCGTGATCGGCAACGGATCGCACAACGAGGACACGTTCAACTTCCTCACCGACCGCCGTTTCGAGCCGGGCCACACCTACCGGGTCACGTTCGGCGGCGGTGTCCACGGGCCGGCCATCGCACCGGCCTCCGGAACCGGCGCCAAACGGCTCGGCGGGTTCTACTACGTGTGCGTGCCGATGTTCTCCGACGGCCCGGGCAACCTGGCCTACCTCCCTCAGGCCACCATCACCACCCGGCTCAGCTCCGGCTCCCGGGTCTTCACCTCCACCACCGACGACACCTGCCTGAGCACCTACGGCGGCCTGCCCGCCGGACCGACCCGCTACCGGCTGTCCATCAGCACCGAGCGCGGCAAGGACTACCGGACCAGCGACCACGTGGACGCGGTGTGGACCTTCACCTCCCGCGACAACGGCGAGACCAAGGGGGTCCCCTTCCCCCTCTCCGTCGTCCGCTTCCACCCGAAGCTGAGCCTGACCGACACCGCCAAGGCAGGCGCCCGCGTCACGGTGCCGCTCTCGCTGCAGGGTCCGGCCGCTGCCAAGGGCCACCTGAAGTCGCTGACCGTGCGCGTGTCGTACGACGGCGGCCGCACCTGGAAGACGGTCACCGTCCACACGGACCACTCCGGCAAGCGGTATCTGACCCTCACCCACCCGAAGAAGCCCGGCACGGTCTCCTTCCGGGCGGCCCTGACCGACACCGACGGCAACACCGCCACCCAGACCGTCCACTCGGCGTACCGCACTGTGCGCTAGCCATCCGGACAGCTGCACGCCGTGTCTCCGGCCGTACCGGTCGGAGACACGGCGGTGTCGTGCGTCGGCCCCGTGTCCGCAGAATGGGCCGCAATTGCCTCGAATCGGCGGCCGAACGTAGGTTGGCGGCGATCACTGGTGTGTTTGCAGGTCGAAAGGTACGGCCCGGTGGGACGACGCGAAAAACCGGTGGACCCCGAAGCCGGACCCGTACAGAGGCTCGCGCACGACCTGCGTCTGCTCCGCGAGAAGGCGGGAAAGCCGCCGTACCGGGAGATGGCCGCGCGGGCGGGCTACTCGACGACCGCCCTGTCCCAGGCGGCGGCCGGCGACCAGTTGCCCTCGCTCGCGCTGGTGCGGGCGTACGTCCAGGTGCTGGACGCCGATCCCGACGAGTGGGAGCGGCGCTGGCGGGAGGCGGACGCCGAGGTCCGGGCGCCCGCTGCCGAGGAGCGGGCGCCCTACCGGGGGCTTGCCCGCTTCGAACCGGGCGACAGTGATCTCTTCTTCGGCCGGGAAAAGCAGGTCAGAGAGCTGCTGGGCCTGGTACGCGCGCACCGGTTCGCGGTCGTGTCGGGCCCCTCCGGCAGCGGCAAGTCGTCGCTGCTGCGGGCCGGGCTGATTCCGGCGCTGCGGCAGGCGCAGGGCGCCGACCGCCCGGCGGTGATCCGAGTGCTCACCCCTGGTGAACAGCCCGCGCGAGCGCACGAGCAGGCGCTCGTCGCGAAGGACGGAGGGGACGGCGAGGACGGCGGCCCGGACACCTGGGTGATCGTCGACCAGTTCGAGGAGCTGTTCACCCTCTGCCATGACCGCGCGGAACGCGACCGCTTCCTGGACCTGCTGCTGTCCGCCCGCGAGCCCGCGAGCCGGCTGCGCGTGGCCATCGCCGTACGCGGCGACTTCTACGGCCACTGCGGCACCCACCCGCAACTGGCCGAGGCGGTCGGCCGGGCGACCCTGCTGATCGGGCCGATGGGCCGGGAGGAGCTGCGGGACGTGATCACGCGGCCCGCGACCGCCGAGGGCCTGAACGTCGAGCGCACACTGACCGCCCGTGTCATCGACGAGGTCACCGACCAGCCGGGCGCCCTGCCGATGCTCTCGCACGCCCTGCTGGAGACCTGGCGCCGACGCCGCGGCCGTACCCTCACCCTGGCCGCGTACGAGGAGGCCGGCGGCGTGCGCGGGGCGATCGCCGCGACCGCCGAGCAGGTCTACGGCGACCTCGCGCCGGAGCAGGCCCGCACCGCCCGCCGCATCCTGCTGCGGCTGATCGCCCCCGGCGACGGCGCCGCCGACACGCGCCGCCCGGCGTCCCGGGCCGAGCTCGGGCCCGACTCGCAGGACGTACTGGAACGCCTCACCGCCGCCCGGCTGGTCACCCTGGACGGCGACACCGTCGAACTGGCCCACGAGGTGCTGATCACCGGCTGGCCACGGCTGGCGGGCTGGATCGAGGAGGGCCGGGAGCGGCTGCGCGCGCAGCGGCTGCTTGGCGAGTCGGGCCACGCCTGGGAGCAACTGGACCGGGATGCCGGAGTGCTGTACCGGGGGGCGCGGCTGGCCCAGGCCGAGGAGCTGTTCGGCGGGAGCTCGCAGGACGACCTCGCCGAGCTGGAGCGGGCCTTTCTCGCCGCCTCGCGGGCCGCGCGCGACGGCGAGCGTGCGGGCGAGGCACGGGCCGCCCGCCGTACTCGCGTGCTCACCGCGGGCCTGTCCGCGTTCCTGGTGCTCGCGCTGGCCACGGGCCTGCTGGCCTGGCAGCGTGGCCGGACGAGCGAGGAGGAGGCGGCCAAGGCGGCCGCCCGCCGCCTGGCCACGGTGGCCGCCGGCCTGCGCTCCGACGACCCCCGCACGGCCGCCCGGCTCTCCGTCGCCGCCTGGCGGCTCGCCCCGCTGACCGAGTCCCGCTCGGCCCTGCTGGAAGCCCTCGCCCGGCCGGAGCGGGACGCCTTCACCGACCCGCAGACGGGTGAGAACATCCGGCGCTTCCTCACCGGTCAAGGTCGCTCCCTGGTCACCGTCACGGGCGGCAGGGTGACCGTCCGGAACGTGGCCGACCACCGCGTCACCGCCACCTATCGTCTGCCCGCCGGCACGGAGGTCGCCGAGGGCGGCCCCGACGGCCGCTTCCTCGTGGTCATCGGTCAGGACGGCAACCAGCTGTGGAACCTCACCTCGGGCAGGACCGTCGCCGACCTGGGCGACACGGTGGACTGGGCGCCTGACGGCAGCGCTTACGTCACGGGGCCGACGGACGGCACCGGTTCGGTGCGCGTGCACCGGGTCGGCGACGGCAAGACGCTGTTCACCACGGACATGTCGCGTGCCCTCACCGCCGCCGCGGTCGGCCCGGGCGGCCGTCTCCTCGCCCTGTGCACGGCCGGCGGCACACCCCAGGTGTGGGACACCGTCCACGGCAGGAAGCTGACGGGGGCCTGGGAGAAGGCACGCAGCGGCGTCTGCGGTACCGGTACGGGAGCGGACGGCGGCTCGCGGCTGCTGCGGTTCAGCGCGGACGGCCGGCGCCTGGCCGCTGCCCTGGGAAACACGTCCACGGTCTGGAACATCTCCGGCGGGCGAGAGGTCGCCGACTTCGCCAGCGCCGGTACCACCGGCTTCACGGACGCCGCCCTCTCCCCGGACGGGGAGTTCCTGGCCACGGCCGACGGCGAGGAGATCGCCGTGTGGCGGCTGGCCAATGGCGGCGGACAGGTCTTCCACACGCCGCTGGCCGGCGCCGAGGTGAGGGGCCTGGCCTGGGATCCGGACACGAGCCGCCGGACACTGCGCTATCTGGACGGCGCCACGGTCCGCACGTACGACGTGAGCGACCGCCTGGACGCCCACTGGCAGCGCACGCCGGCCGACGCGACCGCGCTCAGCCCGGACGGCTCCGTCCTGGCCACCGCCACCCGCTCCGGCACCGGCTACCGCTTCGAACTGCGTACCACAGGCACCCGAGCCCTCCTCGCCCGCACCACCCTCGGCCCCCTGCCGACCGACTCCGGCGACGGCTCCCCTCAGTTGGCCTACAGCCCGGACGGCCGCTTCCTCGCCGTCGCCGACACCGTTTCCTCGCACGGCTCCGTGCGGCAGCGCTTCAGCATCTGGGACGTGCGTGCGCACCGGGTCCGTACCTCGTTCGAGACGTCCGGCGCGGCGGACCGCACCGTCTACGCGCTAACTGTCGGCCCGGGCGGCCGGACGCTGCTGGCCGCACGCTCCGCAGGCGGCGACAGTACGGCCGAGGTCTGGGACACTCGCAGCCACCGCCGGACGGCCACCCTGAAGACCGTCTACCAGGGCAGTCTCGCGCTGCGGCCCGACGGGCGGCTGCTCGCCGACTCCGGCAACGAGTACACGGCGCTGCCGTCCGGTCGCGTGCACAGGCACGCTCTGGCCGACGGCCGGCAGGTCACCGCGCTGGCCTTCAGTCCCGACGGCACCCGACTCGCCGTCGGCGACTCCACCGGGCACGTGACGCTGTGGGACGGCGACCTGCGCCACCGCCTCGGCCTACTGACCGGCACCTCCGACACGACCCCCGGCAGCGAAGCGGAGGCCGTGGGCGCGCTCGCCTTCTCCCCCGACGGCTCCACCCTCGCCGTGGGCGGCCAGTACGGCACCCTGCGTCTGTGGGACACCGCCGGGCAGCAACTCCTCGTCACCGACCTGCCCACCGCCCGCGACGAGATCGACACCCTCGCCTTCACCCGCGACGGCTCCACCCTGTACGCCGGTGGCCCGGACGTGCTGCTGCAGGGCTACCCCGTCGCCCCGGACGACATCGCCCGCGTCCTGTGTTCCCGGGCCGGGGGCGGACTCACCGGCGCGCAGTGGCGGACGTACGTGCCCGACGTGTCGTACCGACAGGTGTGCCCCGCTGCACGGTAAGTGACGACGGACGTGGAGGGCCGGGAAGGTTTTTTTGTTCGCAGTGACTGCGACGGTCGCTGAAAAATATCCCTGACCTGCAGGATCGGACCCCGATAAGCCCCCGATCCCAGGTTCTGGTCCTCATGCGCACACATCTTGTCGTCCCCTCTCTCCTCCTGCTCGGCTCGCTCTGCGCGACGTCGGCATGCTCGTCCGGATCCTCCGGGACGGCGAGTTCGACGACCGCCGGAGCACGGCCCGGCTCGTCCTCCACCGTCTCCTCGGTGCGGTCGGTGGACCCCTCGAAGATCAAGGGCCTGCAGCTCGTCACCGACAACAGCGAGAGCGCCTCCTGCGCGTGGGCCACCAGCTACCCGGACGTCCCCGGCGCGAGCACGATGACCGACGCGATGAAGAAGTACGTGGAGGAGCGCCTGGAGACCTTCCGCTCCGCGTGTCAGGGCGACGACCATCGCGAACTCAACATCAGCCACCAGTTCCTGGTCGCCTCGGGGGACGTCCTCGGCGTGCGGCTCACCACCCTGGACGGTGCCGCCGCAGGGAGCGGACTGTCCAGTGGCACATATTGGTACGACGGGAAGGTCGGCGCGTATCGCACCGCACTCGCACTCGTCGCGGACGGTTCCAGGGACGCCTTCGTCACCGCCCTGAAGAACCAGCTCAAGGGGCGGGAGGGCACGGATGCGGACACGGTGGATGAGGCGTTCGCCGACCGGTCCGACCTCACGGCCATCCTCGACGACATGGCCTTCACCCCGGACGGCGGGCTGCGGGTGGCCTTCGACCAGGGCGCTGTCGGCGCCCCCGCCGCCGGCTCGTATCTCGTGACCCTCCCCAAGGCGACGGTCACCCCCTGGCTGTCGGCGTTCGGCAGGCGCGCACAGCACCAGACCGTCCAGCCGTCCCGCTCTCTCGACCTCGGGGCGACGAGCACGCCGGCGGCCGCCGCGCCGGCCCATACGGCATCCGGCGACGACGAAACCGACTGCAAGCGGGTCCGCTGCATCGCCCTGACCTTCGACGACGGTCCCGCCGCTCCGGAGACCGCGACCCTGCTGACGTACCTTGCGCAGTACAACGCGCGGGCCACCTTCTTCACAGTCGGCCAGAACGTGGTCGCCCACCCGGACCTGGTGCGTGCCGAGGCACGGGCCGGCAACGAGGTGGGCAACCACTCATGGAACCACCCCGACCTGACCAAGCTCAGCGCCGAGCAGGTGGCCTACCAGCTGAACCGCACGAACGCCGCGATCAAGGCCGCCACGGGCAAGGCCCCCACCCTCTTCCGCCCGCCTTACGGCGCCGTCAACAGTGCCGTGCGCGGTGCCACCACCCTCTCCCCGGTGCTGTGGACCCTGGACACCGAGGACTGGAAGTACCCCGACGCCACGAAGGTCGCCCAGTCCGTCATCGGCAAGGTGAAGCGCAACGACGTCGTCCTCATGCACGACATCCACCCCACCTCGGTCGCGGCGGTCCCCGAGATCCTGCGCACCCTCAGCGCCCGCGGCTACCACTTCGTCACCGTGAGCCATCTGCGCGCCAGGATGTGACCACCGCCGAGAGCTCCTCCGCACGTCGTCGCCTCGACCCGCCCTTACGTCCTGTCACGGAGTTGTCACACCTTGCTCGCCTGCACAACGTGCACCACACCTCGCGGAATGAGGTCTTCCACGACGTGAAGACGCACAGTTCCTCCAGACCGCCCCGCGTGCTCATCGTGGACGCCGACAACGGTGCGCGACCGCTGCTGACGAGGCTGCGTGAGCTCGGCTTCGACGTGTACGCGGCCGGTCGCGGCGAGGACGCCGTCCCACTCGGCGTCGCCGTACGCCCCGACGTCGTCATCCTCGAGGTGATCCTGCCGGACGGCGACGGCTTCGAGACCTACCGCGCCCTGCGCGGCGCCGACGTCGACGCGCCCCTTCTATTCCTCACTGCCCAGGACCGGACCGAGGCCAAGGTGCGCGGGCTGATGATGGGCGCCGACGACTACGTCACCAAGCCCTTCGCGCTGGAGGAGGTGGTCGCCCGGGTCCATGTGCTGCTGCGGCGCGGGCGCGCCCTCGACTGCCGGCTGTTGCGCGCCGGGGACGTGACGCTGGATCCGGGAACCCGCGAGGTGTGGCGGGACGGCAGGGAAGTCGCCCTGTCGTGCCGGGAGTTCGACCTGCTCGCCTTCCTGATGAACAACGCCGGCCAGGTCGCCACCAAGGCGCAAATCCTCGACCGGGTCTGGCGGTCGGACTTCCACGGCGAGTCCGGCGTGGTGGAGACCTACGTCTACTACCTGCGGCGCAAGCTGGGCGACCGCGACCAGTCGCTGATCAGGACCGTACGCGGCGTCGGCTATCTGATGGCGCGGGATGCGGGTCACCGGGCGCGGTCGGCCCGGTGACCCGCGCAGGGCCGCCACTAGCAGCTGCCGGCCTTGTCACGGATGACGAAGTCCATGGCGGGGGTGCCGTCGCTGTTGACGACATCCGCGTAGGTGTCGACCCAGTAGCCGTACGACCAGATGCGGTCGTAGCCACGCCCGCGCCAGCTGTGGACCACCGTGCCGACCTCGGACTGGCCGTCGCTCCAGTTGTAGTTCTGGACGTGGAACACCGGGTTGACCCGGACGGTCCGCTTCAGCGGGCGGGCGTTGATGTAGCCCTTGCGGCCGTGCGGGGGGTTGACGGTGACCGTGCGGCCCAGCGTGTGGGTCTTGGACCAGGACCAGGAGTAGCTGGCGCTGAAGCCGATCTCGGAGGAGAGCTGGTCGAGGAGCTTCAAGGAGAGCTTCGTGTTGACGCCGATCGACACGGAGGCACCGCGGGTGGTCGCGTAGGACTCGTTGACGGACAGGCCTGCCCCGCCGCTCCCGCAGTTGGTCACCGAGTCGTTGGAGATCTGGCGCTCCTTGTCGTACCAGGTCCAGGTGGACGACTTCGGGAACTCGCAGTTGCCGGTCACGGCCTCCCAGCCGTTCGTGAGCGCCCAGTGGGAGCCGCGCGGCGCCGTGCTGTTCAAGTACCGGGAGTCACCGGCGGCGAGGTGGTAGTACGGCGACTTCCCGTACGCCGTGCTGCTGGGGACGATCTCACCGGTGTTGATGTTGAAGACGAAGGACTTGTCGGCGCCGCTCATGTCGCCGCACATCTTGGACAGCAGGGTGTCGGTGTTGAAGGGCTCCTTGCCGCGGATGTTGATGCCGGACGGCGGATTGGCGCTGGCCGTGGGGGCGGTGGCGACCACGCCGGCGACGGCGGTGACGACGGCCGCGCAGGCCGTCACGTAGCGCTTGATGGTGTTGGTCACTCGTCTCTCGCTTCTGTGCCCTGGGGGTCGTGGACCGCGGGTTCCGACTGGAGGGGAGCGTGGGTCGGGTCCCGGCGCTGTGCACCAGGGAACAGAGCGTGGCTCAAAGCGGCATCACAGCTGGATCAGAGCCTGATCAGAAACGCGGCGCGCTTGTTGTCGAGTCGTTTCTGAGGGTTTCCCGGGAGCCGGCTACGCATGCCCTGTGAGAGTCAGCGAAATCGTTGACGATAATGTCGCCCGACGTCTACGTTCACGCCTGCCCACCCCCACGGTACGAAAGAGGCAGATCAGTGAAGCGCAGGACGGTACTCAAGACGGCGACGCTCGGCACGGCCGCGGCCTCGGCACTTCCGGTGCTCTCCGGTTGTTCGAACGACGGCGACTCGAGCAGCAAGAGCGCCTCGCTCACGTTCGACAAGGACGCCTACAAGACCAAGACCAAGACCGTTTCCACGGCGGACGGCGACAAGAAGGTCACCTACCGCCTCTGGGAGGCGATCACGTACGTGACCAAGCCCGTGGACGAGAAGTACCAGAGCCTCAACGTCATGATGCCTGTGAAGATCGGGGACAAGGAGATCGACGCCTCCGGCGCCCCGATCCTCCTGGACAACGCCATCGCCGGTTACATGTCCTCGTCCGTGACCGGCGGCAGCGGCGGCGCCATGGGCGGGGGCGGCGCGGCCCCAGGCGGCGGTGCCGCCCCCAGCGGTGCCCCGGGTGGCGGCGGTGGCATGCCCAGTGGGGCCGCGCCGAGCGGCGGGGCGGCTCCCGGCGGTGCTATGCCGAGCGGCGCGGCAGGCGGCGCCCCGAGCGGGGGCACGCAGCCCAGCGGCGGCATGACGGGCGGCGGTCAGATGATCGGCAACGGCGACCTCGCCCTCGCGGCGGGTTACGTCGTCGTCCAACCCGGCGCCCGCGGCCGTGACAACGAGAAGGACGGCAAGTACTACGGCAAGGCGCCGGCCGTGATCGTCGACCTCAAGGCCGCGGTGCGCTACATCCGCCACAACAAGGGACGCATCCCGGGCAACACGGACTGGATCGTCTCCTCCGGCACGAGTGCAGGCGGGGCCATGTCCGCGCTGCTCGGCGCCTCCGGCGACAGCCCGCTCTACGACGCACACCTCAAGGAGATCGGCGCGGCCGACGCCAGCGACGCGATCTTCGCGAGCGCCGACTGGTGCCCGATCACCGACCTCGACCACGCCGACATGGCCTACGAGTGGATGTACGGCGGCGCGGAGATGGGCGGCAAGACCGTCGACCAGGCCGTCTCCAAGGCACTCCAATCCCAGTTCGCCGAGTACCAGGCATCCCTCAACCTCAAGGGCGAGAACGGTTTCGGCACCCTAACGGCCCGCAACTACGACGCCTACCTGCTGAAGACGTACCTGGAGCCCGCCGCAACGAAGTACCTGAAGGCCCTGTCGGACACCAAGCGCACCGCCTATCTGAAGGAACAGCCCTGGATCACCTGGTCCGGCGGCAAAGCGACCTTCACCTGGGGCAAGTTCGTCGCGCACGTGGGGCGAAGCAAGAGCGTACCGGCGTTCGACGCCTTCGACACCTCGGCCGCCGAGAACATCGAGTTCGGCGACGAGTCCACCAACGCCCGGCACTTCACGCTCTACAGCCTGCGCCACGCGACCGGGAAGTCCAGTGCACGGCTGGACAGCGACCTCCCCGAGAAGATCACGCTGATGAACCCGATGCACTTCATCGCGCAGAAGAACGCCGCACGTTCGAAGAACTGGTGGATCCGCGTAGGCACCAGCGACACCGCCACGTCGCTCACGGTCGTCGGCAACCTCGCCGCGAGCCTGAAGAACCTCGGCGACAACGTCAACGCGCTCATGTACTGGGACGGTGGTCACGGCGCCAACGAGGACCCGGACGACTTCATCAAGTGGATCGGGCAGATCACCGGCTACGCGAAGTGACTCGCCAACGCACCGCAGAAGCAGGGTACTGACGGTGCTGCCACTCGCCTCCTACGGTCCATCCGGCAAAGCGAACGAGGTTCGGCATATGGCATGAAACGCAGAGAAGGACAGCTCTCTGCTGAGGCGAGAAGGACGAGCCGCACCTGCCTTTCCCGCCCGTTCTTCGCCGCCCGCACCGACACCTGCTGATCCGCTCACCGTCGAGGCCGGCGCCCCCGGCACCATAACGGACCTCTCCGTCGGGTTCGGAGCCACCGACCAGGCCGGGGCGGCAACCGTCAGGACGGCGTGGTGGATGGCATCGGTGACGCCCACGCCGACACGTCTTCGGCAGTTGGGCCGGTGGGCCAGGGCGAGATGGACGGCGGTGATGTGGTCGGCGGCGGTGCGGCTGAGGCTTCATGAGGGCGGGAGGTCGATGGCGAGGTCCCGAACTGCCTTTGCCCGGCGTCAGATTCCTTTGAATGCACGCCAAACTCTCGACAAGTCCGGGGTAACCGGCGGTAACTTCTGCCTGTCCCCGGCACAACCGCTTTCCCTCCCCAGGAGACACACCCCCATGCGCAGACTCCTCGCCTGCCTGGCGGCGGCCGCCGCCTCCCTCGGCGGGCTCACCGCGGCCGCCCCCTCCGCGGCGGCCGCCGACTCGGGCACCTTCAGCGTCCTCAGCTACAACATCGCGGGCCTGCCAGAGAGCCTCTCCAGCGCCTCGACACCGCGCGACACCAGCACCACGGCGATCGGCCAGCGGATCGCGCCGTACGACATCGTCCATGTCGAGGAGGACTTCAACTACCACGCCTACCTCTACGCCGGCGACACCACGCACGCCTACCGCACCCCGACCAGCGGGGGCGCGGGCATCGGCAGCGGGCTGAACACGCTCTCCAAGGTCCCCTACGACGAGGATGACTTCGAGCGGGTGAAGTGGAATTCCTGCCAGATCGACTCGGGCGACTGCCTGACCCCCAAGGGCTTCACCTTCATGCGCGAGCGCCTCGCCGAGGGCGTCTACGTCGACTTCTACAACCTGCACACCAACGCCGGCACCAACGACGGCGACGAGGCCTCCCGCGCCGACAACCTCAACCAGCTCACCGCGTTCATCCAGACCCACTCCGCCGGCAACGCCGTCGTGGTCATGGGCGACACCAACACCCGCTACACCCGGGCCGCCGACACCATCGCCGAGTTCGGCGCGGCCAACGGGCTCACCGACGCCTGGGTCCAGCTGATCCGCGGCGGCAGCGCGCCGGCCAAGGGCAGCGACGCGCTGGTCTGCGACCAGACCGGGGCGACCGTCCCCAACACCTGCGAGGTCGTCGACAAGGTCCTCTACCGCAGCAGCAAACTCGTCTCCCTCAACGCGACCTCGTACAACAACGAGCACGCCAAGTTCCTCACCGACGACGGCCTGATGCTCTCCGACCACGACCCGATCACCGTCGGCTTCTCCTGGTCCCGCAACTCCGCCTTCCAGCTCAGCGACCAGTTCGGCGGACCGCACGGCGACTACTACAACGACATCGACAGCGTCCCGGCCGGCGCCCGCGCCACCACCATCGCCCTGCGCTCCGGCTCCCGCGTCGACCAGATGAGCGTCACCCTGGCGAACGGCACCACGCTCGCCCACGGCGGCACCGGCGGCACCGCTTCGTCCCTCACCCTGGGCAGCGGCGAGTACGTGACCAGCACCCAGCTCTGCGAGGGCAGCTACAACGACCACACGCGGATCTTCTACGCCAAGTTCACGACCAACCTCGGCCGCACCCTGGCCGGTGGCACCTCCACCTCCGACTGCGTCACCCGCACCGCCCCCAGCGGCTGGCAGCTCGCCGGTTTCCACGGCCGCTCCGGCGACGAGGTCGACAAGATCGGCTTCATCTACACCCAGCGCTGACCGACCCGCCCCGGGGCACGCGACCGGACGCCCTGGGGCGCACAGAAATCACAAAAGAATGACAGGACGATTGACGCGAACATGACCAGGCCTTAATTTCCGGCCGATCCGCCGAACTGGGTTCGACATACCGATCGAACCTTTCCTCGTAGATGAAGGCCCCGCACACCCTCTTGGAGCACATATGACTCCCCTCCCCCTGCCCTCACGCCGGCACTTCCTCGGCATGGCCGCCGCCGCTCCCCTGGCCGTGTCCGGCGTGCTCACCCTGGGCGCCGGCACCGCCCGTGCCGCCGACTCCGCCTACGCGATGTGCTACTTCACCGAGTCGACCAGCCTCGGCGAGGGCACCGACTACGGCCTCCATCTCGCTGTCAGCACCGACTCGTTGAACTGGATGCCGCTCAACCAGAACAACCCCCTGGTCACGCCCACCGAGGGCGACCTCGGCCTGCGCGACCCGTTCATCCTGCGCAAGCAGGACGGCACCTTCGTGGTCATCGCCACCGACCTCAAGGGCACCGACTGGACCTACGTCAGCCAGTACATCCACGTCTGGTACTCCACCGACCTGCGCACCTTCACCGGCTACCACCGCCTCAAGCTGCACGACATGGACACCCACTGCTGGGCGCCCGAGGCGTTCTGGGACGCGGGCCGCGGCCAGTACGCGGTGATCTACTCGGCCGTCAACTCCAGCGGCCACAACGTCATCATGGTCAACTACACGACCGACTTCCTCACCGCGTCCGAACCCCAGGTGTTCTTCGACCCCGGCTACGACGTGATCGACGGCGACATGGCCGTGGGCGTCGGCGGCTACAACTACCTCTACTTCAAGAAGAACGAGACGCTCGTCGGCGCGAGATCCACTTCCCTCGACCCCGGCAGCTTCACCGAGTTCACCACCGGCGTCGCGCACGGCGGCACCGAGGCACCCACCCTCGTCAAGTCCCTGGCCTCCGCCACCTGGTACCTGTGGGGCGACACCTACACCCCCAACGGCGTCTTCTACGCCTGGCAGAGCAGCAACCTGGCCGCCGGCACCTGGACGGCCCTCGACCAGAAGACCTACACCCAGCCGCTCAACTCCAAGCACTGCGGTATCACGGCCATCAGATCGACCGAGTACGACAACCTCGTCGCCCAGTGGGGCGCACCCACCTGGAACCGGCTCAAGTCCTACAACTACCCGGCCCGTTACGTGCGCCACTACGACTTCGCCGGCCGGATCGACGAGTACCCCATCGACCCGCCCAGCGACTCCCAGTGGACGCTCGTCCCGGGTCTCGCCGACCCAGCCGGGGTCTCCTTCCAGTCGGTCAACTACCCGACCCGCTACCTGCGCCACTACGACTACCAGCTCCAACTCGACATCGACGACGGCACGTCGACGTTCGCCGCGGACGCCACGTTCTACCGGACGGCGGGCCTGGCTGACGTGAGCTGGGCGTCGTTCCGGTCCTACAACTTCCCGACCCGCTACATCCGCCACTCGAACTATGTCCTGCGCATCGACCCGATCTCCACGACCACCGACCAGCAGGACGCGACCTTCCGCGTCGGCTACTGACCAGGGAAGGCCACCCCTCCATGTCATGTGCCACCGCCCGAAGATGCGCCGCCCGTGTCACCGCACGCGTCCTCGCCCTCTGTCTCGCCCTGGCCGGACTGGCGGCCCTGGACCGCCGCGGGCCGGCACCGCTGTCCGCCGAACCGACCGCCATCAGCACCACCCAGACCGGCGTGACTCCGCCGCCGATGGGCTGGGCCTCCTGGAACAGCTTCGCCAGCAGCATCGACTCCTCCGTCATCACGCAGCAGACCGACGCGCTCGTCTCCTCCGGCATGGCTGCGGCCGGATACCAGTACGTCAATCTCGACGACGGCTGGTGGCAGGGCGACCGCAACTCCGACGGCAGCATCGCCGTCGACGCGGCACTGTGGCCGGACGGCATGAAGGCCGTCGCCGACTACATCCACAGCAAGGGCCTCAAGGCCGGCATCTACACCGACGCCGGCAAGAACGGCTGCGGCTACTACTACCCCACCACTCGCCCGGCCGCCCCGAAGACCGGTATGGAGGGCCACTACCAGCAGGACCTGGAGACCTTCCAGAAGTGGGGCTTCGACTACGTCAAGATCGACTGGTGCGGCGGCCAGGCAGAAGGCCTCGACCAGGAGACCACGTACAAGCAGATCGCCGCCGCCAACGAGGCCGCCACCGCGGTCACCGGGCACAAGCTCGTGCTGTCCTTCTGCGAGTGGGGCAGCGGACTGCCCTGGAACTGGGCGACCGGCTACGGCGACCTGTGGCGCACCAGCACCGACGTCATCCTGTGGGGCGCCGCCCCCACCACGGCCAAGATGCTCACCAACTTCGACCGGGCCCTGCACCCGGCCGCCCAGCACACCGGCTACTACAACGACCCCGACATGCTGATGACCGGCATGAGCGGCCTGAGTGCCGCCCAGAACCGGCTGCACATGGGCTTGTGGGCGATCTCCGGCGCCCCGCTGCTGGCGGGCAACAACCTCGCCACCATGAGCACCACCACCCGCGACATCCTCACCAACCCCGACATGATCGCCATCGACCAGGACCCGCGCGGGCTGCAGGGCGTCAAGGTCGCCGAGGACACCCGCAACCTTCAGGTGTACGCCAAGGTCCTCGCGGGCACGGGCAAACGCGCGGTGCTGCTGCTCAACCGCACCGGCTCCGACGCGTCCATGACGGTCCGCTGGGCCGACCTGGGCCTCACCTCGGCCGCCGCCTCCGTACGCGACGTGTGGAGCGGCACCAACGCCGGTTCGTTCGCGACGGGTTACACCACCACCGTGCCCGCGAACGACGCCGTCCTGCTCACCGTCTCCGGCACCGAGGCGTCCGGCGCGACGTACGAGGACACCACCACGGCCGCCACGCCCGCCTTCACCGGCGTCACCGCGACCTCGGCCGGCACCAAGCTGGTCGACGTCACCTACGCCAACGGCGGCAGCACGGCACGCAAGGCGACCATCCAGGTGGGCGGCCAGTACACGTACGTGGTCTCCTTCCCGCCGACGGGCTCGTCATCGACGTATCGGACCGTGTCCGTACTCGCTCACCTGGCCAAGGGCACGAACACCGTGCACTTCGCGACTGTTTCCGGCAGCACCGCGCCCGACATCGACGCCATCCGCGTCCAGGACATCCCCGGCACCGACGGCACCGCTCTGGTCGGCGCCGCCTCCAACCGCTGCGTGGACATCGAGAAGAACACCATCACCGACGCCACCCAGGCGGAGATCTGGGACTGCGCCGGCGGGCAGAACCAGACCTTCACGCACACCGCACGCGACGAACTCGTCGTCTACGGCAACAAGTGCCTGGACGCCGACGGCGAGGGCACCGCCAACGGCACCAAGGTCATCATCTGGGACTGCACCGGCGGCACCAACCAGAAGTGGACCATCCACTCCGACGGCACCGTCACCAACAACCTGTCCGGCCTCTGCCTGGACGCCTCGGAGGCGGCGACCACCAACGGCACCAAGCTGGCCCTGTGGACCTGCAACGGCCAGACCAACCAGAAATGGGCCCTCGACTGACCAGCGGAGTGCCGCCGGTCAGGTAGCGGCGGACAGATCGAGCCGCACGGGTTCGTCGCGGTCGCAGCACAGGCTGCCGTCGACGACCCGTGCGGCGGCGACCTGGAGGGAGGAGCGGCGGGTGGCGTAGGTGCCGTCGTCGTCGGTGACAGGGGCGACGCGACCCGGGTGGGTGAAGTAGAAGACGTATGCCGTCTCGCCCTGCACGACCACGTCGGCGTGGAGGCCGATGGTGCCGTCGTCGGGACGGCCACCGGGCTTGTCGAGGATCAGTCCCCGGTGTTCCCAGGTGGTCAGGTCGTCGGACCTCAGCACGCCCTGGCCGCGCCACTCGTCGACGAGCATCCAGTAGTGGCCGCCGAGTTCGAAGACGTTGGGGCCCTCGTGCGGACGGTGGCCGACGGCCAGGCCGGTGGGCCGCCACTGGTAGAGGTCGGGGCTGTCAGCGGCGTAGGTGAGCGAGCCGCGCCGGCCGTCCTTGAACCACATGCGCCAGCCGCCGCCCGGCAGCGGGGACACGCACGCGTCGATGACCCCGTCGGAGCCGAGGTCCAGAGCGCCGTGATACGTCCAGTCCAGCAGGTCGGGGCTGGTGTAGTGGCGGATGGAGGCGGCGGCGTTCCAGTCGTCGCGGATGCCGCGGATGTAACTGACGTACATGTGATAGAGGCCGTCGTGCCAGACGATCTCCGGTGCCCAGAAGGTATTGCGGCCCCATTCTGTCTCCAGTCCGGGGAGGGTGCCCCGGTAGGCCCAGGTGCGGCCGCCGTCCACGGACGCGGCCACGCCCAGGTCGGTGCCGTAGACCCAGGAGACGCCTGTGCCGGGGGCGGTGGTGCGGCGGTTGGTGTAAACAAGCCACCATTCACCGGTCTGGCGGTTCCAGACGGCTGTGGGATCGGCGGCGCCGTCGTATATCGGGTCGCGGAAGAGTGGCGCGTCAGCCACGGGGGTCACAGGGGTCTCCCTTGTTCGTGCTCGTGGTTCGTGCTCGCATGGCGCGGAGGCCTCAGCCTCCCGTCGACTCCCGGACCACCAGTGAGAAGTCGCCGACGAAGTCCCGGTGCCGCGTCGAGGGCCCGGTCTGCTCGATGCGCCGGATCAGGAGGTCGACCGCGCGCTCGGCCATGCCGTCGTGGTCCGGGTCCACGGTGGAGAGGGAGGGGATGAAGAACTCGCTCTCCGAGACGTTGTCGAAGCCGATCACCTTGACCTGGTCAGGCACCTGGATGCCGTCGTCCGCCAGCCCTCGCAGCACACCCATGGCCAGGGAATCGGTGATGCAGAACACTCCGTCGAAGTCGAGCCCGCTCTGCGCCATCTCCCGGGCGCGCTGCGCGCCTTCGCGCATGCCGAGCCGGTCCACCTGCTGGATCAGGGCGCGGTCCACAGGAAGGCCCGCACCCTCGAGCGCCTGCTGGTAGCCGGTGAGACGGAAACTGGAGGTGTCGACCTCCTCCAGCGCGCCGCAGAGGAACGCGATGCGCCGACAGCCCCGCTCGATCAGATGGCTGGTGGCCGCCCGGGCCGCCTCCAGGTTGGGCATGACGACATGGTCGACAGGACCGCCGAAGATCCGGTCACCGAGGACGACCACCGGGTGCTCCACCTTGAGCCGCTCGGCGTCGGCCTGGCTCATGCCGGCGGCCGTGAGGATGAGTCCGTCGTACAGGTGGTTGCGCGACAGGGAGAGTGCGTCCAGCTCGTTCTCCCGGGAAGCGGTCTGCTCGATGCTCACCCGGAGACGGCGCCGTTCGGCGGCGGCGATGACGGCGGCCGCGAGCCGTCCGTAGTAGGGACTGTTGACCTCGGGAACGGCGAGGCCGATGATCCCGGTGCGGCCCTTGCGCAGGTTGCGGGCGGCGACGTTGACCCGGTAGTCGAGCCGGGCCATCGCCTCCAGGACCTTCTCGCGGGTCGACGGGCGGACGTTCGGATGGTCGTTGATGACGTTCGACACGGTCATCGGCGAGACTCCGGCCGCCTTCGCCACGTCCTGGATCGTTACCACGCTCGCCCCTGGTCTGCGGTCTGGGATCTCCCTGGCATGCTAATCCGCGCGTCCGTACGCAGAACGGTGAAGGAGTGCGCCGGCACGGTGCAGACCGGCCCGGTCAGCCGGTCGTGGGCGGGGGCGGCCGGGGCGGGACCGTACCGGCTGGTGGCGTCCGGGGAGACAGTGAGGGTGGTGCGGTCACAGCCGGTGGCGCCCTGTGTGCCGGTCAGGCGGAGGTGGACCGTGACCGGGTCGGGGGTGGTGTTGACGATCTTGACGATCACGTCACCGGCGGCGCTGTCGCGGACGGCCGAGACGGCGAACACCTCCGGGTTCGGCCGGAGGTCCTCGACGTCGTGAAGCAGCTCGCCGTCGCGGAAGCAGCGCACGCGCAGGCCGTCCACCTCCACCCGCAGGTCGTACCAACGGCCGCTCTCCACACCTTGGGGCACCCGCTCGCCGAGGTCCTCGCCCACGCCGTCGTCCACACGCTGGAGCCAGGTCGCCCGGTTGTCCCAGCCGCCGAGTCTCCACTGGTATCGGCGTTCGGACGTCGTCCCGGTGAAGCGCAGGACGAACCCCTCGGCGCCGTCCGTCTTCCGCGCCCGCACGGAGAAGGCGTACGACGTTCCGCGCACCGCGTCCATGAGCAGCGGGCCGGCGCCGGTACCGGCCAGTGCCCCGCCCGTCAGGTCCCAAGTTCCTGACTCTGTCAGCCAGTTACGGAAGTCGGGGGCCGGTGCGAGCTCACCGCTGACCGGCCCGCAGAGGACGTCGGTGAACTCGGCGCGGGTGTCGGATCCGGTACCGATGCGGATGTCGTGCCGGTCGCTCACCTGGACGGCCGGCGCCTGAGGCGCTCCGGTGACCGTGACGGGCAGTGCGGTGTCGCCCGAGTTCAGCGAATGCATCTGCTGGACGTGGTAGTTGAGGGTGGTCCAGACCTGCGTGTTGTCGAAGTAGATCAGGTCGGGCAGCCACTGGGTGTGGTCGCGCTTGGCGAGCATGGGGGCGTACGAGGCCATCCGGACGACGTCGCCGTTGCGCTCCATGCCGATCATGTAGAGGGCCTCGGCGAGGGCACCGCGGCCGTCGTTGCGCCAGCTGCCGTACTCGCCGATGTACAGGTGCGGGCCCTCGCGGTCCATGGTGTCGAAGCGGCGGGAGTTCTCCAGGAGCCAGCTCGGCGATTTGTAGGAGTGCTCGTCGACGACGGGGAGGTTCCGCTCACGGGCGAACGCCCAGCCCTTCTCCCAGTCCTCGCCGAAGGTCGCCGGGCCGAGAGTCCCGATGACCGTGATCTCGGGATGGTGCTCACGCAGGGCGTCATGGATGCGGGAGAAGCGGTCGCGGAAGGTGTCGGTGATGGCGTCCTCATTGCCGACGCCCAGGTATTCGAGGCCGAACGGCTCGGGGTGTCCGGCGGCGGCCCGCAGGGCGCCCCAGGGCGAGTCGGCGGGGCCGTTGGCCCACTCCACCAGCGCCAGCACCTCGGCGATGTAGGCGCCCATCTCCTCATCAGGGAGGCCGACTTGGCCGGTCGCCTCGCTGTTCTGGCAGCAGACCCCGGCCGGGACTATGGGCACCGGCTTGGCGCCGATGTCCTCGCAGAACTGGAAGTACTCGTAGTAGCCGAGGCCCATCGACTGGTGGTAGTGCCAGATGTTGAATTGCTGGCGGCGTTCATGCAGCGGGCCGACGGTCTCCGACCAGCGGTACAGGTTGCCGAGCCCCTGCCCGTGGGCGAGGCAACCGCCGGGAAAGCGCAGGAACTTCGGCCTCAGGTCGGCGATCGCCTGCGCCAGGTCGGCGCGCAGGCCGCCCGGGCGACCTTTGAACGTGGCTTGCGGGAAGAGAGAGACCAGGTCCAGGTGGACGGCACCGGGACCGGTGGCCGTGAGGGTGAAACGGGCGTCCGGGTCGGTGACTTCAGAGGTGATGACCGCCGTGCGGCGCCTCCAGGAGCCGTCCAGCGGGCCCAACTCCGCCTGTCCGTGGACTCGTTTGCCGTCCCGGCTTTCGATCCGCGCGACCAGCCCGTCTGCGGTGCCCTCGGCCAGGCGGGCGAAGACGCCGACGTCGTACGTCTCCCCCAACCGGACCGGGATGCCGTCGAACCCCTCGTTGCGCAGCCCCGCACCGGCACTGGCGCTGGTCAGCACCGCGTAGTGCGGGTTGGCGGGGTGCAGCGGGTCGTCGGTGGCGACCGTGAGTGATCCGGCGGCGCCCTCCCGCTCCAGCAGCTCCCAGGCGGTGAGGGAGTGCCAATCGGGACGGTCGGGCGGGCCGTACTCGAAGGACCGGTTCTGCACCAGCTCGGCGTACAGCCCTCCGTCCGCCGCATAGTTGAGGTCTTCGAAGAACGCGCCGAACAGATCGGGTGAGATGGCGGTGCCCGGGGCGCGGGTGTCCACCTCCACGACCGTCTCGGCAGGGGGGCTGGCGTCGGGCAAGGGGAAGCTCCTGTGGGGGCGTTGATGGGTGAACGGTGCGGGTGGCCCCGCGGGGGAGCGCGGGGCCAGCCCGGTCTACTTGGCGTACATCAGCTGGCCGAAGCCGAGCTGGTCGTAACCGCCGCTGGTGGAGCCGTAGTCGCCGCCGCCTCCTTCGATGCCGACGAGGTCGTTGGACATGGCCCAGATGTACTTGTCGTCCAGTTTCTTGATCCGGTTGTAGTGGTAGTGGAGCATCGCCCACACCGGGCGGATGTGCCCGCGGCTGGCGGAGGAGATCTCGGTCTGCTCGTTGTAGGCGCAGTTGGTGCCGCTGCCCCAGCTGTAGGTGGTGTACGGCACATCGAGGCCGATGTTGTACTTGGCGACGTACTGGGCGGCCTTGAAGAACCGGTTGTCGTCGTAGCCGTACAGATCGACGCCCTGGTTGTAAGCCATCTCGCAGAGCGCGCCCATCTGGCCCATGCCCATGACGCAGTGGGCCTGGTCGCGGCCGGACTCCTGCCACTGGCCGAGCTCGTAGCCGTCGTCGTCCGTGTACAGGAACGGGACCGCGTTGCCGATCGCGCCGTTGCCCACGCCGCTCTGGAAGTAGGTGACGGCCTCGTCGAACTTGTCGCCGTCCTCGCACAGGATGGCGATGGCCATGATCGAGGCCATGTTGCACAGGTCCCAGTTGGCCCAGTAGTGGGTGTTGCAGACGAAGTTGTGGTCCCGCAGGAACCCGTGGTTGATCGGGTAGAACACGTTCAGCATCATCTGCTGGAACGCGTCGAGGTCGAATCCGCTGTAGTCGCGCAGCAGCTCACCCACGTTGGCGAACTGCCAGCCCTGGATGCCGGCGACCAGGATCCCGTCCGTGCTGCCCTGGATCGAGGTCAGGGTGCCCGACCAGGCGTTGCAGATGGCGGCCGCGCAGTCCGCGTGGGTGGTGTCGCCGGTGATCAGCCAGCGCAGGGCGTTCTGGTAGGCGGCGGCGATGTCGTTGTAGAGAATCGGATAGTTCTGGGTGTTGCTCCCGCCGCGGTAGACGATGGACTGCGGGTTGGCCGTCCAGGTGGACGCGGAGTGGGCGTTGGCGGTCAGCACCTGCCAGCCCGAGTACCAGGGCTCGGCGTATGCGGCCACCTTGACCTTGGCGCGGTTGATGTCACCGGGGTGGTGGATCCCGCCGGGGTGGTTCCAGACGGTCGGGGCGGCGGATGCGGACCGTACCGAGGCGGCACCGAGCGTTCCGGCGAGGGCGAGTCCGCCGGCGGCGCGCAGGATGCCTCGCCGGCTCAGCAGCTCGGTACGGAGGGGTTGGGGGGGAGTTTCTTGACCACGTGGGGGGAGATCGTTGCGGCTCATGGGTGTGCGACTCCAATCGAACGGGCCCGACCGGCTCTGATCGGGGGGTGATGCCGACTTGGTCGAACTGTGGTGCCGAGCGCAGGGGTTTGCGTGGGGGGTGATCGCCAGCCCGCGGCCGACCCGCGGCGGGCGCATCTCCTGCGACTCGGCGATCACCCGCCGGATGTCTCCGACAAGGTGACGGCGAAGGCGGCGGACCGGGCGGTCAGCCGGTAGTGCGGCCGGACGCGGGGGCCGCACGCGGCGGACCCCAGTCCGTGCTGGGCGAGGTCGACGTTGACGTGTACGGCGTCGCCGGGGAGGAGTTCGTCGGTGTGCCGGGCGGTGTCGAGGTCCTCGCTGGTCCAGCGGCGGGCGGTCAGGTGGTAGGTCGGGGCGCCGGTGAGATGTAGTCCGCCCTGCGGGCCGGTGAGCTCCGCCCAGTGGACGTCGGCCCGGCTGCCGTTCTCCTGAGGAAAGACGTACGGCGTCTGCAGGGCGTCGACCGTGCTGCTCCAACGGCCCAGGCGGGCGGCGAGGCGGCTGTCCGGATATGCCTCTCCCGGCCCGAGCCCGTACCAGGTCACGTGGTCGATCCAGGCGGGGAGGGACATCCGCAGGCCGAGGCGGGGGAGAGGGATGTCCCGCCAGTCCCCGTACGGCTCGATCTCGGCGGTGAGGCGGAGCCCCTCGCCGGTGTCCTGCCAGCGGTAGGTGGCGTGCATGCCGAGGTCGGTGGCGGCGGGGGCGACCCGGGTGCGTACGACCACCGCGTCGGCCTCGGTGTCGATGTCGAGGAGGCGGTGGTGCAGGCGGTCCAGGCCGATGCGCCGCCACGTGTCGGCCACCGGGTCGTGGCCGAGCCGGTCGTTGTCGATCGGTGCCCGCCACAGGTCGAGTCGGGGCCCGGTGACGGGCAGGTTGCCGAGGCGGGTCAGCCGGCCGGTCCGAGGGTCGAACAGGCCGGGGTCCGGCCTGGACCCGCGGGTCGGTCGGCGTACGGGCATCCGTTCGGGGATGCGCTGGGCCCAGGCGACCTCGTGACCGGCCGGAGCCCAGGGCTCGTCCTTGGCGAGGAGGGCGCTGACGGTGAGTGTGCCGGTGGTGTCCGCCGTGGGGTACGGCAGCAGTGCCGGAGGGTTGCCCGCGTAAATCGCCGGAAGCGGCAGGTCGCCGGAGGCGGTTTCCTCTCCTTCGTGTTCCACACTCCAGGTCAGGACCAGATGGGTGAGGTCTCGGAAGTCGTGGAGGTTGGCGATCTCGATGCCGTCCGGTGCCATGGTGATGCGGACCGGTTCCACGACCTTCTTGTACTCGGCCAGGCCCGGCGAGGGGGTGCGGTCGGGGAACACCAGGCCGTCGCAGACGAAGTTGCCGTCGTGCAGTTCCTCCCCGAAGTCGCCGCCGTAGGCGAAGTGACCGTCCTGGCGCAGGCCGTGGTCGATCCACTCCCACACGAAGCCGCCCATGCAGCGCTCGTACTTCTCGAACAGGCGCTGGTATTCGGCGAGTCCGCCGGGACCGTTGCCCATGGCGTGGGCGTACTCGACGACGACGGCCGGCATCCCGCGCCGCCGCGCGTCGGCGACCGGGTCGGCGAGCGGCTCCTCGGCGCGCCGCCCGATGGCGTCGAGCTCCTCGTGGGGGGTGTACATGCGGCTGTACACGTCGGTGTAGCGACTGCCCCAGTCGTGCTCGTAGTGCAGCGGCCGGTCCGGGTCACGCAGCCTGGCCCACTCCGCCATGGCCTGGAGGTTGCAGCCGTCACCGGCCTCGTTGCCCAGCGACCACATGACGACACTGGGGTGGTTCTTGTCCCGCTCGACGGTCCGCTGCATGCGGTCCAGATACGCCTCGCGCCAGCGCGGGTCGTCGCTGGGATTACCGCGCCAGTCGCCCATCAGGGAGAAACCGTGGGTCTCCAGGTCGCACTCCAGCATCACCCACAGGCCCAGCTCGTCGCACAACTCCAGGAAGCGGCTGTCCGGTGGGTAGTGGCTGGTGCGGACCGCGTTGATGTTGTGGCGCTTCATCAGCACGATGTCCTCGCGCATGGTCTCCTCGTCGAGGACGCGCCCGTGGTCGGGGTGGAACTCGTGCCGGTTGACCCCCCGCAGCAGGACGGGCCGGCCGTTGACCTTCAGGATCCCGTCCTCGACGGCGACGGTACGGAAGCCGAACCGCAGGGGGATCGTCTCCTCTCCGGCCCGCAGCTCCCCGGAGTACAGCCGGGGAGTCTCGGCGGTCCAGGGCTCGACCGCCGCCAGGTCGTACGGCCCCTGGGCGGGGACATCCCGCAGGCCGAGCTCCTCGACGGTGAGCCGGGCGGGTGCGGAGGTGTCGACGCGCAGGGTGCCGCCACCTGTGGTGTGGTCGAAGTCCGCGTGCACGAAGAAGTCGTCGAGCGCTCCCAGCGGGCGGGCGAGAAGCGTGACCGAGCGGAAGATGCCGGAGAGCCACCACATGTCCTGGTCTTCCAGGTAGCTGCCGGGAGACCACTGGTGGACGCGGACCGCGAGGACGTTGCGGCCCGGCCGGGCGAGCCCGGTGACATCGAACTCGGTGGGCAGCCGGCTGCCGGTGGACCAACCCAGCTCCTGCCCGTTGAGCCAGGCGGTGAAGCAGGAGTCGACCCCGTCGAAGCGCAGGACCGCTCCCAGGTTGCTCCATGCCTCGGGAAGGTCGAAGGCTCGGCGGTAGTCACCGGTGGGGTTGTCGTCCGGGACGTACGGGGGGTCGAGGGGGAAGGGATAGGCGATGTTGGTGTAGATCGGGGCACCGTGGCCGTGCAACTGCCAGTGGGCAGGGACGGGCAGCTCATCCCATCCGGAGTCGTCGAAGTCCGGCCGTTGGGTGCCCGTCGGCGCCTCGGCGGCGGACGGCGACAGCCGGAACCTCCAGTCGCCGTCCAGGATCAGCCGGGGGGCGTCCGAGCGGAACGCGGCCCTCGGGGACCGTCGGCCCTCACCCGGGCTGAAGGTCGTCAGCGGGTCGGTCATACGGGTTCCGGCTCCTTTGGGCATGGTGGCGGGCTTCGGTCTGGTCACGCGGGACCCCGTCGCGTGCCGGGCGGTCGGGACGGAGCAGGCCGGACACCGGCGGTTCCGGCCTGCTCTCCGCACAGCGGGTGTGACCCCGGGGCCCGCGAAAGCGATCAGGAGGCGGCGGTCGCCTCGGCCTGGGCGGTGGTGAGGAACTTCATGTTGATCACGTGCTCGTTGGCGTACCACTGCACGGTGTCGGTGGTGTAGTACCAGGACGGCTTGCGCATCGTGTCGGCGATGACCACGCCGTTGACCACGAGGTTCTCGAACGTGACGTTCTTGATGGCGTGGTCGGCGTCGTAGCCGAGGAAGAGGGACGGGCTGGCGTGGGTGCCCGTGTAGGTGAGGTTCTTGATGTATACGTTCTCGATGCCGCGGCCGACCGAGGTGTTGTACTTCGTGTTGAACATGACCCGGAAGTTGAGGAGCTGGCCCCAGCGGAAGTCCTCGACCCGTACGTCCTCGACGCGCACGTTGCTGATCAGGTTGGAGTCGCCCGCGTTGAGGGAGATACAGCCCTGGTAGTTCATCTGGGGCTCGCGGTGGTCGAGGATGTCGACGTTCTGGATGCGGATGTTGTCGATCACTTCCGGGTCGACGGAGTTGCCGTGCGTACCGACGTTGATCGGGTGGGCGACGTCCGCCCACAGCGTGGCGTTCTTGATGGTGACGTTGCGGGTGTCGCCGTAGTGGGTGTCACGGTGGGCGTAGATGGAGTGGCTGTCGTCGGAGCTGCGGACGTAGCAGCCGTCGTAGGTGATGTTCTTGGAGCAGTAGATGGGGAAGGCGTCGCCCCAGCTTCCCCAGGTGAACACGCGACTCTTCTTGACACGGATGTTCTCGGAGTCGGCGCAGCCCAGACCGGATCCGAGCAGGATGACGCCCTCGATCCGGACGTTCTTGGCGCGCTCGATGTTCACGCTGCCCGCCGCACTGTTGGGGATCAGTACGCCGCGGCCCTTGACGGTCACGTTCTGGACGTCGGTCAGGTCGATCCCGCCCAGGAGGACGGCGCCGCCGGCCAGGTAGAGGGTCTTACCACTGGGCACGGAGAGCAGGTTGACGGTGTGCAGGCCGGGGCCGTAGTAGAGGACGTTCGGGTCGTCGGCGGACGGTGGGCACGGATCGACGCGGTTGGTGATGACGTGCAGGACGTCGAAGACGTCGTCGTTGATCTGTACGACGACGTCCTTCGGCTTGTCGAGCGTGAACCGCAGGGTGTCGCCGAGGAGTTCGGGCGTGATGCCGAGCGAGTCCGGCCGCACCCGCGCCTTGGTGGTGCCGCCCTTGAGGTAGGTGACCTCCAGTTCGACCGAGCCGTTGAAGTCGAAGTACACCAACGAGGAGTTGTACACCTTCCCGGAGCCGGTGGTGGCGTTGATCTCCTTGGCCCGCGGCTGGTAGATGTCGAGGGTCTGCCACTCACCGTCGGGGGCGGTCCGCACCTTGACCTGGAAGCTGGTGGTGGTCGCGACACCGGACGGGCGGGGGTAGGTGACCAGCTCGGGCGTCGACGCCGGAGCGTCGTCGTCGGCACGGGCCGCGGTGGCCGTCAGGTTGGTCAGACCGGCGGCGAGTGCGACGGCCCCGGCGGCCTGGAGGGTTCTGCGACGGGTCGGGTGCGTGTCCATGTACGGCTCCTTGTCGGGTGAAGTGCGCAGGGGGAACAGGCCACTTGGCGCCGGGGGCGGTCGGCGGTCGCGGCTGTCGGAGAGTGGGCGGGGCGGTTCAGGCCAGCGGTGCCCGGACGGTGACGAACGAGTGCGGGGGCAGGGTCAGGGTGAGGCCCTGGCCGGTCGTCTTGAGGTCGGCGAAGGGGCGTGGGGTGACCGTCTCCGGAGCGTCGGGGGTGTTGTGGTCCTGGAGCCGGCCGGCCGTGAGGATGCGGGCGGTCGGCTCGCCGATGGCGTGTCCGCGTAGATCGAGGGTGAGTTCGACGGGTTCTTCGGCATCGAGGTTGGAGAGGGAGACGAGGATCTGTCCGTCCTTGACGCTGGCGGAGGCGGACACGGTCTCCAGCTCGGTGTCGCCCACCGTGCGCCGCACGTCCTCGGCGTTCAGATGGACCGCGAGCGAAGTGGCGTCCTGGTGCCCCTTGTTCATCTCGAAGACGTGGTAGGTCGGGGTCAGGACAAGGGCGTCGCCGTCGGTGAGGAGCATCGCCTGCAGGACGTTGACGGTCTGGGCGATGTTGGCCATGTACAGGCGCGCGGCGTGTTTGTGGAAGATGTCGAAGTGGGTGGAGGCGACGAGCGCGTCGCGCAGGGAGTTCTGCTGGAACAGGAACCCGGGGTTGGTGCCCGGTTCGACGTCCCACCAGGTGCCCCATTCGTCCAGGACCAGGCCGACGGTACGGCCGGGGTCGTAGACGTCCATGACTGTGGAGTGGCCGGTGAGGATCCGGTCGGTCCTGCGGGCGGCGACCATCGTGCGGTAGTAGTCGTCGGTGTCGAAGTCGATGGCGCTGCCCTTCGCCTCCCAGGGTCCGGCGATCGTGTAGTAGTGCACGGACAGGCCCTGGAAGTAGTTCTTCGGGGTGGCCTCGCAGCCGAAGCAGCTGATCTGCTGCATCAGCGTCTCGGTCCACTTGTAGTCGTCGTCGGAAGCGCCCGAGGCGATGCGGTAGAGCTTGTTGTCACCGTGGTCACGGCAGTACGTGGCGTACTGGCGGGCCAGGTCGGCGGAGTACTCGGCGCGCATGTTGCCGCCGCAGCCCCAGGTCTCGTTGCCGATGCCCCAGAACCTCACGCGCCAGGGCTCGTCGCGGCCGTTGGCCCTGCGCAGCCTGGCCATGGGGCTGTCGCCCTCGCGGGTGAGGTACTCGACCCACTCGCTCATCTCCTGGACGGTGCCGGAACCGACGTTGCCGCTGATGTAGGGCTCGGCGCCGAGGAGTTCGCACAGGGCCATGAACTCATGGGTGCCGAAGTGGTTGTTCTCCTCGACGTCGCCCCAGTGGGTGTTGACCATCCGGGGGCGCTGTTCCCGGGGGCCGATGCCGTCCCTCCAGTGGTACTCGTCGGCGAAACAACCGCCCGGCCAGCGCAGGTTGGGGATGTTCAGGGCGCGCAGCGCCTGGACGACGTCGAGCCGGATGCCTCCTTCGTTGGGTATCGGCGAGTCCTCTCCGACCCAGAAGCCGCCGTAGATGCAGCGGCCGAGGTGCTCGGCGAAGTGGCCGTAGAGATGCCGGCTGATCGTCGGGCCCTCGATGTCGAGGTTGATGACCGCGGTGGCGTGGGACACGGAGGTGCTCCTGCGATGAAGAGGTGCGCGGGGGCGCTGGATGCGGGGCGTTGCGGCGGGGTGTCGTTGCGGGACGCGAGCAGGGGTGGCGCGGCGATCCCGACCGTGGCTGCCTTGTTCGAGGGGTCGAAAGTGGTAGCAACCGATTTCTTGTAGCGATACAAGAAGCTGCCACCGCCGCATCGGATGAGTCAAGAGGCTTGCGTCAAGGTTTCGTCGACGGGCACGAATACCCGGTCGGACCCACGCTTTTGGGAGGTTCTGAACTCTTGACACCACTCGCAGACCCACCTAGCGTTCGCCGCAAGTTTTCACAACCGGTTTCTCGTGGCAGGCGTTTCGGGGCGTTACGCCGCACGGACGAAACACCGGTCCATCAACTCTCGGCCGGCACCCATGCGTTCGGCGGCAGCCGAGAAGGCCGTACACCATCCGGGCACACGACAGCGCTTCCTTCTCCCTGCCCTGATGCCCTCCCCCGCGCGTCCTCCATCGCGCGGCAGCGCCGTTCCCTCAACCCGCGCGAAAGGCTTCACCGTCATGCCCGTTTCATCCAGAGGCTCCCTCGACCGGCGCCGTTTCCTGGCCGCCTCCGCCGGTGCCGCGCTCTCGGCCGCCGCCCTGCCCGGCTGTGCCGCCTCCGTCGACTCGGGGAGCGGCGCCAAAGGCGCCAAGGAAACGCTCACCATCATGGACACCGCCTGGACCAAGAAGGACAGGCAGAACGCCGAGCGCGAGCTCGGTATGAACCTCGACATCGTCACGTACGACGTCACCAAGCTCAACGCCATGCTGGCCGGCAAGAACCCGCCGGACGTGGTCCGCGGCATCGGCGCGACGGACGTGCCCTACTTCGCTGCGCGAGGGCTGATGGCCGACCTGGACCAGTACTTCGCCAAGAGCGAGGCGCTCAAGCCCTCCGACCTCGCCCCGGCCAACGACGTGTGGCGCTACGACGGCACGACCCGGAAGCAGGGCACCGGCCCCCGCTACGGCATGGCCAAGGACTACTCGCAGGACTGCATGTTCTGGTACCGCACCGACATGTTCGAGGCGGCCAAGCTGGAACTCCCCAGCGACACCGAACCGTTGTCCTGCGACGAGTGGCTGGACCTCGGCAAGCGCCTGGTCAAGCGCCGGCTCGGCAAGGTGAAGGTGTACGGCCTCAGCGGCACGGCTCTGGGCGGTCCCCTCACCCAGGTCATGTGGATGGCCGCGTCGGCCGGCGGGAGCCTGTTCGCCCAGGACCTGGCGACGGTGGACTTCTCCTCACCCGAAGCGCTCAAAGCACTGCAGTGGTACCTGGACTACGCGAAGGCCGACATCGGCCCGAGCGTCGTCAACCCCAACCCGGACGGCTGGGACGGGCCCACCTACCAGGCCAACCGTATGGCGATGGCCACCGACGGCTACTGGTTCGGCGGGAACATCGGCGGTGACGCCAAGATCGCCGAGGTCTCGCGGTTCGCCCCCGCGCCCCAGCTCGGCAGCCACCGCATCAGCCCCTGCTTCAGCGGCACCGGCTACTGGATCCCCAAGGAGGCCAAGAACAAGGACGCCGCCTGGAAATACTTCGAGTGGTACTTCGGCGGCAAGGGCGCCCAGGACCGCGCGACCACCGGCTGGGGCATCCCCTCCCTGAACTCGCTGCGCTCGAGAATGCCGCGGGACACCGCGTTCCACAAGCAGTCCTACGAGGTCCAGCAACGGGAACTGGCCTACTTCTCGGTGCTGCCCGTCAGCCCGTACGCCCAGGTGGACGCCCTCAACGCGGTGCTCACCAAGGTGCTACCGGACGCGGTCAAGTCCGGCACCACGGCCGGGAAGATCGCCGACACGCTCAACTCCCGGATCAACGAACAGCTCGCGCGGGGCAAGGAGCTGGTGGGGTGAGTACCGATCAGCTCGCCGGGCCGGACGCGCGTTCGCCGATGGGGGCGGCCGTCACCCGGACCGGCCCGCAGCGAGCGCGCCGTCCGCGTTCACTGCGGGCCCGCCGGGCCGGGGCCTTCTACGTGTTCGCCGGCCCCTGGCTCCTGGGTTTCCTCGGCATGACGGTCTTCCCGCTGGGCTACGCGCTGTGGCTGAGCTTCACCAACTCCGACGGCCTGTCCCCCCACGCCCGCTTCATCGGACTGGCCAACTACCGGGAGGTCTTCTCCGACCCGGACACCCTGGCCTCCCTGGCCCGCACCGGACTGTTCGCCGCGATCACGGTGCCGCTGACGATCGCGGCGGGACTGTTCCTCGCGGTGCTGCTGAACCAGCCGATCCGCGGCCGGGGCGCGTTCCGCACACTGGTCTATCTGCCCGCCGTGGTGCCACCGGTCGGTGCCGCCCTCACCTTCAAGCTGATCTTCGACCGTGACTCGGGTTCCGCCAACGGCCTGCTGGACATGTTCGACGTCAACGGGCTCGCCTGGCTCCAGGATCCATACGCCCGCTGGGTACTGATCACGCTGACCGTGTGGGGCTGCGGAAACGTCATGATCATCTCGTTGGCCGGCCTCCAGGACATCCCCGCCGAACTGCTCGACGCGGCGCGGGTGGACGGGGCGAACTGGTGGCAGTCCTTCACCCGGATCACGCTGCCCCTCCTCTCCCCCGTGCTGTTCTTCCAGCTGGTCACCCAGATCATCGCGACCCTTCAGAGCTTCTTGCCCCTCCTCATCGCGGTCGACCCCACCCCCAAGGGCGTGGGGGCCGTGCCCGAGAGCAACCAACTGATCATGATCGACGTCTTCGCGCAGTACTTCTCCAACGGCCGCTACGGCTATGCCTCCGCCCTCCTCTGGGTCCTCTTCGCGTTCGTCATGGCCGTCACCTTCCTCGTCTTCAGGCTGAGCAAGGGAGTCGTCTTCTACTCCGTCGATCCCGAACAGACGAAGAACAAGCCCCGGACGATCGGAGACAACTGATGGTCCTGGCCCGACGCAAAGTCGTCTACATGCTCCTCGTAGCGATCCTGGTGCTCATGCTCAGCCCCTTCGGCTGGCTCCTGATCAGCGCGTTCAAGGACCCCTCCGAACTACGAGCGGTGCCCATCCACTGGTGGCCGCACCACCCGACCCTGGAGAACTTCCACCTCGCCCTGACGCTCTTCGACTTCTTCGGCTACGCCCGCAACTCGCTGACGATCGCCGGCATCTACTCGGTGCTGATCACCCTGGCCTCGGCCTGGGCCGGCTACGGCTTCGCCCGGCTGAGCGGGCCCGGCAAACGGATCATCTTCGGGCTGATGCTGTCCACGATGATGACACCGCAGATCATCACCCTCATCCCGACCTACCTGCTGTTCTCCAAGGCCGGGCTGACCAACACCTATGTGCCGTGGGTGCTGTGGGGGCTGGCCGGGGCGCCGTACCTGATCTTCCTCTTCCGGCAGTTCTTCACCAACATGCCCAAGGAACTGGAGGAGGCGGCGATCATCGACGGCTGCGGACAGATCCGCATCTTCTGGCGGATCTTCCTGCCGCAGTCCTGGCCCGTCATCGCGACCAGCCTGGTCCTCTCCTTCAGCTGGAGCTGGGGTGACTACATCGCTCCCGCCCTGCTGCTGGACGACGACCGCACCACGCTCGCGGTGAAGATGGCCACCGGCTACGTCAACGAGCACGGAACCGGCCTCTACACCGTCGTCGGAGCGGGCGCCATCCTGTACATCGTGCCCTCGCTGGTCCTGTTCCTGATCCTGCAACGCGGCTTCGTCGCCGGCACCGCCACGTCCGGACTCAAGTGACCGACCCCGCCCATCCAGGAGCCACACAGTGACCACGAAACCCGTCCTCTCCCTCCCCGGCATCGCCTACGGCGCCGACTACAACCCCGAACAGTGGCCCGAGGAGGTATGGGCCGAGGACATGCGCCTCATGCGCGAGGCAGGGGTCAACCTCGCCAGCATCGGCATCTTCTCCTGGGCCCTGCTGGAGCCCTCGGAGGGCGTGTACGACTTCTCGCGCATGGACAGGATCCTGGACCTGCTGCACGAGAACGGCATCGCCGCCGACCTCGCGACCCCGACCGCGGCGCCCCCGGCGTGGTTCTACCGTGCCCACCCGGAGGCGTTGCCGGTCGACAAGGAGGGCCGCCGGCTGTCCTACGGCAGCCGCCAGACGCTCTGCCCGTCGAGCCCCGCCTACCGCGAGGCCGCTCTGCGCATCACGCGCGCGCTCGCCGAGCGGCACGCCGACCACCCCGCGGTGGCGATGTGGCACATCCACAACGAGTACGGCTGCCACACCAGGGCCTGCTACTGCGACACCAGCGCGGCGGCGTTCAGGGCCTGGCTGCGTACCAAGTACGCCGACGACCTGGCCGCGCTGAACGACGCCTGGGGCACCACCTTCTGGGGCCAGTGGTACTACGACTGGGACGAGATCCTGCCCCCGCGGCCGACCGCCGCCGGCCCCAACCCGTCCAACCTGCTGGACTGGCGCCGCTTCAGCTCGGACGAACTGCTGTCGCTCTACAAGGCGGAGCGG
This sequence comes from Streptomyces sp. NPDC002092, assembly GCF_053593775.1. Classification (NCBI taxonomy): domain Bacteria; kingdom Bacillati; phylum Actinomycetota; class Actinomycetes; order Kitasatosporales; family Streptomycetaceae; genus Streptomyces; species Streptomyces sp. NPDC002092. The sequence continues at coordinate 286,393 of NZ_JBSFDG010000009.1, forward strand.
GACGTGGTGCGGGAGGCAACCCCCGCCACCCCCGTCACCACCAACTTCATGGCGATCACCGATACGCTGGACTACTGGCGCTGGGCCCCGGAGCTGGACGTGGTGGCGAACGACCACTACACGATGTCCAGCGACCCCGAGGCGGAGATCGAGATCGCGCTGAGCAGCGACCTGATGCGGTCGCTGGCGGGCGGCCCCTGGTTCCTGATGGAACACTCCACCGGCGCGGTGAACTGGCAGCCCGTCAACCGCGCCAAGGGGCCTGGGGAGTTGCGCCGCAACGCCCTCGCACACGTGGCCCACGGCGCGGACGGCATCGCCTACTTCCAGTGGCGGCAGTCGAAGGCCGGCGCCGAGCAGTGGCACTCGGCGATGGTTCCGCACGCCGGCACCGACAGCCAGATCTGGCGGGACGTGGTCCGACTGGGCGCCGACCTCAAGGCGCTGGCCGAGGTGCGGGGCAGCACCGGCACGGCCGAGGTCGCCATCACCTGGGACTGGAACGCCCGTTGGGCCCTGGAGTTCCCCGCCCAGCCCAACAGCGAGCTGCGCTATGTGGACCTGGTGCGCTCCTGGTACGAGCCGCTGTGGCGGGCGGGCGTCGCCGTGGACTTCGTACGCCCGGACGCGGACCTGTCGTCGTACCGTCTGGTCCTGGTTCCTGGCCTGTACCTGGTCGACGACGAGGGCGCGGCGAACCTGGCGGGGTTCACGGAGCGGGGCGGCACCCTGGCGGTCGGCTTCCACAGCGGAGCCGTCGACCAGAACTGCCATGTACGGCTGGGGGGTTACCCCGGAGCGTTCCGCGAGGTGCTGGGCGTCCGTTCGGACGAGTACTTCCCGCTCCAGCCCGGCGAGACGATCGGGCTGAGCGGGGGCGGTACGGGCTCACTGTGGTCGGAACGCCTGCGCCTGGCGGGAGCGGAGGCGGTGACGACGTACACCAACGGGCTGATGGCGGGCGTACCCGCCGCGACCCGGAACACGTACGGCGAGGGCACGGCCTGGTACCTGGCCACACACCCGGACCCGGCCACGCTCGCATCCCTCCTCGCCTCGGTGCGCACCGAGGCCGGTGTGGAGCCGGTCCGCACGGCGCCGGAGGGCGTCGAGGTGGTGCGCCGCCGCTCGCCATCCGCGGACTACCTGTTCCTCATCGACCACGCGGGCCGCGGCGCGCAGGTACCCGTCGCCGAGGACGCGGTCGAACTCCTCACCGGCAAGCCGGTACCCGGCTCGGTGACGCTGACACCGGGAGAGATCGCAGTGGTACGCGAGCCACGGCGCGGCTGACGAGACGGTCCCGGCGTCGGGCCGCTGTTCGGACGGCGGAAGGGGTGATCACACAAACCGGCCTCGCTCCTGCGGCGTCCATGGACAATCCATCGGAGCGTCCGGGACCGTGGTGCGGCACCGAGGCAGCCTCGCCTCGGCAGGAAGCCGACGCCACGCCTCCGTGTGTGTGCGGAGTGGCGCGGCCAGGCCTGGCGGGGGCCGTGGTCATTCCCTCGTCCTCCCGGCACCCGAGCGAGGCGTCCGCTGTCCGCGTCACTCGCCGGACGCCGCCGGACGTGTCGTCGGCGGCACTGCTCGGCGCGGGTGGTGAAGGCCTTGGCGGAGGGCGGCGATCACGTCCGCGTTCATCCGGGTGGCCACGGTGGCCTGGCTTCCCTGGTTGGCGCCGTGGAACGTGCCGGGGTACAGGTGCAGTTCGGTGAGCACGGCGGCCTGCGCGAGCCGCTCGGCGTAGGCGATGGCCTCGTCGCGCAGCGGGTCGAACTGGGCCGCGCCGACGAACGCGGGCGGCAGTCCGGACAGGTCCTCGGCACGGGCGGGCGCCGCGTAGGAAGGCACTCCCTCCTCTCCCCGTACGCCCGCTCCGAGAAGGTGGTCCCAGCTGAGTTCGGCGTCGGGCCGGCTCCAGCCGGGGGTGTCGGTGTAGGCGCGCATCGACTCGGTGAGCAGGCGGTCGTCGAGCACGGGGGTGAGCAGGCACTGGAAGCAGAGGTCTGGGCCGCCCCGGTCCCGGGTGAGAAGGGTCAGCGCGGCGGCCAGGGCCCCGCCCGCGCTCTCCCCGAAGACCCCGATCCGGGTCGCGTCGATGCCGAGATCGGCCCCGTTCTTGGCGACCCACTCCAGGGCGGCGTAGCAGTCCTCGATCGCGGCTGGGTAGGGGTGCTCGGGCGCGAGACGGTACTCCACCAGCACGACGGCCGCTCCCGTCTCCGCCGCCAGGCGGCGGGCGTCGGCGTCCGAGGTGGCGATGGAACCGAGGACGAAGCCGCCGCCGTGGAGGTACAGCAGCCCAGGGACTTCGCCCTGGCCCGCGGGACGGTGGACGCGAACCGCGACGGGCGGCGCGTCCTCAGGTCCGGGCACCAGCTCGTCCTGGACGGTCAACGGCACGGGCGGCTCGTATGGGGGCTGGTAGGCCAGGCCCCGGATCATGCCGGCGCGGGCGGCCTCGTGGTCGGCGAAGTCGAACAGGGCGACGAACTCCAGGCGGGGTGCGAGTTCGGGGTCGATGGGGTAGGCCGGGTCGGTCATCGGAGGTCCTCTGCGGTGGTGGGCCAGGGGGTACGGAAGGTGTGGGCGCCGGGGCCTGCCTCGGCGGGCGCGCTGCCGGGCAGCTCCACGGTGGCTGTGGCGCCGTCCGGGACGAGGACGTCCAGCCGCAGTTCACCGTCCTCGATCCGCCAGGAGGACTCCGCGCGGCCGTACGGCGTCTCATGTGCCGCGTCGGCCCAGGTGATGCCGCCCCCGGGCAGCGGGCGGAACCGGATCCGGCGGTAGCCGGGCTCGGCGGGTGCCAGTCCCGCGACGGTGCGGTGGAGCCAGTCGGCGACCGCCCCGTAGGAGTAGTGGTTGAGGGAGTTCAGGGGCGAGGCGTTGAGACTGCCGTCGGGCAGTACGGCGTCCCAGCGTTCCCAGATAGTGGTGGCGCCGCGGTCCACCTGGTACAGCCAGGAGGGGCACTCGCGTTGGGTCAGCAGCCGGTAGGCGGTGTCGGCGTGGCCGGTGTCGGTGAGCGCGTCGCAGATCAGCGGGGTGCCGAGGAAGCCGGTGCCGATGCGGTGGCCGCGTGCGGCGACCAGTGCGGCCAACTGCTCACCGGCTCGCGCGCGTTCGGCGGCGTCGTCGATCAGCCGGAAGCACAGCGCCAGCGCGTACGCGGTCTGGGTCTCCTCGTGCAGCAGGCCGCCGCCGCGATGGAAACGGCCCCGGAACGCCTCGCGCACCGCGTCGGCCAGTGCGTGATAGCGCACGGCGTCGTCCTTCTCCTCCAGCACCTCCGCGGTACGGGCCAGCAGCCGGGCCGAGTGCGCGAAGTAGGCGGTGGCGACCAGTGGTCCGGAGGTGCTCGACTTCGGGGGCATCGACGGGGGCGCGGTCGGGTCGAGCCAGTCGCCGAACTGGAAGCCCTCGCCCCACACATGCCCCGGTCCGGCGACCGCGTCCACGGTGTCGACCCAGCCGCGCATGGACGGGTACTGGGCACGGAGCACCTCGGCGTCGCCGTACCGCTCGTACAGGGTCCACGGGACGACGACGGTCGCGTCGCCCCAGCCGGCCATGGGCCGGTTGCCGCTGGGCGGCGGGGCGCTCTGGAAGCGCAGCGGGACCGCGGGGCTCATCAGCGGCGGGACACCGCCCTCGTCCGCGGCCTGTTCGGCGGCCAGGTCCCGCAGCCAGGAGACGAGGAAGTCCCGGACGTCGTAGAGGAACGCGGCGGTGGGGGCGAAGACCTGGGCGTCCCCGGTCCAGCCCAGACGCTCGTCGCGCTGCGGGCAGTCGGTGGGCACGTCGAGGAAGTTGCCGCGCATGCTCCACACGACGTTCTCGTGCAGCCGCTCCAGGGAGGGGTCGGAGCAGGCGAACCACCCGGTGCGGCGCAGGTCGCTGTGCAGGACCACGGCGGTGATGTCCCCGGGACCCAAATCGCCCGGCCAGCCTTCGAGTTCGGCGTAGCGGAAGCCGTGGAAGGTGAAGCGGGGCTCCCACTCCTCCGCCTCCGCGTCGCCCCGCAGGACATAGCGGTCGGTGGCCTCGGCGCCCCCCAGTGAGCGGGCGGACGGCGCCCCGTTCTCCAGGACCTCCGCGTGGCGCAGGGTGACGGTGTGGCCGGCCTCGCCGCGGACCCGGATATGCAGCCGGCCGACCAGGTTCTGGCCGAAGTCGACCACGATGCGCCCCTGCTCGTTCCCGCTGACGCCAACCGGTCCGAACTCCTCGACCCGGCGGACCGGCGGGCTGTCGGCGGGGAAGAGGACGGACGGGTCGAAGCCGCCGAGGACCTGCACCGGCGGCCAGGCCGAGTCGTCGAATGCCGGTGCGCTCCAACCGGGCTGTTCGAGGCGGGCGTCGTACGTCTCGCCCTCGTACAGCCCGGTCACGACGACCGGTCCGCTGCCGGCACGCCAGCCGGGTCCGGTGGTGACGGTGTGGGTGGTGCCGTCGGCGTAGGTGATGTGGAGTTCCGCGAGCAGGCCGGTGTGGGAGCCGTACAGGTTCCGGGTACCGCCGTTGAAGCCGAGCAGCCCCCGGTACCAGCCGTCGGCCAGGTGGGCGCCCCAGGCATTGGGGCCCGGCCGCAGCAGACCGGTGACGTCGAACGTCTGGTAGCGATGCCGATGGCGATAGCTCGTCCAGCCAGGGGCCAGCACGACATCGCCGACGACCGTGCCGTTCAGCTCCGTCTCGTACACGCCCAGGGCCGTGATCAGCATGCGGGCGCCGCACACCGGCCCACGCACGGTGAAACCGGTGCGCAGCAATGTGCCGGGTCCTGGCGCGTCGGAGAGAGCTGCGGCAGGGGAAGCCGATGGGGCGGCGATGACCTGTGCGGTCCACTGATGCTGAGGCATGTCGTCTTTCGGCGCGGAGGTGCCCCTGATCTCTCTTGTCAAGGGGCGCGGCGATCGTTCTGTCGGGGTTCAGGTGGATCGGGGGCCTGGTGCTCGGTGTTCCGAAGGGCTTCGGTGCGCGGCGACCGCGACCGCCACTTGGACGCAGGGCCGGGCCGGTGCTTCGGCGACACACCTGACCCCTGTGCGTCCTCGCTCTCTCATGGCAACGGCGCCGCGAAGGACGGTGTGATGCCCGACCGGAACAGCCCGTCCATCCGGTCGTCGGCCGAATCAGAGTAGGTCGTAAAAACCATCGGAGCAATGGTTTTTACGGCTGGGTACGATGCCGCCATGCCGAGGCAGAGAAAAACCGGAAGCTACGCGGTGGGCCGTGCCCGGCAGGACGCCATCCTGGACACCGCCACCGAACGTTTCGCCCAGGCCGGCTATCACCGCACGTCAATGGGCCAGATCGCGGCGGACGTGGGCCTCAGCGAGCCCGGGCTGCGGCATCACTTCCCCACGAAGAAACACCTGCTCGTCGCGGTCGCCGGACGCCGCTTCGACCTGCTCGCCACCTGGGCCAGGGAAGCGCCCAAGCCGGACGACGGTACCCGCCCCTTCCGTGTGATGCTCAGCATCACGGAGCGCATGGTGACCCAACCGGGACTCATCGAGCTGTTCGTCCTGGTGTCGGCCGAGGCCGCGGGTCCCGCCAGCCCCGCTCACGAGCTGTACTCCACGCACTACGACCGAGTGGTACGGGCGATCGCAGGAGAGTTCCGCAGTACCGCCGAACAGGGCTTCCTCAGGACCGACATCGACTATGAGGCCGTCGCCCGGCGCTACATCGCCATGAGCGACGGATTGCAGCTCCAGTGGGTACTGAGCGGCGGCGCCCTCGACCTGGTCGGACTCATGCGCGGCTATCTGGAACAGCTCGCTGTCACCTTGCAGACCTCACCCGCGCCGACTTCCGCTCGGACACCCCGGAGGCCCGAGCCCGTAAGGGCTGCTTCACACGGCAGAAGTCAGATCGCCGGGGGCGGGGACAGCTGATGGCGATGTTCGGTCTGGCGACCGGCAGAGCTCAGGGCTGCAACGGGAGGTAGCTGCCGTCGGTCGATTCGACGAGGCCGCCGCCCCATTCGCCTACGCCGGCCGGGGCGGCGCCATCGCCACAGACGCCCGCGTCCCTCCCGTTGCGCTTGCAAGTGTGCGCGGCCGCAGCACCGCCCTCACCGACCTGCGTTGCGTCGAGGAACAGGTTCCGCACGGTCATGTCGTCACCGCCGATCTCGGCGTCCAGGTTGCCAGTGACCTTGACGCGCTTGCTGTCGTGGACGAGCCGCCGATCCCGCCGGTGCAGGTGGCACCGTCTCATGCCCGTTCACGGTGGCCATGACCGCCGAGACCTGCATGCAGGTGCAGTAACCATCCGCGACCAGATATCCAGCCCCGCTCCGGAGCACCTCCACCACGGTCTCCATGTCCCGCCGGGGACCGATGACGATCACCGGAAGGCTCGCGGCCCCACAGCGTCCAGCAGCGGAACCGCATTCGCAGGACGACGGTGTCGACGGTGCCCTCCATAGCAGTTCACAGTAGGGCGGGGTCATCCGGAACACCCGCTCCACGCGCGGGTCGTCGAGGCCCGGCCACCCCGTGGGGCGCCACACACCATCGGTACAAGCCAGGGGGACGGCCGGCCTGGGCACCGTCGAGGGGCAGTCGACGAACTGGAATCGCTCGCGTGGGTTTGGTGGTCTGTCGTGGCATTGTTGCCTGCGAGGGATCTGCTCACCGTCAGAAGCGCCTACGCTGCGGTGCCGGGCGTCTGGTCAAGGCTCGTCGACCAGACGCCCGGGGTGTCCGGAGGCGTGGTCACTTCCTGGTGATGGATGCCACCCAGGTGATGAAGTTCGTCGTCGAGTCGCCGGTGCGCTCGGCCTGCGTGTGACCCTGGGCCCACACGGTGGCGAAGTCGACGTCGTGGATGCCGTAGTTCTGGAGGGCCAGCGAGAGGTTGACCTCGGTCGTGTTCGCCGTGTCGCCCTGCATGATGCCTGTGCGGATGCGCCAGTGACGCGCCACCTGCGACCTGCGGTAGCCGCCAAAGGCGGGTGAGAGGAAGTACAGGGGGTTGTACGCGTCGGCCCGCCAGGCCATGTCCTTGCCGACGCTGTCCTTCTTCGCGAAGTCGCTGTCGTACGCCGAGGAGCCGTAGTCGGACTCCCAGTCGGAGTACGCGGCGTAGGTCGCCTCGTTCGCCTTGATGACGTCACGCGTGAGGGGCGCGAAGTGCGCCGGGACGCCGAGCCCCATCGCGAAGACTCCGTTCTCGGTCTGCCCGCGGGAGTACCCGTCGAACGCGCCGACGGGCTTGCTCGCGGTCTTCTGGCTCTTGGAGAAGCCTTCGAGGCTGGACACCATGACGGTGTTGGTCGTGGCGTCGTAGGTGACCCAGTCGCTGTCGGTGTTGAGGTAGGCGATGTAGTCCTCGACCGTCTCGTACATGGTGGAGGATCCCGGCTGGCCCGATCCGGGCGGACCGCCCATGGTCGTGATGGTGTACGGGAAGGTGTTGTCGGCCAGGAAGTTGTTCAGCGAGGTGGTGATCACTTCGATGAGGTGGTCGTAGTAACTCCCGGCCAGGCTTATGCCGTTGCTCGACTCGGTCAGCTCCAGGCGCCTGCCCTGCTCGTCGCGCAGCCCCAGCCGGTTGAGGTACTTGGGCCAGGCCTTCGCGAGGTCCGTCGAGTAGGCGCTGGTCCAGGTGCCGGACGCGCGCGTGCCGGTCGAGGCGAACTGGCCCATGTTCCACTCGTAGGACAGGTTGGCCTCGTGCAGGCTGGTGATCGGGCACCAGGCCATGACGCCGGCGACCGCGTCGCTGAGCGGACGGCCGTGGGCGTCCGCCATGGCAGCGCCGATCGTGCGCAGATAGGGCTCGTACAGGGGGCTGTCACCGGACGCGCCCGCCACGGAGTCCTGCGCGCCGCCACCGCTCATGCCGAACAGGACTATGTCGTCCGTGCAGCCGGGCAGGACGCTCCGGTTGTACCGCAGGAACCGGACCGCCGCCTTGAGGTCGGTCACGCCCCAGGGCGCCGCGTCGGAGCGGTCGCTGGTCGAGCCGTCCCGGCCCCGCAGGCCCGGCCACACGTAGATGTGCCCCGCCTCCAGGTACTTCGACACGCTGCCGTAGCTGTACGACGTGGCCGGCTTCTGCGCCGCATAGCCGGGGGTGTTGACCGGGATCACGATCGGCGCCGTGCGTCCCGAGTAGTCACCGACGGTGCCCTTCGGGTTGACCTTCGCGGTGTACGTGGTCCCGTCGCTGTTCGCGGTAGCCGTCAGATAGGCACCCGGCACGTAGATCGACAGGTTCTCGTAGTCCGTCGTGGCCGGGTTGGCGACGTACACCTTTCCGACTTGGTAGTACACGTCGTTGGTCGAGTCGTACGACCATGCGGTGGAATCGAACTCCAGCGCGTACGCCGAGGACGCGCTCGACGCGCCGTGCGACGACGATGTGCCGGCGATGGCCGTGCCCGCCGCACTCTCGGCGATTCCGAACGCGGCCACGGCCGTGGCGCTCCGGATGGCCGTTCTGCGGTTGATGTCCACCCGTAGACCTCCTCGTGTCGGGCTGTGCGGCTCATTCGCATCCAGACTGTAGACATCGAGTCTGTGATTGTTGCCAATTTTGATGACAATTTCGTTAGAACAATGAGCAGCTGGGAGATCTGACGAGGCCGCTACGGCACCGCTCGTGCGATGGTCTGGGAGCTGACGACGAACTCCACCTCTCAGAGAGCCAGTTGGGGGTCGCCGAGCCGGTCGTGGCCAAGGATGGGCAGGTGTTCAGGGCCGCACGATCCAGGAGGCCTCCAGGAGGACACCGTCATCTTGACGGTGAGCCACAGGGCGTGCCGGGTGACGCCGCCGGTCAGCGCCACGTGCCAGTTGTCGACGACCGACCACGCCGGGCTGCCCCCGGCGACCCGGTCGCCGTCGTGCCGTAAGCCCAGCTGCCCTACAGGATCACCGCGGCCTCGCCGGTGTACGGCTGGTCCCGAGTCCGACGGTCGGGCCCTTCGGCGATCACGCCGACGCGCGGGCCACGATCCGGCCCGGCGGAGGCGCCAGAGCGCCCGGGTCGAGGCCGAGGGCATTGCGGGCTGCGATCCGTCCGAGGATTTCGGCGTCGATGTGGACGGTGGTGAGTGCGGGGGTCGACAGGGAACCGTACTCGGTCTCGTCGAAACCGATCACCGCCACGTCCTCGGGCACCCGCAGCCCGAGGTCGCGCAAAGCCGTCAGGGCGCGCAGCGCGATGTCGTCGTCGAAGGCGGCCAGGGCGGTCACGTCCGAGTGGGCGGCCAGGAACGTCTCGACAGCGGCAGCGCCGGCCTGGCGGGGCCGCGGAACGACGAAGCGCTCCAGGGGCGGAAGTCCCAGCCGACGGGCAGCCTCCTGGGCGAATCCCAGTCGGACCCCGGTCAGCGGATACTCACGGTCGGTCATGCCCATCGCGATCCGGGTGTGCCCGCGTTCGGCGAGGTATCGGATCTGCAGCGCGGCGTTGGCGGCGAACCCGTTCTCCCAGTCCGCCTCGGTCGGCTCGTGTCCCTGCAGGTAGGCCTCTCCGAGCCGCAGCACCGCCCGTGGCGCGATGGTGTCCAGCATCTGCTGGGTGGCCTCCGGGATCGCGTGACCGTGCCGGACCAGGAGGATGTGGCCGTGCTCGGCAAGCTCCTCGTCCAGGCCCCGGACGTAGCTCCGGGAGAAGTTGCCCTCCATGCCCCAGTCGACGTTGAGGACGACGATGCGCGACGAGCCCTCGCGCAGCGCGCGGGCGATGCCGTGCGCGACGTATCCCAGCTCCTGGGCGGCCTCCATGACCCGCTCGCGGGTGGCCGCCGAGATCGTCTGCCGTGGGTCGTCGTTCAGCACGAAGCTCACCGTGGCCCGCGACACGCCGGACGCCTTGGCCACGTCGGTCAACGTCACTCGACCAGAACGGCCCATGCCGGCACACTCCTCTCCGTCGGACCGGGCTCCCCCGCCCGCATGTGGTGTCGCCAAAATAACGGCACCTCACCTAGAACGATTAAGCGCCAAGACTCAGTCTACGGGTCCGGGTCGATTCGGCACTGAGCCGGACCGATTGTGGACCCTCCACCCGGTATGCCTCGGGATTCCGCATCTGCCGTCACCACGAACGCTTGCCCGGGGGGTCTGTGTTGGCGGACTGCCCGAAGGCCACGCCGCCCGAAGGCCGCAGTGAAGACGTGCCCGGATGTTCCGCCGACGCTATGGAAAGCAGCCGACGCGCCTTCAGTTCGGTTTCCTGCCACTCCCGTTCCGGCTCTGAACCCCAGGTGATTCCTGCTCCCGTGCCGAATTTCAGGAGTCCTGCGGACCGGTCGATCCAGAAGGTGCGGATGCCGACGGCCAGTTCTCCGCGACCGCGGTCGGCGTCGACCCAGCCGAGTCCGCCGCAGTAGGGACCGCGCGCCGACGTCTCCAGTGCCGCGATGATCCGCAGGGCGCTCGCTTTGGGAGCCCCCGTGACCGATCCCGGCGGGAACGTCGCCGCCAGCAGTTCGGGCCAGCCCGCACCGTCGCGCAGTCGCCCGCGCACCGTGGACACGAGGTGCACGAGCCCCGGATGCTTCTCCACGGCGCACAGATCCGGGACGGCCACGGAACCGGGAACACAGACACGGCCGAGGTCGTTGCGGACCAGGTCGACGATCATCACGTTCTCCGCGTAGTCCTTTTCCAGCAGGTCCGCCTCGGTCCGGCCGGTTCCCTTGATGGGGCCCGAGGCGATGTCCCTGCCGGCGCGCCGCACAAAGAGTTCCGGGGAGGCGGTGGCCACCTCGATGCCGTGCCGCGGGATGCGGATGACTCCGGCGTACGGTGCCGGGTTGTGGCGCGCCAGCAGCCCGGCCAGCGCTGCGACATCGGCGTCGGGCGCGACCGGTGCGGACAGGACCCGGCAGAGGTTCGCCTGGTAGACCTCACCCGCGGCGATGTGCTCGCGGATACGCGTCACCCCGTTCGTGTACGCGATGCGGTCGAGCGAGGTGGACCATGTCCCGGCACCCGGCCCGCGCCACGGCGGCGTCGGCAGACCGTGGCACTCGGCCTGTCGCACGTCGCGGAACCGGGCGCACGTCAGGTGCCCCTCAAAAGTGGCCGCGACAGCCCAGAAACCCTCGGAGTCCAGCGCCGAGGGATCGCTGGTGACGTCCACGAGGCCGGTTGCGAGATGGCCGCCGAGAAGCGCCATGGGAGGGAACCCCTCCATTCCGCACCTCCTGTGATGTGGCCTGCCGTGCAACGAGCGGCGGGAGTTTCGCCCTACGGAGCGCTCAGGCCACGACGGCCTCGCGTTCGGCGCCCCATTGCGCCGCGCGCAGCGTGTTGACCATGAGCATGGCGATGGTCATGGGACCCACACCGCCGGGTACCGGAGTGATGCGATCGGCGATGCCGTCGAGTTCGGCGGAACGGACGTCGCCGCTCAGACCGGAGGGAGTGCGGTGGATGCCCACGTCGATGACGACCGCGCCGGGCCTGACGTGTTCGGGACCGATGAGGCCGCGGACGCCGGTGGCGACCACGACGATGTCGGCGGGCCGGGTGACGGCCGCGAGGTCGGTGGTGAACTCGTGGGCGACCGTGACGGTCGCTCCGCGCCGCAGCAGCAGGTGGGTCAAGGGCTTGCCGACGAGTTCGCCCCAGCCGACGACGGCGACGCGGGCGCCCGTGAGGGGAACCTTCTCGGCGTCGAGGAGTTCGATGACGCCGCTGGGTGTGCAGGGACGCAGGCCACGTTCTCCTCGGGCCAGCAGGCCCGCGCTGGCGGTGGTGAGTCCGTCGACGTCCTTGGTGACGGGTATGCGGTCGATCAGCGCGTCCGCGTCGAGCTGGGGCGGCAGGGGGAGTTGGAGCAGGATGCCGGACACCTGCGGGTCGGCGGCCAGTTCGTCGATCACCGCGGCGACGTCGTCCTGGGTGGCGTGCTGGGGCAGGAAACGGTGGAAGTCGCGCATGCCGGCTTCCTTGATGGCGCGCCGTTTGGCGGCGACGTACACGGCGCTGGCCGGATCGTCGCCGACGAGGATGGTCGCCAGCCCGGGAATCCTCCCCGAACGCGCGGCCGTGGCGACCTCTTCTGCGACTTGTGAACGGATCCGCTGGGCGATGCGGGTGCCGTTGATCGTGGTGGTCATGGTGGCGAACCGCTTTCTTGTGATGAGGAACGATTCGCCCAGGTGAAAGGGGTGCTGTGTGCGGTCACCGTGACCGCGGCTGTACGGCGCCGTGACCGGCCGGCCGCCGGAACGGCCGGCTCGGTCGAATGGCGTACGGCGCACGACAAGACCGCCTGCTCCCTGCACCGGGCGGTTTCCCTGTCCGTGGGATGTCCCGCGTCCCGCCGTCAGGCGAAGACGATGGTGTGGTTGCCGTCGCGGATGACGCGGTCCTCGGCGTGCCACAGCACGGCGCGGGAGAGCACCGCGCGTTCCACGTCGGCGCCGCGACGGGTGAGGTCGGCCGCGGTGTGGGCGTGGGTGACGCGGACGACGTCCTGCTCGATGATCGGTCCCTCGTCGAGATCCCGGGTGACGTAGTGGGCGGTGGCTCCCACGAGTTTCACCCCCCGCTGCTTGGCCTTCGCGTAGGGGCCGGCGCCGATGAAGGCGGGCAGGAAGGAATGGTGGATGTTGATGATCGGGACGCCGACGCTGTCGATGAAGTCGCCGGAGAGGATCTGCATGTAGCGGGCGAGGACGACGAAGTCGACGTTGCCCTGCAGCAGCCGCAGCTGCTCGGCCTCGGCGGCGGACTTGTCCGCGCCCTGGCAGGGGACGTGGAAGAAGGGGATGCCGAAACTGCGTACTTCCTCGGCCACATCGGGGTGGTTGGAGACCACCATGGCGACAGTGACGGGGAGTTGGCCCTGCCGGTGGCGCCAGAGCAGGTCGAGCAGGCAGTGGTCGGACTTCGAGGCGAAGATCGCGACCCGTTTGGGCACCGACAGATCGCGCAGCGTGTAGCTCAGCCCGAAGGTGCCCACGAGGTGCTGGTCGAGGTCCGTCCGCAGAGCGGGCAGCGCGACCTGGAGGTTGTCCAGGCCGAAGACGGTGCGCTGGAAGAAGGCCCCGCCCTGCGGGTTGTCGGAGTACTGGTCGAGGGAGACGATGTTGGCACCGTGGGCGCCGAGGACCGACGTCACGGCGGCGACGATGCCCGTGGCGTCGGCACCCTGCACGATGAGCGAGGCCTGCAGGGCCGGCGGCTTGCTCGGGTCGGTGCGGGCCGGGATGTCTTGCGTGAGGGTCATGCCAGGCTTTCCTTCCGGAAGCGGGCGGCCCAGTCGGAGGTGGCCTTGAGCCCGCCGAACGTATAGAAGTGGATCTTCAGTTCGCCGTGGCGGCCGGGATCGTGGGCCTCGGCGAGGTCGCGCAGGAAACGGTCCGGCCCCGCGGTGCCCATGAGGTTGGTCAGGGAGAAGCCGTACTTCTTGACGACCGAGGCGCTGGTGCCGACCCCGAAACGGGCCGCGTACCCCATGAGCCGGCGCACTCCGGCGGGTCCGGGCACCCCGATCCTGATCGGGACCCCGATACCGCGGTTGCGGACCCCTTCCACCCAGGCGAGCACCGGGTCGACGTCGAACCCGAACTGCGTGATGATGCCGCTCTCCAGAGACTGCGCGGCGAGTGCCGCATGCTTGGCACACAGCGCGGACCACAGCGTGGTGTCGTCGATCTCGGGGTGGCCTTCGGGGTATCCGCTGACGCTGACGTGCCGGACTCCGTACTCCTGCAGCAGCCCGGTGTCGATCAGGGACAGGGAGTCGGCGTAGGGGCCCTCGGGGTGTGCCGGGTCTCCGCCGACGACGAACACGTTGTCGGACGTTCCGTCGGCGTGCAGCGCGGCCAGGAAGCGCTCGAAGTCGTCGCGCGATCCGAGGCGGCGGGCAGATATGTGCGGTACGGGCACGAACCCGAGCCGCTTGACCGCCCGGGCCGCCTCCAGGCGCATCTGCAGGTCCTCGTTGCCGAGGAAGGTGACGTTGATGCGGGTGCCCTGGGGAATGGCGTCGCCGGCTTCCTCCAGTCTGGAGACGTCCTTACCCGTCATCTCCAGGGAGAAGTCCTCAAGTAGTGATGTGCTGACCGCTGTTCGTGCCGTGCTGGCGGGAGTCATCGTCTTTCGTCTCGCTTTCTGGTCCGAGGTGCCGTCTCCTGGGCACCCGGGGCACCGCTGAGGCAGAGGTGAGGGACCTGCGCCGCCTCCGGTCCGCCACGAGGTCGCGGAGGAGCGGCGCGATGCGCGGGCAGCCGGCTGTCGTCAGCGGTCGCGGCGGTAGAGGGTGCGCGCGTGCTCGCTGAACGGGGAGGGCTGCACAGTGGCACGGATGCGGGGGAATCCGAGGTCGGCCTCGGGGTCGGTGCCGGGACCGGGGTGCTCGCCCCAGACCACCGTCACCTCCGTGCCCGGTGCGGCGTGCTCGGAGTCGATCAGGGTCTGGGCCAGTACGGTGCCCACCGGGTCGACCGACGCGGTCTGCATCGTCATACCGGCCAGACCGGCAGTGGTCTCCACCCGGTGGCGGGCATACGTGAGTACGAAGCCGGGGTCCTCGCCCTGTCCGACCACGGTGCGGACGTCGTCCGCGTCGAGGACGAGGGTGACCTTGGTGCGCAGCGGCCCGTCCTTGGCCTTGAGCAGGGCGTCGCGCCCGAGGAAGTCGTGGTTGAAGGAGATCATCTTCCCGTAGCCCAGCTCGTACGGGGAGACGTAGTAGTCCTCGATGTCCTCGCTGGAGTAGCTGCCGTTCAGCGGACGCTTGCCCTCGATGCCGAACAGCGGCAGGTGCTTGCGGTACTCCAGCAGATCCGGGTCGGTGTAGATGCCGGGCACCGGCGAGGGGATCCAGCCGCTCTCCACACTGGCCGAGGTGTACGCCAGGGCCCCGATCTCGATCAGGCCGAGCGGCTCGCCGACCCTCAGGAACTGCTCGTGGACGTACGCTGCGTGCTCCCAGGGGCCGATGAACTCGTAGCCGACCTGGCCGGCCATCCCGTGACGCAGGGCGCGCAGGGGGCGTCCGTCCAGGGTGACGGCGGTGGAGTGGAAGAACTTCGTCTCCGGCAGCGGTCCGCCGAAGGCGCGCTCGACGAGTTCCGCGGCCAGCGGGCCCTGGATCTGGTAGCGGAACAGCTTCGGGTCGCCACCGCCCGGGCGGAAGGCGGAGGACGGGTCGGTGACGAAACCGACGTCGTAACCACCCTTCTCCGCGTGGTACTGCACCCAGTGCTGCGCGGCCGGGATGCCGCTGAGCAGGTACTTGTTCTCGCCCTCGCGGGCGAGGATCCCGTCGGTGACGATGTGGCCGTCGCGGGTGACCGGCACGTACTGCTTCGCCTGGCCTATCGCGAACTTCTCGAAGTTGTTGGCGCCGTGGTCGGCCAGCACCTGCGTGGCGTCGGGGCCCTCGATCCACATGTCGTACATGTGGTGCGAGAGGTTGAGCAGGGCCACGCCCTCGTGCCACGCGGCCTGCTCCTGACGCCAGCCGGCGTACTCGCGCGCGACGACCTCAGGGGTCCACGGCTCGGCATTCGGCTTCCACAGCAGCTTGATCGCCGATCCGGCCTTGTCGATGCCGTCCTGGAGGGAGGGGATGGTCATGTGCGGCTCCTTTTCGGAATGCCCGAAGACAACTAGATCGATTAAGTACGCTAGCGCAGCACCCTTGTTCAGGTGACTACGGCGTTACGAATGCATTGCCTGCGCCACATGCACCCTGCGGGCACCCATGGGCACCACGGACAGGCCGTCACAAGCCGGGCGCTGCGTACGCGGCGGCCATGCGCACCGCGTCGAGGCTCGCGCGTACGTCGTGCACACGGACGCAGAACGCGCCCGCCGCGGCAGCGAGCGCGGAAACAGCGGCCGTCGCCGAGTCCCGCTCCCCGGGCGGCACGTCGCCGGCGCCTCCGCTCGCGAGGGCCGCGCCGATGAACCGCTTCCTCGACGCGCCGACGAGCAGCGGGAAGCCCAGTCGCCGCAGAGTCCCCAGGCCGGCCAGAAGCGTCCAGTCGTGCTCGCTTCGTTTGGCGAAGCCGAGTCCCGGGTCGAGGACGATGCGGGCCGGGTCGACCCCCTGGGCCTTCAACCGCCGTACACGCAGATCGAGTTCGGCCATGACTTCGACGACGACGTCACGGTAGTCGGCATGGCGGTCCATCTCCCGGCTGGGCGCACGCCAGTGTGTGGCGACGTAGGGGATGCCGGACGCGGCGACCACCGGCGCCATGTCCGGGTCGGCCAGGCCGCCGCTGACGTCGTTGACCAGACACGCGCCCGCTTCGACAGCGGCTCGGGCCACGGCCGCGTGCATGGTGTCGATGCTCACGCACACCCCCGCACGGGCGAGTTCGCGCACCACCGGGACAGTCCGGGCCAGCTCCTCGGTCAAGGCCACGGGCCGCGCTCCCGGCCGGGTGGACTCACCGCCCACGTCGACGATGTCCGCGCCTTGGGCGGCCAGATCAAGCCCGCGGTCGATCGCCTGCTGCGCCTGCGCGTACAGGCCGCCGTCGGAGAAGGAGTCGGGCGTCACGTTGAGAATGCCCATCACCAGACATCGATCCTGCCGGGGCAGACCCTCCGGCCGTGGGGATGCTCCCAGCCGCCGGGCGGCGGCACCTTCCGCGGTCGACATCGGCGGCAACCTCCTTGATCCCGCGCCCTGTGGCGGGAACGGGATGCTAAATCGATTTTGTTGAGGGCACAAGGCTTCGCTAAATCGTTCTAGTCGGCTTCGGGCGGACACCGGCAGCAGGCCTGAGCCGACAGCACACTGCGACCGAAGCCGTCATCGCAGCTCTGGTCACGGCGCGGCGGAGGCGTGTGGATCCCGCTGTGAAAGGGCGTGGGACGGAGTCTCGCCGCGCTCGGGTCAGTCACGAGTCCGCCGGGCAAGAGCTGGAAGTCGTCATTCCGGCTGTGATCGCCGCGTTTGGGCTGGTCGGGCGTTGGGCCGGTGATTCGGTGGGAGTTGTGGCCTGTCGTGCTGCCGCTCCCCGGGCGGTCTGGGCCGCCCGGGCACCTCGCGCCCGGCGGCATCGTTCTCCCCCATCGGCGCGACGTCCGGCGAGCAGACGCCGATCCAGCCCATCGACGGTCAGGTCGGTCTGGCCGGATTCCAGCGCAACCGGGACTCGGCGGCCGACCTGGCGTACGTCGCCGCGCCGATCACGGACGGCAGGCTCAGCGCGCCCGTGGGCTGCCGGGGCAGCTGGGAGCAGGCCGGTGAGGCGGTCGCCGGGCTGCGCTGCCGACGCGTGCGGGGCACGGCCGTTCTCACGGTGGGCTGGGTGCCGGTCCCTGTGCGACCGCGGTGCCGTGCGGTCATGGTCGTGGGCGGGGCAGGCCGGTGGTGCCTGGCTGCCCCGCCCACGGGTCGGGGGTCAGTGGGTCAGTGGGTCAGTGGGTCAGGAGAGCTTGACGAGGGTCCACTGCTGGTTGGTGGCGCCGTTGGTGGGCCATTCGTCGATGGCCGCGCCGTCGGCGGTCGAGTTCTTGGCGACGTCGAGCATGTAGCCGTTCGCGCGTGTCTCGATGGTGTAGCTGCCGTTGTCCGACGGGGCTATCACCCATTGCTGGTTGGTGCCGCCGTTGGGTGTGAAGAGCTGCAGCTGGGTGCCGGTCCAGGTGCTGAAATAGGGGATGTCGAGGGCCTTGCCGCTGCCGACGCCGGTGATGGTGTAGTACCCGGCACTGTTGCGGGCCAGGGTCCACTGCTGGTTGGTGCCGCCGTTGTAGGTCCACTGGTCGATCAGGGTGCCGTCGGCGGTGCCGCGCCCAACGGCGTCGAGGGCCTTGCCGCTGTTGACACTGACGATCTTGTAGGTGCCGGAGAGGTCGGGCACCGTTCCCGGAGTGATGGACAGGTTGGAGTACTGGACGGGGTAGTACCCCATGGTGCCGAGGCCGACCTGGCCGCCGCCGTAGCTGGCGTCGGTGACCGTGCCGACGGTGGTGCCGTCGATCTTGGCGGTGATCGTGCTGTCCTGGAAGGACAGGGCGAGTTTGTGCCAGGTGTTCGTGCCGGGGGCTGTCACCGTGCCGCTGGCCAGGGTGGTCCAGGTCCACGAGGTGTTGCTCTTCAGCAGCGACCAGGCGCCGGTGTCGCTCAGCCGCAGGTGGTAGGCGTTCAGACCGTCGTTGCCCCTCGCCTGGGTGCCGGCGCGGCCGAGGATCTCGGCGGCACTGCCGCTCTGCTCCATCAGTACGTCGGAGCTGACCGTGTAGTTGCTCCAGCCCAGGTCGCCCATGAGGGTGTACGGCTGAGTACTGGGCGTAGTGACCCAGCGGATCGGCTGGACCGGCGCCATCTGGCGCAGGCACTCACCGCTCCGGCCGCCGCCGCAGGAGGCCGCCTGGAACGCGCCGTTCATCGAGGAGAGGTACTTGGCCTCCTGCCCGGTGCTGTATCCGGCGAAGCTGTCGGAGTACGGCAGCGCCAGCTGGGTGCGCTGCGGAGACGTGGCGGTGCCAGCGCCCTGACCGGTGGTGGTGGTCACGGTGTAGATGTGGCCGGGGGCCAGGGTCAGCGTGTACGTTCCGCCGCTGGCCGTCAGGTCGGCGTTGCGGACCATGTGCGGGTTGGCGGTGCCCGGGGCGGACAGGTCGGTGGACCATACGTGCAGAGTGCCGCCGGGCAGGCCGCCGGCGACGCTCATGGTGACCGTCTGGGACGCGGTGGCGTCCATGGTCTCGAAGACGCTGCTCCAGGCGCTCTTGTCGGGTGCGGCGTAGCTGACGTAGCTGCCGTTGTTGCGGTCGCCGCCCAGGTAGCCGCTGGCCGTGTCGAGGTACTTCCAACCGGGCGAGGTGAACTGCGTCGTCTGCGCGATCGACCAAGTGGTGCGCCCCACGAAGTAGTTGCCGGACCACGGCTGGTTGGCGGTGATCAGGCCCTGGTCGTGGAAGATGAGGTTCTGGTAGGTGGACGCGACGATGGGCCAGTTGATGTAGGCGGTCATCTTGGCGTCGATGTAACCGCGGTTGAGGCCGCGGGCGACGGGCGCCGCACCGTTCTCGGTGTTCTCGGAGCCGCTCTCGCTGGCCCAGATCGGCTTGCCCAGTGTCTGGGCGTCGGAGGTGGAGGAGCAGCTCTTCATCGCCGGGAAGACGCACGGGTAGTGGGCGCCGACGATGTCAATGGCGTCGTAGAGGTTGCTGTCGCTCTTCATGCTGGTGGCGATGTTCCAGTTGGCAAGGTCGCCGCCGACCAGCTGCGTCGAGGTGTAGCCGTTCGAAACCAGGGCCGACTTCAGGTCCTCGTACCAGGTCGCGTTGAAGTTCCTCTCGTTCCAGCCTCCGATGTAGTCGATGGTCAGGCCGTGCTGCTTGGCGCAGCCGAGCCAGGACATCAGGTAGTCGATCATGTCCTGGGAGTAGAAGGTGCCGCTCCCGATCCAGCCGGGCGCGCCCCAGGACAGCGCGGAGAGCTTGATGTTCGGGTTGCGTGCCTTGGCCTGCTCCATCAGCCACCACTCGTAGCCCGCGTTGCAGTCGATGGTGCCCTTGGTGTGCTCGATGCTTGCCTCGGCGCCGTCGGTGGAGTTGGTGTCACCGCCGACCTCGACCTTGAGTATCTGCAGGTCGGCTCCGTAGCCCGGCTTGAAGAGGTAGTCGAGGATCTGGTTGCGCTGGGTGGTCGGGTAGTCGTACAGCAGACGGGTGTTGCCGCCTCCGCCGCTGACCGCCCCGATGCCGTCGAAGGTACGCCCGCTGCTCGTGCCGTCCACCGTGACCGCGGTGTTCGTGACGGCGTACGCCGGGGTCGGGATGCGCCCGCTGAGCAGTGCGAGAGCGAGGAGCAGGACGGTCAGAACCGCCATCGGTCTGATGCGTCTGCTGCGCAGACTCAGGATGTTGTTCAAGGTGGTTCTCCTGGGGTGGGTGGTCCCGCCGTACTGAGCCGCGCCCTTGCGGTCCAGGCCGGCGCCCGGGCATGGGTCACCGGCGCAGGCACGGCGCGGCGGAACAGGTTTTGGAGCGCATGCCTCCACGCCGGGGATCCGGCGCGTGCAGGCGTGCTGGGCCCATACGCCGAGGTAGGCCGGGCTGCGAAGGGTGCAGCCGGGCGCCCCCGCGCCGAAGGGCGGTGCGGTGACTACGCGGATCCGGCACCGGCCCGGGGCCGGCGGACGTGCGTGCCTAAGCCACCTGTTCCGCCATGGGAGAGCCAGGGGGCTGCCGCGGGCACTGCGCGACGGGCGGAAATCGACGCCCGGCCGGGGCCGAGGGCGTACGTAACGTCGGCGCCCTGGCCGCCGGCCCCGGCGGCCAGGGACGTGCCCCTCGGTGTCGCGCACGACGCCGACAGCTCGAAGCCGGAGGCCGGATGTTGGATCCTGTTCGAATTTACGTCACATACCACGACAATCGGCCCTCTCCATTGAGCCAAAGCCGCAACAAGATCGAAAATATTCGACCAGAACCGCAACCTATAGTCGAGGTGCAGGACGATCAATGGCCCTGAGACGACGGATTCCGCATCCATAGGTTGCAGGAGGATGCGCGTTCATGCCCGGGCGACCGGAAGATCACCCAGCCGGGAACCCTCGGTCGACCGGCAGACGAACCACTCGGTCCGGCAACGGCTACTGAGGTTTCGCGCCGAACAGGCACGGGCCAGGCATCTGCTCCGGGGCGGCGGCGCACACCTGCGGCAGACGGTGGCGTCCCGCCGAGTGGTGCAGCGGCACGGAAATCGTGACTGCGCAGGTCAGTCGGGCGATGCAGCCGCCTCCGCGCCGGATGAAGGTACTGATGCCGGCGCGCAGCACACACTGCGACCGGGCGAGCCGGTCGGCAACCGCCACCGCGGCTCTGATCGGATCCACGCGGCACGTTCGGCCACACCTCTCGACGGGACGTCACCTGCCAGGCAGACCAGGGCAGTACGCGAAGCGCAATCTTTAGTTGTAGCCGACGCCCTTTCGCATACCTGCCCATGTGCCCAGACTTCCCGCAATTGATCGCCCATCGGCCCGCGAACCGGGTCTGTGCAGCGCGACCGGGGTGGGCGATGGGCGGCTGGCGCACGCCCACCGGACATCACACACAGCGACCCGACGCGCCCCGAACTCCCCCTCGGACTCGTCCCCGCCGAGCAGTCGCCCTGGGTGGCTCCCGGCAGTGATGTGCCCGCCGCGGCAGCTCGGGCTCTCGACCATGGAGGTGTAAGCAATGGCGCTTATCAGAAGACGGTGGCCGGTGTCGTTCACGGCCCTGCTCGTCGCGTCGGTGGCGCTGGCAGGATGTAGCTCCGGCGACGCCACCGGTTCGTCGGGCAAGACCGCCTCCGTCTCGGGCCTTGCCACGGCCGAGAAGAAGGTGGCGGCCCTCCAGGCCGCGGTCACCGACTACCCCGTTCCCACCACCGGCGTGCGCGGCGTCGCCAAGTTCAAGGGCCGCAAGGTCTATTACATCCCGTTCCTCCAGCAGATCCCCGCCTTCGCGGACGCAGCACGGTCGATGCGCGAGGCGCTTGCCAAGGCCGGGCTCTCCCAGCAGGTGTGCGACGGCAAGGCCCAACCCAGCGCGATCGCCGCATGCGTCCAGCAGGCGATGGCGGCGGACGCGGCCGGAATCGTCCTGGACGCCGTTCCTTACGGCATGGCTCAGAACGCTCTCGACGCAGCCAAGGCAGAGGGCATCCCGATCGTCATCGCGGACCAGGACCCTCCGTCCGGTTTCACCAACAGCAACCAGGTGACCTATGTGGCGGGGGTGACCACCCAGCCGAGCGCCATCGCTTGGTGGGCCATCGCAGACTCCAAGGGCAAGGCCGATCTGATCATCACGGAGTCGGCCGACAACCCGTCGGCGACGAAGTACGTGACGGACTCCCTGCCGATCTACAAGAAGTACTGCCCCGACTGCACGGTCAAGGTCAAGGTGATCACGGCCTCGACGCCGGCACTGCTGGCCTCGAACGCGAGCTCCAACATCCTGGCCAACCCGAAGGCCGCCTACTACTTCACCCAGTTCGAAGACAGCCTCCAGCCCACCATCCAGGGCATCCAGCAGTCGGGGCGCTCCGGCATCTCCCTGTCTGTGACGGCGGGTTCGGTGAACGGCCTGGGCCTGCTCAAGGGCAACTCGGCGGTCAAGGCGGTCGTGGCGGTGGACGAGGCCTATGCCGCATACGCCCTCACCGACGAGATCCTGCGCATGATGACCAAGTCCGGGCCCGTCGAGGAGCCCATCCCGATGCGGCTGTTCACCAAGCAGAACATCGGCAGCATCAAGGTGACAGCCGCGGCCCAGGCCTCCGGCGAGTGGTTCGGCGACGCCTCGTTCCAGGAGGACTTCGCCAGGCTCTGGAGCGTCGGGTGACGAAGGGGTGCGCACCGTGAACGCTGTTTCGCAGGCCCGTCCACCGGACCCGGCGCGGCCCTGGCGGCTGGAAGTGGCCGGACTGTCCAAGACGTTCGGCCCGACGCGCGCCCTCAGCGACGTTCATCTCCAGGTCGCTCACGGCGAGTTGCACGGGCTCGTGGGCCAGAACGGATGCGGGAAATCCACCCTCGTCAAGATCCTTACGGGCGGCTACTCACCCGATCCGGGAGCGTCCGTGACCGTGGACGGGCTACGACTGGACCTGCCGATCCGCCCGCTGCAGCAGCGGGCGGCGGGAGTCTCGGTCGTCCACCAGAATCTCGGCTTGGTGGACGACCTGACGGTCTGGGAGAACGTACGGCTGGGCCACTACCGCGCGGGCCGGCTCTCCCGGCGGATCAACCGGCGGGCGGAACAGCAGGCGGCCGAGCGGGTCCTCGCCCGGCTGGGCCGCCCGCTCGAGGCCGGCCAGAAGGTCGGTTCGCTCCCGGCACAGGACCGCGCCGTGGTCGCCATCGCCCGGGCAGTGCAGGACCACCCGCCCGGCAGCGGACTGATCATCTTCGATGAGTCGACGCGAGCCCTGGGCAGGTCGGCGCGGGCCAGCTTCTTCCAGACGGTCCGGTCCCTCGTCGAGGAGGGCACCTCGGTGCTGCTCATCTCACATCAGTTGGAGGAGATCGTCGAAGTGACCGACCGGGTCACCGTGCTGCGCGACGGCGCGGTGATCGAGGCGGGCCTGTCCACCCGCGAGGTGAACGAGGCTTCGCTCACCCGCATGATGCTCGGACGCCACCTCGTCACGCACAGCCGACGGGAAAGCCACGCCCAGGACCAGCCCGTCGCCTCCGTGCGGGACCTCGCGGTCGCCGCGGTGACCGGCCTCGACCTCGAGGTCCGACGCGGCGAGGTCCTCGGAATGACCGGGCTGATCGGCTCGGGTTTCGTCGAGGTGGCCGAGGCGCTGACGGGCGCACGCACGGCCCGCGCGGGCACGCTGTCCGTCCAGGGGCGCGATCTGGCACTGGACCGTCGGCGCGGCAGTACCAAGGAGTTCGTATGCGCGGGGGTGGCGTTCGTGCCCGAACGCCGTCTGGAGGCGGGAGTGGCCGGTGAGCTCACGGTGTCCGACAACCTGACCCTGCCTCGCGTGAGCCGCCGCGGCGGCCGACTGCGGATCGGCGCGGAGTGGCAGGCCGAGGAGACCGCCGCGATGATCGCGAAACTCGACATCCGGCCGCCTGACCCGCACGCGCCGATCCACACGCTCAGCGGCGGCAACCAGCAGAAGGTCCTGTTGGCCAAGTGGCTGGCCGACGCGCCCCACCTGCTCGTGCTGCACGAACCGACGCAGGCTGTCGACGTCGGTGCCCGCCACGACATCATCGAGGCGATCCGGGCGGCCGCACGCGACGGCTGCGCGGTCGTGATCGCCTCGATCGACCCGACCGATCTCGCGGTGCTGTGCGACCGGGTGCTGGTCTTCCGCGACGGCCAGGTGACCAGGGAGCTAAGTGGCGATCCGGAAACGGACGCCATCGTGCGCGCAGTATTCGACGACGACACAAGGTCTCAGAGAAGGGGGCAGGTCGACTGATGGACGTCACCCGCCAGAAAGATCTCGAAACTCCCCCACCCTCGCCGCAGGCGAGGCACGACCCAGAGCCGGTTTCGGCCGCCGCCCGGGCCGGGCACGTCGCATCGCGTTACGCGGTGATCGGTGTCTGGGCTGCCATGATCGCGGTGTACGCGGTCGCGGAGCCAGGTCTGTTCCTGACCGAGGGGACCTTCCAGACCGTCTTCGGCTCACAGCAGTCACTGGTGTTCCTCACCATGGCACTGCTGTGCACCATCTGTGTCGGCGAGTTCGTGGACCTGTCCGTTCCGGCGACCTTCGGGTTCTCCGCCACCATCCTGCCCGTTCTGGTCGTCGACCACGGGTGGGGAGTGTGGCCGGCGACAGCCGTCGCCGTCCTGGGCGCGATCGCCGTCGGCGTGGTCAACGGGCTGCTCGTCGTCGTGGTCGGGGTCAACACCATCGTGGCGACGCTGGGGATGAGCACCTTCCTCGGGGGCATCAGCCTCTGGATGTCCCACCTCAACACCGTCAGCGGCCTGCCGACCGGGTTCGGCAGGTTCGCGCTGCACCCTGTGGCCGGCCTGCCGGTCTCGTTCTTCTACGGCGTGGCGCTGGTGGCCGGTTTCGCCTACGTCCTCGCCTTCACGCCGCTGGGCCGCCACATCCGCTTCGTCGGAGCCAACCGGGAGGTCAGCCGACTCTCGGGCATCCACGTGAACCGGATCCGCCTCGGTTCCTTCATAGCCTCCGGTGCCATGTGCGGCGTCGGTGCGATCATCGCCGTCGCGGCCTTGGGCGGTTACAACCCGACCACGTCCGACACCCTGTTGCTCCCGACGTTCGCCTCGGTCTTTCTCGGCACCGCGATCCTCCAGCCGGGTCGCTTCAACCCGATCGGTACCTTCGTCGGCATCTACTTCCTGGAGACCGGGATCCTCGGGCTCCAACTACTGGGCCTGGAAGCCTGGGTCTCCTCCGTCTTCTACGGAGGTGTCCTGATAGCGGCGGTCACCATCGCGACCGTGCTGCGCCGCCGAAGCACATGATCGACGCCCGCTGCGGGCCGACCGGCCGAGACGCCGACGAGGGGCCGGGCAGCGGGCCTGCGGGAACAACTGTGCGCCTGCGTGTAGGTCACGGCGGTTTCGCAACGAGCGACACGCAGGCCTGCGGGTTCCCGCCCTCTGGAGGCGTGCCCGTCACGACGTGGTGCCGGCCAGCGGCCACATCGCGGCGTCGGCCGGGTCCTCGCCATCCAGCGTGACGGTCAGCTCCCGCAGCCGTCCGACGAGCTCGTCCTTGCCATCGCCCAGCATCTCCGTCAGGACGCGGTCGACCTCGGCCATGCGCGCGCGGCCGTCCACGACGCCGGCGAGACCGGTCTCGGTGAGCTCGTTGAGGATGACGCGCTTGTGCACGGGATGCGGCAGCCGCCGGACCCACCCGATGCGCTCGAGCTGTGAGAGTGCCGTTGTCACGCTCTGCGGCGTGATGTGGAAGCGGCGCGCGAGGTCCGACGCGGACAGCAGGCCGAGTTCGTCGAGGTGGACGGCGAGGCCGAGCTGGGTCACCGTGACGCCGAGCCCGTCGAGCGCGGTGTGGACGCGGCGGTGCACCGCCTGTTGGGCCCGCCAGAGCACATGGGGCACCCCGTGCTCCCACGCGAAGCCCGCTTCGCCCGTTGCCAACGACATGGTCGCCCTCCGTTCTGAGTGAAGCCATTATCCGCACCCAATATTACTTCAGACATCTTCAAACTTTTCAGATGACTGATATAGCCTCGTCGTTGCACGGCACCGAGGCCGTGTGCGTCGCAGCGTGGAAGGAATGCCATGCCCAGTCTCGAAGAAGAGATCAACAAGGCGGGAGGGGCGCTCGCTCTGCTCCGGCAGGGGCGCTCCGGGGCGTACCCGTTCCCGATCAAGGCCGAGTTCAGCAACTGGCGTGACGAGCAGGAGGCGTGGCGCAACAGTGCGGCGCTGATGGACCTGTCGCACCACATGCCGGACCTCGTCCTGCAGGGGCCGGACACGTACCGGCTGCTCGAACACCTCGGGGCGAACAGCTTCCAGGGCTTCGGCCCCGGCAGCGCGAAGCAGCTCATCACGGTCCGCCCCGACGGCTACATGATCGGCGACTGCATCCTGTTCTGCGTCGACGACCACCACGTCCGGATCGTCGGCCGTCCGCCCGCCCTCAACTGGGTCGAGTTCAACGCGGCCACCGGCGGCTGGGACGTCACTGTCCGCCGGGACGAGCGCACCGTGAACAACCCGAAGGGCCGGGAGCTGTTCCGGCTCCAGTTGCAGGGCCCGCACGCCGCGGCGATCTTCGAGAAGGTCAACGGCGGACCCATGCCCGACATCCCGTTCTTCACCATGGGAAGCTTCAACGTCGGCCCGCACAAGGTCACCGCGCTCAACCACCGGATGTCCGGCTTCCCGGGCTACGAGTTCACCGGACCGTACGCGGACATCGAGTCGGTGCGCGACATCATCCTGGAGGCCGGCGCCGAGTACGGCGTGCGCCAGGTCGGCGCCCGCGCGTACGCCTCGGTCGCCACCGAGTCCGGCTGGATCGCCAACACCCTGCCGGCGACCTACACCGGCGAGGACATGAAGGCGTTCCGCGAGTGGCATTCGGCGCGCTCGTTCGAGGGCAACCTCGCGCTCGGCGGCAGTTGGGTCAGCGACCGGATCGAGGACTACTACACCACCCCGTGGGACCTCGGCTACGGCCACGTCATCAAGTTCGACCACGACTTCGTCGGGCGCGAGGGACTTGAGGCGATCAAGGACCAGCCGCACCGCCGCAAGGCCTGGGTGCTGTGGGACCGCGACGACGTCGCGAACATCTTCGCGAGCATGTACGAGAAGGGCGACCAGCGCTTCAAGTACATCGAGATGCCTGCGGCGTTCTACACCGCCTGCCAGTTCGACCGGGTGGAGAAGGACGGCGAGCTCGCCGGAGCGGCGATGCTCACCTCGTACTCCGCGAACGTGCGCGGCTGGATCTCGCTCGGCACGATCGACCCGGCCGCCGCGGCCGGCGACCAGGTGGAGATCGTATGGGGCGAACCGAACGGCGGCTCGCCGAACCCGGCCGTCGAGCGCCACACCCAGACCCGCGTGCGCGGAACGGTCATGGCACGGCCGTTCCCGGCAAAGAAGCACTGACCAAGCAGCGAGTGGAAGCACGAGGGCGTCGTCGGCGGCGACGCAGAGGGGAGCGCCTTCATGGATGACTTGCCTCTCCAGAACGGGATCGCCCGCGCGCTCGCCCATCAGACTGCTACGGCGACGCGCGAAGGCCAGAACCCCCTGAACGCCTCGCCGTAGGAGTTCGGGGACGAACGTTTCAAGGGCGAAGCCCGCCGGAAAGGGCACTGGCGCGGACGATCTAATCCGCGGTGCGGCGGACCACACGTCGGGTCAGGCGCGGGCCCCCGCTGCAACCCAGCCCAACGCCCAAGATGCTCGATATTCGGAACATTCCAACCTCTCGCAGGAAACAGAAGCCTCTGCTACTCTCCGGCTAAATCGTTCTAGCTGCACCCAGCACATCTCATGTAGGACACGGCCGGAGGCAGGCCCCAGCCGTGTCCTACCGGAGGATCCCCATGGACCGCATACTCCTGATGCGCAGCTTCGTCACCGTCGCGCAGCTCGGCAGTTTCAATGGAGCCGCCCGAACGCTGAACTCCTCCGGCTCGCTCGTCTCACGACACGTGGCGGAACTGGAGCGACAGATCGGTGTCCGGCTCGTCAACCGCACCGCCCGGTCCGTGAGCCTGACCGAACAGGGGCTGCGCTACTGCGAGTTCGCAGCCCGGATCCTTGCCGAGATCGAGGCGGAAGAGGCCCACATCGGGCAGCAGCACGACCGGGCGGAAGGCCAGCTGAGCGTCGTCTGCCCCAAGTGGATCGGGAGCCTGGACGTCGGGGACGCCATCGCCGCGTTCGCCGCCGCGCATCCGAAGATCTCCGTACGGTTCGAACTGGGCGGCCTGTCGGAGCGAACCTACGACTTCCTGGACAGCGGTTTCGACGTCGCCCTGCACACCCGGGACCTGCGGGATTCCCGGGTGCACCTCAAGAAGATCGCGTCGCTCCCCTTCACCCTGTGCGCGTCCGAGGAGTACGTCAAACGCAACGGCTCCCTCGACCACCCCAACGACCTGACCGCTCATGACTGTCTGGTGCATGCCAACGAACCGGTCTGGCGTCTCGGGGAGGGGGCCACCTCCAGCCTGCACAAGATCCGTAATGTGGCCTTCTCATCGAACTCGTACATCGCCCTGCAGAAGGCCGCCGTCCAGGGCCTCGGCATCGCCCTGCTCCCTCAGCGGTCGGCTTACGAGGATTTGGTCTCCGGGGCACTCCTGGCCCAGCTCCCCTCGGTCCCCGTTCCCGACCGCCCGCTGTTCGCGGTCTATGGGCCCGGCCAGACCGTGCCGCGGAAGATCGTCGCCCTGCTGGAGTTCCTCACCTGGTGGTTCAGGGAGAACCCGATTCCCGTACTCGGAACCTGAAGGTACCGCCGGCGTGGACGCCTGCTCGGTGACGATCAACCGGTCCGCCGTCGAGCAGCTCAGAGGCTGCGCGGACCAGGCAGTACAGCCATGCCTGATGGCTCTTGAGCATCGACCGCGGCCGCTCGTTCGCCAGAGCCGCGAAAGGCTCGCGCAGAGCCGTCGAGGCAGCAGTATTCGTTGCCACAGCTGTGCTCGTAGCCACCGAAGCGGGAGCCGATCGCGCCGGCGGCGAGCCTTACCGCGCGTCCGACGTCCCGCAGTTGTGCACGCCACGCGCCGTGTGCGGGGCCACGGCGACGCGCGTCCAGGGAACTCGGCTACAGCGCGGAGACGTCCGTTCGCCGCCTGTCGGGCTTGAAGGGCAGTGCGGCCACTGTCGCCCGGATCTCACGTTGCGGGGTTCCCGGCTTCCCCCACACCACCACCACCTCCGTCCCGGGCCCGGCATGGGCCGGGTCGATCCCGCAGAGGGAGATGGTCGATCGCAGGTTCACGCTGATCGTCCGGCCCGTGGAGGCGCCGACACACTGTCCGCCGACGAGAACCTGGTCGAAGACCGGGCCACGGCCCCGGGGCAGTTCCATGGCGTCGGGCAGGTCGCCTTCGCCCAGCATCGCGGTGAGGACGGCGGCGACGTCGGAGGCGTTCCAGCGCAGACCGACGAGCTTCCGGTACGGCTCCCCCTTGGCGGCGTCGGCGACCAGCGCGTCGCGGCCCAGGAAGTCGCGGTCGGGGACGCCCTTGCGGAAGCCCCAGCCCAGTTCGGCGGGCTTGCGGAAGTAGTCGGTGACGCCGTTCTCCGGTACGAAGCTGCCTCCGGGGAACGCCATCCTGAACTGCCTGGGCACGGCGGGGGTGACGACGGACGAGGAAATGTAGTCGAGGCCGTTCGTGGCGATGCCCGCCTCGATGTGCTGGACGGGCTGGGACCGGAAGCCGAGCTGGCGGATCCCGAACTGGCCGCCGCTCTCGACCGCGGCCGCCCAGATCTCGTTGGCATGTCCGACCGGGCCGTGCAGTTCATAGCCGAGCTCGCCGGAGATGCCCGTACGGAGGACACGTACGGGGACGCCGTTGATGCCGGACATCCGGCTCCGGCAGAAGGCGATGTCCCGCAGGCTCTCCCCGGTCAGCTTCTCCATGGTGTCCAGGGCCGCCGGACCCTGGATGCCGAAGATGAACTGCTCGGGGCTGACGTCCTCGATCTCCGCGTCCCAGCTCCCCTGGCTCAACTGCCACAGCAGCCAGTCCCCGCTTCCGGCCGTGTAGAGGAACTCCTCCTCGTCCAGGCGGCACAGGACTCCTTCGGACGCCACCCAACCGTTCTCGTCGAGCTGGACGTGATGCTTGATCTGTCCGACCTCGAAGCGGGACAGGTCCCTCATGCCATGCCAGGCGAGGAAGGCCTGCGCCTGGCTCCCCCGGACGACGAGCTTGTGCAGCGGCGACCAGTCGCCGATGTAGCAGGAAGCGACGTGCGCGGTGCACTCGTCGATCCAGCCGGTGTACTCGAGAGGCAGCAAGGTCTGGGCGAAGTGACCGTAGGCCTGCAGGTTGTTGCTCACGCCCTGGGCTGCCGCGGCAGGGCTGAAGTACGCCGGCCGTTGTGCGACGAAGGGGGCGTCCTTCAGTCGCAGGACTGCTTCATAGGTGGCGCGCTGGGCTTCGGTGATGTCCACGGGTCGTCCTCCCGTTCATGGGGCTCTGGGGCTATGGGGCTGTGGGCCAAGGGCTATGGGCTGCCCAGACCATCTGAAACGTGCGGCTGCTTCGGCCGGTCACGCCTCCGGCGTGATCTGCGGCGGGGTGACGCCCGACTTGGCCGCGCTCTCCGTCAGTTCGCGCCAGACCTTCGGCGCAACCGGTACCCCCTGCGCAGCCCGCAGCTCGGCCACGCCGGCGCTGCGCTCGCCGGGGTAGTACACGCCGTTCGCGCCGTCGGCGACCGGGAGCTCCTTGAGGGTGCTCAGAGTGCCGTCGACGGCCGCGGTGAAGGCGTCCGGGTCGCCGAAGGCCGCCGGGTCGAGGGCGATGAGCAGGGCGTTCTGACGGTGTTTGCGGCCCTTCGGGTCGTCCGAGTGGAACGCGGAGAAGATCGGCGCGCCGACCAGCACGCTGGTGAGCAGCTCGAAGGCCAGCGACATGCCGGAGCCCTTGGCGCCGCCCAGGGGAAGGGGCATGACCGCCTTCTCCGGGTCGGTGGTGGGCGTGCCGTCCTCCGACGCGGCTGCTCCCTCGGGCAGCGGAGTGCCGCTCGCCCTGGCCTGGCGGATCTTGCCCAGCGCGATGGTGGCGGTGGCCATGTCGAGCAGCAGCGGGGCGTGATCCCGGGCGGGTACGGCGACCGCGAGCGGGCTGGTGGCCACGGCGGCACCCTTGACGCCCGTGTAGCCCATGTTGGGCATGCCGGCGACGAAGCCGAGGCCGACCAGGCCCAGTTCGGCGATCTTCGAGACGTAGTAGCCGATGGCGCCGGTGTGCACGGTCTGCCGTACGCCCACGGAGGCGATGCCGGTCGCGCGGGCCCGCCGCACCGCCTCGTGGGCGGCCGCGGTGAGGGCGACCGGGCCGGGTGCCCGGTCGGCGTCGACGACCGCGGCGGCCGGAGTGGTCGACTCGACCGTGATCTCGGGCCGCGCGTTTGCGACGCCCTTGGCGAGCAGCTCCAGATAGGCGGGGACGCGGGCGATGCCGTGGGAGTCGACGCCGCGCAGGGCGGCCCAGACGAACACGTCGGCGGTGGTGGCGGCGTGCTCGGCGCTCAGGCCGCCCTTCTCCAGGAGGGCGGCGGAGAAGGTACGCAGGTCCTCGGCGGGGACCAGCACCTTGGACGGTGCGTTGGACATGGGTGCCTCCTGGATCAGCGGGTGACGAGGACGTCGACGACGGCGGTGGTGCCCTCGGCCACGGCCTTGAGGGCCCGCTCCAGCGCGGGCCCGAGCGCGTCCGTGGTGTCGACGGTCTCGGTGTGCATGCCGAACGGCTCGGCGAACGCGGCCAGTCGGGGCAGGCGGTGCAGGTCGGTGCCCAGCCACTCCCCCGTCTCGGCGGCCGCGCCCTCGGGGTAGAAGCGACGGTGGTTGAGATTCATGGATTTGTAGACGCGGTTGTTGAACACCACGATCAGCAGCGGCAGTTGGTACGCCCTTGAGGCGTCGCACGCCGGGATGACCGGGTTGTACGCGAAGGCCCCGTCGCCGATGGTGAGCACCACGGGGCGCTCCTTTGCGGCGAGTTTGACGCCGAGCGCGACCGCGATGCCCTGCCCGAGCCCGCCCTGCACGTAGAAGTACGAGTCGGGGGCGTCGGTGCGCAGATGGCGCTTGACCACGCGGCTGTGGGTGATGGTCTCGTCGACGACGATGCCGTCCTGCCCGTCGAGGAGCCTGCGCAGGGTCGCGGCGACGAGCACCGGGTCGACGCCCTCGGCCTGCGCCGCTCTCGCCTCGGCGGCCGCGATCGCGGTCTGCTCGTCGGTGTGCCGCTCCTCCTGTGCCGAGCGCCGTGCGGTGACGGCGGCCACGTCGAGGTTCTTGGCGCGCTTGGCCAGCTGGCGCAGCGTGTTGGCGACGTTGCCCTCCAGGTACCGGTCGGCGAACAGCACCTGGTAGACGACGTGCGGGCGTTGCGGGACCTCGTCGATGACGACGACCTGTGCCTTCGCGGGGCGCCTGCTGGGCGGGTAGAACGGGGCCCGGCAGTTGACCAGGAGGATCAGGTCCGCTTCGTCGATCCAGGGCCCCACGTCGCTGCCCGCGTGCAGCGGGTGGTTGCGCGGGAAGTTGCCGCACACCGCCGAGTCGGGCTCGACGACCGGGATGCTCCAGGCTTCGGCGAAGGCGAGCAGGGCCTCGAAGCCACCAGCCTCGCGGCCCGCGGTCTCCGTGACGATCACGGGTTTGGCGGCCTCGCGGATCATCTGGGCGACGGGGTCGACCTCTTCGGGCGAGCTGTGCGTGGAGCCCGGGGCGACGACGGGCTTGGCATCGCGGCCGTCCCACTGCTCAAGGAGGATCTCCAGCGGGATGTTCAGGTACGCCGGTCCCGCCGGGGCACGCCAGGCCAGCTCCGCCGCCCGGCTGATCATCGTGGGCAGGGTGTGCACACTGGCGGCTTCGTTGGACCACTTGGTGAACGGCTGGGCCACACCGTGCGGGCCGCCCACGATGGACAGGTTGCGGTACCACTGTCCGCCCGGGTCCTGACCGGGGCCGTCGCCGTACGTGGTCGACTCCGAGGAGCTGACCACCATGGGGACGCCGGCAAGCAGCGCCCCGTGCACGGCCATCGAGCCCTGGAGCAGGCCGGGTGCGGCGTGCAGCAGCACCCCTTGCGGGCGGCGCTTGACGAGTCCGTAGCCGGTGGCCATGCCGACGGCCACCGTCTCGTGGGTGAGGTCGAGGTACTGGGGGGCGGGCTCGCCGTCGCGGTGGCGGCGAGCCAGGGACTCCCAGACGGGGGCCCACTCGGATCCCGACGCGCAGAAGAGGTAGTCGGCGCCGACGGCGTTGAAGGCCGATACCAGGGCATCACCGCCGTCGGTGCCCGGTGTGTGGTGGGTGTCATTCATGTCGTGTGGTTCCTCAGCCCTCGATCGGCCAGTTCAGGACCTCGGAGATGCCGCGGCCCATGATCCATTCGAGTTCCTCGGGCGTGAAGTCCCAGTGCTTGGTGAACTGCTCGATCGTGTCGGTGTACGTGATGCCGTGGCCGAGCAGTCGGGTGATGTCGGTGCCGTAGAAGCAGCGCTGCGGGCCCATTTTGTCGACCATCTCGCGCACGTGCTTCTGGATGTTGTTGTTCGGGAAGGGCTGCGTCGAGTAGCCCGGCAGGGCCGACACCTTGACGTAGATGTTCGGGTGGACGGCCAGGTCGGCGGTCTCCGAGACCCAGTAGCCGATCGCGTCGTCGACGCAGCGGGCCATGATGCCCATGTGGTCGATGATGATCTTCAGCTCGGGATGCTTGACGGCGATCTCGCCGAGTTCACGCTTCCAGATCGGGGCGTGGACCATCGTCGGGATGCCCAGCTCCTCGGCGATCGGCCAGTACCAGTCGTTGGTGCCGTCGATCATCCAGTTGCGGTCGATCGGCCGGTGGAAGGTCAGCCGCGTGCCCTTGACGTGCGGATTCCGCGCGAAGTCCTTGAGCATCGCCTTGCCCTCTTCGGGCTTGTTCTGCGGGATGCGGGCCATGATGCCGAAGCGGTCGGGGTGCGCCTCGCACGCCTGAAGGGCGTAGTCGATGCGGTCGCCCTCCCAGGACGGCGGCAGGATCAGCGCACGGTTGACGCCGGCCTCGTCCATCAGCTCCAGGGCCTCCTCGTAGGAGAAGGGGTCCTCACGGTGTCCGTTGAGGCGGATGCGCTCCCGCGCTCCCGGCACCCAGGGGCGGTCCGGGGTCTCTTCCAGCCAGATGTGGATCTGGGTGTCGACGACGAACATGTCCCGAACCTCTTTCTTTTCGCGGGAGTGGGATGGGGGCTGCAGATGGGGGGTTGCAAAGGAACGCTAGGCGGGCTTCGCGCCCTTGCGGAGTCCCCAGGAGTGCAAGCTGTTGTTGCGCGAAAGTGCGCTGTGAGCTGGGCGTTCTCGCCCTTCACGGGTGCGGGGTCGTGGCCGCGTCCTCGAAGACGGCGCGGACGATGTGCTCGGCAATCGCCATGGAGGCCGTCGCCGCCGGCGAGGGGGCGTTGCGTACGGCGGTGACTCGGCCCGTCCGATGGATGCGGAAGTCGTCCACGAGGGTGCCGTCGCGGTCCAGGGCCTGGGCGCGGACGCCCGCGCCGCCGCGGACGACGTCCTTGGCGCCGACTCCGGGGACGTACAACTTGGCGTCCTTCATGAAGGCCGCCGTGGACAGTGAGCCGCGGTACTCCCGGATCCCGGTACGCCAGTGCTGGGCGGCCATCCTCCAGGTGCCGGGGTAGGCGGCGAGGCCGAGGAGATCCTTCGGTGAGACACGGGCGCGGGTGTAGCCCTCGCGGGCCAGCGCCAGGACGGCGTTCGGGCCGACCTCCACCGAGCCGTCGACGCGGGGCGTGAAGTGCACGCCGAGGAAGGGGTAGCGCGGGTCCGGCACCGGGTAGATCAGGCCGCGGACCAGGTCGGTCTTCTCGGGCCTGAGCAGCATGTACTCGCCCCGGAACGGGACGATCCGCGGCTCCGGTCCGCCCTCGGCGAGTTTCGCCACCGCATCCGACTGCAGACCCGCGCACAGGATGAGCCGGTCCACCCGGACGCGTTCCCGTGCCGAGGCCACCTCGATGGCGCCGGGCACTTCGGTGATGCCGGTGACGGGGAAGCCGAGCCTGACCTCGCCGCCGGAGTCGGTCACGTCCTTGGCGAAGGCTCGGGCGATCGCCGGGTAGTCGGTGATCGCGGTGCGCGGGGAGTGCAGGGCGGCGACTCCGCCGGCGTTCGGCTCCAGCTCCCGGATCTCCTCCTTGGAGATCTTCCTCAGGTCGGGCACATGGTTGTTCCTGGCCCGCTCGCACAGGCTGTTCATACGGTCGAGCTCATCCTCGCGGACGGCCAGGACCAGTTTGCCGATCTCCTTGTAGGGCAACGCGCGGTCCTGGCAGTACTCACGTAGCAGGGACACGCCTCGGACCGTCAGGTCGGCCTTCAGGCTGCCGGGGGCGTAGTAGATGCCGGCGTGGACGACGCCCGAGTTGTGGCCGGTCTGGTGGAGCGAAACCTCTTGCTCCTTCTCGAAGACCACGACCCGGGTGCCGGGCCGACTCAGGGCGATCTCGCGGGCCGTGGCCAGTCCCACGATGCCGGCCCCGACGATGCCTATGGTCTCGTCAGGCACGCGTCGACTCCGGGGCGCCGAAGTGGACGGCCACCGTCTTGACACGGGTGGAGAACCGCAGGACCTCGTCGCCCTGCTCCTTGTAGGCCGTGCCGGAGTCACGGAAGCCGCCGAAGGGCAGATGCACGTCCCAGCCGGTCGTGGTCGTGTTGACGGCGACTTGCCCGCACTCGGCCTCGTCCGCGAAGCGATACGCGCAGGCGAGGTCTCGGGTGAAGACGGCGGCGGCCAGTCCGAAGCCGGAGTCGTTGACGGCCTCGACGGCGGAGGCGAAGTCGTCGACCTCACGGACCGCGAGGACGGGCCCGAAGACCTCCTCACGCCAGACGGCCGTCTCGGGGATGACACCGGCGAGCACGGTAGGCCGCACGTAGCAGCCGTGGGCGCGCTCGCCCTCGGTGTCCGCGCCGCCGCCGGTGAGGACGGTGGCGCCCTGCTCGACCGCGCGGCTGATGTCGGCGAGGACGGAGTCCCGCTGCCTGGGGCTGGACAGCGGGCACAGGGTGGTCGCCGGGTCGTTGCCCGGCCCGGCCTTCAGCGTCTCGACCTCGGCGACCAGCAGCCGGGTGAACTCCTCGTACACCGGCCGCTCGACGATCACCCGGCTGGTCGCGGTGCACCGCTGCCCGGCCTGGCCGAACGCGGCGGCCACGACGGCCTTCGCGGCGGCCGGCAGGTCGGCGTCGGCGAGGACGACGGAGGCGTTCTTGCCGCCGAGTTCGCCCTGGAAGCGGACGTTGCGGTCGGCGAGGCGCTGGCGGATGCGGTTTCCGACGGAGTTGGAGCCGGTGAAGGTGATGCCGACGATCCGCGGGTCGTCCAGGAGCGCCTCCTCGATCTCGGCCGTACGGCCCGTGACGACGTTGAGTACACCGGCCGGCAGCCCGGCGTCGTGCAGGGCGCGCGCGAAGTGCAGGCCGGAGAGCGGGGTCTCGGTGGCCGGCTTGAACACGGCCGCGTTGCCCGCGGCCAGGAGCGGGGCGAGCTTGCGGGCCGGAGTGATCAGCGGGTCGTTCCACGGGCTGATCACGAGAATGACGCCGATCGGCTCGCGCTGGGTGTGCGTTCGGTGGTCCGGGCGCACGTCGTGCAGGAGGGTGCCGTAGCCCTGGCGCGCGAGCCCGGCGTAGTACTCCAGGAAGTCGGCGGCCTTCAGGGTCTCGCCCCGGGCCTCGGCCAGGGTCTTGCCGTTCTCGGCGGTGACGTCGGCGGCGATGGCGGCGGCCCGCTCGCGGATCAGCCGGGCCGCGTCGGTCATGATCCGGGCCCGCTCGAAGGGGCTGGTGCGCTTCCATACGGCGAAGCCGCGCTCGGCGTGGTCGTAGGCCCGGGTGACGTCCTTGGCGGCGAGGGCGGGGATCCGGGCGACCGGGGTGCGGACGTCGGCCGGGTCGTGGACGTCGATCCACTCCCCGGTCGTGACCCACTCCCCGCCGGAGAGGATTTCCACCGTACGCATGAGAACTCACTTCCTTCGTCCGCCGCGGTGACGCGGGCTCCACTTCAGAACGGCCGTGCGGGCCGAATGCGACAACACACCATGTGGGGGCGGCCCACCAGCCCCGCGCGGGCAGGCAATGCTTGCGCCGCGCGCAGGTCGGCGGGCAGCCGATCCGTGCTGGAATCGGCAGGCAGAACCAGCCGAGAGGAACCGACAGATGGCCTATACAGTCGTCGCCCGCTACCGCTGCGCACCCGCCGACGAGACGACGGTGCGCGCCGCGCTCCTGAAGATGCGCGAGCAGACCCGGGCAGAGCCCGCCAACGAGGCGTACGAGGTGCACGCCGTGGTTGACGACCCCGGCGCGTTCCTCCTCTACGAGCGCTACACCGACCAGGCCGGATTCGAGGCCCACAAGGCGGCCGAGCACTTCCAGGAACTGATCGTGGAAACGGTGTGGCCGCTCCTGACGGATCGGTCGGTGACGTTCGCCGAGTCGATGTGAGCCGGTCAGGGGCCGGGACTCCCGGCCCCCTCACCGTCAGAACTCGTTGCCCCAGACGTACCGGGCGACCGTCTCCACCAGCACGAGCTTCGCGCGCTGCTCCTCCGCACTCAGCAGCGGACGGTCCGCCACATCGGCGAAGCCCCGGGACGGCGACACGGCCGCGTCCTCCAGGTCCTTGAACTCGCCGACCGCGTCGATCCTGGCCATCACCGTGTCGAGTTCCTCCAGCTGCGGCACGGTCGCGTCCACGACGCCCAGGCACACGTCCCAGTCCTCGGGCAGCGCCCTGACGAGGTCGAGCTCGGCGTCGGTGCCCTGATCGAACGGCAGGACCCAGCGGTCGGCCGCGATCGTGCCGTACAGCTTCTCGGCGCGGGCCCGGTCCAGCGCCGTCGGCGCCACCCAGCCGGGTGCCACCCCGATCCGTACGCCCTCGGGGCGCTCGTCCAGCTGTACCGCCAGAGCGTCGACGGCGAGCGCGTCCTCGAAGGACAGCGCGCCCGGGTCGGTCGGGGCGGTGGCCAACTGGCCCAGCAGGAGGGGGTTGTTCAGCTGGATCAGACGTACGCCCCGGGAGACCAGCAGCTCGATCTCAGTGTGGATGATCTCCGCGAGGGCCTCGCCGAGCTCGCGGGCGGAGGCCAGGCCCAGGCCCGGCTGGAACGTGGTCGCGGCGAGGTACGCCGGGGACGGCAGCGACGCCTTCGGTGCGATCACCGTCAGCTCGGCGAGCCGCGCCGCCCAGTCCGCGAGCAGCGGGCCGTTGGCCTTGGGCAGTGACTCCGCCACCCAGCGGGTGAGACCGTCCGCGCCCACCTCGTCCGTACGGCGGAAGCCGGAGACGGCGTCGAGGACGGCGCCGCGGAAGTCCTCGCGCGGGAAGTCGCCGTCGGTGACGACGGTGGAGCGCAGTCTGCGCTGGTACGCCACGGCCTCCTGGACAGCCCGGAGTTCCGCCTCCAGCAGTGCCTGCGGGTCGCCGGACGCGCGGGCGGCGGTCAGCTCGGCGGGGCGGACCAGGCTTCCGTGGTGGTCGATGCGGTAGTTGAACGTGTCAGCCATGGTCATGCGTCCTTTCCGGGCATGGCCGGCTTGCCCGCGACGCCCCAGGCGGCGAACTCCAGCTCGTAGCCAAGGGATTCGAGGACCTCGTCGGCGATCTGCTGGTCCTCGTCCGCGGTGCCGCCGGCGATGCCGAGGCCGCCGATGACCTCGCCGTCCTTCTTGATGGTGACGCTGCCCTCGGTGGCCATGATCGGCAGAGCGGCGCCGGGGAGCTGGGAGAGCTGGGAGAAGAAGACGGGCTGGGTCTCCTGCCACTTCTTCAGCATCTTGCCGGGCCGTTGCATCACGGCCGCGGTGTACGCCTTGGCGCGCGCGATGTCCGGGGTGAGCGGGCGCGCCCCGTCCGCGCGGCGGACGCTGACGACGAATCCGCCCGCGTCCACGACGGCGACACTCACCGCCTTTCCGGTGGACTGGGCGTGCTTCAGCGCCGCGTCGACGATCGCGTCGGCGGCGTCGAGGGTGAGGCTGCTCATGCTGCTTCCTTCGGTGCGGTGAGGGTACGGCGCAGGTGGGCGACGGCCGCGTTGTACTGGTCGGGCACTTCCCAGTACATGGAGTGCGGGGCGCCGGTGACGATCTCCAGGTGCGAGCCGGGCAGCAGTTCGTGGGCGCGGGTCACGGTCTTCACGCTGAGCACCGCGTCCTTCTCGCCGGCCAGGAAGGCGACCGTGACGCCCGCGTCGCGGATGTCCTCCAGGGTGGGGCCGCCCGTGTCGAGGTTGCGCAGGTCGGCCATCTTGGCCACGTTGAAGGTGCCCATCTGCTGGAACAGGAAGGTGAGGTCGGCCCGCTCCCGCTGGAACGGCTTGGTGAGCAGACGGTCGATGACGGGCAGCTTGACGGCCTCGGCGCGGTCGGCGGCGGCCAGTTCCTTCAGCTCGGGGTGGCTGATGCCGCCGAGGGAGTGTCCGAGGACGACGGAGCCGACCCGTTCGGGGCGCAGCAGGCCTGCCCGCAGCGCGGCGATGGAGCCGATGGACTGGCCGACGAGCATCACATCGGTCAGTTCCTCCTGGTCGAGGACGGCGACGATGTCCCCGGGGAAGTCCTGGCCGTCGAACTCGGGCATGGACGAGTCGGACTTGCCGAAGCCGCGCAGGTCCACGGTGACGACCGTGAACTCCTCGCGCAGCGCGGCCACTTGCTGCCACCAGGCGGCGTGGTGACCGCCGCTGCCGTGCACGAACAGGATCGCCGGACCGCTGCCGTGGCGCTCGTAGTAGATGGAGGTGCCGTCGGAGTCGGCGATGGGCATGGGAGTGAACTCCTCTATCGGCGCGATCAGTTGGGGCGCTTGCCGTGCCAGACCAGTTCGATCATGGTGTGGTCGGGGTCGTGGATGTAGCAGAACTTCGACTGGTTCTCGGGGCGTTGGATCGGACGGGTGTGCCGAATGCCCAGCTCCGCCAGGTGGGCCAGGAAGTCGTCCCAGTCGTCGACCTCGACGGCGAAGTGGTAGGGCGCCATGCGCTCCATCTCCTCGACCGGGGTGAAGTGCAGGTCGAAGTTGCCCCGGGTCATCAGCACCACGCGGCTGTTCGACTTGGGCATGATCCGCTTCATCCCGAAGACCTTGGTGTACCAGGCGGCGGTCCGGTCAGGGTCGGTGGTGGGGAAGTTGACGTGGTGGATGTAGCGGGGCTCACTGCTCATGACTGGTTCCCTTCGAGTTGTACGGGGTTGGACAGCACGCCGATGCCGCTGATCTCGACCTCCACGGTGTCCCCGGGTTCGATCCGGCACGTCGACTCGGCGCCCATCCACAGCACGTCCCCCGGATGCACGGTGATGTGCCTGGTGATCTCGACGAGGTAGTCGAAGGGGTCGAACACCATGTCCCCAGTGGGGAACGCGGCGCGGATCTCACCGTTGAGGCGGAGCGTGGTGGTCTGCGCGAGGGCGTCGACGTCGGTCTCGATCCAGGGCCCCATGGGCTTGAACGTGTCGCTGTTCTTGCTGCGCCAGAACGTACGGTCCTGGTGCTGCCAGGTGCGGGCGCTGACGTCGTTGCCGATGGTCCAGCCGAAGACCGACTTGCGCGCCTCCTCATACGTGGCGTGCCGGATCGTACGGCCGATGACGGCGACGAGTTCGGGCTCGGCCTCGAACCGCCCTTCCACCTCCGCGGGCTTGACGATCGGCGAACGGTGGCCGGTGAGCGCGTTGTTGGCGCGATAGCCGACCTCGGGACGGTCCGGAACCGTGGCACCGGCATGCTCGATGTGCCGCGGATAGTTCAGGCCGACGGCGTAGAACACGGACGGGACGACGGGCGGCAGCCAGACAGCCGTGTCACGCCGGACGGTGCCGAGGACGCACGGATCACCGTCGATCGGCGAGCCGGACAGCAGCTCGACGTCCGTCTCCCGCACCCGGCCCCACACCGCGCGGCCGCCCACCGAGACTCGCGCGTACCTCACGGCACCAGCAGATGGGAGACGCGCTTGGTGACTAGGTAGGCGTCCAGCGCCTCCGGGCCGCCCTCGCGGCCGTAACCACTGTCCTTGACACCGCCGGAGGGCGCCTCGTGGACGGAGCCACCGCAGTGGTTGATCGACAGGATCCCGGCCTCCAGCTCGGCCGCCAGCTTCTCGGCGGTCGCCGCGGAGTCGGTGAACCCGTACGCGGCCAGGCCGTACGGCAGTGCGTTCGCCGTGCGCAGCGCCTCGTCCAGATCGGTGAACGGCACGATGGGCGCGATCGGACCGAACGGCTCCTCGTGCAGGAGATCCGCGTCCTCGGGTACGTCGGTCAGGACGGTCGGCGCGAAGAAGTACCCGGGGCGGTCCAGGCGTTCGCCGCCGGTGAGGACCTTGGCGCCGCGGGCGACGGCGTCGGCGGTGAGCCGCTCCAGGGACTTCAGCCGGCGTTCGTTGGCCAGCGGCCCCATGGTGGTGCCCTCCGCCAGGCCGTCACCGACGACGAGGGCCTCGGCCGCCTTCACGAACTCGGCGGTGAACTCCTCGGCGAGGCTCTCGTGGACGAGGAAGCGGCTCGGCGAGGTGCACACCTGGCCTGCGTTGAGGAACTTCGCATGGGCGGCCCTGCGCGCGGCCTTCACGGGGTCCGCGTCCGCGCAGACGATCACCGGGGCGTGACCGCCCAGCTCCATCAGGGAGGGCTTCATGACCTTCCCCGCCTCGGCCGCGAGGAGCTTGCCGACGGGCACGGAGCCGGTGAAGGCGACCAGCCTGATCACCGGCGAGGCGATCAGATGGGCGGAGACCTCGGCGGGCTCGCCGAACACCAGGCTCAGCACCCCGGCCGGAACGCCGGCGTCGGCGAAGCAGCGCACCAGCTCCATCGCCGTGGCCGGAGTCTCCTCCGAGGCCTTGAGGACGATCGAGCAGCCGGCGGACAGGGCGGAGGAGATCTTCCGCATGGGCCCGCCCGCCGGGAAGTTCCACGGCACGAAGGCGGCGACGGGCCCGACGGGTTCGCGGCGCACGGACAGCACGGTGCCGGGGGCGGAGGGGATGATGCGGCCGTACGCGCGGCGGGCGTCGTCGGCGTGCCAGCGCAGCGTGTCCGCGACCCGGCGTGCCTCGCCGGTCGCCTCAGCCAGGGGCTTGCCCTGTTCCAGGGTCATGATCCGGCCGACCTCCGCAGCGCGCTCGGTGAGCAGGCCCGCGGCGGTGTGCAGGATCTCGGTGCGCCGGGCGATGGGGGTGCCACGCCAGGTCCGAAAGCCCTCGGCCGCGGCGTCCAGGGCGCGGTCGAGGTCGGCGGCGGTGGCGAGCGGCACCTCGCCGATCGCCTCCCCGCTGGCCGGATTCACGATCGGGGCGGTACGTCCGGTGGCACCGTGGCACCGTTCGCCCGCTATGAACATGCGGACGGCCGGGTAACCGTGGTCGGTGGTCATGGCTGGATGCCCTCTCAGGCTTGGGGGATTCAGGAGGCGGAGGCGTCCTGCTGGTCACGGTTGGTGCGCAGCGCCCAGATGTGGTGGGGCGGGGTGGCCTCGTGCACGCGGGTTCCGTACGAGACGTCGACGCGGTCCATGTCGGCGGCGTACTCGACCCGGCCGCCGCACGGAGCGTGCAGGAAGCGGAAGACGTTGGAACCGATGGTGTGCCGGCCCAGCCGGCGTGCTTCACGCCAGCCTTTGTCGATCATGTGGTTGGCGCCCTCGATGACGTCGTCGAAGCCCGGCACCTCGTACGCGATGTGGTTGACGCCCGCCTTGTCGGGACGGTGGCACAGGAGCATGGTGTGCTGGTCGCTGTCGCCCGGCGCCTGCATGAACACGCCCATGGGCTCGACCACGTCGGTGGGCCGGAAGCCGAGGCGCTCGGTGTAGAACGCGACGGCGTCCTCCCTGCCTTCCTTGGGGATGTTCAGCGCCACGTGGCACATGCGCAGGGGGCGCACCCGGGTGATCGCCTCCAAGGGGGCGTTCCAGCGGTCGACGTTACCCAGCGCGTTGGCGGGCCGGGGTGTGAAAGGCGCGGATTTCGGCCGGGCCAGGATCAGTCCGACCCCGAAGCCGGTCTCGTCCACGGTGTGGTGGACACCGTCGGCACTCTCGCGGACCTCGCGGTCGCGTCCCGCCGCGGCCACCAGCCGCTCCAGTTCCACACCCGTGTCGACGCCCCACACCACCTCGCGCAGGGTGGGGCCGTCCTCCACCGGGGGCGGCAGCAGCGAGCCGGGGCGGGTGTCCAGGTGGAGGGTCTGCCCGGTGAGCGTCTCGAACACCGCGTGCTCGTCGGTTCTCTCCACCGGGAACAGCCCGAAGTCCTCGAAGAAGCGGACACATGTGCCGAGGTCGTCCACACCGTAAGTGACCGATTCGATTCTCTGGATTCCCATGGATTCCTCGCTTCGTCGCAGATCACATCTGCGGGTTCATTCGGTCACCGACGCGAGATGATCGTAAAATCGCGGCTCGGACGACTTCAACAGGTTCACCACGCAGGCATCGCAATCGCTTCTTGCACAACCTGTCGGCCGGGAAGGAGTAATCACCGGGCCCGGTCTGCTCACCTGCCGAGCGCAGGAATGGGATTGCCGGAGAACCACTGGGTTAGGAAGTCGAGGAAGACGGTGACTTTTCGGGGACTTTCCCGACCGGGTCCGAAGATCGCGTACAGCGGGCGGTCGGGCACGGGAAGCCCCGGCAGCAGGACCTCCAGCGCTCCGGACATGAGGTCGTCGTAGACCGGCCGCTGCGGCAGCAGGGCGATGCCACGGCCGTGCACAGCCGCTTTCTGCAGGGCTAGGTAGGAATTCGACGAGAACGCCACATTGCGAATCTTGTGCAAGGTGGAGGCGTGCCCGTGCCCGATGCGCCACACGGGGTCGTTGACGTGAACGAGGCAGTCATGGTGGGCAAGGCCGTTGGGTTCGGTGAGCGGTCCCTCGCGGTTCACGTATTCCTGTGACGCGCACAGCACGAAGGGCAATGAGGCGATCTTCTTGAGCCGAACGCTGGAGTCCCGCAGATCCCGGGTGTGGAAGGCTATGTCGAATCCACTGTCCAGGAAGTCGTAGGTCCGGTCGGACATCCCGCCGAGTTCGAAGCGAATCTGGATTTTGGGATGGGACACGGAAAAGGCGGCGATGGCGTCCCCGAGATCCAGACTTCCGATCCATTTGGGACAGATGATGCTCAGCGTCCCTTCGGCGCGATCATGGAGTTGGGCGATCCCGGCGTCCTCGGCGTCGATCTCGTCCAGGATGCGTGCGGCGAATTCCGCGTACCGGTGGCCCGGTTCGGTCAGGCTGACCGATCGGGCCGTGCGATTGACCAGGCGGACACCTACATGTCTCTCCAGTTCGGCGACATGCCGGGACACCAGCGAGCCCGAGGAGCCCAGCTTCTTGGCGGCTCCG
Organism: Streptomyces sp. NPDC002092; assembly: GCF_053593775.1. Lineage (NCBI taxonomy): Bacteria > Bacillati > Actinomycetota > Actinomycetes > Kitasatosporales > Streptomycetaceae > Streptomyces > Streptomyces sp. NPDC002092. Next base: position 330,478 of record NZ_JBSFDG010000009.1, read on the forward strand.
CTGAAACTGCCGACCTGGGCGACCGTGACGAAGCTGTGCATGAGAAGCAAGCGATCCATTTTCCCTCCCGGGTGCTCCATCCCCACTCACGCGACGCCGGAGTGGAGTGTGCGCGGCGCGGTGAGTCCGCCGCTCGACTCGGCCGCGGTCCGGTCGGCAGGTCGCCCGGCATCGCGTTCTCACCGACGGTTCGGTCTCGTCGCCGGTCCACGACGCTTGGGCGCGCGGGCGGTACCGAACCCGCCCCTGCGCGCGGCCACCCCCGACGAAGATCATCGTGACGTCTCGTAGCCGGACCACCGGGGGCGCAGCCGGTGTCCCGCCGGTCACAGCGACGCGCACGTGCGTACCCAAGTCCGGGCCGGCGCCGAGTGTCACGGTTGCGGCCGGCTCCCGTCGGGAACCACGCGCTCGAAGCCGCGGACATCGGGGAAGGGAGGCTCGCGGTCGGGCTGGAGATCCACCTGGAAGGTGTTCAGGCACATGCCGAGCATGGTGAAGTTGCCTAGCGCCCCGATGGTGTCGACCAGCCCCTTGCGGCCGAAGTACTCCAGGGCACTGGCGAAGGTGGCGTCCGAGACGAAGTGCTCGTCGAGGACTTCGCGGCAGAACCGGTAGAAGGCCTGGTCGGCCTCGTTGTCGAAGGCCGCTTCGCGCCGCTCGGCGATGGCTTTGACGGCCGCCTCCGGAATACCGGCCTCGATCGCCTGGTGCGCGTGGGCGTTCCAGGAGTATTGCGCGTCCCAATTCCGGGCGGCCATCAGGAGCGCGAGTTCACGCAGATGCCCGGGCAGACTGCAGTCGAACCGGGCGAAAGCCCCGAGGGACTCGGCACGTTCGCACATCTCCGGGCTGTGCAGCCAGACCCGGAACGGGCCGCGGACGGCACCGCGCCGGCCTGCGATCCGGGCGGCCAACTCCTGCTGACGCTCGGTCATTTCCTCATTGCTGAGAACGGGGAGCCTCATGAGCCGGATACCTGCCTTTTCTTCCCGGCGCGTTGCCGGCACTTACGGGCACGGAACGCGACGCCGTGCGGTCTCAAGTGACGCTACAACCGGCTCCGGCGTTCCCCACCCCTCCAGGAGTGCAAGGTAAAGCTGCACGCCAGAAGGCATCCATTCGCCGAGACGCGACCTACTGTCGATCGACGCACGACCGTGGACTGGAGAGGAACCAGGGATGACCACCATCATCAAGACCGCGTCCGTACCCCGGTTGGACCGCGGTGGCGCGGTCCTGACGACACCGCTCATCACCACGTCCTCGGCGGGCGGGGAGAACCTCATCACCAGCGGGATGAGCGTCTATCCCGTCGGTTCCGGAGCGCCCCTGCACTCGCACAACTGCGACGAGCACGTCACGATCCTGGAGGGCGAGGCGGAGGTGGTCGTCGACGGCGAAGTGACCAGGCTGGAGCGGTTCGACACCACATACGTCCCCTCCCCCCTCCCCCACCTGTTCCGGAACATCGGCGACTGTCCGCTGCGCATCCTGTGGGTGTACTCGTCGGGACACGTGACGCGGACGTTCACCGAGACCGGCAAGACGGTGGAACACCTGTCGGCCGAGGACCAGATGGGCTGAAAGCGTCCGGTGACTGCCACGGCCTGCTCGGCGGTCACGGCGTGAACTCGGGCGTACTCAATTCAGGCGGTATTTCGGAGAGCAGGTTTCCCGCCGCCTGTCAATTCACGCTTTGCCCGACCAGGTTTCCCGGGCCAAGTCAAGGCCGAAAAGAAGGGGAAGCGTCACTTGCTTCACAAGCCTTTCCGGGGCTCCATGGCGGGCTAGACTGGATGGCCGGGCCGTCCGTGGGACGGCTCTGACACCAATGTCGAGGTATTTCCCGTGGGAGATATCTACCAATTCTCGTTCGGAAGAAAGGAAGAGGTGAGTATGAGTGGTGTGCATGGAACAACCGTGGACATTGCGACGCGGGACGGCGCAGCCGACGCCTACCTGGTGCACCCTGACGGGGCAGGCCCGTTTCCCGCCGTTCTGCTCTACATGGACGCCTTCGGGCTGCGCCCGCATCTGAAGAAGATGGCCGACCGTCTGGCCTCGGCCGGTTACACGGTCCTGGTGCCCAACGTCTTCTACCGCCATGGACGGGCGCCGGTGATCGACCTGCCGGACTTCGTGGGCCCGGCCGAGCGCCCGGAGCTCTTCCAGCGGATCGGACCGCTCATCCAGTCCCTGACGCCGGAGTCGACGATGGCGGACGCCGACGCCTACCTGCGCCGGCTGGCCGAGTGCCCGATGGCCAGAAGCGGACCGGTCGGCGTCACCGGCTACTGCATGGGCGCCGGTCTGGCACTGCGCACGGCCGGCACCTATCCGGACCGAGTGGCCGCCGCGGCCGGCTTCCACGGCGCCAACCTCGCCTCCACCGCGCCCGACAGTCCGCACCTGCTCGCCGACCGCATCAAGGGTGAGCTGTACTTCGGCCACGCGGACCAGGACCACGCACTGCCCCCCGAGCAGGTCGAGCGTCTGGACGAGGCGCTCACCGCGGCGGGCGTACTTCACCGCTGCGTGGTGTACACCGGCGCACACCACGGCTTCACCCAGGCGGACACCGCCGCCTACGACGCCGACGCCGCGGAACGCCACTGGGCGGCACTGCTGGACCTTTTCTCGCGTACACTCTGACGCGCTGAAGAAGTGCCCCTGGCCGGAAACTCGGTCCGGCACCCACCGGTGAAATTCCGGTGAACAATTTCATAGCACACAAAATTGCATCCCGGTCGGTAGTCCGGGGCGCAGCCAGACAATGTTACGTCTGGTTGTGTCAATCGTCCTCTCTTTCGGAGAGGCCCAGTGTGCTCCCTCGTACGAAACCAATTGCACTGGGAGTACTTTTGTCTGGGACGCGTATTGTCATCGCCGGCGGCGGTCTTGCCGGGCTGACGCTGGCCCACTACCTGAACCGGCACGGCCTGGACGTGGCCGTCTACGAGCGTGACACCTCCATCGGCGCCCGTGAGGCGGGCTACCGGATTCACATCAACTCCACCGGTACCTCCGCCCTGCACGCCGCCCTGGAGCCACGGCTGTGGGAGCTGTTCCTCGCGACCTCCGGCATGCCGAACGACGACATGCTGCTGTTCGACGAGCAGCTCAACCTCCGCCCCGGTCGCGACAGGTCCGCCACCGAGGGCACGGGGGTGCCCACCGACATCCCGGAGCATCTGGTGGTGTGCCGCTCGACGCTGCGCCGGATCCTCTATCTCGGCCTGGAGAAGGCCGTGCACTTCGGTGCGAAGGTCACCGGATACCGCTCCAACCCCGACGGCACCGTCACCGTGCTCCTGGACAACGGCGAGAGTGTCGAGGCCGACGTACTGATCGCCGCGGACGGCGTCAACTCCAGCGTGCGGGCCCAGAGGCTGCCGCAGGTGAAGGTCGTCGACCTAGCCGCTCGGCACATCGCCGCGAAGGTCCCGATCACCGAGGAGACCAAGGCCAAGCTGCCGCAGCAGCTGTTCAACACCTTCTCGCTGGCCTACGCCGCCGACTGGACCGGGCTCACCCTCGGCCCGCTGGAGCGCAGCAACCCCGGCTCCCCGCTGGTCAAGGAACAGGACCCGGACTTCCAGAACGAGGCCACCAAGAACTATGCGCTGAGCATCTTCAACTCCGTAGAGAGCCTCATGATGCCCGACGCCGAGCTGTTCACCGCCACCCCGGAGCAGCTGAAGGCGTACGCGCTGGAACGTGTGGCCTCCTGGCACCCGGCCCTGGTAGAGACGGTACGACTGTGGGACACCGCCACGGTGCAGGCGCTGACGTTGCGCAGCTGTGTGCCCGTCAGTGCCTGGGAGCCCTCGAACGTCACCGTGGTGGGCGACGCGATCCATACCATGAGCCCGGCCCTGGGCATCGGCGCCAACACCGCGCTGCGTGACGCACACGTTCTCGGAGGCGAACTGCTCGCCGCCGCGCAGGGTGAGAAGGACGTCCTGGACGGCATCGGCGCCTACGAAGAGGCCATGCGGGACTACGGGTACAAGGCTCTCCGGATGTCCGCGGCGGTGGGCGAGAAGGTGATCGGCCACCTGCCGCTGCCCGAGTAGGCAGCTCCCGCGCGCGGCCACGCCTCAGCACGGGGGCACGCGCGAGGCCGGCGATCATCGGTGCCGGAGCCCTCAGCGAATGCTGGGTCTCGGCACCGATGAGGTCCAGGCCGGAAAGAGGCCAAAATCTCAGCAGGGTTGTCGGCGGCAGAGGGTCTGCTACTTGCCGAGAGGTGCCTCCTGCGTCGGCAGTTCGTGAATGCCGGCATGGCGGCCGTCGAGTTGTCGGCGCAAGTGCCGGTTCTCGGTCCCGGCTTGGTGCAGGGTTCCGCCGAGGACTTCGTCGCCTTCCCGGGGCGGCGAAGTTCCTCGACATCCGTTGCGCGGAGTTCTTTGGGTTTCCGGAATTGCAGACGAAGTCATCTCTCGTCGTGTGGGTGTTTCTCCGCGGGGGCGGACATTTTCGCAGAACGCGTGTTTCAGGTCCGTGTGGCGAGTGAAAGCGGTACGAAGGCACTTCGGCTTCCTCTGCCGGGGCGACGATGGTCAGTGCTTCGTACGAGTGCTGTGATCGTCCGGCGAGGATGCGGTTCATGGCATCCCGGTTCGGGCCGCGGTTGAGGGGGAGGCGGCGCCGAAGACGGCACCCTGAGTTCCTTGGCGAGCAGCTTCAGCGGCGGCGGTCGTGGAGGTTGGAGTAGGTGCAGCTAACGTCCGGTATCCGTCGGGCCGGCCTGGTCCAGTCCGCAGCGGCCATCATGCCGGAGCGTGTGTGGCGCACGATGACGCGGCATTCGGCGGACAAGATGGACATGCCGAACTCCTGGCGGTCGGCTTCGAGGATGCAGGCGGGACTGGGCAGGGTGTGCTGGATGCCGGCTGAGCAGACGAAGTCGAGGGCCGGAGTGGGCCTGCCCTGGCGGGGCAGGGCGCGAGGACGATCAGCTGACCTGGGTGGAGTCCCGAGCGTGCTGGCCGGCTTGCGGGACGGCCAGCAAGTTCACCGCAGACTCGGTCCGGCTCCCGCCTGATCGCAGAGGGCTTCAGCGCGGGCGGTCGCCGGTATTCGTATACGAGATTTTGGGAAAACAATTCTGCGTTTGACAGCGTCACCCATTCACGCTCGAACAATTTCGATATCTTGCCGCTCGACCACAGATCCGTCTCCCACGTCAAGCGCAAGAACAATCACATCAGGGAGCGTGCCCATCACCGAGGGCCGAGGTGTTACGGTCCATTCGACCTCGAGACGGGAATACGCCTCGCATCTACCTCTATCGGCAATCGGGTAGCAGAGCTCGACACCGCGCCCGCGTGTGATGCCCAGCCCACTGTCTGCAATCTCCCGGAACTCAAATCGATGTTCCGCTTCCCTTTCTCGTTCTCATGAATTACCGCGCCTCCCGACCATCCTTGAGGAGTTCTCCGTTGTCTGCCGACAGTACGATCACCACTCCCGCTCAGGCGGGTGCCGATGCGACTGGGGCCGCCCCGGGCAACCGGCACCTCGGCATCGCGCTCTTCGTGATCGCCGCGGCCCAGCTGATGATGGTCCTCGACAACACCATCACCAACATCGCCCTGCCCTCCATCCAGACCGACCTCGGCGTCTCCGACGCGAATCTGGCCTGGATCGTCAACTCCTACGCCCTCGCCTTCGGCGGCCTGCTCCTGCTCGGAGGCAAGGCCGGCGACCTGTTCGGACGACTGCGGATGTTTCAGGTCGGCATCCTCATATTCACCCTCGCCTCCCTGATGGGCGGACTCGCCCCGAACGAAGGGCTGTTGCTCGGCGCCCGGGTGATGCAGGGTGTCGGCGCCGCGATCGCCGCTCCCAGCGCGCTGGCTCTCATCACCACCACTTTCCCGGTGGGCAGGTCACGCAATACGGCCATGGGCGTGTACGCGGCCATGGGCGGCGTCGGCGCCACGGTCGGAATGCTGCTGGGCGGCACGTTGACCGAAACTCTCAGCTGGCGCTGGGTGTTCTTCATCAACATCCCCATCGGCCTGGCCGTCCTCGCCGGAACGAGGTCCCTGGTCGAGGCCGAACGCCACCCCGGCCGCCTGGACATCTCCGGCGCGATCACGGGCACGGGTGGGCTGATCACCCTCGTCTACGCCATCACCCGAGGCGGCGAACACGGTTGGACGAACGGCCTGACACTGATCTCCTTCGCGGCGTCCGCCGTGCTGCTGTGCGCGTTCCTGGTCCTGCAGTCCCGCGTATCGGACCCGATGATGCCGCTGCGCATGTTCAAGGACCGTAACCGCAGCGGTAGTTACACCACGATGTTGCTGATCGGCTCGAGCATGTTCGCCACGTTCTACTTCCTGACGCTGTACATGCAGCTGGTCCTTGGCTACAGCGCGATCCAAACCGGCTTCGCCTATCTGCCCTTCAGCATCGGCATGTCCGCTGCCGCGGGCGTGAGCTCCAAGCTGGTCACCCACTTCGCACCGCGACTGATCGCCGCACTGGGCCTGACGATCGGGGCGGCAGGCATGTTCTGGTTCTCCACCCTGGGGACCGACTCCTCATACGCGGGTCATCTGGTGCCCGCGATGTTCGTCACGGCCACAGGACTGGGGGCGGCCTTCGTCCCGCTGACGGTGACTTCGGTCAGCGGCGTGGACCACCTGGACACAGGCGTCGCGTCAGCGCTTCTGAACACGGCCCAGCAGATCGGCGGCGCGCTCGGTCTCGCCGTTCTGTCGACGATCTCCACGTCTGCAGCCGACGACAAGCTGCCCGAGGCGGCCTCCAGCCTCTACCGGGGACTCGCCGCCAAGGATTTCGGTCTGGTCTCGAAGGCCAGTGAGGCACTGACGCACGGCTACACCGTGGCCTTCGTCGGCGCGGGCGCCATATTTCTGGTCGGCGCAGTGGTCACAACCCTGGCCGTGAACGCCGGCAAGCAGCAGCAGACGGAAGGCGCCGCGCCCGCCCACATGGGCTGACCTCGCAGAGAGCGAACTCACCCCTGCGCGGGGAAGACATTCCCAGCTGTGCGGCCAGGTTGGTCCAACGAACATCAAACGGCCAGAACGATGTGCGGCGCCTGGCATCGCGCTGTGATGCCAGGCGCCCACGGAGAAGGAACAGCCATCATGAACACCCCGCGCTGCGCTCAGCGGGAGCACCGGTCCGACGCCCCGCGGCTGCCCGCATCCCTTCTGGCCGCTGATCGGGCTTTCGTCCTGCTGGGCAGACGCTGGAACGGCCTGATCATCGCGGCCTTGGCCAAAGGCCCGGCCGACTTCGCCCAGGTTCGCGATCGAATCCCTGGCATCGGCGACCGCATGCTCGCCGAACGCCTCCGGGAACTAACCACGGTTGACCTCGTGACCCGAACTGTCCCGCGCGACCCGTCCTCGCAAACCCTCTACGCACTCTCACCGCACGGCAACGCCTTCCTCATTCCCCTCGCTGCCGTGATCGTGTGGGCGGAGGACCACCTCCCCGCGGCCGACGCACCAGCGTCGGACTGACCGCCGTACCAGATCGTCGAGTTCCGTTCCCGCGCAGGTGCAGGCCGCAGCGGTTCCGGGAGCGACGACAGTGCTACATCCACAGCCGCCCGGTGCCGACGCTCGATCGCGTTGCACGTGCCACTGACCTGGCTCTCGCTCTGTCCACGAACGCGTACAGGAAAACCGGTCGGCCGCAGAATCACCACCGAAAGGGAAATCCCGCCATGCGCAAGGCGACACTGCTTTCCCGCACCCTCCTCGCTTTGACCCTCTCGACGATGGTCGGCTGTGCCGACAACGCGTCGGAGCCGGCTCCTGCCGCGAGCGCCGGGTCGGCGATACGTAGCCCCGGCGCGGCGCGTACCGATAGCGGCACCGGTTCGCACGCCGCCGGTTCGACAAGCGATCCGGACTCAACCTCAGCCGCTGCCACCGGCGGTGCCATGTCACCCACCATCAGCAGCAGTTACAGCAGGCGGGCCACCGACTGCACAGGGCACGACGTCGTCATCGAAGGCCAGGCGAACACCATCGGGCTCACCGGAACGTGTGGAACGGTCATCATCGGCGGCCGGTTCAACACCGTCACCGTGGAGGCGGCCGACAACCTCAGGATCACGGGCGACTCCAGCACGGTGATCGCGCAGACCGTGGGCGCCATCCGGTTGGACGGCGCCGTCTTCGACACGGTGCGCTGGGGCAACGGGACCGACGGCAAGGAGCCCACCGTCTCCGGTAACGGCAGGTCCTGCACCGTGGCCAAGATCAGCGGACAGGATTACGAGAACCGCATCAGGCCCTGACATGGTCAGGGCACACGGCCGACGGGCCGCGGCGCACACTCGACGAAGTCCGCCGCAGCCATCAGCGCTCTGTATGGCGCCGTAGAGACTGGCCGTGCCCTTGGCGAGCTTGATCGTGGAGCCGTTGAACAGGTTCCGCACGCTGTTGCCGCAGCCTGTCACCCAGGAGATGACGTGGAGGGCGAAGACGTCGTCCGGGCCGATACCGAAACACAGGCCAGCGCCGTAGGAGTTGAAGAGTTCCTTGGTCGTGCCCTCGATGTCGTTGTCCTTCAGCCATTGCGAGAAAGGGATGTCGAGGTCTTCCAGCCCCTGCTCCTCGAACGGCTTGCCGAACTCGATCCGCCGTGACTCCTCGATGATCAGCGCCACCGCGCGTTCGAGTTCGGGGATCTCGTCGAAGGGCACGGGGAAGCCGCCCTTGGTGAGGGTGCCGTTGAAGTACCAGGCGAAGTTCTCCGGCTCCGGACTGGTGGTGTACTCCAGCCCGTACCGGGCGACCTCGCGGGCAACGTGTGGCACAGGCACGACGCTCCGAACCAGTTGTTCCCAGTAGGGGCAGTCCGCGAAATGCTCTCGCCAGTGATCACTTCCATGGTCCGCTGTCAGTCCGCCGCAGGGCGCACGATCGGTGATCGAGTTCAGCCAGAGCGGGTCGGCAGGAAGACACCTCGTACATGTACTTCCGAGTGCATCAGCATCCGAGATGTCTGCTATAGGGCGGCCCTGGACCACATCCGACACCCAGAATGCCCGGATTTGCCGTATGGGCGGCAGATAGAAACGACGATACCCTCAGTGCGGATTCAACCCGGATTCGACCCCAAGGATTTGTTCAGCCAGTAAACATAGCCTTTGCCTGCGGATATACGAAGCGGCAGACGAGTCGGGCTATACGCCGGGTTCTGTACACCGACGGACACCTGCCCTCTCGCGAGAGCACCAGCCACGGCACTGCGTTACGGAGCAACCCTGTGCTTCGGCTCGTCCGAACCTTCAACAGCAGGTGGATGGTTCTCGATCCATGCGAGCCCTCCGAGGTCCAGCTGACGCCGGGCGCGAGTGACGGCGACGTAGGCAAGGCGTGCGTCCGTATCACTCACCGCTTCTGGGATGGGGCGGCCGCTGGCGTCCTGCTGGTCACTGTCGGGCGGCGGGGGAAAGTCGTCGGCGATTCTGACTTCGGGCCACTCCCGGCCCTTTGCCTTGTGAGCGGTGGAAACCGTCACCTCGGCCTTGTCCTCGTCGGTCAGCGCGTCGACGGCGGCGATGACAGCTTCGGGACCATGAGTGTCGACAAGTTCCACGAACGGCTGCAGATCTCGGCCGGCGGGATCGTGCTCCGCGTAGTCCTGCAGCTCTCCCCAGGAGGCGAAGAGAACCAGTTCAGGGTGGGCGGTGCGACGGCCGTCTTTGAGGTCCCGGGCAGCTAGCGCCAGAGCGGTGAGTGTCTGTGCGCCCCTGCTCAGAGCCACCCGACGGCCGGCCTCCAGCTGTCTCATGACTTCGGTCATGGCGCCGATGTTGGTGCGGCACAACACTGCGTCCGGGCAGGCAACCAGGCCGACTTTCGTCGGAATCGTGTCGGTACCGGTCAGCCGGATCGGAGCGTCGGTGAACGCGAGCCAGCGGTTGGCCTGTTCGGCGAGGAGCGGGCCGAAGCGGAAGGATCGGGTCAAGGTGAGGTGGGTGGCGTCGAAGCCTGTCATCACGTCCTGGGCACCGCGCCATCCGTAGATGGCCTGGGCGGAGTCGCCGACCATCACCAGCTGGGCGTGGTCGCGTTGAGCGGCGAAGACCTGCTCGAGGACGGGGTTGGTGTCCTGGGCTTCGTCGAGGAAGAGGAAGTCGGCCTCGATCTTCGGTTCGGTCAGCGCCCACAATTTCAGGTAGTGGTCGTGCTCGAAGCGGACCACGCCGTCCTCGGGATTCTGCAGATCTGCCCAGGCCTTCGCTGCGAACGGCATGACACTGTCGGCGAGTTGGGCGCGCTCGCTCGGTGTTCCGAGCCTGCGCAAGGCAGGTACGTGGTGGGGTGCCAGAGTCCCGTCAGACGACTGGCAGAAGCGGGCCACCGTACGCAGAACGGTGTGGGACAGGGTCCTGTGGCCGATCTCGTGATCACCGATGCGGACAGGTGACCTGATACCGAGAGCCTGTCCGATGCGCCATGCCGGTTGGCGCGGGCTGTTGAGACGGCGAGCGAAGCGGTGGCCGACGGCTGCATAGGCCGTCGCGTGTGCGGTCTTGCACAGCACGGAGCGTGGGAAGCGGGTTGCGGCGTCATTGGCGATGTCCTTGTTGAAGGCAAGGTAGCGGCCACGGCGTCGGGTGCTCGCGGCCAGCATGCACAGCGTGCTGGTTTTGCCGGTGCCGGCTCCGGCTTGCAACACAAGGTGTTGACCATCACGGAAAGCGTCGACGGCGTGAGCCTGTTCGTGGGTTGGCGTGTGCAACACGGGCTCCGTAAATGATGGAGAGTCAAGGGGTCGTATGGGAACTGTTCGGTCGGCAGGGGTTCGCGTGGTGCGAGGGAGGAGACGACGCGGAGTGACGGCACTCGAGCAGGACGCTGGCCGCACAGGCCAGGACATCTTCAGGGGCATGGTGGATGAGGAGCCCCTGGAGCTGCGCCGCCAGCTAGCGGGTACGGTCTCGCTCGTCTCGTTCCAGGGCCGCTACGACAGTCCGGCCGAGGAAGTCCCCGGGTTTCTGCCCCCGAGCTGCCGCGGCCTGATTGATCACTGAACGCATGGCGCGGGTGAGGGCAAGGTTGAGGAGGACCCGGCCTGATGCGTCGGGGTAGTGGGTCGTCAGAACGTCGATGGGCAGTAGCCGATCGAGTTCGTTACGAAGTGACCGCAGCGCGCGCCCTGACGACTTGGCCCGGCGCACAGTCATCAGGCGGGTGCGGTCTGCGTTCGCCGCGAGCGGCACGACTCGACATGCTCGGTGAAGCTCTCCGCGAGTGGCCGGCCTGGTCAAGATGATCTCCACGGCGTGCTGCCGACTCATCGCCGGGTCGCCTTCCACGCATCGCCACCAGGACGTGACCGGCGAACGTGGTTCGGAAGACGAGCGTGCACGTGCGCGTGGTGGACGAGCGGGTCGAAGGGTTCCCAGTCGGTCAGTGCGAGGTCGGCTGCCGTCGGGGCAGCCGCGTGCTGAGGGCAGCGTTGTGTACGCCAGCGCAATTGCTCGGCGTACGGCAGAGAGGACAGGTCGTACAGCGCCATCACCGCGGAGGGCAGAGCTAGTTGACCTCGGGTGGCCGTTGCGGGAACCAGTTTCCAGACGCCCGCCGGTGCGCCCGAAGCGAGCATCCTGTGACCGCATCGGCCGCGCTGCCGTGTCTGGGCCACACACTGGATCTCATCCACGGGACGGGCTGCGAGGTAGCGGACGTACAGGAGTTGGACGACGGGTCTGGCGGGTCGGCAGGAATCCTCCGGCTGCTGAGCCAGCGGGTCCGTCGGCGTGGTCAGAGTGAAGACACCGGCGTCGGTCAAGCGGCGGGTGTTCACGGCTAGCACCCGCCGCAGCCTGGTCAGCGTGGGCACGGTGGCCGGGCCGGCATCGCGAGCCGGGCAGACAACGTCGTGGGCCAGTCGGCACCATGCGCTTCCGTCCCCGGCGGGATACGCGAGGCCTGAGCTGACGTGCCAGCGATGGTCGGCAGGCACCTCGGCTACCGGCAGTTCCCGCGGGTGCAGACGGACGGGGCGGTCACGGACTCGGTGATACCACTCAACGGCGTTGCCGCACTCACGGCAATGGTCGCGCTGAGCACAGCGCAGAAGGCGGGTGGGGCTGTCGGGAGCGACACGCAATGAGCGTCGCTGGTGGCACTGCCCGGGGCTGCCGTCCCGGTCCCGGTGTGTAGATGAGGGGCGCATGCGCCTGAAGGTGCCAGGCAACACGCCGTGCGGACGGCGTCCAGGCCGATGGCGTCCGCCGAACGGCCCTGCGCGAGGCGACATGCATTCGAATAAACGCCCAAACGTTCGCATCAGGCTCGCTTGATCGGGTGATTCATTCAGCGGGCCCCGGGCCCGTCAGTCGCTCGTCCGCCGAGGGAGTTCGTGCCCACGGCACAGGGCGCCGAAAAATTCGTCGAGCGGAGTGCTGAGCGCGTGAGCGAGGGCATGCCACGTCTTGAGGGTGCCGATCGTGCGACCTTGCTCGATCTCGATCAGAGTCCTTCTGGCCAGGCCACTCCGTGCCGCTAGCTCGTCGTACGTCCATCCCCGCGCCGCACGCAGCCGAGCAAGCTCCAGACGTAGAGCGTCGAAGTCCGGATCGGGCGGGAAGATCGTCACCCGACCATCCGACGGCGCAGACACCTGCCCTGTCAGTGCAGACCTCTGCCCTATTTTCGCCCGCCAGGCACCCCAGCAAAGGGCAGGGGTCTGCACTACCGTGTGCGCCCGATCCCAGCCCGACGGGGGCCGGCGCGGAAACGACAGGAGGAACGCACGCGCCATGAGGCTCCGCTTCGCCCACCCTGGAGTGCGGCGCACCTGGACCGTGGAACTGCGCCCGCAGCCTGGCGGCCCGGTCCTCGTGTGCCAGCACTGCGCCCACAGCGACCGCCCGGTCAACGGCCACTCGGCCCGAGCCGAACTCCTGGCCCACCTGGCCCTGCACGCACACCGGGCCCCGCTGCCGACGCACCTGCGGACGTGCCAGTGCCACGAGCGGGGCTGTTGCTGGCACCGCCGCCATCGGGGATGCCAAGGCCCCATCCGGCTCCTGCTCGCGCGCGAGCGCGGCGGACGCCTGTGGCGTCTGACCGATGCATGCGCCGCATGTGCGGCCGCTACCGCTCAGGCCTCAGTTATCCCTGAAACGAGCCTGACTGCCGAGATTCCCCCATCGGGGCGGAGAACAGCCCGCCACAGACGACGCCCGAAGGGGCCAGACAGCCCAACTCGGGTACGAGAGATGCTCAGTTACCTTGCGTCTGCACTCCCGCCCGACACCGGAGCAGCTTCACGGCTCCTCGCCCTTCAGAGCGCGCTGCGCATGAACGGCGCCGGTCAAGCGCACGTGCCCCTGGGCCTCCTCAGAAGTCTTCGCTTGGGGGATCTCATGGACCCTTGGCAGGAGCTCACTCAAGCGCAATGGCTGTGCACCATCCCGACGGCACCTCGGGGGGCCGTGATCCAGTTGCTCGATCGCGGCCTATTCACGCAGCGCCCGGCACGCCCTGACCGACTCCGCGCCGCCGATTGGGCATTGCGCCGCGCCTGCTGCGTCAATACGGGCACTGCCGCTCTGCCCCGACTCGTCGTCCTCTGTCTCGCCGCCCATTCTGCCCCGGCCGACGTTCAGGGAATGGCCGAAGCAGAACACGTGGCACGAGAATGTGGGATCCCCTGCTCCTCCCTTCGGACCATCCTGGATCATTTGGCCGAAAAGGGGTTCTTGAGGTCCTGGGAGGTGGGCGAGGAATTCGACGACCTCTGCTGGACATTGATGCAGCCACTCTCATCGCTTAGCCCGAACTGATCTCCTCGGGCACAGCAGCAGAAAGGTCATATCTGGCGAGTACGTGCCGTGCTTCTTCCAGCAGGTCTCGGCCTTCAGCCTTGATCCACCGTGTGAATTCTGATCACGGGTGTCGGACGGGTTCCGGGTGTTTCTTCGGGGTGTGGACAGCGGTGATTGCCGGGTGGCCGTCCGGTGCGGGTCTCCAAGGTCTTCCGGGTCGTGGGCGGGCAGGGCGGTCGCGTGGGTCAGGTGACCATGCGCTGTCCGGTCGCCGTCCACGGGTCGGCGAAGTCGTGCTGCCAGCGCCAGTGTTGGGGCAGGTGGAGGGTGAGTCGGCGGACGCCTGCGGCGATCCGGGCGCGGATGTTGATCAGGTGGCTGCGGATGGTGCCGGTGCGGGCCTTGGCGTGGAAGGCGGAGGCGAGGTGGCCGGCGTCGCGGGTGAGGTTGCAGGCCGTGGCTGCCAGGGTCAGCCAGGCGGCGTTCGCGGTGAACTGCCCCGAGGGCAGATGACCGAGCGCGGAGTCATCCAGATCGGCGAAGACCTGCTCGACCTGGGCGTGTTCGCGGCTCATGGGTTCGGCCTGGGCCAGGACGAAGGGACTGTCGGTGAAGATGACGTGGTGGCGCCAGACGCTGAACAGTTCGGCCTGGCCCTCGGGCACGCTCTTCGGGTTCAGTCGCCTGACGCGGCGCACGATGAGCCGGGCGGTGGTGTGGAACGCCTTCTTCTTGCTGGTGAACACGGTAAAGGGGACTGTCGATGGATCGAGCGTCTTTAGCGGTACCACGCCAGACTCGAGTCCCGGCTCTCTTGCCAGATCCCCTCGCGGCGGATCCTTTTCCGGGCAACGCTCCAGGCTTTGGCCCGAGATGCCCTCAGCCCGTCACGGACGCTTATGGTGCGGAAGTGCCACCCACCCTGGCTTCATAACGTTGAAGGACCGGCATGACCTGCTGCAGAAGCGTTCGTCCTGCCGCTGTGAGCCTCGGGGCCTTCACGGTCTCCAGTATGGGAATGCCGGTGTCCTTCTCGATGATTGCGGCGATCCGCTTCAGCTCTGACGGCCGCACGTTCGCCGCTTCGGCGGCAGTTTCCAGTGCATGGTGGTCAAGTAGCAGGCTGATCTTCTTCAGCCGTACCACGGACTTCCATCCGGAGAACGCCCGATAGACGACATGAGGGATGACGAGTCCCTGTGTGGTGGCGGCGAAGTCCCGGGGTACTCCGACCGCACTCCGAATCGGGATGTTGTGTTTTCTGGCGATGTTGAGGACGGTTGTCGAGACCGCCCCGACCTCATCGGCGATGTCGCTGAAGGTTCGGTGCTGCACGACGTACTGCTCATACAGCCAGTCGCGGTCGATCTCGAAGGGGTACCCGGGGCGGTGCCCCTGTTTGCGGATCTCGATTCCAGCGCTGCTCAGGGCTTGCTTGAGGACGGTGATGCTGGCGCCGGTGGTATCCCTGAGTTTATGGAGTGAGAGCCCCTGGTCGACGTAGAGATCTCGAAGGATGTCTGGGGCGGGGGCGGCGGTGCGGGGGCCTCTCCCGTGCACGCCGGATGCGGCGCCAGGAGTATCGGCGTACAGGCGGGCGTAGCGCTCGAGCACCGGTCTGGCATCATGCAGGAGTTGTCGGCCCTGGGCGGTAAGCCGCGGCGATTCCGAGGTGTCCAGGAGGCGGAACCCGGTGAAATTCTCGATGACTACCGTCTGCCGCTGAAGGCCTGCGACGCGGATTCCGCCGGCTGCGGCGGCCTCAGGGACCGTAGGGTGATCGATCAGCAGACTGACATTTCTGACCCGCTGCACCGCGTCGCGTCCGCAGAACGCCTGATACACGGCGTGGGGCAGGTCCAGTCCGCGAGCGGTCTCGGTGAAATCCCGGGGTACTCCTTCGTGTCGCCTGATCGAGAGGCCGAGCGTGCGGGCGATACGGCGAACGGTGCGCACGTCCATTTTGACTTCTTCGGCTATCTCGGCAAAACCCCGGTACTTCACGGCGTACTGCTCATAGAGCCAGTCACGATCGAGGCGGTACCCCCTGCTGGCCCGTTCCCGGGGTTGGCGTATGGCGATACCGGCTTCCCGGAGTGCCGCCTTGAGCACCTCCACGCTGGAACCGGTGGCCTTGCCCACACCCCGAAGGGAGAGGCCCTGGGTCACGTACAGGTCATGCAGGGCTGCGGGGTCTGGGGCCGTGGTACGCGGACCGCGAGGGGCGCCGGGCGTCCTACGCTGAACTGTAGGGATGGTGCTGGCGAGTTCGACGTACAGGCGGGCGTGCTCAACGCCGATGCCCAGGGAGTCGGCGACATCAGTGAGTGTGCGGTGGCGTGCTGCGGTGCGCCGGAATTCCTCCGCGCTGATGTCGACCGGTTCGGTGCCGGGCCAGGGGATGCCGCGGACCCACTCGGACGGTGGTTCCCAGGTGACGGGTTCGTCGATGCCCAGTCGCTTCAGGTGTCCGGCGGCTTGGTCGAACAGGAAGGCGCGCACCGCAGGATCCGCGCGAAAGCGCAGGTCGTTCAGGCGGTGGTCGGTGTCGGTGAGCGTGCCGGTCCACATCGCCCTGAGATATCGGTCCAGGGCTTCCAGGCTTCGGTCGGTGGGAGAGCGCCAGCGGTTATGGGCGGCGAGTTGCCGGTAGGCCGGGCGGTCGATGGTCAGTCCTGTGTCGGCCAGGCTCCGGCGCCGCTGGTAGTCGATGGGCGATCCATGATCGTCGAGGGCGTCGGCCAGTTGTGTCAGCGCTGCCAGCAGGGGGAGCAGGTACTGGCGGTCGAGTCGGGTGATCATGCTTTTGACGAAGCTCGGAGACACGGGGTCGCCGAGAAGTGCGAGTGCGTCGCGATAGACACGGCTGGTGGAGCGGACGACCAGGAGAAGTGCGCTGAGCCCGGCGCGGAACTCGGCGACCTTCGCACCCCTGGGCCCGCCGATCTGGTGCGGCATGAGCCTCATGCTCCACGTTGGCCACAGCGTCGCCGGGATCGCCGCGGCGCGGCGCTCGATCCGCTCGGGGTGCGCGGCAGGCGGTTGTGGGGTGGGGGAAGTTGTGGCGAAGCGAAGCCGGTCGATGATCCGCAGGCGGGTGTCGATGACGGTCAACGCGCGCGTCACGGTGGCCGGTGAACAGGACGTACGCCAGGAGTTGACCTTCAACAACACTTCCATGGAGCCGTTTTTGCGCAGGTGCGAGTCGGCGATCCATCGCAGTACCGCATCACTGTGGAGGTGGTCGCGCTCCAGGACGGTCATGGCGAGCGCGGTGCCGACCGCCACATCGGTGGCAGTCTCGTTGCTGAGCCCGGTCAGCAGGGCCAGGGCGTGTCCGTCGGCTTCTTCCAGGACATCCGAAGCCGTCTGGGGGATGGGGAGGGTGGCGTCGTGGAGCGTGGCCAGACCCCGCCAGGCCAGGAAGAAGAGTTCTTCCAGGCTCCGGTGCGGTTGGTCGGGGTCTCGGTCGCGGTCTGTGTGGCCGCGGATGACAGTGTCGACATAGTGCTGGGCGCGGATGATCTGGCCGTCGGCAGGAATCGGCTGGGCCACAGCAGTGGTGAGGTCGGTGTGGCAGGGCAGGCGTGCGCCTTTGCTGCCGCGCGCGAGGTCGCGCGCCATGGTGCAGAGAGCCGGGTTCGTCACGCCCGCGGGGTGACGGCTGGCGGGGTGCGGGCGCTGACCGCACCCTTCGCAGGTCTCCACCAGGAGTTGGGCGTGCCGGGTACAGGCAAAGGTCCAGGGGCTGCGCCAGGACAATTGCCAGCGGCCGCCGGTCTCGGCCAGGCAGGAGGGGCAGTACCTGCTGCCTTTGTGCCGGCGCCAGCGCGGCGGGGAGCCGAGCCCGCGCGTGGTGTGCCGGACCGTCACGGTGGTCTGGTCAAAGGGTTCCAGCGTCATCGCGCGCAACGCCTCGGGCGGGACTCCGGTACGCCGGGCGAGCACAGCCGTCTCTTCGGGAAGGAGTTTGACCAGCATGCGCTCGGGGTGGGTGCCGGGAAGTCCGATGAAGGTCAGGAACTCGCGGGAGGTGACGATGAGTTGACGAGCGTAGGCTTCGATCCAGCTGTCCAGGGCCTCGCCCGGCAGCGGCTCCACCACATAGGGGAGCCGCTCAGTCGAGAACGCGGGCGCCCTGGCCCCGGTGTTGAGGGTCATGGGCGCCTGCCCGGCCCCTTCTTCTTGCGGCGGGGTTTGGTAGTGAGGGTTCCGGCTTCGAGAGCCGCTTGGAGTTCTAGGCGTCCTCGCTCGGCCGCCACATCGTTCTTGACGGTGTCCATGAGGTCCACGGTCAGCCGCTCCTCACCACTCTCCACAGCGCGCCGACAGCCGCGGGCAATGAGCGTCATCAGTGACGCGAAGTGGCCGGTGGATCGGGCATACAGGCAGTCAGAGAGGTCTTCGGCGAGCATGCCGCGGTAGCCGTCGCCAAGGACGAGAAGCCGTTCGATGCCGAGCATCAGCTTGCGCCACTGCGCCCGCTCAGCCTCCGTCTTCACAGTGAACGGCGGCAGTGTCAACGTCGTCATCCGGCGAGCCGCCTGCGCGAGGTCCACGTCCTCGTCATCGAGACCATCGGTGAGAACCCCGCGCGCTTCCACGCCCACCCCGACGTAGATGAACGTGACGGGGAAGACGGTGGACAGGTGCTTGAAGTGGTTGGCCACGACCCGGTGGTTGGTGCGGCGCAGGTCGAGGAAATGGATGTCGTCCACGACCATGACAGTCGTGCACATGGCGCGAGCGGCGCGGGCAGCACGGGCGGCAAGCTGGTCCGCATTGCCGGTCTCGGGCAGTTCATAAAACCGGCAGATCGCCTCGTTCAAGCCGCGGATCGTGATGTTTCCCGTGAGCGTGATATTCACGACCGGGACGCGGCGGTGCCCGCTGGGGGTAGTGGCGCCGTGCACCAGAATCTGATCACGGTGATACTTCCTCACGTAGTCCAGGACCGCGGTCGTTTTCCCCAACCCGGGAAACGCGTCGACCACCGCCGACGGCTTCACCCTGTCGCCGTCCTGCCGGTTCGAGTCCACGATCTCCGCCAGCCCGTCATGCAGTTCCAGCAGCTGGCCCGTCTTGATCGGCCCGAGGTTGGCATGCCACACCGCGCGCTGCTCCTTGTAGGCGAGGAATTCACGGCGCGTCAGAGCCTTGATATCCACCCGGCTCAACTGCCGGGGACGCTCGCGGGCGGGCCGCTCGCACATCTCCACAAAACCCGTCAACTGCACGGGACTGTAGTTGCGCTCCCCGTCTTCGAACGCGGCGGTCATGACACCTCCCAGGCGTCCGCGTAGTACTCCTCGTCGCTGACCGCGCCCGCGTCTTCGGGGAGGACGGCATCGAGATCACCGTCCTCGTCATCGTCCCCGCCCTCCCCTACCTCAGGCCCATCCATCGCGGGCGTCTCAGCAGGATCCCGGTCGTCGGCCCCGGGCTGGGCGGGGGCCAGAGCCGTGAGCTGACGCACCGACGGCAGCTGCGCAACGGACATCTGAGGATCGTCCTCGTCGGCGCCTGGCTCAACCGTGTCGGGGCCCATGATGGAGAGCCGCTCATCCGACAGCCGCAGCGCGATGCGCCGCTCTTCCCGGCTGCCGGTCAGCCCGGCGCCCCACCGCTCCAGCAGCTCGATCAGTGTGCGTTTGGCATCGGGAAACCGCTGGGTCCTGGCCGCCAGCCGGCGCGCGTACTGCCACGCCTCACGGCTGAGCGGACCATCGAGCGCGTCCGCGTGCTCCCACCGCAGCTCATGCCACCGCCTGCTCTTGGGGTCGGGATCCTGAATGTAGACGCGAGTGATGTCCCCAGGGTCGATCGCGATCGGCCACTTCCCGCTGTGGACCCCGCCGTACGGGCTTGTCGTGTTACGCCGTCCCTTCAAAGCAGGCCCGTTGTAGCGCAAGGTGCCGATCTCCACCCCGTAGTGCTGGATCGTGGTCCACTTCACCTCGAGGAAGTCGTACGCGAGATCCGGACGCCCCAGGATCCGCAGATGCCCCGCCCGCTGGATGCCGTGCTCGTACATATCGAGCGGACTCATCTCCAGGCCCGGTGCCTCCGGGATACACAAGCCGGAGTGGACGCGCCGGTGGTAGATCAGGTCGATCCACTCGCGGATGATCGCTTCCAATTCCGGCAGAAAGAAGAACGCCTTCTCCTCCACGTCCTTGCCGCGGCTGTGCACATCCGCGCCCTTGTAGCCGGGCAGCGCCGCAAGGACTCCTTCGCGCAGGGTCCGAAACCAGCGCTCTACCGGCGCCTTGTCCGTCGGCGTGTACGGCCGGGCCGGCTGCAACGACATGCCGAGGCGGTCACACACGGCCTGCACATGCTGCGACAGGTAGATCTTGCCGTGGTCGAACACCAGCGTCTCAGCCGCCACCGACGGCAACAGCCACTCACCCCGCGCGTCCACCAGCCGTGCTGCGTCCACCACCACCGCATTCGGCACTCCGTGATGCGGCAGGACCGCCCGCTCTCCGTCCGTTCGCGGGCGCACGGTCTCATACAGGACGGCTGCGACATCGGCGGCCTTCGTCGACACCGGCGTCAGCCTGAGCCCCGTGATGCAGCGCGTGTAGAGGTCCATGGCGACGGTCAGCTCGCACTGCACCCATCGGCAGGTGACCGGCTCCATCGCGAACACGTCCAGCCGTGTCGTATCAACGAGCACATACTCGCCAGGACGGGTCGCCCTCAGCTTGCCGTAGACGCCCGGCGGGCGGTTCGCGATCGAGCGGCGTCCCTTCGCGCTGCCCGAGAACGCGTTGCGTCCCCGGCCCAGTTCCTTCAACAGCGCATACGCCGCGGTCTTCTTCGGCAGCTTCACCGTGTCCCGCCCGAACTCCGCGGCAAGGCGCTCCTCGACGGTCGCGATGATTAGATGCCGCGGTGGAGTGCTCTCCTCGACGTACTCGTCGAGCACCTTGCGGCACATGTCGATCCAGCGTGGATCCGTCTCCCCTAGCGGGCTGCGGCCGCGATCGGCGGGCAGCAGTCCGGCCACTCCTTCGGGGCCTTTGACCTTCATCAGCCAGCGCCGCACCGTCATGACACTCACACCGAGTTCGGCGGCCTTCGCCTCGTAGCGGTCCATCTTCGGCACATCGGGCGCGTACTGCGGGCGCGGTTCGCCGTCGAGCGCCAACTCCGCGGATCCGTGCCGGTATCCGGTCTCCACCTCCAGCAAGTGCCCGTATTGCTCCTGAAGCGCCGCCTGTTCTTCCTTGCTGAGCGCCGAGAACTGCGCTCCCAGCCCCGGCAGCGGCTCGGCGGCGGCTTCCGGAATCCGCGTCGTCGGATGCGACAGCAGCCACCCCAGATCGACCTGCCGCACTCCGCCAGACCGGCTGTGCAGCAGGATCCGGCTCCCGGATATTTCCACCACCGTGAACTGCTCACCGTCATGCTGCACGACCAGCCCGGTCCGCAGCACCGCCACACCCCCGCTCACGCGCACCTCCTGAGCACCGAGCGGCCACCGAGTGGACGCGTCAGGTCCGTCGTCCAATGCCCTCGCCACAACAGCGACAGCAATGCCGGACGCACATCCTCACGTTCGCCGTAGGCGCTCAACCTGTGTTCGGCCACCACGAGTTCGTCGCCGTCCCCCACCAGCTCACGTGCCCGATCGACGAGTTCGCTGTCCACCACCCACGGTCGCCGATACCCGGCAAGGAACCGCACGTTCTTCAACACCACCGGCTCACAGCCCGACCAGACCTCATACAGCCACCCGTGTGCGGAGAACAGCTCCCCCGGCCACGCGAGCGCCTCACGAACCTTCGGATCCTTCGCCCGGTCGGCAGGCTTCACATTCACCACCCGCACCAGGCCGCTGCGCAGTGTGAGCAGGAAGTCGGGGACATGGCGACGCACCCGCCCCTTCACCCGGTGCCGTATCCAGCACGGCTGCGCCTGAATCCCAACGACATCCGGGTCGAAGTCCGCCAGAAGCAGCCGGGCAAGCTCCAGCTGACTCTCGAAGATCACTTGGCCGCCCGTCGTCGACGACCAGTAGCTGCCCGGCAGATGTGTCTGCCCGCGTCTCGACCGCATCGCCCGCCACGGAACCGAACCCTCGAAATGCCGCTGCCCAAGCCGCTCGAACGACACCTCCCGCACTTCGTCCTCGCCGTACCGGATCCACGCAGCCGCTCCTACGGCACCACGCTTACGTATTGCGACCATCGCGCACCTTCGGGCTCAGCCCGTGCTGATCACGAGCAACTGACCCATACGATCAAGCACTCGAACCACGAACACCTGCTCCGATCACAGGACTTCACCCTCATCGGTAGAAATTCGCACTGCTCCGCATGCACCCCGTCGGAGTGGGCATGATTGCGAAATGCTCAGCGGCGCACTCCCGAGCACTGTTCAAGCAGTGTTCAGGAAGTACCCGCATTGTTCATTCGGGCGCGGAACCTACACCCTGACCGAGGAGCGCATGGCCACGTCGCTCGCCGAGGCCGGCGCGGAGGACGTGGTGGCCGATCTGCCGCGTGGCCTGGACACCCTGCTGGCCCGCCAGTTCAACGGCGGCCATGAGCTGTCCGGCGGCCAGTGGCAGCGGCTCGGCGTGGCACGGGCCGCCTACCGGCGCGGCCGGATCCTGGTCGTGGACGAGCCGACGGCCGCCCTGGACGCGCGGGCCGAGCTGGAGGTCTTCGAGAAGATCCGCGCCCTGGCCTCGGCCGGGCAGACCGTCGTCCTGATCACGCACCGGCTGGCGTCGGTGCGCCACGCGGACCTGGTGCACGTCCTCGACCAGGGCCGCCTTGCGGAGTCCGGCACTCCGGACGAGCTGCTGGCGAGCGGCGGTATCTACGCGGAGCTGTACTCGCTTCAGGCCGAGCAGTACTCGGCGCCGGTACCGAAGGCCGGTTGAGCCGGCGCCGCTGCGGAGCGGTCAGGCGACCGCGTCGACGGTCGCCTCGCCGCGGACGACCACGAGAAACGTGTCCGTCGCCAGGTCCATGACGACCTCGGCGGCCAGCCCTTCCAGGCGCCGCGCATGCGCGAACTCCTCGGCCGGCCACGATCCCCGCGGCCCGCCCGCGGGAAAGCGTTCGAGCACTGTTCGCCCGTTCACCATCCTGCACCTCCAGAAAGCGTCGTACTTGTAGGAGTTAACGCCTTGCAGGGGCCGAACGCCTCGCTCAGTTGCCGGACTGAGACGTAGTTGACACTCGTTCACCGCGGACTGTGAGGATCCGGTCACTTAGTGAAGATCCCGACCCCGATTCGACTACTTTCTGTTTCATTCCTTGCACTCGTCGTGATGCACCTGTGTATACGTCACCGGGAGCTCGACCAGGCCGCGGGCGCGCAGGGAGCGGCGCCAGCGCAGGTCCTCGTCCGCGAGTGCGAGTTCGGGGAAGCGTTCCAGGAGGGCGGCGACGGCGATCTCGGTCTCGGCGCGGGCCAGGGGCGCGCCCAGGCAGTGGTGGATGCCGTGGCCGAGGGCGAGGTGACCGGAGGCGATGGGGGGACCCGGGTGGGCCAGGCGAACTTGAGTTGACATGCTCCTCGTCCTGAGGGACGAGGATTCTGGCCTTCTCTACCGGAAACTGTGACGCTACGCGGCACGGTTTCCGGTCGGGAGTCCGTGGCTTCCTGTTTCTTCGCGCTGTGCCGGGATAGCTCCTGGTCTTACCGGCGCTCCGCAGGCCGATACCGCCAGTCCGGCGGCCGTCTTCACGTTGATCGCGGCGTTGGTGTCCCGGTCGTGGACGGTGCCGCAGGCGACGCAGGTCCATTCCCGGACGTTGAGGGGTTTGGGTCCGTCCACGGCGCCGCAGGTGGAGCAGGTCTAGGAGGTCGGCTCGAATCGGCCGATCTTCACCAGGGTGCGGAAGTAGCGCTGTGCTTTGTACGCCAGCATGCTGAGGAACGAGGCCCATCCGGCGTCGTGCACGGACTTGGCCAGCTTCGTGCGGGCCAGTCCTTTCACCGCCAGGTCCTCCACGGCGATCCCTTGGTTCTCGGATTGAACCACTCCTCGATGGGCAGGTCCTCGGCGACACCGCGCAGCGCGACCATCGGCGCATGCGTGTGGCAGTTGATCAGGCCGGGCATGGCGACCTGGCCGCGTCCGTCGATGCGCTCGGCCGCGGCGAGGTGCTCGACCGCGGAGGCGGCCGTCACCGCCTCGACGACCCCGTCCCGTACGACGACGGCGGCGTCCTCCTCGAACCCGACCCGTTCCTGGTCGTCGTGCACGAGGACGGTGCAGCCGGTGATGAGGAGATCGGCGGGAGAGTCGGTCATCCCGCCAACGTACGGCGCCGTCGTCGGCCGGCGTGAGCCGATCCGCGCATCCGGTCCCGTCCGGTCGCGGAAACGGCCGGTCTCGGGGACCCTGTCCTCACCACAGCTCGCCGCACGGCTTCTGGAAGGGGCCCGGCATGCTCCTCGGCACCTGGAACCTGGAGAACCTGTACCGGCCCGGCGGCCCCTTCGGGCCCAAGGACAAGGCCGCCTACGAGACGAAGCTCGCCTCGCTCGCCGCCGTGATCACGGAGCTCGACCCGGCGCTGCTCGGCGTGCAGGAGGTCGGCGAGCCCGAGGCGCTGGACGACCTGGTCGGCATGCTGGACGGCGACTGGCATGTCGCGTTGTCCGGGCATCCGGACGGCCGGGGCATCCGGGTCGGCTTCCTCAGCCGTACGGCGGTGGAGGTGGTGGCCGACACGAACGCGTTCCCGGCGGAGCTGCGGCCGGTGCAGGAGGACGACTCCGGTGCGCCGGTGTCGGCGGCGGGGCGCGGCTTCCTTGCGGTCGAGGTAGCGACGGACTTCGGCCCGCTGCGGGTGGCCGTGGCCCACCTCAAGTCGAAGCTGCTGACCTATCCGGGGAACCGTTTCTTCCCCCATGACGAGGGCGAACGGGCCCGCTACGGCGCCTACGCCCTCTACCGGCGCGCCGCCGAGGCGACGACCCTGCGCGCGCTGGCCGACACCCTGCTGGCCGGGGACGGACGCGAACGGGACGTCGCCGTGCTGGGCGACCTGAACGACGAGGTGCAGGCCGCGACCACGCAGATCCTGCTCGGTCCGCCCGGCTCCGAGATCGGCACACCCGGCTACGACCATCCCGACCAGGGCGATGCGCAGCGGCTGTGGGACGTGGCCCCGCTGATCCCCGCCGAGCAGCGCTACTCCCGCATCAACTCCGGGCGCCGCGAACTGATCGACCACATCCTGGTCAGCCACCGCCTGGTCCTGCGGGTGACGGCGGCGGGGACGGGCCTGCCGGGTGACGGGACGCTGCGGCTGCCGTCGGTGGGGCCGGATCCGGCGGACCGGCGGGGAAAACCAGGGTCGGACCACGCGCCGGTGTGGGTGCGGGTGGGGCAGTGATCCGCTCGGCGGGGCGCGCCCGGGCGGCACGCCCCGCCGCCGGGCTCGCTAGCGGTCCAGGTGGGCGACGAGCAGGTTCGGGTCCTGCTGGGTGAAGTACGCGGCGCTGTTGACGTAGAGCGTGCAGCCGCGCACCGCCACGGAGGTGGGGTTGGACAGCCCGTCCGCCTGCGTGAGGACGACGGAGTGGGTGCCGTCCGGGCGTACCTCGACGAGCTCACTGACGCCGATCAGGGCGGCGAGAACGGTGTCGTCGTGCGGTCCGGGGAAGGTGAAGTCGTCGACGTTGGTGAGCCCGGTCGCCCGGGTCTGGACCGCGCCCGCGGAGCCGTCCGGCCGTACCGGAATGCGCAGCAGCGTGCCCCGGTCACTGTTGGACACCCATACGGCTGAGCCGTGGACCTTGACGCCGTTGGCACCGAAACCGGCGCCCGTGACCGGGACCGGGTCGAGGGCGGTGTCCTTGGCCCACACGGTCGGCGTGCCCCCGGCCTGCGGAACCCGCCACACGATGCCCTGCGCCGAGTCGGCGGCGTAGAGCACGCCGTGGCGCTCGTCGAGGGCGAGGCCGTTGGGCAGGGCGGTCGTCGGCAGCTGCGCGATCTGCCGGGGTGCGCTGCCGTCGGGCGCGATGCGCCAGACGCCGGTCTTGTCGGTGCCGGTGGCGTAGTCGACGTAGAGCGTGCCGTCGTGGGCGCGGGCGATGCCGAAGACGGTCGCGGCCTTCAGCACGGGGGTGTTCGGGTTCGGCTCGTCGGGCAGGGTCGCGCGGATCGTGGTGTTCCCGTCCCGGGTGACGTGGGCGACCTGCCGGGCGGAGGCGAAGGTCAGATCGGCGGAGCCGTCGGGTTCGACGGCGATGTTCTCCGGGGTCTGCCCCGCGGCGAGGTCGAAGTGGGCGACGATACGGGGCCGGGACACGGTCGGTTCGTCCGCGGACGCGGGAGCGGTCGCGAGCACCGCCAGGGCGACGGCGGCCGTGGTGGCACCGGCCAGGTACGGGAGTCTGTGCAGGAACCTCTGCTGGGACATGAACCTCTCCTGGGACTGGGGCACGAAGGCACACGAAGGCACCAGTGTGCGTCGCGAGACAGGAACTGTCGTACGAATTTCCGTGCACCGCCTTGGGGCGGTGGGGTGCTACACGGCGAGGGGCAGCTCGGGCAGGCGTAGTCCCGTCCGTTCGCGTCCCTTCTCGAACTGCCGGAGCAGCTCGGCCAGTTGCTCCCGCTGGCGGGCGGACAGGCGTCCCGAGTCGTCGAGCTGCACGGCACAGGCGGTGGTCGTGTCGACGAGCCGTTCGAGGACGGCGACGACCTCGTCCGCGCCCTCCGAGTGCCGGGCGAGTGCGGGGAGTTCGGCGGCGGCGAGGGCGATGGCGGTCTCGGCTTCGGCGAGTGTGCGGTAGGCCTCCCGGCGGAGGGTCCAGCGGGTGGCCCGGGAGTCGGGGCCGGCCATGGGGTCGCGGGCCTCACGAAGAACATGGGCGAGGTAGGCGTGCGCGGCGCTGCCCGCCGCGACGAGCCGGGCCTGCACCGTCCCGCCCCGCTGCCCCGGCATCGGCAGATGCCCGACGACGAGGACGATCGCGCAGGCCAGCAGGGTCTCCCCGATCCGGCTGACGGAGGCCTGCGGCTCCCCGCCGACCATCACCAGGGCGAGCACGAGCACGGTGACCACGGCGGTCTGCGCGGCGAAGTGCCGGGTGGCGACGGGGATGAGGGCCCCGCAGACGGCCACGAGCGCGATGAGCCCTTCGGGCCGGGGCAGTACGGCTGCGAACCCGGCGAAGACAAGAGCCCCGAGCACGGTCCCGGCCGCCCGGCACAGCACCCGCGAGACCAGCGGCCCGAGGTCGGGCTTGACGAGGAAGACGGCGGTGGCCGGCAGCCAGTACCAGTGCGCGTGCTGTCCGTACCAGCGGGTGTGGTGCAGGGCCTGTGCCACGGCCGCGGCGGCCCCGAAGCACAGGGCGACCCGCAGGCCGTACTCCCGGCCGCCGG
Source organism: Streptomyces sp. NPDC002092 (assembly GCF_053593775.1). NCBI lineage: Bacteria > Bacillati > Actinomycetota > Actinomycetes > Kitasatosporales > Streptomycetaceae > Streptomyces > Streptomyces sp. NPDC002092. The sequence goes on from NZ_JBSFDG010000009.1 coordinate 357,642, forward strand.
CCCCGAAGGCGAGACGGAACAGGTCCTTCACCGTACGCCGCCGGGTGTGCAGGTCGCCCCCTTCCCCCTGGTCGAAGGCGTCGGCGGCATGGAGCAGGGCGTCGTCGAGGGCGCGCAGGGCGGGGGCCATGGGGGTCCCCCCGCGCGAGCGAAGCCGAGCGTGGGGGAGGTGGGGTGCGGGCAGCGGCCCGGCGTGCGTGTTCTCCCGTACGGCGGCCGCGAGCCGCCGTGGCCCTTCGGACGCCCGCCCGGAGACGGCCTCCCCGGCCCAGGCGAGCGCGGTGGCTGCCTCGGCGAGCGGGAGGGCGGCGGCGTACTGCGCGTGCAGCCGTCGCTCCGCGGCGGAGGAGGCGTAACGCCGCAGCCGGGGGCCGGCGAGGGCGTCCTGCGCATGGTCGAGGGCCGCGGTCAGCGCGGCCCGGCGCGCGATGCCGTCCTTCGTCCCCGCCGCCTCGAGCAGATCGGCGACGGCGTCGTACACGGCCGCCACGGCGTCCCGCTCCCCGTCGAACCGGAAGTCACCGGCGGTGGCACCGGGGGTGGGGAGCAGCAGCCGCAGGGCGAGCAGCCACCCGGCGCCCGCCAGAAAGGCCAGGGCACGCAGCCACCCCGCCTCCGGGACCGGCATCCCGGCGCCGATGGCGGAGGCGACGAGCAACTGCGTCCCCGCACCGGAGGCGACGGGCCCGACGGCGCTGATGCCACCGGCCAACAGCCCGATGCCGGTGAGCAGGAGGGTGAGCACGACCGCTCCGACATGCGTCCCGGCATACGTCCCGGCGAGCAGCCCACCGGCCCCCGCGAGCGCGGGCACCCCGAGCCGCTTGACGGAGGCGCGACGGCTGCCGGGCCGGTCGTTGATCCCGGCGAGCATGGCGGCGATGGCGGCGACGACCCCGAGGGAGGTACGGCCGATGAGCACCGCGGCGAGGAGAAGCGGCCCGGCGGCAAGAGCGCCGCGCACGACGGCGCTCCAGGGGATGGGGCCGCGCTGGGTGCGGAGGGCGTGGGCGAGCCAGGGCGGCAGCGCGAGGTGACGGGTTTCAGAGCCGGTGCGGGACACGGGGGCTGGGCTCCTGTACGGACGAGGGCGGGGTGTGCCTTCGGGCGACGGTGGCCGAGTTGCGGGGTGTGGTGCCCACGGTAGATCGCGTTCCTGGAGCGAACGGGACGATTGTGTTTCCGGGGTGTGACGGTTGGCCGGAAGGGCACGTTCTTTATGAACGGAATTCCCTGATGAACTCAATTCCCTGATGAACGCGGACGGACCCGGGGGCGTAGCCTGCCCCCGGGCCCTGGGATGCCGTCCATATTCACACGCCGGCACGCTTGAGAACCCAGGTCAGTCGTTATGTCGTCGCGTCCTGCCTTTGGACCACCGCACATCGAGCTGTGCGGACTGGACTTGAACCAGCATTTCGACGCGCTGGGGCCTGGGCCCGGTCGATCCGGCGATCGACGGCGAATGCTGAGTCTGGAGCGATAGTCTGAGTTTGATCGCGGTCCACCCCTGATGTCCTTGGCGGGTGCGGACCGCTGAGTCACGACAAGCTTCAGCTTCAGCTTGCGCCCTTCGCGCACCCCGGCCGCAAAGGGCCGGGGAGTCTCAAAGGCTACCCGAACAGGTAGCCGAACACGGCGTCACCGACCCGCTGGTCGACGACATCGGTGCCGTTCGCCTCCTCACGCGCGAACTTCACCGCCTGCTGCAACTTCTCGACGCGGTCGAGGAGTTCGTTGACGCGGCGGGCGGGAAGAGCACCGGAGAACTTCACGGTGGTCCAGTACCCGACGGGAATGTCCTCGTAGTAGACCTCGACCTGGGCGGGATGCTTCTCGGTCGCCTCGGCCTTGACATGGTTCCGCGGCACCTTCTTGGTCCGCAGCGTCCGTACCGGCTCGGTCTTCCAGGCATCCGTGGACGGGTCCTGCACCCACGACTCGGAGGCGTCGAGAACGGGCAGCTTCCTTACGAAGGTGTTGAGATCGACGAGCTGCTTCTCTAGGAAGAGCAGGTAGGAAACGGGCACGTCGGCCACCAGCACCCGCCCGTCCACCTTCACATCGGCACGGGCGGTGCAGTTGGCCCAGTCCTTCGTGGCGGTCACGTCGAACAGCCGGGTCAGGGTCGCCGCGGTCTCCCGCAGCACGTTCTCGGCCTGCACCTGCACCCGCGTGGACTCGGGCGGCAGTTGCTCGCCCTCCTCGTCCTTCGGCTGGTAGGTACGCGAGATACCGGCCAGCAGAGCGGGCTTCTGCAGCCCGTGATGAGCGGCCGTCAGGTCCTGGTGCGCCTTGGACTTGATGCCCTTCTCCACTGCGATGATCTGATTGAGTTTCGCCACGTCCGGGACGGTAGCAGCGAGAACTGCGCAATCTCGAAGGATTATTCGCCGTCGGTCAAGGGCTGCATCGCAGAAGAGAAGAGTGCCTCCGCGTCATCGGTCACCCGCACCAACGCCTCCGGATCCGAGCCCAGTTGCTCGAGTACCGCGTCAATCCCCCGCAGTCCGGCCCGCTCCAGCAACCGCTTCTCATTCGTCACCCACTCCCCTCGCGCCGCCAGCACCGCGTGACCGGTCTGTACTGCGGCCGTGGCGACGGCTCCGGCGACCTCGGTGAGGCGGCCGTGCGGGGCGTGGTTGGCCTTCGCGTAGGCGAGCGTGGCGTGGGCGGTGCCCCGCCAGCGCTCGGCGGCGGAGGCCCGCAGCTTCTGCGGATACGCGGCCGGCCGGGGCGCCTCGCCCCGGAGCACCCGGTTGACCGCCAGTTCGGCGACGACCAGATAGCTCGGGATACCGGCGAGATGGAACATCAACGGCTGCACCCGGAACCGCCCTTCCTCCGCCTCCGCCAACTCGTGCTCGACGACATCGAGATCGCGGTAATGGACGTCGACGCGCCGCCCGTCGATCGTCAGCCAGGCACCGCCGTTGAAGACCCCGCCGCCCCAACCGCCGACCTCCGAGACCTCACCCGCCCAGCCGAGGGCGCGCAGCTCGGCCGGGTCGAACGGCCCGCGGTAGTAGACGGCCAGGTCCCAGTCGCTGTCCGGCCGGTGCGTGCCCTGTGCGCGGGAACCGCCGAGGGCGACGGCCAGGACAGTGGGAAGCGTGGCGAGGCGGTCGGCGACGGTGTCGAGGAAACCCTGGTCGTCTCTGGTCAGCTCCACCATGCCGGCCATCCTGCCAGGGCGTGACCGACACCACCTCACCGGGGCGGGCAGCGGTCACAGCGCCTGCGGCACGCTCACCCTGTACGCCGAAGACCGCCGCCCTGAAGGGGAACAGCATGCCGACCGAAGACGGACGAGTACTGGCGCAGTTGGAGCAGGCCCTCCAGCCCTCCTCCCCCATCCCGCAGGGCGACAACTGGGCCGCGGCCCCCGATCTGCTGCTGTACCTCGTCGAGCAGATACGGTCGCGGCGCCCCGCACTCATCGTCGAACTGGGCAGCGGCACCTCGACGTTGTGGCTTGCGACGGCCCTGCGCACCTTCGGCATACCGGGCCGCGTGGTGAGCCTGGAACATGATCCCGGCTACCACAAGCAGACCGCGCAGGGGCTCGACCGCCTGGGTCTCGGTGACTTCGCCGAGGTGCGGCTCGCTCCGCTGGAGCAGTTCACCATCCGGGGCGAGACCTGGCCCTGGTACGCCGAAGCGGCCTGGCGCGACCTGCGGGGTTGCGGCCTGCTGTTCGTGGACGGACCTCCCGGATGGTCCGCACCGCTCGCCCGCTACCCGGCCGTACCCCTGCTCGCCGACGCCCTCACCCCCGGAGCGGCGGTCCTCCTCGACGACCACGACCGCGCCGATGAGCAGGCCATAGTCGCCCGCTGGCTTCAGCAGCACCCCACCTGGTCGCTCGAACGTCTCGCACACCGGAAGGGGACGGCGGTGCTGCACGTTCCGGAGACGGAACCGAGTGGGGAGCGCTCAGAAATGGTTTGAGCGAGGCCGAGCCCCGCTGCTACGTTCCTGATGGACCGTGAAGTCGTCGTATGGAGGTGAGCCCCGTGAACGCAGTTACCCGTGGGTGCTCCCTCAACCCGTCACGGTCCGGCGGCTGACGTTCGGTGTCGCCAGGAGCGCCTGAGATCGAGGCACTCCTGGAGGGAGACTCCGATGAACACAAAGCCTTTCACATCCGGCCCGGGCGAGAACGCGTTGGTGATCACGCGCGTCGCGGACCGGCAATGGCATGCACTGGATGACGACCTGGTGGTCGGCCGCGGGCATGCGGAGCACCGGTCCGACGGACGCCTGTTCGTCAGCATCGACGCCTGGCACCACGCCACCTTCGACCGGCTCGCCGAAGCGATGCTCGCGGAACTTCCGGGGCCGCTGTACACGGTGGTCGACGAAGCCGACGTCGAGCTGACGGCCGGCTGGCGGCGGGCCGGTTTCAGGGTCCGGCGCCGCGAGTGGGAGTACGTCGTGCCGACCGACCCGCAGGTCACAGGGCTCGAAGCGGTGCTGCCTCCCGAGGGCGTGACCATCGTGCCCGCCGGTCGGGCGGACGAGGGCCTGCTGCGGGCGGTGGACCGCGCGATCCGTGCCGAGGTCGAGGCGAGTGCCGGATGGCATTCGATGCCAGCGGAGGTCATTCGCCGCCCCGCTGACGACACCATCGTCGACCCGTCGAAGTACGCGGTTGCCGCGGCGGCGGACCGCTACCTGGGGCTGATCCGGGTGGTGACGGTGATCCGCCCGCGCATCGGGCTGGTCGCTGTGCGGGCCGGTGAACAGCGCCGCGGCGTCGCGCGGGCGCTGCTCGCCCACGCGCTGGGGACGCTGCACCGCTCCGGATTCGCCACGGCCTGGGCCGAGGTCCAGGAGTCCAACCGAGCGGCCTCGGCACTGTTCGAGGGCATCGGCGCCCGGCCGGCGAGCAGCAACCTGGAGCTGGTGCGATGACGAAGAACAAGAACGTCATCGAGGTCGAGGGCAAGGTCGTCGAGTGCCTGCGCAGCGCCATGTTCACCGTGGAACTCGACAACGGCCACCAGGTGCTCGCGCACATCAGCGGCAAGATCCGTAAGAACTACATCAAGATCATGCTGGAGGACCGGGTGCTGGTGGAGCTGCCGCCGTACGACCTGACGCGCGGCCGGATCGTGTTCCGGTACCGGAACTAGCGGCGCCCCGGGCTGGGCGGAGGAAATTCGGATGCGCTCCCAGCGGCCGGACCGGACCATCGGGGAGTTGTCCGCCGCCCAGCCGAGGAGCCCCGTCGTGATCCGACGAGTCACTGTCCCTTCGCTCTTCCCGCCGCCTACGTACTCCCACGCCTCCGTCGTCGAAGCCGGCACCAAGCTGGCCTTCCTCGCCGGCTCCGTCCCCCTCGACGCCGAGGGAAAGCTGGTCGGCGAGGGCGATCCGGTGCGGCAGGCCGAGCAGGTGCTGGCGAATCTCGAGGAGCAACTGCACGCGGTCGGCAGCGACTTGGCCCATGTCGTGGCCACCGACGTGTACGTCGTCAGCGGTGAGACCGCCGTGCTCTCCGCCGTCTGGGACGTCGTCGAGGCGTCCGGGCTCAGTGTCGGGCCGCACTCGTCGACACTGATCGGCGTGGCGTGTCTGGGGTACACGGGGCAACTGGTGGAGATTACAGCCACCGCCGTAGTTCCCGAGGTTTCCCACGTTTCGTAAGGGGTCGCATGTTGATCGAGCATCGCGGGCGGCGTCCCGTCGTCCCCGATTCCGCGTACGTCGCCCCGACGGCCGTCCTGTGCGGTGCCGTGACCCTCGGCGAGCGGGCCAGGGTGCTGCACGGCGCCGTGCTCACCGCCGAGGACGGGGAGGTCCGCGTCGGCTCGGACGTCGTCGTCATGGAGAACGCGCTGGTCCGCGGGCGGGCCGGGCACCCCGCCTTCATCGGTGACGCCGTACTCGTCGGACCGCACGCCCATGTCAACGGCGCGACCATCGAGGACGAGGTGTTCGTCGCCACCGGGGCCTCCGTCTTCCCGGGGGCCGTCGCGGGCGCCGGCTGCGAGTTGCGGATCAACAGCGTGCTGCACGTCAACTCGGTGCTGCCGCCCGGCACCGTCCTGCCCATCGGCTGGATCGCGGCAGGGACGCCCACCGCCCGGCTCTTCGCGCCCGGCGCGCACGACGAACTATGGGCCGTGCAGCAGGAGTTGGACTTCCCCGGCACGCTGTACGGCGTCCCGCGCGGCACCTCCATGCGGGACATCATGGCGCGCCAGGTCGACTACTACGGCGCCCATCACCACGACCTCACCCTCAACGACTGACGGGATCGCACTTGCCTTTCGAAGCCACTCCCCCAGCTCTCCGCCGAGCCGCCTCGGGCCCCGATGCAGCCGCTGCGGCCGACGTCTGGTTGACCTCCTTCGCCGCCGCCCTGCCCACGGTCGTCAGCCCCCGCTCCGCCGACGAGGTGCGCGCCTACTTCCGGGACGTCGTCGTGCCCCTGCGCGAGACCTGGGTCGCGGACGCCGGAGCGGAGGGCGGCATCGTCGGCGTGATGGTGCTCCACGACGACGAGCTCTCCCAGCTGTACCTGCGTCCCGACTGGCGTGGGCGCGGCATCGGTGACCGTTTCGTCGCGCTCGCCAAGGAGCGCAGTCCCGGCGGGCTCAGCCTGTGGACCTTCCAGGTCAACAAGCCGGCCCACCGGTTCTACGAGCGGCACGGCTTCGTCGCCGTCGAGTACACGGACGGCAGCGGGAACGAGGAGCAGGAGCCGGACGTGCAGTACGTGTGGCGCCCTTGAACGTCCCTGGCTGCCCCTGACTGCCCCTGAATGCCTTGGTGTTCAGGGCTTCCCAGGACCGTGGTCCCGGTACGCCCAGGCCGCCGCCTGCGCCGCGAGCCCGACCACGTCCACCTCTGCGGTGTCGCCGTCGAGGTGCCGGTATTCGACCGCCGTGAGGATCACGACCCGTTCGCGCAGGCCCAGGTGGTCGTGGAAGCCGGCGGCGAGGATGTCCGCGGCGGCCTCGCCCGCCGGGACTCCGGCCGCGTGGCGGGCGTGGACGAGGGCCTCCAGCTCCCGCAGGTAGGTGACGTAACCGCGGACGTCCTCGGCGCTCATCACCGGCCCGTGGCCGGGAATCACCACCTCGGGCTCCAGGGCCAGGATCGTCTCGCAGGCCGCGGCGACCCGGGCGAGCGGGCCGTCCCAGTGGACGGGGTGGTCCTCGGCGAACAGGACGTCGCCCGCACACACGACCCGCTGTTCGGGCAGGTGGACTATGAGGTCACCGGCCGAGTGCGCGGGGCCCACCTCGATCAGTTCGGCCTCGATGTCGCCCACCGTCAGGGCATGGCGGCCCGAGAAGGTCGTGGTGGGCGGGACGGCCTCCGCACCCTCGTACGTATAACGGCCGAAGTGCTCGCGCGCGTACCAGCCCAGCGGCTGGTCGGCGGGTGTCTGGTGGGTGAGGAAGTGCATCTGCTGCGGGGAGGGTTCGCGGCAGAGGTGCTCCGCGCTCGCCTTCGTGGCGATGATCTCGGCGCCCGGGAAGCAGCCGTTGCCGAAGGTGTGGTCGCCGTTGACGTGGGTGTTGACGATCGTCGTCACGGCGGCCGCGCCCGCGGGCAGGACCGGGCGGGCCGCGGCGAGCAGGGCCTCGGTCATCGGCCGGTCGTAGGGCGTGTCGACCAGGGCGGCCTGCTCGCCGGAGGTGATGAGCAGGCAGTTCGCGAAGCCCCAGGTGCCCGCGTGGCCCGGGGACCACAGGTGGAGTCCGTCGGCGACCGGGACGAGTCCGTCAGGAAGGTTCATGGCGCTCATTGTCGGGGACGGTGATCGCGAGTTCGGCGGGCGCCCCCCACGTTCGCCTCTTCGGCACCGGCTTCGCATAGCTGCCCGACCGGCTGGTCGTCAGGTCCAACGCCATCAGCGACTCCGCCAGTTTGACGGCCGCCCCGACCCCGTCCACCACCGGCAGCCCGAGCTTCTCCCCCACCACCCGCTGCAGTCCGGTCATCCCGGCGCACCCGAGTACGAGGACCTCGGCCCCGGCCTCCCGCGCCCGCTCGGCAGCCGTGAGGAAGGCTGCCTCCGTGCGGTCCGCGTCGCCCAGGTCGAGGACTCGCAGGCCGGTCCCGACGACGGCGGCGCAGTTGCGCCCCACCCCCGCCAGCTCCAGGCTGTCCTCGATCTGCCCGCACGATCGCTCCAGCGTCGTCACGACCCCGTACCGGCGCCCCAGCAGACAGGCCAGATGGGCAGCGGCCTCGGTGATGTCGACGACCGGTACGTCGACCAACTCCCGTACGCCTTCCCGGCCGTGCTCCCCGAAGCCGGCCATGACGACGGCGTCGTACGACGGGCCCTCGTAGGTGCGCAGCAGGTCGATGACGGCCGCGGCCGAGAGGTAGCTGTCGAGCCAGCCCTCCGCCGACTCCGGGCCCCACGCGGGGGTCAGACCCAGCACGGTGGTGCCCGGGCCTGCGGCGGCCCGGGCACCTCGTACGATCTCCTCGGTCATCTCCTGCGTGGTGTTGCAGTTGGTGACGACGATCCGCACGTTCGTCAGACCTCCACGGCAGTCGGTTCGGTGGCGCGTCCGGTGGCCCGCTCGGACCGGCAGATCACCAGGTACAGGCCGGCACCCAGGGCCGTGCCGATGAACCAGGAGTAGGGGGCGACGTCGCTGAAGGTCTTCACCAGGGCGAGCACCGCCGCGACCGCCGCCGAGGGCAGGAACGCCCACAGGGCCTTGGGGTTGACGCCCTTGCGGTAGTAGTAGCGGGAGCCGGGGCGGGCGTCGAAGAGCTCGTTGACGTCGACGCGGCCGCGCTTGACGAGGTAGTAGTCGACCATGATCACGCCGAACAGCGGGCCGAGGAAGGCGCCGAGACCGCCGAGGAAGTAGTTGACGACCGTGGGGTTGGAGAACAGGTTCCACGGGGTCACGACCAGGGCCGCCACCGTGCTGATCATGCCGCCGACCTTGAAGCTGATCTTCTGCGGCCAGACGTTGGCCAGGTCGTACGCCGGTGAGACGAAGTTGGCGACGATGTTGACGCCCATGGTGGCGACGGCGAAGGTGAACGCGGCCACGACCAGCACCCAGGTGTTGCCCACTTTCGCCACCAGCTCCGCGGGGTCCGTGATCGCCTGGCCGAACACCTTCAGCGAGCCGGCCGTGACGATCACCGAGACGACCACGAAGGCCGTGGAGTTGATGGGCAGGCCCCAGAAGTTGCCGCGGCGGACCGTCCTGTAGTCGGGCGCGAAGCGGGAGAAGTCGCAGAAGTTGAGCATCAGCGTGCCGTAGGTGGCGAGGATCAGGCCGATCGCGCCGAACCACTGCCGCCACTGCTCACCGGTCGAGACCGGGTGCGGGGTGGAGGTGAGCGAGATGCTCCAGTCGGCCTTCGACAGGACCCAGATCGCCAGTGCGATCATGACGAGCCAGATCGCCGGGCCGCAGAAGTCCTGGAACTTGCGTACGGACTCCATGCCCTGACTGATGATCAGCGCCTGGATCAGCCACAGCGACAGGAAGGACACCCAGCCGAGGGCGTTGAGCCCCAGGAAGGAGTGGTGCGTCCAGGACTCCAGACCGGGCCAGGCGGCCAGCAGCATCACGTTGACGGCGACCGAGGCGAGGTAGGTCTGGATGCCGTACCACATGATGGCGATCACGGCCCGGATGAGGGCCGGGATGTTGGCGCCCCAGACACCGAAGCTGATGCGGCTGACGACCGGGAAGGGGACGCCGTGGCGCTGGCCGATCTTCCCCATCCAGTTCATGCCGATGTAGATGATCACGAAGCCGACGAGCAGCGAGGTGAAGACCTGCCACACGTTCATTCCGAGGACCAGCAGTCCGGCGGCGAAGGTGTAGTTGCCGAGGTTGTGGACGTCGGACATCCACATGGCGAAGAGGTCGAAGACCTTCCAGTTCCGCTTCTCGGCGGGCGCGAGGTCTTCGTTGGTGAGCCGGGGATCGGGGACGAACGCTGGTGCGCCGGTGGCTTCGGCGCGGTCGGCCAGGGACACGGGGCCTCCATGGGACGGGAGCGGAGGGTGGAGACGGCAGCCGTTTGGTATACCAAACTGCGGACATGGTCCCGCCGTCAAGCATTCCGTCCGATGTCGCCATTGTTAACGCTCGGTAAAACAGCCCCGGTGTCGGAGAAGATGGCTTCATGAGCTCCACGACGACGAAGATCGAACCCCTGGGCGCGGTCCGCGAGCGGGTCCTGGCGAGTCTGCGGCAGGAGATCATCGCGGGCAGCCTCCGCCCCGGTGACCGGCTGGTCGAGCGGGAGCTGGCCGACCGTTTCGGGGTCTCCCGGGTGCCGGTCCGCGAGGCGATCCGCGCGCTGGTCGCCGAGGGGTTCGTCCATTTCGAGACGCCGCGCCGCACGGTCGTACGCCGTCTGACCCCGCACGACGTCCAGGAGCTCTTCGAACTGCGCGAGGCCCTGGAGGTCTATGCCGCCGGGCTCGCCGCGGCCCGCGCGACACCGCAGGACCTGGCCCAGGTCGAGGAACTGCTCGACCTCGCGGCCGCCGCCACCGAGGCCGGGGACGCGGAAGCGATCACGGACGTCAACAGCCGTCTGCACGACCGCATCGTGGCGATGGCCGGCAACAGCCTGCTGACCGAGGCCCTGGAGCCGGTCGCCGGCCGGCTGCGGTGGATGACCCGGCGCAACGAGGAGTGGCCCCAACTCCTCGTGGAGCACCGCGAGTTGTACGAAGCGATCGCCTCCGGTGACCCGGACCGCGCCCGCACCCACGCCCTCGCCCATGTGCGGACCAACTACCGCTCCACGGTGCGGCATCTGTTCGGCGAGGCGGAGACACCCGACTGACGTCGCGCTGGGAAACGGCCGGCATCTCCATGGCCGTCCTCATGGCCTTCGCCCTGCCGGCCGCATGCGGATCCGGGGACGCCGCGCACAAGAGTGCCGCGCCGGCCAGGACGGACAGGACCCGGTGCTCGTTCACGTCGGTCGGCTCCTCGCACATGGCGAGACGCGGCCGGCCCTCTCGTCGCACAGCGTGGCGGACGCGGTGCGGGTGACGGACAGGCTGCGGACGCCCGCCGCGCGGGTCACCTCCGAGTGGCGTACTTGTCCGTCGCCGCCACCAGAGCATCGGCGACTCCGGGTGCCCGCGTGTCGTGCCCGACCTCGTCGACGACGATCAACTCGCTGCCCGGCCAGGCGTGGTGGAGCCGCCAGACGGTGCCGAGGAGGTTGCCGAAGTCGAGGCTGCCCTGGACGAGGGTGCCGGGAATGTCCTGGAGCAGGGGCGCGTCCCGCAGGACGACGCCCTGGTCGTTGCCCTCGCCGAAGAAGCAGTCGTGGCCCCAGTAGTGCGTGACCGTCCGGGCGAAGCCCATCCGGAACTCCGGGTCCTCGAACCGCTCCACCGAGCGCGGCGGTGCGGGAATGATCGCCGTCTCCCAGTCGGTCCAGGCGCGGGCCGCCCGCTCCCGCACGGCGGGGTCGGGGGACTCCAGGAGGCGGTTGTACGCGGCGGCGAGATTGCCGTCCCGCTCGTCGGCGGGCAGTTCGGCGAGGAACCGCTCGAAGGCCTCCGGGAAGATCTTTCCCAGTCCCCGGGTGAGCAGCGCGTGCTCCGCGTCGGCACCGGTGGCGACAAGGGTCAGGACCAGCTCGGACACCGCCGCCGGATGCGTCTGCGCGTACCGCAGCCCGAGCACCGAACCCCACGACGCCCCCCACACCAGCCAGCGCTCGATCCGCAGATGTGCACGGAGCAGCTCCAAATCGGCGATGAGATGAGCCGTCGTGTTGACGCTCATGTCGGTGTCGTACGCGCTCGCATGCGGCGTCGAGCGTCCGCAGCCGCGCTGGTCGAGCAGCACGATCCGGTAGGCGGCAGGGTCGAAAAGGCGCCGTGACCAGGGGGTGCGGCCGGAGCCCGGCCCGCCGTGCAGCACGACCGCCGGCTTGCCCTGCGGGTTGCCGCTGGTCTCCCAGTACACGCGGTTGCCGTCGCCGACGTCGAGCATGCCGTGGTCGTAGGGCTCGATGTCCGGGTAGAGGGGCATCCGGGCACGGTAACGCCCGTACGGCCGTCCCCGCCCCTCATTTCACGGGCAGTCCCGCCGCCTCCCCCGCCCTGCGCAGCACGTCCCGCAGCATCTCGGGGGTGAGCTTGCCGGTGAAGGTGTTGCGCTGGCTGACGTGGAAGCAGCCGAAGAGGTCCAGACCGTCGAGCGGCACGCGTGCGCCGTGGCCGAAGACGGGCCGTGGCCGGGGCACCGTCCAGCCCGCCTCGGTGAACGCGGGCAGCGCGGCGTGCCAGCCGAAGGCACCGAGCACGACGACCGCGCGCAGCGTCGGCCGCAGCAGCGTGAGCTCCTGCACCAGCCAGGGGCGGCAGGTGTCACGCTCCCCGGGGGTGGGCTTGTTCTCGGGCGGGGCGCAGTGCACGGGCGCGGTGACGCGGACCCCGTGGAGTTCCAGGCCGTCGTCCGCGGTGAGCGACGTGGGCTGCGAGGCGAGGCCGACGTCGTACATCGCCCGGTACAGCACGTCCCCGGAGCGGTCGCCGGTGAACATGCGGCCGGTGCGGTTGCCGCCGTGGGCCGCCGGCGCGAGGCCGATGATCAGGAGCGAGGCGTCGGCGGGACCGAAGCCGGGCACCGGGCGCGCCCAGTACGTCCAGTCCTGGAAGGCCGCGCGCTTCGTCCGCCCGACCTCCTCCCGCCACTCCACGAGCCGAGGGCACGCGGAGCAGCCCGCTATACGGGTGTCCAGCTCGGCCAGGCTGTCCATGCCCCCAACGGTATGACCCCCCGATGGGCGGGCGTCGAGCGGCGAGCCCGCCGATCCCGGCCCATGCTGGAGTCATGGACGTGCAACCCCCTGTCGTCCCCCCTGTCGTCGTGCTTGCGCCGCAGGCGGACGGCGGACGGCGCGTGACGATCCGCGGCAAGCGCGTCGGCACCGCCTACACCCTCTTCGACGTGCTGGACTTCCTGCACGGTGCCGGCCTGCCCGCCGACGAGGACCGGGCCGTCGACGACCCCGAGCTGATCGAATGGCGTGGCGGCGGGCCGTACGTGTGGAACGGCACGACATAGCCGTCGGCATCCGCCATGAGCCGAACCTGGAGATGGGCCATGAGCACCCTCGAAGAACACGTCGATGTAGGAGTTCCGATCGACCAGGCCTGGGACAGCCTCCACCGGGTGGAGAACTACTCGCGCTTCGTGGAGGGAGTGCGCGACGCCCATGCGGAGCCGCAAGGGCGGGCGCATCTGGACGTCGAGGCAGGCGGCCGGGGCCGGGAGGTCGACGCCGAGGTCTCCGACCGCGGGGAACGCGTGATGGAGTGGCACACCATGGGCACCCCCGAGCTGACGGGCTCCTTCTCCCTGCAGCCGATCGACCGGAACCACACCCGGGTCCAGGCACGCCTCGAGTACGACCCCGACGCCCTCAGGGCGGCCTTCGGCGGCCCGCGGGGCTTCGCCCAGGCGAGCACGATCGAACGGATCGTCCGCACCGATCTGCAGCACTTCAAGAAGTACGTGGAACGCCGGCGCTGATCCGCGGCTGCCACCGTGTGCTGTCCCTCCGCGGTGCCGGTCGGTCCACTTGCCTCGGAGAGCTAAGGTCGGGGGCATGGCTTCCGAAGCTGACGAGGAGAAGGGCGGGCCCGGCCCCGCCGAGCAGGCGGCATCCGACGCCGCCGTAGATCCAAAGATCGCCGCTGCCATCGCCGCCGCGGAGGCCGCGGGTCCGGCGGACGGCGTGAGCGTGCGGATCGACAGCTGGATCTGGGCCGTACGTCTGGCCAAGACCCGCTCGGTCGGCGCGGCCGCCTGCAAGGGTGGGCATGTGCAGGTGAACGGGGTGCGTGTGAAGCCCGCGCACACCGTGCGGATCGGCGACGAGGTGCGTGTACGGCAGGAGGGCTGGGAGCGGATCGTCGTCGTCAAGCGGCTGATCCGCAAGCGGGTGGGTGCCCCCGTGGCCGCCCAGTGCTACGTCGACAACTCCCCGCCCCCGCCGCCCCGCACGCCCTTCGCCGCCCCGGCCGGCATCCGCGACCGTGGCACGGGCCGCCCGACCAAGCGGGACCGCCGGGACATGGAGCGCCTGCGGGGGCTCATGGAGGGCAGCAAGCCGAGGCCGAGCGGACGCTGACATACGGACGTGGCGTCCGGCTCGGGCCGGACGCCACCTGCGTCTTCGGGGCTCACGCCCGTCGTCGCACCAGCTTCAGCAGTTCCCCGGTGGATCCTCGCCGGGTCCAGGCGATGAGGGCCAGCGGCACGATCAGGATCAGCGGGGTTGCCGCGTTCTCGCCGTCGAAGACGGTGGTCTGGACGACGAACGCGCCCACCATGAGCCCGCTCAGTGCGATCGCCGCCACCGACTGCAGCACCGGGATCAACAGGGCCACCGCACCGGCCAGTTCGAGGGCGCCGATGGTGTACATGCCCGTGCTGCCCCAGCCGATCTTCGCGAAGGCGTCCACGGCGTAGTGGTTCCCGATCAGCTTGGGCAGGGCGCTCGCGATGCCGTAGAACAGGGCGAGCAGCACCTGCACGGTGCGCAGGGCGATCCGGGCGCGGCGGCCGCGGGCGGTCGCGGACTCGGCGACGACGGGGACGGAAGCGACGCGGGCGGTGGTCTCGGACATGGGGTTCTCCTGTGGTGAGCGGTTCGTCGTGCTGTCACAGGGGTAGACCGGCCGCCGCTCGGGAACTCATCGCCGCCGGGCGGACTTTCGTGGAATTCCCTACAACGGGAACCAGCCGTGCCCGATGTACCAGTGGCGGCCCGCCCTCAGATGGTCGCCGACCGCCCGCTCCACCGCCGTACGCCGGGACAGGGTCTCGACGGGCAACTCCGGGTCGCCGAACACGAACTGGACCGGTTCCTTGTCGGCCGGCTCCCGGTCCTCGCGGGCGACCCGGAAGCGGTCCTGGAACCGCACGATGTTGGAGTCCGCCGGCAGATACTCCTTCAACTGCGCGTCCAGCAGCCAGGAGTGGCACAGCGCGGCCCGGTACTTCTCCTCGGGGTAGTGGCGTGCGAAGAACTCCGTCGCCAGCGCCAGCGAGCGCTCGCAGGCCGCCGGTGACAGCGGGCCGAGACAGTCGGGGATGTGAACGTTCAGACAGGGCGTGCCCGGCGCCACGTCCAGGCCGGCCGCCGCGAGCACCCGCGAGGTGCGCTGCCCGTGCCGCGCCCGCTCGAACTGCAGCCGGCCGAGCTGGTACAGCTCGCCCCGGAAGTGGTGGGTGAGCCACCACGGTGCCTGCACGCCCGCCCGGCGGTGCCGCCTGCGGTGCACGGCCATGTTCCGTCCGAGGTCGGCGAGGGTACGCCGGGAGACCTCGTCCGGGACGCCCCGCGCACGGTGGTACGCGCGCGTGTACGGCAGCGCGGCCACGAACACGTACACGGGGAAGCAGCGCTGCAGCGGCCCCGACGCCCAGTCCAGCTGGGGCAGGTCGACGGCGGTGCCGACCTCGCCCATCCCCCGGACGAGTTCCTCCACCGACGCATCGAGGGCGCGCAGCAGTTCCGGGTCGTCCGTCACGCGTCGGCCCATCCGTACGAGCTGGTTGATGTCCTCGTGCGGTACGGCGAGGTCCAGCAGCACCTCGGCGAGCTCATCGGCGTCAGGCAGCATGCGGCGACCCCCTAGTCCCGTTCCCCTTGGTGAACGTCCGTCCCGAAGAGTACGTTGCAAACAGGAGTGATGATCCCGATGCGTACGGGCAGTGAGCCTACGACCGCGCGCAGTGCACTGCGGGCGCGCTTCTGGCTGAGCGTGTGGGGGCTGGTCTGGGCGATCTTCGGCACGACCGCGTTCGCCCTGGTGGGACGGCCCGGGTGGGCCGCCGCGTGCGGTGTGCTGTGGCTGGTGGTCACGGTCGACATGACCGTCATCCTCAAACACATGCGCGAGGGCCCGCACTACCAGCCGGGCCGGGACATACCGCCGTACAGGCCGCCGGAGAGCCGGCCGCGCTGACCGCGTGGCAGCGGACTTCGCCCGGCCTGCTGATCCGGTGCTCAGGAATCGAACCGTGCCGCCTTCATGTACTCCGGGTTGGGGTCGAGGGCGGCTGCCAGCCGGAAATGGCGTTTGGCCTGCTCGGCCTCGCCCCGGCGCTCATAGGTCCGGGCGAGCGCGAAGTGCGCGAACGCGTTGTCCGGCTCGCGCTCCAGGACGATCGTGAACTCCAGCTCGGCGGGCCGCAGTTGCGCGGCGGCGAAGAAGGCACGCGCGCGCAGCAGCCGGGCCGCGGTGTTCTCCGGGTGGGCGGCGATGACGGAGTCGAGCAGCTTCACCGCGCCCTGCGGGTCCCGTGCGTTGAGCAGCTGCTCGGCGGCACGGAAGTCGATGACATGCGTCTCCGGAGTACGTCCGGTGGAACCGCTGGTCTCGGGCACGGCAGAGTCCTTCCCTCACTCGAAGGGTTCAACGCCCCGATCAGGGCGCCCTATTCCTGCGGCGACCGTGGCGTACCGGACGGCCCGGACGCGGCCTGCGCTCTGCGTACGAGGTCCGCCCAGACGTCCTTCACCCGGCGCTGCAGGTCTTCCAGCGGTACGTCGTTGTCGATCACGACGTCGGCGATCTCCCGGCGCTTGTCGCGGGTCGCCTGCGCGGCCATGCGCGCGCGTGCGTCCTCCTCGGTCATGCCGCGCAGCCGTACGAGCCGGTCTAGCTGGGTCTCGGGGCTCGCGTCGACGACGATCACGAGGTCGTACAGCGGCGCGAGGCCGTTCTCCGCGAGCAGCGGCACGTCGTGGACGACGACCGCGTCCTCGGCGGCCGCCGCCTCGAGCTCACGGGAGCGCGCGCCCACCAGGGGATGCACGATCGAGTTCAGGAGGGCCAGCTTCTCCGGGTCGGCGAAGACGATCGAGCCCAGCTTCGGCCGGTCGAGACCGCCGTCGGTGCCGAGCACCTCCTCGCCGAAGGCCTCCACGACCGCCGCAAGACCGGGCGTCCCCGGCGCGACGACCTCGCGCGCGATACGGTCGGCGTCGATCAGCACGGCACCGCACTCGACGAGCAGCCGCGACACCTCGCTCTTGCCGGCACCGATCCCGCCGGTCAGCCCCACAGTCAGCATGAGCGGCAGCTTAGGGCCTGCCACTGACAGCGGGACCACCGGAGGTCAGTTGTCGCCCTCTCGTTCCGCCAGGAAGCGTTCGAACTCGAGGCCGATCTCGTCCGCCGACGGGATGTCGACGGGTTCGGCGAGCATGTTGCCCCGGCTCTCGGCGCCCGCGACCGCGTCGTACTGGTTCTCCAGGCCCGAGACGAGCGTGGTGAGCTCCTCGTCGCCCTCCTGGATCTGCCGGTCGATCTCGCTCTGGGTGCGGTGGGCGTCCGTGCGCAGGGAGTGCGCGATGCCGGGGAGCACCAGGCCGGTGGCCGCGGTGACGGCCTCCAGGACGGTCAGGGCGGCGTCCGGGTAGGGGGACCGGGCGATGTAGTGCGGGACGTGCGCGGCGACACCGAGGACGTCGAAGCCGGCCTCCATGAGGCGGTACTCGACCAGGGACTCCGCGCTGCCGGGGACCTGCGCCTCGTCGAAGGGGCTGCGGTGGCCCGGGACGAGGTCGGTGCGGTTGCCGTGCGGGGTCAGGCCCACGGGGCGGGTGTGCGGAACACCCATCGGAATGCCGTGGAAGTTCACGGACAGGCGCACGCCCAGCCGCTCCACGATCTGCTGGACGGCCGCGGCGAACCGCTCCCACTCGACGTCCGGCTCGGGACCGGACAGCAGCAGGAAGGGCGCCCCGGTGGCGTCCTGGACGAGCCGCACGTCGATCGTGGGCTCCTCGTACTCGGTCCACCGGTCGCGCTTGAAGGTCAGCAGCGGACGGCGGGCGCGGTAGTCCACGAGCCGGTCGTGGTCGAAGCGGGCGACGACCTGGTGGGGCTGCGAGTCGAGGATCCGATCGACGATCTGATCGCCGGTCTCGCCCGCGTCGATGTATCCGTCGAAGTGGTAGAGCATGACAAGGCCGGCCGACTCCTGGGCAAGCGCCATGTCGACGACAGCCAGCCCCTTCGGCTCCCATGCGTACAAACCCTGCGGATCAAGCACAGTGACCGCTCCTCCTCGTGTTCGTACGTTCCAACGCCCCCTGGAGCAAGGGCATTCCCGCCGGTACGCCTGATCAGCCATCTCTTACGGCGTTTTCATGGCAGCGAGCGGATGGCCAACGGCTTTTAAAGGGGCGCGGGGCTGTATCGATTTGCGGCTCCGCCGCGTGGGCGCGACAAGCCCCCACCGGCCCGCAGACGGACGACAGCCCTGGGCAACGCTGAAGGGCCGCACCTCGAAAGGTGCGGCCCTTCAGTTACCTGCTAAGCCTCAGCGAGCTGGGGGTGCCCCCTCTGGGGGAGTTCAGCTCTGGCCCCCGGCCAGCTTCTCGCGGAGTGCGGCGAGCGCCTCGTCCGACGCCAGCGCACCGGAGGTGTCCGCACCCTCGGAGGAGTACGAGCCACCGCCCGCGGCCGGAGCGGCACCCGCAGCCTCGCCGCCCTCGGCGGCAGCGGCGGCGTCGGCCTCGCGGCTCTTGATGACCTGCTGCTGGTGCTGCTCGAAGCGGGTCTGCGCCTCGGCGTACTGGCGCTCCCACTCCTCGCGCTGCTTCTCGTAGCCCTCGAGCCAGTCGTTGGTCTCGGGGTCGAAGCCCTCGGGGTAGATGTAGTTGCCCTGGTCGTCGTACGAGGCAGCCATGCCGTACAGGGTCGGGTCGAACTCGACCGAGGCCGGGTCGGCACCGAAGGACTCGTTGGCCTGCTTCAGCGAGAGGCTGATGCGACGGCGCTCGAGGTCGATGTCGATGACCTTGACGAAGATCTCGTCGTTGACCTGGACGACCTGCTCCGGGATCTCCACGTGGCGCTCGGCCAGCTCGGAGATGTGGACCAGACCCTCGATGCCCTCGTCCACGCGGACGAACGCACCGAACGGAACCAGCTTCGTGACCTTGCCGGGCACGACCTGACCGATCTGGTGCGTGCGGGCGAACTGCTGCCACGGGTCTTCCTGGGTCGCCTTCAGCGACAGGGAGACACGCTCGCGGTCCATGTCGACGTCGAGGACCTCGACGGTGACTTCCTGGCCGACCTCGACAACCTCGGAGGGGTGGTCGATGTGCTTCCAGGACAGCTCGGAGACGTGGACCAGACCGTCGACGCCACCCAGGTCCACGAAGGCACCGAAGTTGACGATCGAGGAGACCACACCGGAGCGGACCTGACCCTTCTGCAGGGTCGTGAGGAACGTCTGGCGGACCTCGGACTGGGTCTGCTCCAGCCAGGCACGGCGGGACAGGACCACGTTGTTGCGGTTCTTGTCCAGCTCGATGATCTTCGCCTCGAGCTCCTTGCCCACGTAGGGCTGGAGGTCGCGGACGCGGCGCATCTCGACGAGGGAGGCCGGCAGGAAGCCACGGAGGCCGATGTCGAGGATGAGACCACCCTTGACGACCTCGATGACGGTACCGGTGACGATGCCGTCCTCTTCCTTGATCTTCTCGATGGTGCCCCAGGCACGCTCGTACTGGGCGCGCTTCTTCGAGAGGATCAGGCGGCCTTCCTTGTCCTCCTTCTGGAGAACAAGGGCTTCGATCTCGTCACCGACGGCGACGACCTCGTTCGGGTCGACGTCGTGCTTGATCGAGAGCTCGCGGCTCGGGATGACACCTTCGGTCTTGTAACCGATGTCGAGCAGGACCTCGTCCCGGTCGACCTTCACGATGACGCCGTCGACGATGTCGCCGTCGTTGAAGTACTTGATCGTCTCGTCGATCGCGGCGAGGAAGGCTTCCTCGTTACCGATGTCGTTGACCGCAACCTGCGGGGTGGTGGCGGTGGTCTCGGTGCTGCTCGTCATGTGGGAAAGGGCTCCGGTACGGACATTGAAGTCGTAGGTACTGCTACGCCGGGAGCCCGTATCGCTCTGAAGAAGCCGGACAGCCAAGGAAGCGCCCCAACAGTCAACTGGAAAACCAGACACTGGTGATGACGCCTCGACAACCGAGGGGACATACAACAGATGCGAGCGCAGCCTGCTACGTCTGAGGTGCGCAGGCCCGCAGCGCAACTTGTAGCATACGGGGGCAGCCGGACAGGGTCAATGCGCGAAGGCGCACACCCGGGGCGGATCGCCGCATACCCGGCACAAGAACTGTCTCTGGAGGCCACGCAGGCCTGAGAGACCTCTTCCGTGACGCCGTCGAGAGGCTGACTGCGCCATCTGGGTGACGGAAGAGTACGACGAGGGAGCCGATCATCCAAGAGCCCGTATCTTCCGATTCCGTGTTCGAGCCGGAGGCCACCCGCCGCGCGTCCGACGTCACGGAGAGCGCCCGCGCCAACCGGGGCTGGTGGGACCGGAACGCGGACGAGTACCAGGTCGAGCACGGCACCTTCCTGGGCGACGACCGTTTCGTGTGGGGTCCCGAGGGCCTCGACGAGGTGGAGGCGGAGCTGCTCGGCCCGCCGGAGGAGCTCAAGGGCAGGGACGTCCTGGAGATCGGCGCCGGTGCGGCCCAGTGCGCGCGCTGGCTGGCCGCCCAGGGTGCCCGTCCGGTCGCCCTGGACATCTCGCACCGTCAGCTGCAGCACGCGCTGCGCATCGGCAAAACGTTCCCTCTGGTGTGTGCCGACGCGGGTGCGCTGCCGTTCGCGGACGGCTCCTTCGATCTGGCGTGCTCGGCGTACGGGGCGCTGCCCTTCGTCGCCGAGCCGGTGCGGGTTCTCACGGAGGTGCGGCGGGTGCTGCGCCCGGGCGGGCGTTTCGTCTTCTCGGTGACCCACCCGATCCGCTGGGCGTTCCCCGACGAGCCGGGCCCCGAGGGCCTGTCCGTCTCGTCTTCCTACTTCGACCGCACGCCCTACGTCGAGCAGGACGAGGAAGGCCGTGCGGTCTACGTCGAACACCACAGGACGCTCGGCGACCGGGTCCGGGACGTCGTCGCGTCGGGTTTCCGGCTGGTGGACCTCGTCGAGCCGGAGTGGCCGGCCTGGAACACCTCCGAGTGGGGCGGCTGGTCGCCGTTGCGCGGGAACCTGATCCCGGGGACCGCGATCTTCGTGTGCGTACGAGACTGAGTGCGTGATCCGTTACGACGCCCTGGACGCGCTGCCGGTACGTGGTGCGCTGCCCGCCCTGAGCGATGCGCTGGAGGGGCACGGCACCGCCGTTCTGGTGGCGCCGCCCGGTACCGGCAAGACGACGCTGGTGCCGTTGGCGCTGGCCGGGCTGCTCGGGGACGGGCCTGTGCGCCGCGTGGTCGTGGCCGAACCGCGTCGTATCGCGGCTCGTGCCGCTGCCCGGCGCATGGCGTGGCTGCTGGGCGAGAAGGTCGGCGGGAGCGTCGGGTACACCGTGCGCGGCGAGCGGGTCGTCGGGCCACGCGCGCGCGTGGAGGTCGTGACGACCGGGGTGCTGCTGCAGCGGCTGCAGCGCGATCAGGAGCTGGCCGGAGTGGACGTCGTGCTGCTCGACGAGTGCCACGAACGGCATCTGGACGCGGACACCTCGGCGGCCTTCCTGTGGGACGTACGGGAGACGCTGCGGCCGGAACTGCGACTGGTGGCCGCGTCGGCGACCACGGACGCCGAGGGGTGGGCGCGGCTGCTGGGCGGCGCACCGGTGGTCGAGGCGGAGGGCGTCTCGCACCCCGTGGAGGTGATCTGGTCCCCGCCGGTCCGTCCGGTTAGGCCACCGCACGGCATGCGGGTCGATCCGGCGCTGCTGACGCATGTGGCGTCGGTGGTGCGGCGGGCGCTGGCCGAGCGGGACGGCGACGTGCTGTGTTTCCTTCCGGGCGTGGGCGAGATCGCGCGTGTGGCGGGGCAGTTGGGGGTTCCGGGCGGCGTCGAGGTGCTGCAGGTGCACGGGAGGGCGCCGGCCGCCGTGCAGGACGCGGTGCTGGCGCCGGGTGAACGGCGCCGGGTCGTGCTTGCCACCTCGGTGGCCGAGTCGTCGCTGACGGTTCCGGGTGTGCGGGTGGTCGTCGACTCGGGGCTGGCGCGCGAGCCGCGTGTCGACCACGCCCGCGGGCTGAGCGCACTGACGACCGTGCGGGCCTCGCAGGCGGCCGGACGGCAGCGGGCGGGGCGGGCCGGGCGTGAGGCGCCGGGGGCGGTGTACCGGTGCTGGACGGAGGCCGAGGACGCCCGTCTGCCGCGTTTCCCGGCACCGGAGATCAAGCTGGCCGACCTGACGGCGTTCGCGCTGCAGACGGCGTGCTGGGGCGATCCGGAGCCGTCCGGGCTGGCGCTCCTGGACCCGCCGCCGGGCGGTGCGATGGCGGCGGCGCGGGCCGTCCTGACGGCGATCGGGGCGGTGGATCCCGCCGGACGGGCCACGAAGCGGGGTACCGCACTGGCCCGCCTGGGCGTGCATCCGCGGCTGGGCCGGGCCCTGCTGGACACGGCGGGCGAGGGCGCCGAGGCGGTGGCCCTGCTCTCCGAAGAGCCGCCACGCGACTACGGCGACGACCTGAGCACCGCCCTGCGCACCGCACGCCGCGGCGCTGACACCTACGCGACGCGGTGGCGCACGGAGGTACAGCGCCTGCGGGCCGTCGCAAAGGAGTTCACGCAGCCATCGACCGGGACACCTCTTGTGCCACCGGAAAACGCCGCCGCCCCACCCCGGACAACCGACAGCGACGCAACCGCCGTACCCCCGCTCCCCGACGAGGCACAACAGGCCGCGCAGCCATCGGCCGCGCAGGCCGTTCCGGAGCCGGGAAACGCCGACGCCGCGCCCGAGAGGGCCGGCCGCGACGCGACTGCCACACCTCCACGCCCCGAGCGGGCCCAACACCCGCAAGCCACCGCGAACGCGCCCGCACGACCATCGGCCGCAGGCTCCGTTCCGAGGCCGGGAAACGCCGACCCCTCGCCCAGCAGGGCAGGCCGCGACGCGATCGCCACACCCCCACGCCGCGACAAGGCGCAACAGGCCGCCGCGAACGAGCCCGCGCAGCCATCGGCCGCGCAGGCCGTTCCGGGTGCGGGAAGCGCCGACGCCTCGCCCCGGAGGGGCGGGAGCGGCGCGGGTGCCGTGTCATCTCGGTCCGGTCAGGCGGGCGGACCGGCAGGTGGTGGTGACGACCGTCTCGTCGGGCTCGTGGCGGCCCTTGCGTTTCCCGAGCGGGTCGCCAAGGCCAAGGGTGGCTCCTTTCTCATGGCCTCCGGGACACGCGCCGAACTCCGTGACGGCAGTCCTCTGCGCGGCGCCGACTGGATCGCGGTGGCCGTCGCGGATCGCCCTGTGGGCAAGGGGCACGCGCGCGTGCAGCTCGCCGCCGCGGTGGACGAGGACCTGGCCCGGTCCGCGGCGGCCTCGCTGTACTCCGAGGGCCAGGAGGTCCGCTGGGCCGACGGGGACGTCGTCGCGCGGCGGGTGGAGCGGCTGGGGGCGATCGAGCTGACGGTGCGGCCCCTGGCGGACGCCGACCCCGTACTCGTACGCACGGCGCTCCTCGAAGGGCTGCGGCAGGAAGGGTTCGGGCTGCTCAGGTGGTCGCCCGACGCGCTCGTGCTGCGGCAGCGGCTGGCGTTTGTGCGTCTGCATCTCGGGGAGCCGTGGCCGGACGTGTCCGACGATGCGCTGCACGCGCGCGTGGACGAGTGGCTGGAGCCCGAGCTGGGCCGGGCCCGGCGGCGGGCCGACCTTGCGCGGATCGACGCGGGCCAGGCGCTCACCCGTCTGCTGCCCTGGGCCTCGGGGCAGGCGGGGCGGCTCGACGAGCTCGCCCCGGAGCGGATCACCGTGCCCAGCGGGTCCAGGATCCGGATCGACTACGGCAACCCCGAACAGCCGGTGCTCGCGGTGAAGTTGCAGGAGATGTTCGGGCTGCACGAGTCGCCCGCCGTCGCGGGGGTGCCACTCCTGGTGCATCTGCTCTCCCCCGCCGGCCGCCCGGCCGCCGTCACGGCCGACCTCGCCTCCTTCTGGAAGGACGGCTACAAGGGCGTACGGGCGGAGCTGCGCGGCCGGTATCCGAAGCATCCGTGGCCCGAGGATCCCGCCGGCGCGGAGGCGACCCGGCACACCAATGCGCGGCTCAGGCGGTGACCGGTTCCGGCGTGGTGGACTCGGCCGGTTCCGGGTCGCCGGGGCGGCGGCTGCGCGCCTCCAGCCACAGTGACAGGGCCAGCAGCAGGACGCCGAGGGTCAGGAAGCCCCAGGGCAGATAGGACGTCATCAGCAGGACCAGGGTGCGGTTGGACTTGACCAGGGCGACCGTGTGCCTGATGTAGTCCTCGCGCATCTTGACGTCACCGGCGAAGGCCGTGACCTTGTCCCGCCCTCCCAGGAGGGTGCCGCCGCGGAGTTCCTCCTTGTGGATCTCCTCGCCGTACACGGGGGCACCGGTGACCGGCTCGACCCAGAACTTGCGGACCGTGGTGTACCAGCGGGTGGTGCCGGTCTTGGCGACCGACTCGGGGGTGATGCCCTGGACGGGCATGGTCCGAGGGAAATTGACCTTGGTCCAGGGGATGGTCTGCTCGAAGTAGTAGACCTCCAGACCGCGGAAGTTCTGGGTGCCCTTGTAGTGGATGGGGTTGGTGGTGCGGGTCTGGGCGTCGAAGTACTCGTAGTCCCGTTTCTGGGTCAGGAACGGCCACTTGAACTCGATGCCGGTCCGCTTCACCGGGTCGCCGTCGACCATCTCACCGGTGGCGTGGACGGGGGCCTGGCTGTGGGCGTCGAAGATGTAGCGCTCGGGGATCCGGGAGACCATCTTGCCGTCGGGGCCCTGGACGTAGGAGAGGCCGTCCCAGACGACGACGTCCCGCCCGGCCGTCTTCTCGATCTCCTTCGCGGCCTCCACATTGCCCTTGAGGGTCTGCACGATGGTGACCTCGGGGACCGTGCGTGCCTTCATCGTGCCGTAGTCGAGGAGGGTCGCGTTCTTCGCCTCGAGGACCATGTCCTGGTACTGGTCGGCCGGGATCTTGGCCAGGCGCGGGAAGGCGTACCAGCGCAGCAGCGGGGACAGTGCCGCGAAGAACACGGCGAAGGCGAGCAGGACCAGACTGGCCTTGCGGCGCATCTCGGCCTCCCTCCCGGGCGGTTACGGGTGTGCGGGCACCGTCGTCAGCAGCGGTTTCGGGGATGTCCTGCCCGTGGGAGTGCCCATGGCCGTGATGGTGAAGACCAGCGCGAGGGCGAGGGCGAGACCGGTCGCGGCGGCGATCAGGGCGCGCATGCCTGCCTCCCCGGGGACGGGAACACGGACGGGAACTGATACATCGTCAGGTCCGGCACCGTAGCAACGGGCGGGCGAGATGAGAACACGTTGCACACACAACGACGGCGGCGGCGTCCCCTGGCCGAGGAGCGCCGCCGCCGTCGCAGGGACGATACGGAGAATTACGCGGAGGGACTGGGCGACGGGCTGGGGCTCGCCGAGGAGTCGGGCGCTGCGACCGTCAGCTGGATGTCGAGGGTCGCGCCGCCCGCGGTGGTGATGCGCAGGACGAAGGTGCCGGTGTTGTCGTCGGCGTACAGCTTCGGCAGCGTCAGCAGGCCCTTGGCGTCCGTCGTCAGGCCGGTCAGGGTACGTACGGTCTTGCCGTCGGCGTCCTTGAAGTAGGGGCCCTTGTCGTTCTCGGTCGGGTCGAGCACCGACTTGATCAGCGTTGCGGTGACCGCGACCTTGTCGGCGACGGCGCCCTTGTAGGTGGCCTTCACCTCGGCCTGGTCGGCGAACTCGCCGCCCGGGGTGCAGGTCAGCGCGGTGTCGCTGGTGCGCACGACGCTGTCGGCGACGCGCTCGGTGACCGTGGCGGTGTAGTCGAGGCCGGTGACCACGCGGCCCACGACGGTGGCGCGGACGGTGAACTCGCCCGTCTTCTCGCCCGCCTGCAGACTGGGGGCGAGTGCCACGCCGGAGCTGTTGGTGACGACCGTGGCGACCTTCTCGCCGCCGGTGAAGGTGGTGTCGGTGTCGCCCATGATCGTGAAGCGGACCCTGACCTTGCCGACGGCCTTGCCGGTCTTGGTCACGGCCTTGGTGCTGATCTTCTTGGTGAAGGTGTCACCGGCCATAGCGGTGAGCTTCGCGATGCCCGCGTCCGCCAGGTGGTCCACCGTGTCGGTGGGGGTGGGCGACGGGCTGCTCGGCGGGGTCGGAGTGCCGGGCGTGCCCGACGGCGGCTTGGGGGTCGGGGAGCCGCTGCTCGGCGGCTTCGGCTTGGCGGGCGGCGTGGGCGTCGGCTTGGGGTTGGCCTTCTGGCCGTCGTCACTGCGGCCCGAGGGGACGCTGCCGCTGCCGTCCGGGATCTCGTGGGTGCCCTTGCGGTAGTACTCCAGCCACGACAGGACGGTGTGCAGGTAGTCCTGCGAGTTGTTGTAGCTGAGGATCGCCCGACTGAGGTCGGCCGGTACGGACAGGTCCCAGCCGTTGCGGCACAGGTAGTGGCCGGCGGCCAGGGCGGCGTCGTAGACGTTGTTGGGGTCCTTGACCCCGTCGCCGTTGCCGTCGCGGCCCGCCCACGCCCAGGTGGAGGGGATGAACTGCATGGGGCCGACGGCCTGGTCGTAGCTGCTGTTGCCGTCGTACTTGCCGCCGTCGGTGTCCTTGATCAGCGCGAAGCCGTTGCCGTCGAGCTGCGGGCCGAGGATCGGGGTGATCGTGGTGCCGTCGGCGTTGACGCGGCCGCCGCGGGCCTGGCCCGACTCCACCTGGCCGATCGCGGCGAGCAGTTGCCAGGGCAGGTTGCAGCCGGGCTTGGAGTCGCGCAGCTCGGCCTCGGCCTTCTTGTAGGCGTCGAGCACGGTCGCGGGGATGCCCGCCTCGGCCGTGCCCGTCGACGTGGGGCTGCCGGTGGCGCCGGGGGTCGGCGAGGGGTTCGGGCTGTTGAGCGGCGGAAGAGCGGTGTAGTACGGCGAGTTGCCGGTCGCGGCGCCGTCGCCGGCGGTCGCATCGGGGGCGGGCTGGGCCTTGGAGGCGGTCTGTCTGCCGTGGTCGTCGACTGTGACGCCCGGAGCCTGGGACGCGGACAGGGCAGCGACCGCGACCGCTGCCACGGCTGTGGTTGCCGCTCCTTTGCGCAGCCTCATGCCGAATTGCGCCGCCATAGAGTGAACCCCTCCCGTGGACGCGTCAGCGTCCGTCTTCGTCTGCCCGGCGCACAGTGCGCCCGCCCTGTTCTGACGATCGACCCGGCGTGCGGGTTGCCCTCGTGTCGCTCTCTTGTTTCTGTCGCATTCCTGTCGAGTTGCCGTGTCCGCCTGTTCGACCGCGCCGCCCGGCACGGTGACCCAGGCGACCCTACGACAACTTCCTTTCCACGGGGACCCGTTCGTGCCCGATATTTACCGGTTGGCCATGTGCGAACGGCGTGGAATCGCGGCACGCATACTGGACCGGAGCGATCACCCGGGCCGCCCGCTCGGGCAACGTCCGGCGTGAGGAGCCCCGTTGCCGTTCACCCTGAGCCATGCGGCCGCCGTCCTGCCCGCCGTGCGCGGCGACGGATCCGGTCGAGGACGGCTGATTCCGGCCGTTCTCGTGGCCGGTTCCTTTGCGCCCGACATGACGTATTACGCGGCAAGTGCGGTGCCCGGTGCGATGGAGTTCGGCACGGTCACCCACTCCTTTCCCGGCGTCTTCACGGTCGACGTGCTGGTGGCCTGGGCACTGGTCGGGCTGTGGCTGCTGGTCCGGGAGCCGCTGGTGGCGCTGCTGCCGCGGCCCTGGCAGCCGCGGCCGGCCGCCCTGCTGCGCTGCGGGGCGCCACGCGCGCGCGTACGGCCGTCCCTGGCCGCGTGGTGGTACGCGTCCGCGGCGCTCGGCGCCCTGACCCACGTGGTGTGGGACGCCTTCACGCATCACGACCGGTGGGGCGTACGGCTGTTTCCGGTGCTCGGCCGGATGCTGTGGGGGTCTCCCCTGTACTCGGACCTGCAGTACGGGAGCTCGGTGCTGGGCGCGGTGGTGATCGCGGTGTGGATGACGCGGGCGCTGCGCGGGGCGTCGGCGCACCCGGTTTCGCGTGCGGTCCCCGTGTTGTCGCTGCGGGACCGGTGGTGGGCCTGTGTGGTGCTCTGCGGATGTGCGGGGGTCTGGGCCGTGGAGCGGGCGGTGCGATGGTGGGCGTACTGGGGCGCGGTGGCCAGGCCCTGGGAGCTGATTCCGGCCGTGTGCTTCGGTGCGGGCGCGGGGCTGCTGCTCGGGCTGCTGCTGTACGTGGTGGGTGTGCGGGTGTGGCGGCCGGTGCCGTCTGCCGGGAAGCCGGAGCGGGTCAGCGCGGAGCAGGGCCGTCCGGCCGGTCGGTGAGGGTGCCCGCGGTCACGATGAACACCCTGACGGTGCGGGTGTGGCGGCCGGTGCCGTCTGCCGGGAAGCCGGAGCAGGTCAGCGCGGAGCAGGGCCGTCCGGCCGGTCGGTGAGGGTGCCCGCGGTCACGATGAACACCCTGACGGTGCGGGCGTGGCGGCTGCGGCGGACGCGGACGAGCAGCCCGGTGACGTAACTGCGGCCCAGGCCCGCCCACAGCCGCCAGGCGGGCGGCTCTGCGGACCCCGTCCCGGGTCGGGCCAGCCGACGCCGGAGGCCCGCCGCCGTGCGGCGCAGGACGACGGCGAGGTCGGTGGGGATGCGGGCGGTGCTTGCACGAGCGGCGTAGGCCGGCACCGGCGCGGGTGGCACGACGGGCGCCGCCTCGGCACCCGCCTGCGCTCTCGCCGGCCGGCGGTTGAGCATGCGTATACCCATGCCCGCATCCTTACGGTGCGAGGGCGGTGGGGGCCTTTTCGCGGGGGCCACCTGAGTGACGGTTCCCTGTGCGGCTTGACGGGTTCGGCGGGGGTTCGCCCGTGCGCGCCGGGTTCGGCCGCGCCCCGAAGGGGCGCGGGGCGATGTCGATATGCGGCTCCGCCGCGCGGGCGCGACCAGCCACGACGCGCCCGCAGACACTCGGTAACCCCCTGCGCGAAGAACTCCCCCCTGGCCGGAGGGCCGACGCGCCGCCCGGCAGGGCAGCACCGATTCCCCGCCCACCGCCGGAGGCTAGTGCGCAGCCGACTCCCAGTCGGCCCCCACCCCCACCGAGACACCGAGCGGCACCCTCAGATGCACCGCGTCAGCCATCCCGCGGCGGACGATCTCCTCCGCGGCGGCACGCTCGCCGGGGGCGATCTCCAGGACGATTTCGTCGTGGACCTGCAGAAGCATGCGGGAGCTGAGGCCCGCCGCCCGCAGCGCGTCGTCCACCTTCAGCATGGCGATCTTGACGATGTCCGCGGCGGTGCCCTGGATCGGCGCGTTCAGAGCCATGCGCTCGGCCGCCTCGCGGCGCTGGCGGTTGTCGCTGTTGAGGTCGGGCAGATAGCGGCGGCGGCCGAAGAGGGTCGCCGTGTAGCCCGTGGCCCGCGCCTCGTCGACGGCCCGGCGCAGATAGTCCCGGACGCCGCCGAACCGCTCGAAGTAGGTGTCCATCAGGACCCGGGCCTCGCCCGCGTCGATGTTCAGCTGCTGGGACAGGCCGAAGGCCGACAGACCGTATGCCAGGCCGTACGACATGGCCTTGATCTTGCGGCGCATCTCCGCGTCGACGTGCTCGCGGTCGACCGAGAAGACCTGCGCCGCGACCGTGTTGTGCAGGTCCTCACCGGAGGTGAACGCCTCGATCAGGCCCTCGTCCTCGGAGAGGTGGGCCATCACGCGCAGTTCGATCTGGCTGTAGTCGGCGGTCATCAGCGACTCGAAGCCCTCGCCGACGACGAAGCCACGGCGGATGGCGCGGCCCTCGTCGGTGCGGACGGGGATGTTCTGCAGGTTGGGGTCCGTGGACGACAGTCGGCCGGTCGCGGCGACCGTCTGGTTGAAGGTGGTGTGGATGCGGCCGTCGGCGGCGATCGTCTTGATCAGGCCCTCGACGGTGACCCGCAGCTTCGCCTGCTCGCGGTGGCGGAGCATGACGACGGGCAGTTCGTTGTCCGTCTGGGTGGCCAGCCAGGCCAGGGCGTCGGCGTCCGTGGTGTAACCGGTCTTGGTCTTCTTCGTCTTGGGCAGGCCCAGCTCGCCGAAGAGGACCTCCTGGAGCTGCTTGGGCGAGCCCAGGTTGAACTCGTGGCCCGCCGCCGCGTGCGCCTCCTTCACCGCCTGCTGCACGGCGCCCGCGAACATCTGCTCCATGGCCTCCAGGTGGGCCCGGTCGGCGGCGATGCCGTGGCGCTCCATGCGGGCGAGCAGGATCGAGGTGGGCAGTTCCATGTCGCGCAGCAGGTCCGCGGCGCCGACCTCCTCCAGGCGGCCCCGGAAGGCCTCGCCGAGGTCGAGGATCGCGCGGGCCTGCACCATGAGCGCCTCGGCCTCCGCTCCGTCGTCGGCGCCGAAGGCGAGCTGGCCGTCGGCCGTGGCGGCGGGGGCCAGCTCACGGCCCAAATACTCCAGGGACAGCGCGTCCAGGTCGAAGGAGCGGCGACCCGGCTTGACCAGGTAGGCGGCCAGCGCGGTGTCCATCGAGACGCCGGCGACGGACCAGCCGTGCTCGGCGAGGACGCGCATGGCGCCCTTGGCGTTGTGCAGGACCTTGGGGCGGTCCTCGGCGGCCAGCCAGGTCGCCCACGCGTTCTCGTCGGCCTCGTCCAGCTGGGACGGGTCGAACCAGGCGGCCGGCCCCTCGGCGGTGGCGAGGGCGACCTCGGCGACCGAGCCGGTGCCCAGCGCCCAGGTGTCGACCGTGGCGATGCCGAGCGTCTCGCTGCCGTGCTCGGTGAGCCAGCCGGCCAGCTCGCCCGTGCCCAGCACGGTCCCGTCCAGCTCCACGCCGGGTGCCACCGGCGTCGCCTCGGCCTCCTCGCCGCCCGGGTCCACGGCGAGCAGCCGCTCGCGCAGCGAGGGGTTCCTGATCTCCAGGGTGTCCAGGACCATCGCGACGGCCGTGCGGTCGTACGGGGCGCGCTCCAGGTCGGCGACCGCCTTGGGCAGCTCGACCGTGCGCACCATCTCGGTCAGGCGGCGGTTGAGCTTGACCGCCTCCAGGTGCTCGCGCAGGTTCTGCCCGGCCTTGCCCTTGACCTCCTCGACGCGCTCGACGAGCTCCGCGAACGAACCGAACTGGTTGATCCACTTCGCGGCGGTCTTCTCACCGACGCCGGGGATGCCCGGCAGGTTGTCGGAGGGGTCGCCGCGCAGCGCCGCGAAGTCGGGGTACTGCGCGGGCGTCAGCCCGTACTTCTCGAAGACCTTCTCCGGGGTGAACCGGGTCAGCTCGGAAACGCCCTTCGTGGGATACAGCACCGTCGTGTGCTCGCTGACCAACTGGAAGGAGTCACGGTCGCCGGTGACGATCAGGACCTCGAAGCCCTCGGCCTCCGCCTGGGTGGCGAGGGTGGCGATGACGTCGTCCGCCTCGAAGCCGTCGACCGCGAACCGTGACGCGTTCATCGCGTCCAGGAGCTCGCCGATCAGCTCGACCTGCCCCTTGAACTCGTCCGGGGTCTTGGAGCGGTTGGCCTTGTACTCGGTGAACTCCTCGGAGCGCCAGGTCTTGCGGGAGACGTCGAAGGCCACCGCGAAGTGCGTGGGCTCCTCGTCACGCAGGGTGTTGGCCAGCATCGACGCGAAGCCGTAGATCGCGTTGGTCGGCTGCCCGGTCGCGGTCGTGAAGTTCTCCGCGGGCAGCGCGAAGAACGCGCGGTAGGCCAGCGAGTGCCCGTCCATGAGCATGAGGCGGGGCCGCGCGTCGCCGCCGGCGGTCTTGTCGGTCGTCTTCGATGCTGTTTCTGCCACGCCCCGATCCTGCCACGTGCCACTGACAGTCGTGGCTTCCCGCCGGATCGGCACCTTCCCCACCGGTTCGAGAGCCGGGAAGGCCCCCGAGGCCGCCGTCGAAGCCGATCGCCGACCCGGCGCGAAGAGACGGCAACCGGCGCCGGAACCCCCGGCGCCGCCGTCGCGGTCGATCACCGCCGCCGCGGAAGGAAACGGCACCCGGCGCCGGCGCCACAGGTGATCACGCTCCGCGCACGGCACCGGCTGCCCTCGCTGTCAGTCGCGCGTGCGAGGATCGAGGTGGTAGCTCGCAGGTGTCTGTGAAGGAGAGTGCGCCATGGCGACGAAGCCGCCCAAGGGTGACCCGGTCCAGGACGCGCCCCAGGTCGCCGGGCCCAAACACGCGGCGGCGGGACTGCCGGCCATCGGGCACACCCTGCGCATCGCCCAGCAGCAGATGGGCGTGAAGCGGACCGCGCTGACGCTGCTGCGCGTCAACCAGAAGGACGGCTTCGACTGCCCGGGCTGCGCCTGGCCGGAGCCCGACCACCGGCATGCGGCGGAGTTCTGTGAGAACGGCGCGAAGGCGGTCGCCGAGGAGGCCACCCTGCGCCGGGTCACCCCGGAGTTCTTCGCCGCGCACTCCGTCGCCGACCTCGCCTCCCGCAGCGGCTACTGGCTGGGGCAGCAGGGCCGGCTCACCCACCCCATGCACCTGCCCGAAGGTGGCACCCACTACGAGCCGGTGAGCTGGGAGCGCGCCTTCGACATCGTCGCCGAGGAGATCGCCGCCCTCGGCTCCCCCGACGAGGCGCTCTTCTACACCTCGGGGCGCACCAGCAACGAGGCGGCCTTCCTCTACCAGTTGTTCGCCCGCCGGCTCGGCACGAACAACCTGCCGGACTGCTCCAACATGTGCCACGAGTCGTCCGGTTCGGCCCTGAGCGAGACCATCGGCATCGGCAAGGGCAGCGTCCTGCTGGAGGACCTCTACAAGGCCGACCTGATCATCGTCGCCGGCCAGAACCCGGGCACCAACCACCCGCGCATGCTCTCCGCCCTGGAGAAGGCCAAGGCCAACGGCGCGAAGATCATCAGCGTGAACCCGCTGCCCGAGGCCGGCCTGGAGCGGTTCAAGAACCCGCAGACCCCGCAGGGCATGCTCAAGGGCGCAGCCCTCAACGACCTGTTCCTGCAGATCCGCATCGGCGGCGACCAGGCCCTCTTCCGCCTCCTCAACAAACTCGTCCTGGAGACGGAGGGGGCGGTGGACGAGGAGTTCGTGCGCGAACACACCCACGGCTACGAGGAGTTCGCCGCGGCCGCCAAGGCCGCCGACTGGGACGAGACCCTGACCGCGACCGGCCTCACGCGCGCGGAGATCGACGCCGCCCTGAAGATGATCCTCGCCTCCAAGCGCACCATCGTGTGCTGGGCGATGGGCCTGACCCAGCACAAGCACTCCGTGCCGACCATCCGCGAGGTCGTCAACTTCCTTCTGCTGCGCGGCAACATCGGCCGCCCGGGTGCGGGCGTGTGCCCGGTGCGCGGCCACTCGAACGTGCAGGGCGACCGGACGATGGGCATCTTCGAGCGCCCCGCCCCCGCCTTCCTTGACGCCCTGGAGAAGGAGTTCGGCTTCGCACCGCCGCGCGAGCACGGCTACGACGTCGTCCAGGCCATCCGCGCCCTGCGTGACGGCGCCGCCAAGGTGTTCTTCGCGATGGGCGGCAACTTCGTGTCCGCCTCCCCCGACACCGAGGTCACCGAGGCGGCCATGCGGCGCGCCCGCCTCACCGTGCACGTGTCGACCAAGCTCAACCGCTCGCACGTGGTCACGGGCGCGCGTGCCCTGATCCTGCCCACCCTCGGCCGCACCGAGCGCGACCTGCAGGGCAGCGGCGAGCAGTTCGTGACCGTCGAGGACTCCATGGGCATGGTGCACGCCTCCCGCGGCCGACTGGAGCCAGCGAGCACCCACCTGCTGTCCGAACCGGCCATCGTCTGCCGCCTGGCCCGCCGCGTCCTCGGCGAGGACGACACGGTGCCCTGGGAGGAGTTCGAGAAGGACTACGCCACCATCCGCGACCGCATCGCGCGCGTCGTCCCCGGCTTCGAGGACTTCAACGCGCGCGTGGCCCGCCCCGGCGGGTTCACCCTCCCCCACGCCCCGCGCGACGAACGCCGCTTCCCGACCGCCACCGGCAAGGCGAACTTCACGGCGGCCCCCGTCGAGTACCCGAAGCTGCCCGAAGGCCGTCTGCTGCTGCAGACGCTGCGCTCGCACGACCAGTACAACACCACCATCTACGGCCTCGACGACCGCTACCGCGGCATCAAGAACGGCCGCCGCGTGGTCCTGGTCAACCCCGAGGACGCACGCGCACTCGGCGTCGCCGACGGCTCGTACGTCGACCTGGTCGGCGAGTGGAAGGACGGCGTCGAGCGCAGGGCGCCCGGCTTCCGCGTCGTGCACTACCCGACGGCACGCGGCTGCGCCGCCGCCTACTACCCCGAGACCAACGTCCTGGTGCCGCTGGACTCCACCGCGGACACCAGTAACACCCCGGCCAGCAAGTCCGTCGTCGTACGTCTGGAACAATCGGCAACCGACTGAGCGTTTGCTCAGGCAGGCTGAACGAGTGATCAGGACGAACGGAGCCGGGCCCATGGGCGAGCAGCAGTACGTGAAGTTCCCGCAGGAGGTCATCGACGAGTACGCCGCACTCGGCGTCGATCTCCCGGCTCTCTTCTCCGCCGGACACCTCGGCACCCGCATGGGCGTGGAGATCCTCGAGGCCTCCGCGGACCGCGTCGTCGGCACCATGCCCGTCGAGGGCAACACCCAGCCCTACGGCCTGCTGCACGGCGGCGCCTCCGCCGTCCTCGCCGAGACCCTCGGCTCCGTCGGCTCCATGCTCCACGGCGGCAGCTCCAAGATCGCGGTCGGCGTCGACCTGAACTGCACCCACCACCGCGGCGTACGCTCCGGCCTGGTCACCGGTGTCGCCACCCCGCTGCACCGCGGCCGCTCCACCGCCACGTACGAGATCGTGATCAGCGACGAGGACGGACGGCGCGTGTGCAGCGCACGCCTGACCTGCCTGCTGCGCGACGCCCGGCCCGGCGACGGGGCGCACATCCGCGCCACCGACTGACCACACAGCCGCCAGGGTTGTCCAGGGACGACCCCCGCCCTAGCGTCAAAGCATGAGGCGAACCCCTCCCCGTCGCGGCCGGCGCACCCGCGCCACCGCCGGCACCCCCGCCGTCTCCCGCACCCTCTCCCTCGCCGCCGCAGCCCTCGCCGTGACGCTCGGCGCGGGCTGCTCCTCCGGCTCGCCCTCGGCACACGGGACGCCCAGTCCGGACGACACGTCACCCGTCTCCGCCTGCACCAAACTGATCTCGTACTGGGCCAAGGAGACGATCACCGGCGGGAAGTGGGCCGGCCTCGACTGGGAACAGAAGGGCCTGTCCAACCAGCAGTACGAAATCATGGACACGATCGTCCACAACGCCCGCACCGAGCAAAAACGCCACGGGCTGGGCGCCGCAAAGAAGTTGATCGACCGTCAGTCCGAGCAGCGCTGCACCGAGGAGAACGGTGCCACCTGGAGCTCGCAGAACTGGCGCCCGCCGAAATGACCAGCGGCATCGGCCCCCTCGAGGAGTCCCCACCCGAAGCCCGGGAGGCGGGAGAGGTTCTCGCCCACGGCCGCCAACACCCTTGGGCCCGGCCCCGACTGCCCGCCGCCCTGACCGTCACCGGCCTGGCCGCCGCCCTCACCGTCACGCTCTTCACCGCGCCCCTCGACGACGCCCGGCAGGCCACCTCCTTCGCCCCCTGGCCGCTCAGCGTCACCGAACTCACCTACACCGGCCTGCGCAAACCCCCCGACCCCCGGACCCGGACCTTCACCTTCCGGCTGCGGGCCCTTCTCGACGCCGGCCCGCCCACCACACTGACCCGCCTCGCACAGCCCTACGACGGCCTGACCATGAGCACCAGCCCCGCCACCCCCCTCACCCTGAAGGCCGGAAAACCCCGCACCCTCACGCTCCTGGTGGCCGTCCGGCACTGCACAGGACTTCCACAAGGCGTCGAACTTCCTTTCCTGAACGTAACGTTGCGTAACACGCGTGGAACGCAGAACCCGAGCTACATCCTCGGCGCCGCCTATGCGCAAGACCTCTCCGCGTCACTCCGCACCCTCTGCATGTGATACCGGTCACAAGATCTCGTCACGCCCGAACGGAACTGCGGATTCTCACCATGCGGTCACCCCGGCGCGGCCGGAAAGCCCGATCTGCCCATCTGAAGTCACAAGCTTCGGTTTTCATGCATAACAAGAAAGTCACATCCTTACCTTCACCGGTCCCCCACCCCGTCGGCTGGACCTAAAGTCACCGCCAGTCACTGTGCCACGGGGGCGCAAAAACGGATTCGAACCATCGACTCCGGCCCACCAGCACAACGGCACCTCACCAGAGGGAGCCGCGCCTGGGAAAGGACTGACCGTGCGAAACCGTTCCTTGCTCATCCTCACCACCGTGATCACCACTGGTGCCCTCACGCTCACCGCATGCGGCTCGCGCGACAAGAACGATTCCAAGAGCAACAGCGGCACCACCGTCGTCATCGGTGTCGACGCCCCCCTCACCGGCTCGCTCTCCGCGCTCGGCCAGGGCATCAAGAACTCCGTGGACCTCGCCGCCAAGACGGCCAACAAGAACAACGAGGTCAAGGGCATCACCTTCAAGGTCGTCGCCCTCGACGACCAGGCCGTGCCCGCCTCCGGCCACCAGAACGCCGTCAACCTCGTCGGCAACAAGGACGTCCTCGGCGTCGTCGGCCCCCTCAACTCCGGCGTCGCCCAGTCCATGCAGAGCGACTTCGCCAAGGCCAACCTCACCGAGGTCTCGCCCGCCAACACCAACCCCGCCCTCACCCAGGGCGACAACTGGGCGGCGGGCAACCTCAAGCGCCCCTTCAAGACCTACTTCCGCACGGCCACCACGGACGTCATCCAGGGCCGCTTCGCCGCGCAGTACTACTACAACGACGCGAAGAAGCGGAAGGTCTTCGTGATCGACGACAAGCAGACCTACGGAGCCGGCCTCGCCGCGATCTTCTCCCAGGAGTTCAAGCGCCTCGGCGGCAAGGTCGTCGGCACCGACCACATCACCGTGAAGGAGACCGACTTCTCCTCCACCGCCGACAAGGTCAAGTCCTCCGGCGCCGACTCCGTCTACTTCGGCGGCCAGTACCCCGAAGGCGGCCTCATCTCCGACCAGGTCAAGAAGGCCGGAGCCAAGATCCCCACCATGGGCGGCGACGGCATCTACGACCCCGCCTTCATCTCCGCCTCCGGCGTCTCCAACGACGGCGACCTCGCCACCTCCGTCGGCTACCCCGTCGAACAGCTCGACACCGCCAAGACCTTCATCAACGACTACAAGGCAGCCGGCTACAAGGACCCCTACGCGGCCTACGGCGGCTACTCCTACGACGCCGCCTGGTCCATCATCCAGGCCGTCAAGGCCGTCGTCGAAGCCAACAACGGCAAGCTCCCCAGCGACGCCCGCGCCAAGATCACCGAAGCCATGCAGAAGGTCTCCTTCGACGGCGTCACCGGCAAGGTCTCCTTCGACCAGTACGGCGACACCACCAACAAGCAGCTGACCGTGTACAAGGTCGAGAACGGCGCCTGGAAGGCCGTCAAGAGCGCCACCTTCAAGGACTGACCCGCACAACCCAGCCCCGCACCACCTGAAACCCACCGCGCGAGGGCGCAAACAGCGCCCTCGCGCGGAGTCATATCCGACACGCTCATCGGAGGCCCTGCGGTGCACGAACTGCCGCAAACGCTGGCCAACGGCCTGACCCTCGGTGCCCTGTATGGCCTCATCGCCATCGGCTACACCATGGTTTACGGGATCGTCCAGCTCATCAACTTCGCCCACGGCGAGATCTACATGATCGGGGGCTTCGGCGCCCTCACCATCTACATCTGGCTGCCCAGCGGCACCCCACTGCTCGTCGCCATCCCGTTCATGATCATCGGCGGCGTCATCGCCTCAGTGGCCGTCGCCACCGCCGCCGAACGATTCGCCTACCGGCCACTGCGCACCGCCCCACGCCTGGCCCCCCTCATCACCGCAATCGGCCTCTCCATCGCCCTCCAGCAGATCGTCTGGGGCTTCTACCCCGGCGCCAAGCAGGCCAAGAGCTTCCCCGAATTCCACGGAGACGCCTTCAAAATCACCGGCAACCTGCAGATCCAGCGCGCCGACCTCTTCCTCCTCATAGCCGCCCCCCTCTGCATGCTCATGCTCGGACTCTTCGTCTCCAAGAGCCGCGCCGGCCGCGCCATGCAAGCCACCGCCCAAGACCCCGACACCGCCAAACTCATGGGCGTCAACACCGACCGCATCATCGTCATGGCCTTCGCCATCGGCGCCGCCTTCGCCGCCATCGCCGCCGTCTCCTCCGGCCTCAAATACGGCCAGATCAACTACGAGATGGGCTTCATCGCCGGCCTCAAGGCCTTCACCGCAGCCGTCCTCGGCGGCATCGGCAACATCTACGGCGCCATGCTCGGCGGCGTCGTCCTCGGCCTCGCCGAAGCCCTCTCCATCCAGTACATCCAGGACATCCCCGGAATGGACAAGCTCGGCGGCGGCGCCTGGGCCAACGTCTGGGCCTTCGTCCTCCTCATTCTCGTCCTCCTGGTCAGGCCCCAAGGCCTGCTCGGCGAGCGCGTCGCGGATCGGGCGTGATATCGATGACCACCGAAACCCACGAGAACACGCCCCTCATCCCCCTCCCGGAAGCAGGCGCACGCCTCACACTCGCCGTCGGCGCCATCGCCACACTCGCGAGCACCTTCCTCTCCTGGACCTACACCACCGACTTCCCCGGCGACCTCACCGTCACCGGCTACCCCGGCGGCCTCCAAGTCCTCACCCTCGCGGGCGCCATCCTCACCCTCCTCTACGCCCTCGCCGGCCACGGCATACGAGGCTTCCGCTGGCTCAACCCCGCCGGCAACAACACCCCCCTGCTCCTGATGGCCCTCGGCACCTTCGCCACCACCTGGTTCACCGTCATCGCCATCGCCATCGAACTCGGCGGACTCGTCAACCTCGACCCCGGCGGCTTCATCGCAGCAGCAGCCTCACTCATCACCCTGCTCGCCGCCCTCGCACTCCCTCTCCCCCGCGACACCGACCCCACCACCACCCCCGTCAAACGAGCCACCACCCCCCTCTTCGGCACCGCCCACGGCCGCCTCAAGCAGCCCACCCCCCTCAACCCCTGGGCCGAAATCGGCATCATCATCGCCGTCTTCGCCCTCGGCCTGTGGGTCGCCGCCTACGGCATCCAAACCCCCTACGGCGAACTCTTCGTCGGCTACCTCATCATCACCGGATTCGCCTTCGGCGCCATCGCCCGAGCCGGACTCACCACCCGCCTCCAGGCCCTCACCACCAAACACCGCCAAGTCACCATCGGCGCCGCCTTCGCCGCCGCCGCAGCGTTCCCCTTCACCCAGAACACCGACGAATTCACCCTGCTCGCCGTCAGCATCCTCATCTTCGCCACCGTCGCCCTCGGCCTCAACGTCGTCGTCGGCCTCGCCGGACTCCTCGACCTCGGCTACGTCGCCTTCCTCGGCGTCGGCGCCTACACCGCAGCCCTCGTCTCCGGCACCACCGCGAGCACCTTCCACGTCACCTTCCCGTTCTGGGCCGCCGTCCTCACCGGCGCCGCCGCCTCCCTCATCTTCGGCGTCCTCATCGGCGCCCCCACCCTGCGACTGCGCGGCGACTACCTCGCCATCGTCACCCTCGGCTTCGGAGAAATCTTCCGCATCGCCATGGGCAACCTCGACGGCACATCAGGCCCCAACATCACCAACGGCCCCAACGGCATCCCCAACATCCCCGACCTCAAGATCCTCGGCTTCGACTTCGGCGCCACGCACACGATCCTCGGCTTCACCCTCGGCTCCTACGCCAACTACTTCTGGCTGATGCTCCTCTGCACCGCGCTGGTCGTCACGATCTTCGCCCGCGCCGGCAACTCCCGCATCGGCCGCGCCTGGGTCGCCATCCGCGAAGACGAAACCGCCGCCACCGCCATGGGCATCAACGGCTTCCGCGTCAAACTCATCGCCTTCGCCCTCGGCGCCACCCTCGCCGGCCTCGCCGGCACCATCCAGGCCCACGTACAGCACACCGTCGTCCCCGAGATGTACGTCTTCGCCGGACCCGTCCCCCCCAGCTCCGCATTCCTCCTCGCCGCCGTCATCCTCGGCGGCATGGGCACCATCACCGGCCCCCTCCTCGGCGCGACACTGCTCTACGTCATCCCCACCAAACTCCAGTTCCTCAACGACTACCAGCTGCTCTTCTTCGGCATCGCACTCGTCCTCCTGATGCGCTTCCGCCCCGAAGGAATCGTCGCCAACAAACGACAGCAGCTCGAATACCACGAGACCGACCAACTCGCCGTACCCGAAGGCGCAACCCTCCCCGAAGGCACGGTCGGCGTCTCCAAGGCAGGGGCGTGAGACCCGCGATGACCACCAACACCACCACCGAGTCGACCCCCGGCACCCCCGTACTCGAAGCCGCCGGCGTCACCATGCGCTTCGGCGGACTCACCGCCGTACGCAACGTCGACTTCACCGTCAACACCGGCGAAATCGTCGGACTCATCGGCCCCAACGGAGCCGGCAAAACCACCTTCTTCAACTGCCTCACCGGCCTGTACATCCCCACCGAAGGCACCGTCCGCTACAAAGGCAACGTCCTACCCCCCAAACCCCACCTCGTCACCAAAGCCGGCATGGCCCGCACCTTCCAGAACATCCGGCTCTTCGCCAACATGACCGTCCTGGAAAACGTCCTCGTAGGCCGCCACACCCGCACCAAAGAAGGCCTCTGGTCAGCTCTGCTGCGCGGCCCCGGCTTCAAGAAGGCGGAAAAGGCCAGCGAGGAACGAGCCCTGGAACTCCTGGAGTTCATCGGCCTGGAGCACAAGCGCGACCACCTCGCCCGCAACCTCCCCTACGGCGAACAGCGCAAGCTCGAAATCGCCCGCGCACTGGCGTCCGAACCCGGCCTGCTCCTCCTCGACGAACCCACGGCGGGCATGAACCCCCAGGAGACGCGAGCAACCGAAGAACTCGTCTTCGCCATCCGCGACAAGGGCATCTCCGTCCTCGTCATCGAGCACGACATGCGCTTCATCTTCAACCTCTGCGACCGCGTCGCCGTCCTCGTCCAAGGCGAAAAACTCGTCGAAGGCACCTCCGAAGTCGTCCAGGCCGACGAACGCGTCATCGCCGCATACCTCGGAGAACCCTTCGAAGGCGACCCCGGAGAAGCAGAAGCCGCCGAAATAGCCGCCGCCGAAGCCGGAGCCGCCGACAGCACCACCAGCACCACCAAGGGAGAAGCCCAGTGACCGCACTCCTCGAGGTCGAAGACCTCCGGGTCGCCTACGGCAAAATCGAAGCCGTCAAA
This sequence comes from Streptomyces sp. NPDC002092, assembly GCF_053593775.1. Lineage (NCBI taxonomy): Bacteria > Bacillati > Actinomycetota > Actinomycetes > Kitasatosporales > Streptomycetaceae > Streptomyces > Streptomyces sp. NPDC002092. The sequence continues at coordinate 398,895 of NZ_JBSFDG010000009.1, forward strand.
GGCATCTCCTTCAAGGTCGAAGCAGGCCAGGTCGTCACCCTCATCGGCACCAACGGCGCCGGCAAAACCACCACCCTGCGCACCCTCTCCGGCCTCCTCAAGCCCAGCCACGGAAAGATCACCTTCGACGGGAAACCCCTCTCCGGCATCCCCGCCCACAAAATCGTCGCGCTGGGCCTCGCCCACTCCCCTGAGGGCCGGCACATCTTCCCGCGACTCACCATCGAGGAAAACCTGCAACTCGGCGCCTTCCTGAGAAAGGACAAGGAAGGCATCCAAAAAGACATACAGAGGGCCTACGACCTCTTCCCCATCCTCGGAGAACGCCGCAAGCAAGCCGCGGGCACCCTCTCAGGTGGCGAGCAGCAGATGCTCGCGATGGGCCGCGCGCTCATGTCCCAGCCCAAGCTCCTCATGCTCGACGAGCCCTCCATGGGCCTCTCCCCGATCATGATGCAGAAGATCATGTCCACGATCGTGGAGCTGAAGGCCCAAGGCACGACGATCCTCCTCGTCGAACAGAACGCCCAAGCAGCCCTGTCGCTCGCCGACCAGGGACACGTCATGGAAGTCGGCAACATCGTCCTCTCCGGCACCGGCGAAGACCTGCTGCACGACGAATCCGTACGCAAGGCATACCTCGGCGAGGACTGAGACTGCCCTCACTGCCGGTACGACGAGGCCCGCGCCCCTGGTTTCCCAGGGACGCGGGCCTCGGTCTGTCTGTGGGTGCCGAAGGTCAGCCCTTCGCGGCCTTCTTCTCGTCCGCGTCCTGAATGACCGCCTCCGCAACCTGCTGCATCGACATCCGACGATCCATCGACGTCTTCTGAATCCACCGGAACGCAGCCGGCTCCGTCAGCCCGTACTCGGTCTGGAGGATGGACTTCGCACGGTCGACCAGCTTGCGGGTCTCCAGACGGAGAGTGAGGTCGGCGACCTCCTTCTCCAGCTCCTTCAACTCGGTGAACCGTGAGACAGCCATCTCGATCGCCGGAACGACGTCGCTCTTGCTGAACGGCTTCACGAGGTACGCCATCGCGCCCGCGTCGCGGGCACGCTCGACGAGGTCGCGCTGCGAGAAGGCAGTGAGCATCAGCACGGGGGCGATGCCCTCCTCGGCGATCTTCTCAGCCGCCGAGATGCCGTCCAGCTTGGGCATCTTCACGTCGAGGATCACCAGGTCCGGCTGGTGCTCACGGGCCAGCTCAATGGCCTGCTCGCCGTCACCGGCCTCGCCGACGACGCTGTAGCCCTCTTCCTCCAGCATCTCTTTGAGGTCGAGCCGGATCAGGGCCTCGTCCTCGGCGATGACGACACGGGTCGTCAGCGGAGGCACGTGCGACTTGTCGTCGTCGGGCGCGTCTACGGGCTGGGGCGACTCGGGGGAGGTCACGGGGGCTCCTTGTTACGGGCCGGGGCAGGTGCTGCTCCCCCAGAGCCTACCTAGCTGCGGCTGCGTGCGGTGACCCGGTATGCTTCCGATCAGCCAGTCTTGCCGGGTTGGTGGAATGGCATACACGGATGTCTCAAACACATCTGCCCGAGAGGGCTTGCGGGTTCGAGTCCCGCACCCGGCACTTGTGATCAGGAAGCGGATGTCCACGTTCTCGTGAACATCCGCTTTTTGCTACGCATGGCCACGCTCAGTAACACACAGTGGCCACATGGAACAGCACAGCCCTTCGATTCGCACGCAAGCTGTCGCACTCATGCGCCAGGGCGTCCCCAATCGCATCGTGGCGGAGCGCCTCAACATTCCGCGCGGAACCATCGGCTGGTGGCGCAGCGAAGACCGCAAAGCGCGCGGCGAGGCGTATGCGCAGCCGACAGACTGCCCCCAATGCACAGGGCGTGAGTTTGACGCGATCGCCTACTCGTACCTGCTGGGCCTCTACCTCGGCGACGGCCACATCATCTCGAAGCCCAAGCAGCACCACCTGTCGATCTTCTGCAACGCGGCGCAGACAGGCCTAATCGCCGCCGCCGAGAACGCCATGCGCAAGGTGATGCCGCTCCCTCACGTCAGCCAACGCGTTAAGCCGGGCTGCGTCGAGGTGAAGTCGTACACGAAGCACTGGACCTGCATGTTCCCGCAGCACGGCCCCGGCAAGAAGCACGAACGCCGCATCACCCTCGAACCCTGGCAACAGGAAATCGTCGCCGCGCACCCTTGGGAATTCATCCGCGGCCTCATCCACTCCGACGGCTGTCGACTCACCAACTGGACGACCCGCGTGGTCGCCGGAGAGCGCAAGCGCTACGAATACCCGCGGTACTTCTTCACCAACGTGTCCGACGACATCCGGCGGCTCTATACCGACACGCTCGACAAGCTGGGCGTCGAGTGGACTTACTGCAAGCGCAATGGAAACCCGTTCAACATTTCCACCGCCCGCAAAGCCTCCGTAGCCCTTATGGACACCCACGTAGGCCCCAAGTACTAACCCAAGCCCCCTACTTGGGACTGTCATCCTCCCCAATGTGATGCACCCGCACCATGTTCGTCGACCCCGACACCCCCGGAGGCGACCCCGCCGTAATCACCACCACATCCCCCTTCTGGCAGCGGCCGTACTTCAGCAACAGCTCATCCACCTGCTCGACCATCGCATCCGTCGAGTCCACATGCGGCCCGAGGAACGTCTCCGCGCCCCACGTCAGGCTCAGCTGCGACCGCGTCGCCAGCTCCGGCGTGAAAGCGAGCAGTGGGATCGGCGAGCGGTAGCGCGAAAGGCGGCGGGCCGTGTCGCCGGACTGGGTGAAGGCGACCAGGAACCTGGCGCCGAGGAAGTCGCCCATTTCCGCCGCCGCGCGGGCGACTGCGCCGCCCTGGGTGCGGGGCTTGTTCCGTTCGGTCAGGGGTGGGAGGCCCTTCGCGAGGATGTCCTCTTCCGCCGCCTCGACGATCTTGGCCATCGTGAGGACCGTCTCGATGGGGTATTTGCCGACGCTTGTCTCGCCGGACAGCATCACGGCGTCCGTGCCGTCGATGACGGCGTTGGCGACGTCGCTGGCCTCCGCCCGCGTGGGTCGCGAATTGTCGATCATTGAGTCGAGCATCTGCGTTGCCACGATGACCGGCTTGGCGTTGCGCTTCGCCAGTTTGATGGCGCGCTTCTGGACGATCGGGACCTGTTCCAGGGGCATTTCTACGCCCAGATCGCCCCGCGCGACCATGATGCCGTCGAAGGCCGCCACGATGTCGTCGATCGCGTCGACCGCCTGCGGCTTCTCCACCTTGGCGATGACGGGCAGCCGGCGGGCCTCTTCGTCCATGATGCGGTGGACGTCTTCGATGTCGCGGCCGCTGCGGACGAAGGAGAGGGCGATGACGTCGAAGCCGGTCCGCAGGGCCCAGCGCAGGTCTGCTTCGTCCTTTTCGGAGAGGGCGGGGACGGAGACGGCGACTCCGGGGAGGTTGAGTCCTTTGTGGTCGGAGACCATGCCGCCTTCGATGACCCTGGTGTGGATGCGGGGGCCGTCGATGTCTCTGACTTCGAGGGTGACCTTCCCGTCGTCGACGAGGATGCGTTCGCCGGGGGTGACGTCGTGGGCGAGGCCGGGGTAGGTGGTGCCGCAGGTGTGGCCGTTGCCTTGGGCGCCCTCTTCGACGGTGATGGTGAAGGTGTCGCCGCGTTCAAGGAGTACGGGGCCTTCGGTGAAGTGGCCGAGGCGGATCTTCGGGCCTTGAAGGTCGGCGAGGATTCCGACGCTGCGGCCGGTTTCGTCGGCGGCCTTTCGTACGTGCTGGTAGCGCTCCTCGTGTTCGGCGTGGGTGCCGTGGCTGAGGTTGAATCGGGCGACGTCCATTCCGGCTTCGACCAGGGCTTTGATCTGGTCGTAGGAGTCGGTGGCGGGCCCTAGTGTGCAGACGATCTTTGCTCGGCGCATGATTCGAGCGTAGGCCTTACCGGTGGGTAGAGAATTTGGCGTGCGTGACTACTCAACAACCTTTGGATGAAGGGTTGTTGACAAGTATTGAATTGTGCAGACGCATGCTCCGATGAGCATTCGAACGGCTCCGAATCTGGGTTCTAGAGCTGGGGTGGGGTCATGGTGAATCGGGCGTTGACGGCGGCGTGGATGTGTTGGCGTTGGGGTTCGAGGTCGAGGGGTGCGGCGGTGTCTTCGGCGGGTGCGCCGTAGGCCATGGAGCGCATGCGGGCTCCGGGGGCGGGTGGGTAGGGCTGGGTGTTTTCGGCTCCGATGTCGGCGAGTTCGACGAGGGCCGCGAGTGAGGTGCCGAGGGCCTCCGCGTACTCTCTGGCTCGTTGAACGGCTTCCTTTACCGCTTGTTGGCGGGCTTGGCGGTGGGCGGGTGAGTCGGGGCGGAGGGCCCACCAGGGGCCGTCCACTCGGGTGAGGTCCAGGTCGGCGAGGCGGGTGGTGAGTTCGCCGAGGGCGGTGAAGTCCGTCAGCTCGGCGGTGATGTGGACGCGGCCGTGGTAGGCGTGGATGCGTTCGCCGCGGCCGTGTTCCTTGAGTTCGGGGGTGATGGAGAAGGAGCCGGTCTCCAGCCGCTCCACTGCCTCCCCGTATGTCTTGATGAGGTCGAGGGCGGTGGTGTTGCGGCGGGTGAGGTCGTCGAGGGCGGTGCGGCGGTCTTTGCCGCGGGAGGCGACGGTGATGCCGATACGGGCGATCTCGGGGTCGACTTCGAGGTGGGCTTCGCCGCGTACGGCGATGCGGGGGGCGTCGGGGGTGCCGTAGGGGACGGCGGGGTGGGGGGTGTCCGGCGAAGGGGTGGTCATACGCCCCACTCTGTCACCTCTTGGCCTGCTGGGGCCGTGCGGTTGACCGCTTCGGTCATCCAATCGCAACCTGCCGGACCTGTTGCGGTCGGTCATGCGCAGGTCAGAATCTACGCGCGTTGTTGACCCTTCCCATAGGAGATCGAGACATGCCCTTGAACCGCCGGAGGTTCCTGCAGAAGTCCGCTGCGACCGGAGCGGGGGTGGCGGTGGCGAGTGCTGTCGCGGCTCCGTCGGCTCAGGCCGCGGAGGGCACGGCGGCGACGAAGCCCGCGAAGCGGTACTCGCTCACCGTGATGGGCACGACCGATCTGCACGGCCACGTTTTCAACTGGGACTACTTCAAGGACGCGGAGTACTCCGACAAGGCGGGCAATGCGCAGGGTCTGGCGCGTATCTCGACGCTGGTGAATCAGGTGCGGGCGGAGAAGGGCCGCTGCAACACGCTGCTGCTGGATGCGGGTGACACGATTCAGGGGACCCCGCTGACGTACTACTACGCGAAGGTGGATCCGATCACCGCGGAGGGTGGTCCGGTGCATCCGATGGCGCAGGCGATGAATGCGATCGGGTACGACGCGGCGGCGCTGGGCAATCACGAGTTCAACTACGGCCTGGAGACACTGCGGAAGTTCGAGGAGCAGTTGCATTTCCCGCTGCTGGGTGCGAATGCGGTGGATGCGAAGTCGCAGCGGCCGGCTTTCCCGCCGTATGTCATCAAGAGGTTCCGGGTGCCGGGGCTGCCGTCGGTGAAGGTGGCGGTGCTGGGTCTCACGAATCCCGGTATTGCGATCTGGGACAAGGCTTATGTGCAGGGGAAGTTGGAGTTTCCGGGTCTGGAGGAGCAGGCGGCGAAGTGGGTGCCGAGGCTGAAGTCGATGGGTGCGGATGTGGTGGTCGTGTCGGCGCACTCCGGGTCCTCGGGTACGTCGTCGTACGGTGACCAGCTGCCGTATGTGGAGAATTCGGCCGCGTTGGTGGCTCAGCAGGTGCCGGACATCGATGCGATTCTGGTCGGTCATGCGCATGTGGAGATCCCGGAGTTGAGGGTCACCAATGCGAGGACCGGGAAGACGGTGGTGCTGTCCGAGCCGCTGGCGTATGCGGAGCGGCTGTCGCAGTTCGACATCGAGCTGGTCTTCGCGAAGGGCCGCTGGAGCGTGGAGTCCGTCTCGTCGAGGGTGCTGAACTCCAATACCGTCGCTGACGACCCGAAGATCACCAAGTTGCTGTCGGACGAGCATGCGAAGGTTGTCGAGTACGTCAACCAGGTGGTGGGTACGGCGACGGAGACGTTGACGACGGTCGAGGCGCGGTACAAGGATGCGCCGATCATCGATCTGATCACCAAGGTCCAGGAGGACGTGGTGAAGGCGGCGTTGGCGGGCACCGAGTATGCCTCGCTGCCTGTGCTGGCGCAGGCTTCGCCTTTCTCCCGTACCTCGGAGATCCCGGCCGGCAAGGTGACGATCCGGGATCTGTCGAGCCTGTATGTGTACGACAACACGCTGGTCGCGAAGCTGCTGACGGGTGCCCAGCTCAAGGCGTACCTGGAGTATTCGGCGGAGTATTTCGTGCAGACGGCGCCGGACGCGGTGGTCGATGTGGAGAAGCTGACGAATGCGAACAACCGCCCGGACTACAACTACGACTATGTGTCGGGGCTGTCGTACGAGATCGACATCGCCCGGGCGGCGGGGTCGCGGGTCAGGAATGTGACCTATGACGGTGCCGCTCTGGACGATGCGCAGAAGTTCGTGTTGGCGGTGAACAACTACCGGGCCAACGGTGGTGGTGCGTTCCCGCATGTGGCGTCCGCGCAGGAGCTGTGGTCGGAGTCGACGGAGATCCGTACGCGGATCGCGGAGTGGGTGACGGCGAAGGGTGTGCTGGATCCGAAGGGCTTCGCGTCGGTGGACTGGCGGCTGACGCGGGGCGGTGTGCCGGTTTTCTAGAGCGCCGGTCTTCTAGCCTCGCGCTTTCACGAGGCGGGCTGTCCAAGAACTGATCAGAGACACGAAAAGTGCCCTTGACCTGCAACGATAGGACTTGCTGAGGGCCCTGTT